>DASVOE010000071.1:0-5593 GCA_036383515.1 Chitinophagaceae bacterium | reverse complement strand
GATAGATGGATGGTTGGATGCCGAATTGGTGAGGAAGGATGACAAGATGAAGATTTATTGCCTTAGTGTGGGTAGGAGATTGAGTGTTTGATTATGCTTATACAAGAAAAAGATGATTATCGAGGCTAGATTAGAGGAGGGATGTGATTTGAGTGAGTTTGAGTTGGAGTAGGAGAGCAAGAATGTGTTTGATTTCGGTTTGGAGGAGTCTTGCCCGATTAGGGCTTTTAATTTTTTTTCACGTTGCAGTAGGAGCGCCTAGGCGCTTGGTTTTGTACTTGTTGAACTACCTAGGCACTTGGGAGCAGTATGTCTTGGGCGCTTAGAGCGCCTAGGCGCTTGGTTTGGCCTAGGTGGGGGCGCTTAGATGCTCTTTGCTTGTCTCGGCTACTGCAATTAGGCGCCTAGGCGCTTGGATTGTGCCTGGCTTGGGCGCCTAGGCGCTTGGGCATGTCTTGAAAAATATTTCCCAACCTGCACAACTTCAATTATTAGTTTTTTGTTTGCAAGGAGATTAAGACTTATTTTAAAAACCCTAAACTAAGATAAACTAAGAAAAAGAAAAACAATATCCTACACCATTAAGCAATTCAATAACACTAAAAATGAAGGAAATAATAAGAAATATGAGAATTTGACAAATGGACATTCTTCTATTGAGCTCATAAGTGCTTGGCTTCCAGGGGGCGCTGCCCCCTTGCAACCCCCGCCAGCTCACCGGCGAGCTGGGCAGCCGCTCGCTCACCGGGGAGCGAGACCCCCGACCGGGTAGTCGTAGTGGCCATTAGTCGAACCCGCCAAATATGAAATCTTGTTTCCTATCCTGAAATCAATTAAATATCGTGTTAGAGAACATAAGGGGTGTAACAAACCCTAAACTATAAAAGTTTAACCAGTAACGCAAATAAAAAAATAAAAATAATAAAATAAAAAAAAAATAAAAAAAAAATATAACAATAAAAGTTCCTGGGTTGCCTCCCAGTTAGCGCTTGGTTTATAGTCTTCAGCCTGACTTTCTTCTCTGTTCTAATCAGCAAGGTTGACCGATGTCTTTTCACGATTAACACAACCCCCATAGTAGTGCTTCAATCTCTGACCGTTGACTTTGAAATTACGTTTGGAATCCGGGTCTTCCACCTCCACAGCTCCGTGAGGATAAACTTTTGTAATGATAAATGGCCCTGACCAACGGGATTTCAACTTTCCTGGAAATAGTTTAAGCCTTGAATTGTATAATAGCACTGTTTGCCCTGCTTCGAACTTTCTTTCCAGAATTTTTGCATCATGCCACCTCTTAATCTTTTCTTTATATAACTTCGCGTTCTCGTATGATTGGAGTCTGAATTCATCCATTTGGTTCAATTGTAAGAGGCGCTTCTCTCCCGCAGCAGACATATCCAAGTTTAACTTCCGGATTGCCCAATAAGCATTGTGTTCTAGTTCAACCGGAAGATGGCATGCCTTCCCATATACTAACCTGTACGGAGACATCCCTATCGGAGTTTTGAATGCTGTACGGTATGCCCATAAAGCATCATCTAACTTACTAGCCCAATCTTTCCGACTAGGGTTCACTATCTTCTCAAGGATTCGTTTTACTTCTCGGTTTGATACCTCGGCTTGACCACTTGTTTGTGGATGGTAAGCAGTAGCTATCCTATGAGTGACTCCGTACTTAGCGAGAATAGCTGAGAACTGCTTATTACAGAAGTGCGTGCCTTCATCACTAATGATTGCACGAGGAGTGCCGAATCTAGAGAAAATATTCTTTCGAATGAACTTAACCACAACCTTAGCATCATTGGTGGGCGATGCTATAGCTTCTACCCACTTTGAAACATAATCCACCGCTAAAAGTATATAGGAGTTGCTAAAAGATGACGGAAATGGTCCCATGAAGTCGATGCCCCAAACATCAAACAATTCGACTTCTAAGATCATGTTTAGTGGCATCTCTTGTCGCTTTGATATATTACCAACTCTTTGGCATCTGTCACATTTCAATGAAAACACACGGGCATCCTTAAAGAGTGTTGGCCAGAAGAATCCACATTGAAGTACCTTAGCGGCCGTTCTTTCTCCCGCAAAATGTCCACCATAGGCAGATGCATGACATTGGTGTAGAATATTCTCCATTTCAACTTCCGGAACGCACCTTCTTATTACTTGATCTCCACACTGTTTAAATAAAAACGGCTCATCCCATAAATACTGTTTCACATCATGGAGAAATTTCTTCTTCTGTTGACTTGTCAAATCTGGTGGAAACACCTTACTCACAATGAAATTTACATAATCTGCATACCATGGTGTATCCATCCTTACCGCAAACAGTTGTTCATCCGGGAAAAATTCATTGACCACTGTTGTGTCATCTTTCTTTAGTTCTGCATTTTCTAATCGTGATAAATGATCAGCAACCTGATTTTCTGTTCCTTTTCGGTCCCTAATCTCCAAGTCGAACTCTTGTAGCAATAATACCCATCTAATTAATCTCGGCTTTGCATCTTTCTTTGTTATTAAGTACTTAATTGCTGAATGATCTGTAAACACGATCACTTTTGTCCCAATCAAATATGAGCGAAATTTATCAAATGCATAAACAACTGCTAATAGCTCTTTCTCGGTAGTGGTATAATTTAGCTGGGCATCCGTTAGCGTCTTACTAGCATAGTATATAGGGTGGAAAATTTTTTCTTTTCGTTGGCCAAGAACTGCACCAATTGCAAAGTCGCTAGCATCACACATTAATTCGAACGGGATACCCCAATCTGGCGCTATGATTACAGGTGTGGTGACTAGTTTCTTCTTCAACACATCAAAAGCTTCAAGGCATGCTTGATCAAAGTTGAATGGGACATCCTTCTCCAAAAGATTACAAAGTGGTTTCGTGATTTTGGAGAAGTCTTTTATAAATCTTCTATAAAAACCAGCGTGTCCCAAAAAACTTCGAATACCCTTTACTGAAACTGGTGGCGGTAGGTTCTCAATGGTTTCGATCTTAGCTCTATCAACCTCAATTCCTTTTGATGACACTCGGTGACCCAAGATTATCCCCTCTTGCACCATAAAATGACATTTCTCCCAATTTAAAACCAAATTCGTTTCCATACACCGTTTAAGCACAAGAGTGAGATTTTCCAAACAATAATCAAACGAATCCCCAAAAACTGAGAAATCATCCATAAATACCTCAAGATTTTGTTCGACCATATCGGAGAAAATAGCCATCATACACCGTTGAAATGTCGCCGGCGCGTTACATAATCCAAAAGACATTCTGCGAAAAGCAAAAGTACCATATGGGCATGTGAATGTCGTCTTCTCCTGATCCTCGGGTGCAATGGCAATTTGGTTATAACCTGAGTATCCATCCAAAAGACAATAATACTCATGTCCTGCAAGCCTGTCCAACATCTGATCTATGAATGGTAGAGGAAAATGGTCCTTACGAGTGGCCTTATTTAACTTTCTATAATCCATACACACCCGCCAACCCGTAACTGTTCGAGTAGGGATCAATTCATTATGTTCATTTGTAACTACTGTCATTCCCCCTTTCTTTGGCACACATTGGACTGGACTTACCCATGAGCTATCTGAGATAGGGTAGATAATTCCCGCATCCAACCATTTAATGATTTCCTTTTTGACAACTTCCTTCATGATGGGATTGAGTCTTCGTTGTTGTTCAATAGTTGGTTTCGCTTCATCATCCAATAAAATCTTATGCATGCAAATTGATGGGCTTATCCCCTTGATATCCGCAAGAGTCCATCCAAGAGCAGTCTTGTATTGCCGAAGTACCCTTAGTAGCTTTTCTTCTTGAACCTTATCAAGTGATGCAGAAATAATAACTGGAAAGGTAGAAGAAGAACCAAGGTAGGCATACCGTAGATGGTTAGGCAATGGCTTAAGTTCCAAGCTGGGCGGTTCTTCTAAGGATGATTTCACCTTTTCATCCGGTTTTCCCCAATAATCCAGAGGTTCAAATTTTTGCAAACATCGTGTGAACTTCGGAGCTGAATTTAGCATTTGAACCCATTCTAGCACAGTTAAATCATCAGATAAATTTTCACTTACCAATGCAGTTTTAAGAGGGTCTTCATTCACAGACACACTAAATACCTCCCTTGTCACTCCTTCAATCAGATCAACTTTAAAGCACTCTTCCTCTCCCTTCGGGAATTTCATAGCCTTGAAAACATTAAAAGTTACTTCTTCATCTTGGACTCTCATCGTTAACTCTCCCTTTTGTACATCAATTAATGTCCTTCCAGTGGCTAAAAATGGTCTTCCAAGGATAATGGGTATGTCTTTATCCTCTTCATAGTCCAACACAATGAAGTCGGCTGGAAATATGAATTTGTCCACCTTCACTAATATGTCTTCCACAATGCCCCTAGGGTATGTCACTGATCTATCTGCGAGCTGTAAAGAGATATTTGTTGGCTTCGGTGCTGGTAATCCCAACTGAGTGTAGATCGAAAGCGGCATCAAGTTAATACTCGCACCCAAATCGCACAAACATCTATTAAAGAACTGGGGTCCAATCGTGCACGGTACGGTGAAGCTACCCGGATCCTTCAACTTCGGTGGTAACTTTCTTTGCAGAATTGCGCTACATTCTTCTGTCAGCGCTACAGTTTCGAACTCCCCTAGCTTCCTCTTTCTTGCTAAAATATCTTTCATGAATTTCGCATAGCTAGGCATTTGTTCTAAAGCATCTGCAAATGGAATATTGATTTGCAGCTTTTTGAACACTTCTAAAAATTTTGAAAACTGTCTCTCTAATTTCTGCTTTTGCAATCTTTGAGGAAATGGCACAGGTGGTACAACTGTTGTTTGCTTATCTTCTTGTTGTTTTTGTACAACTTTTTCCCCAGATTTACTTTCCAAATTTCCACTCTCTTTTTCATCATTCTCAGCAGGAATTATTTTCTTTTGTCCGTCTAAACATGTAGTCAACTCCTTCCCACTTCTAAGTGTAACTGCCTTACAATATTCATTTCCATCATTCCTTGGATTTTTCTCCGTATCACTAGGTAAAGAACCTGGAGTTCTAGTATTCAAAGCACTAGCTATTTGTCCAATTTGGTTCTCAAGATTCTTTATTGCAGCTGATTGGTTTTTCGTTGTGGCTTCAAACTGAGTTGCCAATCTTGCCAACAATTCTTCCATTTGTGATAGCTTGTCAGGTTGATGAGGTTGTGGGTGTTGTTGAGATTGTTGATGTGGCTGAAATCCAGGTGGATATGATTGCCTTGGAGCTTGTGCTTGAGCATGTGACTGATTACTACTCCAAGAAAAATTCGAGTGGTTTCTTACTCCCGGATTGTAACTGTTTGGAAAACTGCCTTGCTTCCTGTTATAACTGGAAACAAACTGGACTGATTCAGGATTTATTGCACATTGATCACTTGAGTGGCTACCCGCACATATTTCACAAATCGTTTCCATTTTCTGAACTGGTTGTACCCCAAGTGCATCTATCTTCTTTGTAAGAGCAGAAATCTGAGCTGTCACTTGAGCTGATAATGCTGTCATCGCATCCACTTCATAAACCCCTACTGTCCTTGGCTGAGTCGTTCTT
>DASVOE010000070.1:0-35046 GCA_036383515.1 Chitinophagaceae bacterium | reverse complement strand
ACTTCTTTTGATTTATTTGTTTTGATATGCGGTCGCAATCTTTCCACATCACCAATCATGCTGATGGCAAGTTGAATATTATGTTTTATCCTTTCGGGATAAACAACCAGCGCCGGTGAATCCAATTCGTTCACATTATTTATAACATACCAGTCATTCCTGTTCATAGCAAAAAGATTACAAACTATCCAAAAGTCCGAAGATAAGTTATCCCGTAAAGTGTTACAGCATGAAACAATAGTTTGAGATGGACTCCAGAGCTTATCTCAAAAGTGTTTTTTCTCGCAACGACGCTACGTCGCAACGTTGAAAAACTCTGATAATCAAAGGCCGTTGCGCCGCTGCGCCGTGGCGTGACACTTTACTCTTTGACTTTTGAGACAGGTTCTAGTATAATTCAAACAAAGCTTCTATTTCTACGGCCACATTGCCGGGCAGCGATCCCATTCCTACTGCACTGCGTACACCAATGCCATTTTCTTCTCCCCAGATTGCTGCAAACAATTCACTGCAGCCATTGATCACGATAGCATGTTTTCCATAATCTGGTGTGGCGTTCACCATACCCAGCACTTTGATTACCCGTTTTACGTTGTCCAGATTTCCAAAATGATCTTTAATGGAAGTAAGTATGGCCAGGCCACATTGGCGGGCCGCCAGTTTTCCCTGTGCTTCATCAAGATCTTTCCCCAATTTGCCGGTAATACTGGTGCCATCCGTATTCACAGAAATATGTCCCGACACATAGAGATGATTGCCATCAACAAGGCATCTTTTATAAATTCCTTTCGATGCGGGAAGAACAGGAAGTTGCAATCCCATTTCAGCTAGCTTTTTTTCGATACTGTTTGTTTGCATAATTGATCAGATAAAAAGATTTAAAATTAATACGCCTGCCAATCCCATCACGGCAACGATCGTTTCCATAACAGACCAGGAGCGGATGGTATCTTTAATACTAAGGTTGAAATATTCTTTGAACATCCAGAAGCCGGCATCGTTTACATGCGAAAACATAAGACTGCCCGCACCAATAGAAAGAACCATCAGGTTGGGATTGACACCGGTTTGTGCAAGCACCGGTGCAATGATGCCGGCGGTGGTTAAACCAGCCACTGTAGCCGACCCAACGCAAACACGAATAACCGAAGCGATAAGCCAGCCCAGTATCAACGTATTGATGGACCAGCCCTGCAATAACGCTGCGATCTCTTTACTAACGCCACTATCTGTAAACACTTGTTTTAAAGCGCCTGCACCTGCAACAATCAGAAGTATCAATGCCACGTCTTTTACTGCATCACTATAAAAATCCATGATCGTTTTCATGCTCTTTCCATTGGCAATACCCAGCGTATAAGTAGCCAGCAGCAACGCCAGTAACATTACAATCACCGGGTCACCCAGCAGCACCATCGCTTTTTTCATTGCTCCACTTTGTTCGCCGATCATTGGAAGCATTGTTGAGAGGGCCAGCAGGATGACGGGTAATAAAGAAGAAAGAAAACTATTGGCCGCACCCGGCAATTCATGATCAGGTATATTCTTTGGTTGAAACGTTTGCAGCGGAACTGCTTTAATATTCTTCAATGTTCTTGAAAAAAGAGGACCGGCAACAATGATAGCAGGTATTGCGATAATGATACCATACAATAGTGTTTGTCCCAGGTTGGCATTGAACTGGGCTACCAATGCCGTAGGAGATGGATGCGGTGGCAAAAAGCCATGCGTAACCGACAACGCCGCCAGCATGGGCAATCCTACATATACGGCAGGAAGTTTTGTTTGATACACGACTGAAAAAGCCAATGGTATCAGCAACACAAAACCTACGTTATAAAACAACGGAATGCCAATAATAAAACCCGTCACCATCATGGCCCACTGAATATTTTTTTTACCAAAGGCCGTAATCAGTACCTGTGATATTTTTTGTGCGGCGCCACTTTCAGCTACCAGTTTTCCAAGCATGGCGCCAAGGCAGATAATGATGACCAGCTCACCTAACATATCTCCGATCCCTTTCTTCACTGATTTGGTGAGCATGTCAACAGGCATTCCAAGCAACCAACCCGCAAAAAGTGATATGATAAGAAAAGCAAGAAAGGCATTCAATTTTCCCCAGGCAATAAGCAAAATGAGCAGCAGTATGCACAACAAAACGATCAATAATGTCATAACCGTGCTGGTTGGGGGTTAAGGCAATAAATATAGGAAGTAAAGCCCAAAGAGAGCCCTATATAGCATCACAGGTTTGGGTAGTGGCGTTGATTCCGGTATTTTTGCAAGCCTGATTTGCTCTCACCAGTTGAATAAAATTCAGTAATACAAGACCCGATAGTTATCGGGTGCAGAGCAATGAAAGAAAACAATAACCCCAAAGCGGTACATAAAAAAGATCAATGACAGATTTCAAACGATATTTAGTTACAGCTGCATTACCCTATGCCAACGGTCCCCTGCACATCGGTCATATAGCCGGTTGTTACCTTCCTTCGGATATTTATGTTCGCTACCAGCGGGCACAAAAAAGAGATATTAAATATGTGTGTGCCAGTGATGAGCATGGAGTGCCGATCACCATCCGTGCCATGAAAGAAGGTGTCACTCCCCAGCAGGTGGTAGATAAATACCATGCGATCATGAAAGCCAGCTTTGAGCAGATGAATATTTCGTTTGATATTTATTCCCGTACTTCCAATAAAGTGCACCATGAAACATCGGCAGCTTTCTTTAAAAAAATGTATGCTGATGGTTTGTTTGAAGAAAAAGAAACGGAACAGTATTATGATGAGAAGACCAATACTTTTTTAGCGGATCGCTATATCACCGGCACCTGTCCTGTGTGTGGCAACCCGGATGCATACGGTGATCAGTGTGAAAGATGTGGCAGTAGTTTATCGCCCGAGCAATTGATCAACCCACGCAGCACATTGAGTGATGCAGTGCCTGTAAAAAAGAAAACCAGGCATTGGTATTTTCCTTTACAAAACTATGAGACATGGCTGAAACAATGGGTGCTGGAAGAACATAAAGACTGGAAGAATAATGTGTATGGCCAATGTAAAAGCTGGCTGGATAGTGGTCTGCAACCAAGAGCTATGACAAGAGACAGTAACTGGGGTGTAAAAGTACCGCTGCCGGATGCTGAAGGGAAAGTATTGTATGTATGGTTTGATGCGCCCATTGGTTATATATCTGCTACAAAAGAATTGACACCCCAATGGACCGACTACTGGTGCAAAGAAGACACGAAGCTGGTACATTTTATAGGTAAGGATAATATTGTTTTTCACTGCATCATCTTTCCTGCTATGTTGAAAGCGCATGGTGGTTTTGTATTGCCCGATAATGTGCCGGCTAATGAATTCCTGAATCTCGAAGGGAAAAAAATATCAACGAGCCGCAACTGGGCGGTATGGGTGGATGAATATTTAAAAGATTTTCCGGGTTGTGAAGATGTGCTTCGCTATGTGCTTTGTGCCAATGCACCGGAAACAAAAGACAATGATTTTACCTGGAAAGATTTCCAGGACAGGAATAACAGTGAACTGGTTTCCATCTTTGGCAATTTTGTGAACCGCACCTGGGTGTTAATGCATAAATTATGCAATGGTAAAGTGCCGAAATTGCATACCGATGTATTAGATGAGAATGATAAAACAATGATCGCTGACATTGAAAACTCAAAAGCGACCATTGAAAATTTGTTAGAGCAATATAAATTCCGTGATGCACTGTATGAAGTGATTGACCTGAGCCGCAAAGGCAATCAATACATGCAGAAAAAAGAACCATGGATAGTTGCCAAAAAATTAGAGTCGGCGAAAGTCTCCCCCAACGGAGGGAGTTTGGGGGAGGCTGCTCCTCAACAGTCCATCGATAATTGTTTGCATATCTGTTTACAATTAACGGCTAATCTCGCTGTATATATCAACCCGTTTTTACCTGCTACGGCAAAGAAAATGCTGGGCATGATGAAGGTGGTTGACAAAATGCTGGATTGGGAAAATGCCGGCAAAATGAAACTGCTGAGTGTGGGTTATAGTTTAAGAGAACCGCAGTTGTTATTCCGGAAAATTGAAGAGGAAGAGATCGCAGCGCAGGTAGAGAAACTAAAAACAAATTCAACATCAGAAATTCAAAACTCTAAAGTGGAAGAACAAAAACCTCAACTAGCAAACACGAAACCTGAAATCATCTTTGATGATTTTGCCAAAATAGATTTGAAAGTAGGCACCATCGTTTCGGCGGAAAAAGTAGAGAAGGCTGACAAGCTATTAAAGCTGTCAATAGATCTTGGGTTTGAAACAAGAACCATCGTTAGCGGTATTGCTCTTCATTTTAAACCCGAAGAGATCGTGGGCAAACAGGTAACCGTTGTCACCAACCTGGCTCCGCGAAAAATGCGGGGTATTGAAAGCAATGGAATGATATTGATGGCAGAGGATAAAGCAGGGAAATTACATTTTATAAATCCTGAAACAAATATTGATACTGGCTCAGGGGTAAGTTAATATGCTAAACATTATATTCCACCCCGTCCCTGTTAACGAGACGGGGTTTTGATTTAAATACCCCGATGGAATTCAGTAAATTGTGGTTTAAACTCTCTCCGCACCTTGAGGTTAAAACGACTTAGCAAAAGGTTTTTGAAGCTTATTGTTATCATGGTAGGCAGTTTGCTTATCCTGGTTACGGCATTTCATTTTTGGTTCGTTCATCATGCCGAACAGATCATCCAGGATCTTGTTTCCTCCAAATCAAACGGGAAGATCAAACTCGAAATAAGAAATTTCAAATTCAACTGGTTCAGCAAAAAGATGGAGCTTGAAGATGCCGTCTTTTACTCAACAGATTCCATAAACGCCGGAGTAAGCTATCGTTTTGGAGTAAAAGAAATAAAGCTGAAAGTAAAAGCGGTATTGCCGATGGTGTTTGAGAAAAAAGTTTTTATCAATACCCTGAGCCTACAGCAACCCGATATTGTTGTTACCCGGCTGCGTTCTTCCACCAAAGACAGCACCCGCAATAAAGAAGATGTATCACTGCCCCATGAAATGGGAAAGATCTATAACTCCATCCAGGATGCCCTGCAGGTGCTGGAAGTAAAAAAGTTTGAGATCGAAAATGCTAAATTCACGTTGATCAACCGGATGCGACCCGATGATATCCCGATTAAGATCACGCATATTGATTTTCATATTGATAACCTGAGTGTAGATACTACAGAACTTACCGGTAAAGAAAAAATATTCTTCAGTGATAACGTGGTTTTAAAATCGAGAGACCAGGATATTTTATTTCCGGATGGAAGACACCGCCTCAGCTACCGGAAGTTCCGTATCAATATTGAAAAAAAGATCGTCGAGTTTGACAGTTGCACCATTGCAGCGCTTAAAACAGACAGCACTTCGGCTGGCTTCAGTATTTACTTTGATGCATTACAGCTTACAAATATTGATTTCGATACACTCTATCGCACAGAAGTGATCAAGGCAGATTCCGTTTATTGTGTAAACCCGCAATTCAAACTGAATGTTGACCTGGATAAAAGAACAGGGGCCAAAAAAAAGAGACCTAAACTGGACCAGGTGATCCGCCAACTCACAGGTAACCTGATGCTGAATTTTGTAGTGGTGAATAATGCCAGTTTTGATATCAATACCATGCGCAACGGCAAGCCCAGTTCTTTTACTTCGAATGGTAATAATTTTGAAATGCAGGGGTTAAGGATTGATAATGATGCGAAGCATCCGCTAAAGGTGGAAAAACTAGCCATGGCCATCCGCAACTATGAAAATTTTTTAAAGGATAGCTTATATGCACTCCAGTTTGACAGCATTCTTGTCAATAACGATAAGATCTATCTCAACGACTTTTCATTCCAGCAATTACGGAATGGCCGGGTCATTAATAGGTTTAAAGTACCCCGTTTCCAGCTTACGGGTTTATCATGGGAAGATCTTCTATTTGAAAAAAGGCTGGTTGCCCAGCAGGCTGTATTATTTTATCCTACCATTGATTTCACCGAGGCGCAAAAAAATAGCACTGACAGAAAAGGAACCAAAGACCTTTTCACTGCATTGGCCAATGTGAACGAAATAATAATGCTGGAAGATCTCAATATTGTGAAAGGAAATATTGATCTGCACCTCAATGGCAATATTGATCTGCAACTGAAAGACGCCACCTTATCAATAGAAAGCCGGGCCTTGCTGGGTTCTGAAAAATTATCCGGCATACGCCGCTCTGTCAATCATCTTGATTTCAGTAAAGGATTTTTCAGGGTCAATGATCTCACGGTGAATTTGAACAACATTAAATATACCGGTGCTGATAGCCGGTTGAATGCGGGTAGTGTAAGTGTTACCAACGATTCCAAAACACTCTATGCTTTAGCAAAGAAGGTAATGATGAATGAGATCTTCATCAATGAAAATACCGGCGATGTAAGTATTGCCGGCGTAAAATGGGATGAAGCAGAAGTAAACCTTACTGACCTGAAGGCCGGCCGTAATAAAAGTAATCGTTCCTTTATCAGCCTTACAGATATTGATGGTAATAATACAAGAGTGCGTTCATCGTTTGGAAATAAAAAAATGTCGGCTTTTGTCAATCATCTTGGTGCTGTAGCTTTTTTATTAAAACCCGGTGAAAAACCCCTGGTAGCTGATCTTGCTTTATCCGGCAAAGATTTTATCCTGGAAGATCCGCAAACTAATTTCGGAATTGCAGCATTCACGATAGAAGATCTTAAAAAAGCGTCGTTTGAAAATATCGGTTATGTAAAGAAAGGGATTGCAGATACTATTCGTATCAATGTACCCCAGCTTTCATTTGTTCCCCACATACAGGCAGCGATAAGTAATGAGATCAGGGCAGACGATATGACCATTATCAAACCGTTTATTTCTGTCTATAACAACCATAGTGGCATTAGCGATAGTACTAAGGGATTGAATTTTCCAATGGGCAACATCAACAAGCTGGTGATTGAGCAACCAGAGATCCATATTTCCAGGCAAAAAGAAAAAGGTATTTCGACACTTGACTGGAACGGAAACAATGCAAAAAATAATTCGATTGTATTACTTGATGTGAAAACGGGGAAAACTTCTGTTGATGCAAAACAACTCTACCTCTCATTAAATAATTTTGTTTTTGAAGATACACGGGGAAAAAGTTTTAATGCCGGTAATGGAGAAGTAGCCGCATTATTGAATGATATTCATTTTGAAAAACAGGATAATGCCGAAGTGGAATGGAACGCTGCGCTGGCCACGCTGGAAGGAAAGAATTTTGTATTGGATAGCCTCGGTAAAAAAGCTGGTAAACTGGATATCGCAACTGTTCAACTGAAAGATCTGGCGCTCAGTTCTTCTTCGCTTGCCAGCATCAGGAAAGTTGTTGAAGGAAATAAAAAGTTCCGTATCGGGCAGATCACCGGTAGTTATATAAATACTGAAAACGTTTTCAAATGGTATAATGCCGGCTATGATAAAAGCAACAACTTTTTTTCGGCCGATTCATTTTATTATTCGCCTTCGGCAGAAAAAGAAACATTTATTAAAAACCATCCTTACCAGGCAGATTATATACAGATAAATACCGGCGCTATTCACCTGGGTCCTTTTGATATTGATAAATACCTCCGGGATTCTATCGTGCGCATTGGATTAATGAAAATAGATAGCCTTCGTTTCAATGATTTCAGGGATAACCGACCGCCTTTTCATGCCGGTATTTTTAAACCACTGATGACAGAGCGAATAAAAACTCTCCCGTTTAAAATTTCAGTGGATACTATTTTAATGAATAATACCCGGGTGTTGTATGCTGAAGTAAATCCTAAAACAAATCAAACAGCTATTGTTCCCGTTACAAGAATGACATTACGGGCTTTCCCGGTAAGAAATTTTGATCTCAAAGAAGAGGATAGCCTGCGCATACAAGCCAATGGCTACCTGATGGATTCCATCTGGGTAAGGATACGGCTGCGGGAATCCTATATTGATTCACTGGAAGGATTTCTTCTCACGGTGCGAATGAAAGGTGCAGATATGAAAGTTTTAAATTCCGTTCTTATCCCGTTAGCTTCAGCAAAATTAAGATCAGGAATACTGGATACAATGAGTATGCGGGTAGCTGGAAATGACTTTCTATCTTATGGTGAGATGGAAATGCTGTATCATGATCTGAAGATTCAGATTGTGAATGCGGAAAAGAAAAAATTTTTTACAGGGGTCCTCAATTTCCTGGCCAATACATTCGTCGTCAGGAATAAAAATACGAAGCAAGTCCACAAAGTATTCTTCATCCGCAAACGTGACAGGTCTTCCATCAACTATCTTGTAAAAATGGTGATGAGTGGTGTAACCAGCAGCGTGGGAGTGAAAAGTAACCACAAAATCATCCGCCAATATAAAAAAGAGTTGAAACAGCGCAACCTTCCGCCACTTGATTACGATTGAAAATTGTTAGGTAATTAAACTATTTCATGACCAGGAAAAAAAGTATTGGGATCATTGTCCTGATCATAGCTGTTGCTGTGGCATGGTATGGGTATAAAGAATATACCCGTACACCTAAAGACCTGTTTCATGCAAAAGCAGATTTTGTTTTATCATCTGCACAACTGCTTCATGAATATGAAACAAATGATTCATCCGCCAATAACAGGTATAACGGGAAAATAATTGAAGTGACCGGCAACATTAAAAAAGTGGAGAAAGATGAGCAGAATTTTTACACTATTGTTTTGGGGGATAGCCTTTCGCTCAATACCATTCGCTGCTCCATGGATACTGCACACCAGCAGGATGCAGCCGTATTGGTGCAAGGATCGTCTGCTACTATGAGAGGCGCCTGTACCGGGTATAATAAAGATGAAATGGGACTTGGCGCCGATGTGATATTGAACAGGTGTGCAGTAATCAATAAAAAAGATTAATTCGTTTACAATGATTAACAAAATGATCATTACCCTTCTGCTGGTTATAACTTCTATAGTAACAAATGCGCAGGGGAAATTTTATACCAAGAGCGGTAAAGTATCTTTCTTCTCTTCCACCTCCGTGGAAAATATACAAGCCCAGCATAAAAGTGCGGTCGTGCTGCTTGATACAAAAACAGGTGATCTCCAGTTAGCAGTATTGATGAAGGGGTTTGAATTTAAAAAAGCTTTAATGCAGGAGCATTTCAATAGCGACTATGTGGAAAGTGATAAATATCCGAAGGCGGAATTCAAAGGCCTTGTGACCAATAACAGTAGCATTAATTATGCTATTGAAGGAAATTATCCTGCAACAGTAAAAGGCAAGCTTACCATTCATGGAACAACGAAAGATATAGAAACAACCGGGACGATAACTGTAAAAGGTGGAAAGATCACATTGGATTCTTCCTTCCCCGTGCTTGTAGCTGATTACAATATCCGTATCCCAAAACTCTACCGGGATAATATTTCAAAATCAATAAAAGTGACAGTTAATTGTGTGCTGTCTGCATTATAAGAGCAATTAGTTTCTTGTTGCTGCTTCCCCATTTTAACTGATCTAAAAGAAAAACTCCTATCTTCGATTTCAGAATAGTTGCATAGCTAACTATCTGGTTGCTGGTCAGGGAAACTGGTTCAGATCAGCAACTACCCTTCTTCATGGATTAACCAGGAACCAGTAACAAGAAACTTGAAAGCATGAAAAGAACAATCAAAAAAGTTGCTGTCTTAGGTTCAGGAGTTATGGGATCAAGAATTGCCTGTCATTTTGCGGGTGTTGGTGTACAGGTTTTATTATTGGATATTATACCAAAAGATGTAGCTCCGGATGCAAAGCCTGCTGAAAAAAATAAAATTGTAAACGATGCTCTGGCTGCAGCAATAAAGAGCAACCCTTCTCCTGTTTATCATAAAGATGTTATTAAAAAAATAACCACTGGCAACTTTGAGGATAATATGAAAGATATTGCCGGTTGCGACTGGGTGATGGAAGTGGTAGTGGAAAGATTAGATATAAAGAAGAGTGTGTATGAGAAAGTGGAACAGTTTCGTAAACCGGGCACATTAATTACTTCCAACACTTCAGGTATCCCTATTCACATGCTAAGCGAAGGCAGAAGTGAAGATTTTAAAAAGAATTTCTGCGGTACTCACTTTTTCAATCCTCCCCGTTACTTAAGATTACTGGAAATTATTCCGACTCCGTCTACTGATCCGGCCGTAGTTGATTTTCTGATGAGCTATGGCGATCTGTATCTTGGCAAAACAACAGTGCTGTGTAAAGACACTCCTGCATTTATCGCCAATCGTATCGGTGTATATGGTATCATGGCCATCTTTGGCCTCGTAGATAAATTGGGATTAACCATTGACGAAGTGGATGCATTAACAGGACCGGTGATTGGTCGTCCCAAATCGGCTACGTTCAGAACAGCTGATGTGGTAGGTATTGATACATTGGTAAAAGTTGCGAAGGGTGTATATGATAATTGCCCCGCCGATGAAGCAAGAGATAGTTTTGTTATTCCCGCCTGGCTGAATAAAATGGTAGAAAATAACTGGCTCGGCGATAAAACAGGGCAGGGTTTTTTTAAGAAAATAAAAGGCAGTACCGGTGAAAAAGAAATATTGACGCTGGATTTAAAAACGCAGGAATATAAACCCAGGGTTAAATCAAAATTTGCAACTGTTGAAGCTGCCAAACCAATTGATGATCTATATCAGCGATTGAAAATGTTATACGCCGGGCAGGATAAGGCTGGTGAATTTTATCGTCACTTTCATTATGGATTATTTTCTTACATCTCACACCGCATTCCTGAAATAAGTGATGAGATCTATAGGGTTGATGATGCCATGATGGCTGGTTTTGGATGGGAGATCGGTGCTTTTGAAAGTTGGGATGTACTGGGTGTTGCAAAAACAACGGAAGCTATGAAAGCTGCCGGTTATAAAGTGGCGATATGGGTGGATGAGATGATCGCAAAAGGAATTACCTCATTTTATAAAATAGAAAATGGTAAGCGATTAAGTTACTCACCGCTTTCGGGTTCGTTTTCCTCTCCCCTTGGGGGAGGTCAGGAGGGGGCTTTTATCGTAATGAGCAATTACCAGGATAAACTGGTTTGGAAAAATGGTAGTTGCAAACTATATGACCTGGGTGATGAGGTGCTGGGCCTGCAATGGTTTACAAAAATGGGAAGTATTGGTGGCGATGTATTAGCAGGTATTCAAACTTCTATCGAAAAAGCAGAAAAAAATTATAAAGGATTAGTGATCGCTAATGAAGGCGCCAACTTCAGTGCTGGCGCTAATGTAGGTATGATCTTTATGCTGGCGATCGACCAGGAATATGATGAACTGGATATGGCCATCCGCCTTTTTCAAAATACAATGATGAGAGCAAGGTATTCATCCATACCTGTTGTCGTTGCACCGCATGGGTTAGCATTAGGAGGCGCCTGCGAATTAAGTTTACATGCTGATAAATGTTGCCCTGCTGCAGAAACGTATACCGGTTTGGTAGAATTAGGTGTAGGCCTGATACCCGGCGGTGGTGGCACTAAAGAATTTGTATTAAGAGCTTCTGATGAAATGCATGAAGATGAACCGGAGACCATTACACTAAAAAATCGTTTCTTAACTATAGCTACCGCCAAAGTAGCTACCTCTGCAGCCGAAGGTTTTGATATTGGCGTTTACAGAAAAGGCTTAGATGAAGTAGTGATGAACCAGGGCCGGCGTATTGCTGAAGCTAAAAAATCGGTGATTGAAATTTTTGACAGTGGATACACCGCACCTGTTCAACGAAAAGATGTAAAAGTATTAGGTCGTTCTGCCCTCGGCGCTTTGTATGCCGGTATCAATGGTATGCAAAAGGCTAATTATGCTACGGCACATGATGGAGTGGTAGCTAAAAAATTAGCGTATGTGATGTGTGGTGGTGATCTAAGCGAACCTCAATTAGTAAGTGAACAATATTTACTCGACCTGGAACGGGAAGCCTTTCTTTCATTATGTGGTGAAAAGAAAACACTGGAAAGAATACAGAGTGTGCTGAAGGCAGGAAAACCGGTACGCAACTAGTAATACATAACCGTCTCGTTTTTTTATTTATTTTCAGTGATGCGATTATACCTGCTGCAGAAGATGAGAGATAATTTTATGCGTTTCAAATTGCATCGCATAACCGGATTATCCCGCAATTTTTTTTTTAAGATCAATGCCCTGACGAGTCTCTCCCGGTGGAGGGCGGCAAATACATGCGAAGGTCCGGACGATTTTTATTCACCGGTCTGGGATTACAACAAAAGATTTTCTATTTATCAATATCTTCTTGAAAAGTACCAGCTTCAACATTCACCTTTTAATTATCTTGAATTTGGTGTGGCAGAAGGAGATTCACTAAAATGGTGGGTAGAAAATTGCAGGCATGAGGAAACAGTTTTTATGGGGTTTGATACATTTGAAGGCCTGCCTGAAGACTGGGGCACTTTTAAGAAAGGAGATATGGCTTATGAAATGGGTGCATTAGATATAGCTGATACCCGTCTCAGCGTATACAAAGGTCTTTTCCAGGAAACATTAATTCAGGCATTGGAAAACTTGCAAACGAATCGCCGGCACATTATTCACCTGGATGCTGATTTATTTACCTCTACATTATTTGCGCTCACCCAATTATTCAGATTCCTGAAAAAAGATGATATCCTTATTTTCGATGAGTTTGCAACACCCACACACGAGTTTAGTGCATTCAAAATATTTACAGAATCCTGCTATATCAACTACGAAGTGTTGACAGCTGCCTGTAATTATACTTTTGTAGCTATCAGAATTATTTAATTTACCAGCACACATGGGAACAGTTGAAATAATAAAACATCAACTTGTAATTCACTCCCGAATTATTACTTATGGCAATGTGGCTGATGAAGCTGTAACAGAAATGATCCGGGAAGAAATTGAAAACATGTGGAATGAACCACAGGGCGTCGTGCTTATAGACGGCCATCAATTACTGGTTCAATTTAAGATAGAAGCATCTTTTCAACCATTGATCACAGATATTGAGATATACCAGAACCTTGATCCCCGCAATAATTATTTCCGCATCGAAGAGTTTGCACATGGCAATATTTCTTTTGTAGATGGACTTGGATGCAACAGTGGATATTTTAAACTGGAAAATTTATATAAAGGTTCCACCACTGCTGCACATGAATATGGTCACACGTTGGGGTTGGGACATCCGCATGATCTTGACATCCGGGGACAGGGAGTGCCGGGTATTATGTACCCGAGAGGAACTTTAGTAGATCCGCAATTTCAATATAATCCTTCAGGCCAGGCTGGGGATAGCAGTAATGGCGGCACCATGCATCCGCAATACAGGAAAGTGAGGAAGCAGGATATAGAACAACTTAAACTTCATAAACTGGATTTTGAAAACGGTAAAGTCCAGCTTGGTGAGTTCAGTAATGTATGGCATCCCGATCACCGCAATATTTCACCGGGTGAATTTTTGGATCCGGGTATAATGGGATAAGATCACCGGATTCTTTGGGGCTTTAAACGAGTGACTTCAATGCAGTCGCAATAGAAGGATAGGAAAATATAAATCCTGTTTGCAAGATTTTTTGTGCACTCACTGTAGCACTTTTCAATACTTCAATACTCATTTCACCCAATATTATTTTAAGTACAAAAGAAGGAATGGGAACGGGAATATAAAATCCGCCCCTACTTTTTGCAAGTTGCAATACAAGTTCTTTATTAGTAATGGGCGAAGGTGCTACTGCATTATATGAACCATTCATCCTTTCATTTTCGATAGCCGCTATATACAAACGGACCAGGTCATCAATATGTATCCAGCTCATCATTTGTTTGCCATCTCCCAGGATAGTCGCGATCCCAAAATTCAATGGCTTTTTGAATTCATCCAGGACTCCTCCTTTTTTACTAAGGACAATTCCTGTTCTTAACCGAACCAGTCGTTTACCCGATTGTGTAACTGGTGCAATACTCTCTTCCCATTGTTTACAGGTTTGTCCTAAAAAATCATTTGCAGCAGCAGCTTCCTCTGTAAAAGGAGAAGGATTGGGAATTACGGCATCAGGACCATACCAGCCAATGGCAGATGCACTGACGACAGCCTTTATTGAATTGGGATATTCTCTTATAGCTTTCACCAATAGCTCACAGCTTTTTACACGGCTATCAACAATTTGCTTTTTCCTTTTCGTAGTCCATCTTTTATCTCCCACTCCTGTCCCGGCCAGGTGAATAATAAAATCAGTGCTGGCAATAGCTTCTTTATCTATGGTTTGCTTTTCTATATCCCAGGAAGCATACCGAACTTTAGAAGACTGTAGTTCATTATTTATTTTCGTTTTTCCTCTTGTAAGAATAATAACAGAATAATTTCTTTCGAGTAATGCCCCGGTCAATGCCGTGCCGATCATTCCTGTGCCTCCTGTAATCAGAACTGTAGCCATATTTTTCATTGTAAGCTAATAACAAAGAAACCGGTTTTTTGTTACCCGCTTTTTACTATACGCCGATTTTCCTGCCGTACACACCATTGCCTGTGCAATTTGTCATAAATTTCACCCCGGACCAGCAAAAGAATTATCTTCATCTCGTAATCAACTATAGCGTATGAGTTCTGTTCTTTCGATCCAAAACATCAGTAAATCCTATGGCCCTGTGAAGGCTTTACAAAATGTTTCATTTGAAGTTCCCAAAGGAAGTGTATTTGGTATTCTCGGTCCCAATGGTAGTGGCAAGACCACTATGCTGGGCATTGTAATGGATATTTTAAAACCCAGTGCCGGTAATTTTTTATGGAATGGACAACCCGGCAGCAATGAGCAGCGTAAACAAATAGGTACTTTGCTGGAGACTCCCAACTTTTATCATTACCTGAGTGGAGAAAAAAATCTTCGCATTGCAGCTGCTATTAAAGAAAGAGGCAAAGAAGATATTCCAAAGGTGTTAGAAAAAGTAAACCTGCTGCAGCGAAAAGATTCGAAGTTCAGCACTTATTCATTGGGGATGAAACAACGGCTGGCCATTGCTTCTACCCTGTTGGGTGATCCTAATATCCTGGTGTTTGATGAACCCACGAATGGGTTGGATCCGGCGGGTATTGCAGAGATAAGAGAGCTGATGAAAGAATTGAATCGCCAGGGAAAGACCATTATCATGGCGAGCCATATACTCGATGAAGTGGAAAAGGTATGTACTCATGTCGCCATCATTCAAAAAGGAGTGTTGAAAACAGTGGGCACCGTACATGATGTATTAAATGCAACCACTTCGGATAAAGTAGTGACGGTGGAGATCGAATTGTCTGCTGAAAATCCCGGCCGGCTGGAAGAAATATTGAAACAAATGCCGGGCATCTTAACGGTCCATGTTAATGGTTCAGGTTTAGCTATTGAGGCAACTGAAAATATTACTACTGCGGGCATTAATCAATTCTGTTTTGAAAAGGGCGTGGTACTCAGTCACCTGAACCTGAAACGAAAATCTCTTGAAACAAGATTTTTGGAGATCACAGGCGGAAAAAGCGACCGTTAATTTCAACTAACTACCATAAATAATTTTTGATATGATCAGGAATCTGCAAATCGAATGGATGAAAATAAAGAACTACCGGGTATTCCAGGTATTCTCCGTATTGTACATGATGGGTATTTTGATTATCATCTATATTTTTTATAAGGTCTATACGCAATTGACCGGCCGGCTTACCGGGAGGGATAATGCTGATCTTTTTAATTTGTTTTCTGAAGATAATATCTGGACAACTGTTTGCTTTTCGACCAGTTTCCTGTTATACCTGCCGGGTATGATCATTATTAATCTTTTCATCAACGAAGTGAATTTTAAAACCCACCGGCAAAATATCATTGATGGCTGGAAGAGAGAGACTTTTATTTATACCAAGATAGGATTGATCGCCTGCATTTCGCTGGCGGTTACGATCATGAATGTTTTTGCCGCAATGATCATGTGTAATGTGACCAATACTCCTTTCTCATTGCTGACAGGTTTAGATACTTTAGGTCTTTCATTTATCCAGTCTTTCGTTTACATGATGTTTGCTTTATTGCTGGCTACAGTTTTCAGGCGTAGCGGCGTTGCCATCATTGTCTTTTTTATCTATGGTTTATTACTGGAAAATTTCTTTATGTGGTTGTTCTGGAAAATTTCTCCGGGTATGCAACACTTCTTACCACTGCAGGTGGTTGATTCATTAATAACGTTCCCCGGTATGGATGGCATTTTTGGAACCAACCCGGGATTAGCTGTTATGATCCCGTCTGCGTTGGCTTTTGCGGGGTTATATATTTTCCTGGCGGTAAGGAAATATAAATATGATGATCTGTAGACCTGGTTTCAGGTAAGAGGATATGTATTTCAAAGTGGTATAAGTAAAAAGCATCTGTTATTGCAAAAATCTTTATTCTGATTTTTGCATTCTCCACTTACCAGCAAATGTGTAATAGTTTGCTTGTCCCATTTCGTCAAGATAAGAACCGCTTATTTCCCATTCACCCTTGAAAAAATAAATTCTTGAAAAGAGATTTTTTGTAAGCACTCCTTTATAATGAATATTAACTGACGGTTTATCGAAATGAGCCACTAGATTATTATTCTCATCTTCTGTCAAAAGCGCAGGATACCTTTTAATAAAGGTGATAAAATCGTTTTCGAATAAACCCTCAATAATAGCAGGGTTCTTAAATATTTCCCTTGAAAGATCATCAATGCAGGTTCCTTTTATTAACTCATTATCTTTAGCTATTTCAATAACAAATGAGATCTTTTTGCTCTTAAATTCTTTCGGATAAGTTTCCCCATAGACAAAATGTCCGATCCATTTACCTTCAATTGTTGGCTTTGGCATTTTCTTTCGATTATTTAAAATTTCAATGAGTTTAAAGATACAGACAAGTTGTATTGGAAATTTATTCAATAAATACTGTTGGGTTCATAACCGCCATACATAAAGATGCACCCTTCGCCAGGCTCAGGGCAAAAAAAACCCTCCCGAAAAATCGGGAGGGAACAACTAAAAAACACTAGCTATGTAGTGGTTTCATCGGAACGAAAAATATTACCTGCCAGGCTCCCACGACATTCGTCGGGGCAGGCAGGGCATTAATCAGGTTTCTTTCCATCGAGGAAAGTATTGATCGTACTTATTTTTGTTTGATTGTTGGAGTCGGTTTTGACTTCGTAATTGCTGTAGAAGTTTTCTACCTGCGTACTGTTGCTGTGCAATTCCATGTTGCGGCGGATGTAAGCCGGCACAGTTTCAAACTCATTATTCGGGTCGTTTGCGTTAACGTTGAACGACAGATTACGCAATTTCTGTAACCGTTCAAATGCCCTACGTTTTTGCTCCTCTGTTTCGTCCCGCATTGCGGAATCCTCAACATTGGTGGCTAAAGGTGGTTGAGTCTGGTGGGCCATAGGCACATCCGCCGCCGGAATGTCATCCCGTTCTACGATTTGCATTTGCAATTCAAGGAGTTCTTCCTCTTCATTGCTGGCAAGTTTTGGTGAAGGGACCGGTTTTCCAGTTGCAGCTGTTGAGGTGGTTTCCTCTGCTTTTGATTCTGCGTAGATATTGGACGGCCTGGACAAATAACCTCCCGCGGCTGCAGGCAACGGGATGGTGGTACTAGTACTATCTTTAATACTGAAGATTAATTCAGCATCTTTTTCCTTAATGTTGGGGGATAAGGTTTTAAATTCTGGAGTCGAATTTATACTATCCTTTTTTTCTTCCATCAACATTTTGTCAACAGTAGTTGTACCTGCTATTTCGCCCGTAGTATTACTAAGTAATTTTTCGTCTGGCTGCAATTCAAAGTGTATAATGGTGGGCTCTTCTTCTTTTAATAAGAGCATATCACTCATCGTTGGCATCGGTGTTTCCATTAATGAAGTATCATCTATCATTCTTGGCGCCATCAGGTCTTCTCTCTCCATCCGCTTTTCTTCTGCCATCTCCATAGGAGAAGGAACAATGGGCGGTTGCTTCTCTTCTTCCTTTTTAATGACTGTTTTATTTTTTGCTGTAAAATTGTCGTCTTCGAGTTGTCCTAATACCATCACGATCTTATCTTCTTTTTTAGGTTCTTCTTTCTTCGGAGCTGCTTTGGCAAAAGGATCTTTATGCTCAAAGCCCGTTGCGATCAGGGTGATGCCGAGTTTACTGCCCAGTGAATTATCATATCCCATACCGAGTATCACATCAGTGCCTTCGCCCGCCTGGGTAATTAAATAATCCTGTATCACTTCCACTTCATCCATCGTGTATTCATGTTCTCCTTCAGCAGAATTGATATTGATAAGAATCCATTTAGCTCCCCGGATATCATTATCATTCAATAGCGGCGAATTCAATGCTTCTTCAATCGCTTTATAAGCCCTGTTCTCTCCTTCCGCTGCAGCATTACCCAATATGGCAACACCTCCATTTTTCATCACTGTGCATACATCTGCAAAGTCAACATTGATCTGGCCCGTACTATTGATCACATCCGTGATACATTTGGCTGCAGTGGCTAATACATTATCTGCTTTTTCAAATGCTTCCCGCATTTTTAAGTTACCAAACTGGTGACGCAGTTTATCATTGCTGATCACCAGCAACGTATCTACATATCCTTTTAATATTTTAATTCCTTCCTCTGCCTGCAGCTGTCGTTTTTTTCCTTCATAAGCAAAAGGTGTGGTCACTATACCTACTGTAAGAATGCCGAGGTCTTTACAGATCTTGGCAATAATAGGTGCACCACCTGTACCGGTGCCACCACCCATACCGGCAGTGATGAAGGCCATCTTGGTATTCACTTCAAGAATTCGTTTGATCTCTTCCAATGATTCTTCTGTTGCCTGTCTCCCGATATCGGGATTAGCGCCTGCACCCAAACCCTGTGTTAAATGTGGACCGAGTTGCACCCTGTTTGGAATGCCACTATTGGCCAATGCCTGCGCATCTGTATTACAAATAATGAAATTGACACCGTCAATCTGCTGGCTGAACATATGGTTCACCGCATTGCCACCACCACCACCTACACCAATCACTTTCAGGATGGATGATTTTTCTTTTGGCAGATCAAAATGTATCATAGAAGTAATTTAAGCCCCTCTAAATCTCCCCGAAGGGGAGACTTCCGAAGCTGTTGATAAATTGGGTTAGATTATTCTCTCAAACTTTCAATAAACTTTTCAATAATAATGACTCTTCAAAGTCCTCTCCGCCAGCTGGCGGAAGGATTTAGGTGGGGCCTACAAGTGCTTATCCTCTTCTTCCTTAAACAAATCAATAATGCCGTCCTTGAACTTGCCCCAGAAATTGCTGAGTCCTTTTCTTTGCTTTACTTTTTCTTCACTTATAATTTCTTCCACTGCTACTTCCGCTTCTTCTTCAGTTGTTTTCTTTAATCCATCGGGAACTTCCACTCTCCGATATTCTTTATCAAATTGTTTGCGGTTATGTTCATAGTCATCATACCCTTTCAGGATAAGACCAATACAGGTGGAGTAAGTGGGCTTGGCTAATTCTTCGATATGGCCAGCGGCCAGGTGTTCATTCGGAAAACCAATTCTCGCCGGTAGCCCGGTTACATATTCAGTTAATTGAATAAGATGTTTTAATTGTGAGCCACCGCCGGTTAATACCACACCGCCGTTCAAGGCCTTGTTATCCAAACCCACTTGTTTTAAATGGTAGGTAACAAAATCCATGATCTCACTCATTCTTGCCTGGATGATATTCGCCAGGTTTTTAACACTGATCTCTTTGGCCGGCATACCTCTCAATCCCGGAATGGTGATATAAGCATTTGCTTTTGCTTCATTCGCCAACGCAGAACCAAACTGAACTTTCATCGCCTCAGCCTGTGTTTTTAATACGCCTAACCCTGTCTTAATATCATTGGTAATATTTTCACCGGCAAAAGGAATAACAGCAGTATGTTTCAGTATGCCTTCATAGAATACGGCAAGGTCTGTGGTACCACCACCAATATCAACAATAGCAACACCGGCTTCCAGGTCTTCCTGTGCCATTACTGCTGATGATGATGCGAGTGGTTGCAATACGAGATCCTTTGTATGCAATCCGGATTTTTCCACACTGCGATTAATGTTGCGGATCGCATTCTTATCGCCGGTGATAATATGAAAGTTGGCGCCGATCTTCACACCACCATACCCGATCGGGTTCGGAATGTTTTGGAAATTATCAACGGTAAATTCCTGTGGTATCACATCAATGATCTGGTCGCCTGCAGGAATATAGGTTTTGTATTGATCGTCGATCAACTGATCAATCTCCCGTTGCGTGATCTCTTCATCCGTTCGCTGGCGAACGATATCACCACGGGTTTGCAAACTTTTAATGTGATGCCCGGCGATGCCGACATACACCTCATTCACTTCCAGGTTAGGATTGGAAGCAAAACAATTTTCCAATGCAGTTTTAATGGCTTTGATCGTTTCATCAATGTTGAGCACCTGGCCATGCTTCACGCCGTTGGAGTTGGCTTTACCAAAGCCCAGTATTTCCAGCTTGCCGTATTCGTTTTTTCGCCCGGCAATTACCGCGATCTTGGTTGTTCCGATGTCAAGACCAACAATAATGGGTTGTTCGTAGTTCATAAAATGTTGTTTTTAGTTGTGTTGTTTTTATCGAAAGAGTTTAATTATTTTTTTATCAGAGTTCTGTTCCCTGATCATCATCCCTTGTGTCACTCACTTCATCGTCCTGCTCGCACTGATCAAACCTCATCCTCTTATCCTTCTCCGGATGGAGAAGGACGGTGCTGTATTGCAAATCCAAACTTTATCTCTAACACATCATCTTTATATCTTTACCCAGCATTTTCGAAAACGCTGATCCGAATCAGCATCCGTCATTCACTCCTGCCCATTCACGACACTCTTAACTCATAACTCATTACCCATAACTAATTTCGTTTCATCACCGCTTTCGGTTCTCTCTTCACTGGTTTTGGTTTTGGATCTTGTGTTGCTGGTTTTTCTACTGGTTTGGATGTTAAAGAAAGTTTCAAAGGGTTGGGACTGGAGACCCCGCTCAGGGTGGCCGAATTTGGTGAATCAGTTTCGGTTGTTAATTCAGTACTTGCTTCAATACCCGGCTTTGCAATGGAGGGCGCTACAAGAATTGCTGTATCATTTTGCATATCACGGGCTTGCTGCAACAATTTCTCTACATTCTTTTTCAGTTGTATCGAATCTATTTTAGAAATATTTCCTTTCGTTCCTATCACCTGTCCTGCGTACTGTACATCTATCGTCTGGTACTTATCAAACCCAGCTTTACTCAGGATATTTTTATAAAACACAAACAGGCGATGAAATTTTTGTTCTATGTTTTCGCCACTGCCCAGTTTTATTGTATGATTGCCTACAACGGGTATCATTTCAAATTCTCTTTCCGCCGTAATATCTATCTGTGCTACCTGGGCTGTCCAGAAAGGATCATTGCTGATAAAGTCAGCCGTCATGTGCAACTGATGTAATAAAGCACTATCTCTTGGTGCCATTATTTTTTTGTCGGGGAAACCAGTAAATACCGGAACTTTAGCGCTTATCTTATCTGACAGTGGTACTCTCTTTTCTTCATTATCTATATAAAATGATTTGCCGGCTGTAGTAAACACTCTTGCTACCGGTTCTCTTTCTGTTACTATCACCTGCAATACATTCTTGTTATCGAAGTACAATTCAGCGTCTTTGATCCATACATTGTCTTCCAGGCGTTTTTCCAACTTACGCAGATCAAAAGCGGAACGGGGTTGGCCTTTTATCTTTCCACTCGTTCCTGCTGTCAATAATTTCAACACATCTTTCTGGTCAACAAATAAATTGGTCTCTCCGCCTTTTATCCGGATGCTGTAAGCACTACATCTTTCGTTCTTCTGATTCCGGATGGCAGCAGCAAGCAATGTCACCATTCCGGCGCCGATCACCAACCACATGCTGATGAATAATATTTTTCTTATCGTTGTTTTTGCGTTCATTGTTTTCTGTCCTGCCGCTTCTGCGAGGCTGTTCTTTATATTTCTTACTTACCTGTTCAACATATTCTTTAAAGGCTCTATCAACGTATCTATATCTCCTGCACCTGCTGTAATTACCATTGCTAATCGATCTTTTTTTATTATTTCATCCATTTTTTTCAATACTTCTTTTTTATCAGCTACAACAACTTTTCCCGGTTGCATTTTATCTGCTATTAGCTGGCTGGTCACACCTTCTATCGGTAACTCTCTCGCCGGGTAGATCGGTAACAATATCACCTTATCAGCCAGGTTCAGCACTTCTGCAAATTCGTCCGCAAAGTCCCTTGTTCTCGTGTACAGGTGCGGTTGAAATATCAGCGTACACTTTTTATTATTGAACAAAGATTTTGCACCGGTAATCAGGGCTCTTAATTCTTCAGGGTGATGGGCATAATCATCAATAAAAACAAGCTTCTCATTTTTGATGATATATTCAAACCTTCTTTTTACACCCTTAAAATTTGCCACCGCTGTTTTGATCTTTTCATCTTCAATTCCCAAAGAACTGGCGACCATTATAGCCGCTATTGAATTTTCTACATTATGTAAACCTCCCATATTCAACTTCACATTCTCTATCCGCTTATCTTTTAGCTGCACATCAAACTCATAACTGCCGTTCTCCATCCGGATATTTGTGGCATACACATCAGCACTTTCATTTTGCAAATGGTAGGTCAGTTGTGTATCGGCTGTCAACTCTTTTCCTCTCTCCAATCCAAACTTCCTGATCAGCATACCACCGGGTTTCACCTGTTTACTGAAATCAATAAACGCCTGCTCTACGGATTCAGCAGTACCATATATATCCAGGTGATCTGCGTCCATTGCCGTGATGATGGCTATATCAGGACTTAATTTCAAAAAACTCCTGTCATATTCATCTGCTTCTACCACACATACATTTCTTTCATCACTCCAGAAATTGGTTCCATAGTTCACCGATATACCACCCAGGAAAGCATTACAACCGAATCCACTATCCCGCAGCAGGTGTGCTACCATCGTGGTGATCGTTGTTTTGCCATGTGTGCCGGCTATACATATATTAAAAGAACTCTTCGTTATGATCTGCAATACATCACTTCTCTTTACCACTTTATAATTATGCTGCTGGTAAAAAACCAGTTCTTTATGTCCTTTTGGTACAGCAGGTGTATAGATCACCAGGTCAACTTTCTTTGGAATGGTTTCCACATTCTCGTCATAATGAACTTCAATGCCACTTGCTTCCAGTTCTTTTGTCAGCGGTGTTGGTGTTTTATCATAACCACTAACCTTTACGCCCTTTGTATGAAAGAACCTTGCAATAGCACTCATTCCTATTCCACCGATGCCAATAAAATACACCGCCCCTTCCCAGCCTCCCCCAAAAGGGGAGGAAAATTCTTTATCTATTTTACTTTTATCCAACATTCATCTCTTTCTTTCAGTCCCCCGGAAGGGGGAATTCATAAGGACAGTATTTTCTGAACCAATCATACCCCTGCCCCTAAAGGGGAGTACGGGGATATCTTTTTGTCTTATCAACAATATTCAATTTCTGATCATTTAAGATTCTTCAACACTTCTTTTGCAATCTGTTCGTCGGCATCCGTTATGGCCAATGCACCGATATTGTTTTTTAATTGCTCTTGTTTCGCTTCGTCCTTTGATAGCTCAATTGCCATGAACACTAATTTGTCCGCCGCTTCGCTATCCTTCACGATCATCGCTGCATTTTTGTTTACTAATTGTGTTGCATTCACCGTTTGATGATCTTCGGCAGCAAAGGGATAAGGCACAAATAAAACAGGTTTCTTTACCACGCATAATTCAGCTACTGTCATGGCACCCGAACGGGCCACTACGATGTCTGCTGCAGCATACGCATTTTCCATCTGGTTAATAAAGTCGTTCACCCAAACTGCTTTCATGCCATTTGTACTTTCCTTTGCTTTCGATACATAAGGTTTTCCGGTCTGCCATATTAATTGCAACCCTGCATTCAACAGGTCTGCAACTCCCTTATCAATTGCCTCGTTGATGGATTTCGCACCAAGGCTTCCTCCCACAACAAGAATTGTTTTCTTTGTTTCATTCAGCGAAAAAGAATGGATGGCTTCTGACCGGGTAACTGCTGATCGTGCAATCGTCGCTCTCACCGGGTTACCCGTCACCATGATCTTTTCTTTTGGAAAAAATTTTTCCATCCCATCAGTTCCTGTAAAAATTTTTTTGGCTTTTCTTCCCAGCATAATGTTGGACCTTCCAGCAAAAGAGTTCGACTCATGAATAAAAGTGGAAATTCCTCTTGCCTGTGCAAATCGTAATACCGGGAAACTGGAATAACCTCCTACGCCGATCGCCGCATCCGGTTTAAATTTTTGGAAGATGGTTCTTACCTGCAAAAAACTTTTCACCAGCTTAAATGGCAATCCAATATTTTTTATCAAAGAGCTGCGGTTAAATCCTGCTATATCCAATCCTTCAATTGTATATCCTGCCTGCGGCACTTTTCCCATCTCCATCTTTCCTTTCGCTCCTATAAATAGTATCTCTACTGTATGATCAATCTTCTTTAAGGCATTGGCAATTGCAATAGCCGGAAAAATATGACCGCCTGTTCCACCACCCGCTATAATAATTCGTTTACTCACTTAATAAATTTTCAAAGGCTTTGCGATCACAACTGAGATATTCAATGTCAATTGATCGCCAGGTTTTATTAAAACTGTTCGTTGACCATTTCTTTTTTTCCTTCCAGCTGTTCTACATTTCTTGCCACACTTAATATGATGCCTATTGCCAGGCAGGTAAAAATGAAACTCGTTCCGCCCATACTTACCAATGGCAACGTCACTCCTGTCACGGGGAACAGATTCACTGTCACTGCCATATTTGCAATGGCCTGTATGGCTAATGTGAAACTTAATCCCAATGCCAGGAATGCGCCGAATGCATACGGACATCTTTTAAATATCCTGATACACCGGTATAAGAATACCATGTAGATAAATACAATGAACATTCCACCCACTAATCCATACTCTTCAATGATGATCGCATAAATAAAATCATTATACGCCTGCGGCAAATAATCTCTTGTCGTACTGTTACCCGGACCTACACCCAATACACCACCTTTGGCAATAGCGATCTTTGCCTGGTTCACCTGATACATTTCATCGTTGTCAGCTGATTTGCTTCCGTAAATAAAATTCTCAACCCGGCCTACCCAGGTTTCTACCCTTCCAAACAAACCTGATGAAGTGGCTTTTGCCGTAGTGATCTCTTCGTCACCGGATGAATTATGACGCACCACTGCTGATATGATAAGGAAGAGAATGGGGATCATAGCTATACCCATCGTCATCAGTAAATGTTTGGCCCTTGCCCGGCCAATGAACATCAGCATCAAACAACTGGCACCTAACAATAGCGCTGTGGATAGATTAGCAGGTGCGATCAATAAACAAGTTATAGCGACCGGGAACATTACCGGTATATAGCCTTTCCATAGATCTTTGATCACCGCTTGTTTTTTACTCATCAGCCTGGCCAGATACATGAACAAAGCAAGCCGGGCAAGATCGGAGGTCTGCATCGTCATATTGATCAGCGGAAGACGGATCCAGCGGCTACCTTCATTCATTTTTACACCAAAGAATAAAGTATAGGCCAACAATGGTATAGATAACAGGAAAACAATGGTCGCTACTTTTGAATAAACCGTGTAATTAACCAGGTGAGCAAAATAGATAACCATAATTCCTACAACAATAAAAGCAACCTGTTTGAACAGGTAAACTTCGGTATTGCCTTTATAATTTTTATACGCCAATGAACCCGTTGCACTATACACCGCCAATAAAGAAACCAATACCAGCAATACCACTAATGCCCAGATCACTTTATCGCCTTTGGTCCTCTTCGCCAAATTGCTAAAAGGATTCTGACTAACTGGTATGTTTAACGCTTCTGCCATTTATAAACTATTAGCAAATAGCTACGGCTATGAGCTGTTTTGTTTTCATTTTCAATTAATGTTATAAACTCCTTTTACTCACGACCCGATAGCTATCGGGTCACAACTCCTTCACCGCCTGCTTAAACTGGTTACCCCTGTCTTCATAATTTTTAAAAAGATCGAAACTGGCGCAGGCCGGGCTCAGCAACACCACGTCTCCTTTTTCAGCAAAATGAAAGGCAGCATGTACGGCTTCCAAGGCGCTGCCCGTGTTTACAATAGGGCTGACAAAATTTCCAAAGGCCTCATGAATCTTCCTGTTATCCGTGCCCAGGCAAATAATCGATTTTACTTTTTCTTTTACCAGCTCAGTGATCAATGAATAATCATTTCCTTTATCTACTCCTCCCAGGATCAATATTGTTGGTTTGGTCATACTCTCCAATGCATACCAGGTGCTGTTCACGTTGGTAGCTTTACTGTCATTGATAAACTCTACACCCCGGATAGTAGCCACATGCTCCATCCGATGCTCGAGGCTCTGAAAATTCTGTACGGCATCACGGATATTATCCTTCCGGATGTCAAGTATAGTAGCTGCTACACATGCTGCCATAGTGTTATACTGGTTATGTTTTCCTTTCAAGGCAAAATCAAATACACTCATAGAGGTAAAGTCTTGTCCTGTTCTTACGTACATGTCCCCGTCTTTAATAAAAGCTCCGTTGGTTAATTCTCTTTTCATACTTATTGGCAGTTGGTTAGATTGAATATTGAACCCGATAGTTACCGGGCGGTTTAGATATTTCATAGTTACTTCGTCATCGTAGCAGTAAATAAAATGATCGGTTGACTGCTGGTTCATGGCGATACGAAATTTGCTGCGGATATAATTCTCAAAATTGTAATCGTAACGGTCCAGGTGATCTTCGGTGATGTTGGTCAGAATAGCAATATCCGGTCTGAATGTTTTTATATCATCCAACTGAAAACTGCTGATCTCGATTACATACAAAGCTTTGGGCTCAAGGGCAACTTGTTTCGCAAATGAAAAACCAATATTGCCCACCATCGCACATTCCAAACCAGCTTGGTTGCAGATGTGATAGGTCAATGCAGTGGTGGTTGTTTTTCCATTACTGCCTGTGATGGCGATGATCTTACTATTGCCTTTATACCGGTAAGCCAATTCGATCTCACTAATTACTTCTATCCCCTTTTCCCTGATCTTTTTTACCAGCTCATTCTTCTCTGGTATACCGGGGCTTTTTACCACTTCATCGGCCATTAAGATCTTCGCTTCATCATGCTGTCCTTCCTCAAAATCAATTCCTGCGTTCCGCAATTCGTTACGATAATTTTCTTTCAAAGAACTTCCATCCGAAAGGAATACTTCATATCCCTGTTGTTTTGCCAGCAGCGCAGCACCTACGCCACTTTCACCTCCACCCAATATGACCATTCGTTTTTTCATACAGCCACTCCCGGTTATCCAGGGAATCCTTGGTTAGTTAGGGGGGATTGGTTTTTCACAAGCATTAGTTTTGAATAAACTGCACCACAATTCGGTTTGGATCAGTCCCGATAATTATCGGGATACGGTTCTCCTGCAGGATCTGGATCGGTCGGGGTTTTTCAGTAATAGCCTCACCCTCATTCCCTCTCCGCCGGAGAGGGAGGCCGGGCATAATAACTTTATTCATCTTAGTACTAACAATCATCTGATCCACCACTTTCATCTTTTACACATTAATCACTACTTACGATCTCCATTCATTTATTATCTCAGCTTCAAGGTTGCAATACTTAATATCACACAGAGCACTGTCACTATCCAGAACCTCGTTACGATCTTCGCTTCATGTAAACCTTTCTTCTGGTAATGGTGATGCAGGGGACTCATCAAAAAGATTCGTCTGCCTTCACCAAATTTTTTCTTCGTGTATTTGAAATAACCAACCTGTGCCACCACACTGATATTCTCTACCAAGAATACGCCGCAGAAAATCGGTATCAGTAGTTCTTTATGAACGATGATGGCAATAGCTGCAATGATTCCTCCGAGTGTTAAACTACCTGTATCACCCATAAATACTTGTGCCGGGTAAGAGTTATACCATAAGAAACCGATACAGGCTCCTACCATCGCTGCAATAAATATGGACAGCTCACCCAGGTTGGGTATGTACATGATATTGAGATAATCAGCGAAAAAGAGATTACCACTGGCATAAGCAAATATGCCCAGGCATACACCTATCAATGCAGAAGTGCCGGTAGCTAATCCATCTAACCCGTCGGTTATGTTAGCGCCATTTGATACTGCAGTAATAATGAAGATCACAATCAGTATATATAGTATCCATGAATATTCCCTCCACGATGCCGGCAACAGTTTGGTATAATTAAATTCATGGTTTTTTACAAAAGGAATAGTCGTAATTGGCTCTTTTGTTACAACAAAATGCTTTGGTTCGTTATTTACTTGTTTTGTGATAATAGTTTTATCACCTGGCTTCGGTGTTCCCTGGTATTCTCTCCAAATATTTACATTACTATTAAAATAGAGAACTGCTCCTACTGTAATTCCCAACCCTACCTGACCCAAGATCTTGAACCAACCAGCCAATCCATCCTTATCACCTTTTTTATAGGCCACGCCCTGCTGTTGTGCTATCTTCTTTGCTCTCAGTTTTAAATAATCATCTACAAAACCGATGATCCCTAACCAAACAGTAGCCACCAACATCAGTATAATATAAACCGTATCTAACCGGGCAAATAAAAGTGTAGGTATAATGATCGCTGCAATAATGATCAGTCCACCCATGGTCGGTGTGCCTTTTTTAGTTTGTTCACCAGCCAATCCCAGATCCCGAACCGACTCACCCACTTGTTTCTTTTGCAGGTAACGGATCAGCTTCTTCCCATACACCATGGCGATCAGCAATGACAACAGCACTGCAAGCATCACCCTGACGGTAATGAAATCCATCAGGTTGATTCCCGGGAAACTTATTCCCTTTGATTTAAACCATTCAAATAAATGATACAGCATCGCTGGTTATTGGTTACGGGTTATGAGTTCTTGCTCTTTGCCTTTTATTTTACGTTCCTTATTTATCCAACAACTCAAACATCTCTTTCACTATTTCTTTGTCATCAAAATGAATTCTTACTCCTTTTATCTCCTGGTATTTTTCATGTCCTTTCCCGGCTATTAAGATGATGTCTTCCGGTTTTGCTAAACTGACCGCTGTTTTAATCGCCTCTCTCCTGTCCATTATCGAGATATATTTTCTTTTATAAGCCACTGCCAATCCTTCTTCCATATCCTTTATGATCTGCGCCGGATCTTCACCTCTTGGATTATCACTGGTGAATATCACCTTATCACTATGCTCACAAGCCGCAGCTGCCATCACCGGTCGTTTTGTTTTATCCCTGTCTCCACCGCAGCCTACCACCGTGATCACTGTTTCAAATCCTTTCTTCAGTTTCTTAATCGTAGCCAGCACATTTAAAAGAGCATCAGGTGTGTGTGCATAATCCACTATCGCAATCACTTTTTCTTTCGCTGATAACATATATTCAAACCTGCCTTCAGCACCCGTTAACACACTCAAACAACGCAACACTTCCTGTTTCTCTTCACCCATACAAGTAGCAGCACCAAAAACGGCCAGCAGGTTATAGGCATTGAACTCACCGATCAACCTGAAATGAACCTCCTGGTCATTTATATTCATCACTAATCCTGTCAAACTATTTTCAAGGATCTTTCCCTTGAAATCAGCCATTGTCTTCAGGCTGTACAAATATTTTTTTGCATTCGTATTCTGCAACATCACCAGCCCTCTTTTGTCATCTGCATTGCTGATCGCAAACGCTGCTGAAGACAAACCATCAAAAAAGACTTTCTTCACCCGGATATATTCATCAAACGTTTTATGATAATCCAGGTGATCATGTGTGATGTTGCTGAACAACCCTCCCGCAAACTGCAAACCGGTGATGCGATGCTGGTGAATGGCATGTGAGCTCACTTCCATGAACACATGTGTACATCCTTCATCATACATCTGCTTCATCAACTGATTCAGGCTGATGGCATCCGGTGTGGTATGCGTAGCGGGCACTATTTTATCACCAATGTGATTATCAACAGTGCTCAGCAGTCCACATTTATATCCCAATGCTGTAAAGAGCTTATATAATAATGTTGCTATTGTTGTCTTCCCATTCGTTCCCGTTACTCCCACCACTTTCATCTTCTCCGATGGCTGACCAAAAAAATTGTTCGCCATATACCCAGCTGCAGCTGCACTATTCTCTGCCTGCACATACACTACTTCTTTTTTCAACGCTACCGGCATTATTTCACACACTACCACCGTTGCGCCATTCTCAATTGCTTTATCAATGAACTCGTGACCATCAGCCGCTGCACCTTTTACCGCTATAAACACAGAACCCGGTTTCACTTTTCTCGAATCGATCTGCACATCCTTTATCTCCACATCAGTACTGCCGTTCACCGCTATCAACTTCACCTTATATAGTGTATCTCTCAGTAACACGAACTACCTCTTTTAAAACATTAAACTGTTCAACTCAATTCCAGCATCACTGTTAATCCCCGGGCCAATGCAGTGCCTGCCGATATAGATTGATTTTTCACTTTGCCTTTACCATTTACTGCTACTTTCAACCCCATGCTCTCCAATAAATACAATGCATCCTTCAATCCCATGCCTTTTACATTTGGCATCAGTTTCTCCTTCACGTTATTGGCCCGTATCACCGGTTGATAATTATAGGCGTATACGCTAGCCCATTTGTTTTGCTGCACCGAGTCGGCATAGTTCATATTCAAAGCGCCAAACACCTGTTTTATATTAGCTGTGTTTCCTGCATAGAAATAAGCAGCACTATCTTTTTTAACAGTATACAGGCTGGCCGCTTTCTGTTCCACATACATTGCATATAGCTTGGTAGCGATCTCCCTGAATACCGGCGCACCTAATTGTCCGCCATAATGCAATGCGGCATGCGGCTTCGTTCTTATTACTACGATACAAGAGTATTGTGGTTTATCAGCCGGAAAATATCCGACGAAAGACGCCTGGTAAACACCATGTCCATACTTTACATCTCCATCGGCCACATGGGCTGTTCCTGTTTTACCAGCTACAGCAAAGGGCATGTCTTTAAACGCTGGTCGTCCAGTTCCTTCTGTCACCACGGCTTCCATAGATTCCTTCGCCGCTTTCAGCACTTCTGTTTTACATATTTTTTCTTCGAGCACCGTAGGTTCAAATTGACGGGCAATGATGCCATTGTTTTGTATGCTGTTCACGAGGTAAGGCTTCATCATCTTTCCATCATTGGCAATAGCATTATATAAGGTGAGTGTTTGTAAAGGACTTACCTGGATTGCATAACCAAAACTCATCGTCAGCATATTCATCAGGCCCCCATTTCCTTTTTCAAGTGGTGCCAATCGTGGTGAAGGAATATTAGCGAGGTCAATTGATGAACGGGTATCTAAATGATAGCGATGTAAATATTCTTTGAATTCTTTAGGATTGTTTCCAAATGCTTTCAACGCCAGTTTGCTCATGCCCACATTTGAACTATGAGCAAAACATTCTTTTACTGTTTCTACAGGTTTAGGCTGACGTTCGGCATCGTTTACCATCCTTGGCCCCACCTGCATCTGGCCGGCACTACCTACCTCTACCAGGTCATTTAATTTAGAACTGCCTTTATCCAACACTGATAAAAGTGTAACTAACTTGATAGTAGAACCTGGCTCAGTAACACGTAATGCATAATTATCATCTTCCCAATAACTGCCATCCGGCCGGCGACCAAGATTCGCAATTGCTTTTATCTTTCCTGTTTTTGTTTCCATCACAATGCAGGTGCCGTACTGAGCTTCACTTTTTTCCATCATTTTCAACAATGCCTGCTGCGAAATATCCTGGATGTTTACATCCAACGTGGTAAAAATATCTTTCCCGTTTTCTGGTTCTATCTGGAAACCTTCCACCGGCACGGCACCACCTGCTATATAGCGAACCAACCGTTGTCCTTTTTGTCCTGTTAATAAACTATCATAACTTTTTTCCAGTCCTACATTCTGTTTCTTCATTTTACCGTTGCTGGCAATATGCTCCCGCGATAAGCCGACTGTCCGGTTGGCTAATAATCCAAATGGGGAAACCCGTTTGCTGTTCTCTTCTACAATCACACCGCTTTTATTTCTTCCCAGCTTTACCAGCGGTAACTGCCGGAAAGTTTTATATTCATCAAACGTCATCTTCTTTCTTAATGAATAATAGCGGTTCTTATTTTTATAAGCAGCCTGCAAATCCTTTTTATACTGTACAGCTGTTTTATCATTGAAAAAATCAGCAAGCGCTATCGAGAAGGAATCAATATTTGTCTTGAATACTTTTCCATTCTTTGCTCTTAGCCCATCCGCTAAAAAATCGATGTAGATATCAAATTGAGGAAGAGAGGTGCTGAGCATTTGTCCATCTTCGCTATAGATAGTGCCCCTGTCAGCATCCAGTTCCTGAATCTTCTGGTGCATGCTGTCACTCATGCTGCGCCAGTGTTCTCCCTGGAATCGCTGGATATAAAAGGCTTTACCCAATATCAATAAACTCAGCACTACCATGCCAAGAAAACTGAGGTAAACTCTCCACAGTATGTCACGTTTTACTTCCAATGCCGCTTTGCTTGTATTCTTAGTTAGTTGCCTCAATCATTGATCATACTATATATGGTCAAGATTTTTTATGTTGTCATCGTCCAGTTCTCTGTTCATCGTCTGTTGCGTCGCACCCGATAGCTATCGGGTCTTCATCGTTCTGTTGTTTGTTCATCAACTCACCCCGTTTCCTATCCCATTTATATTCATTTCATTCGCCCCCAGGGAGGAGATAGTCATTTAATTCTGATTTGCCATACTATCATTCAACACCACCGGCGACTGCACTAATTCTTTTAATCCTAGTGGCTCCACTGCTTTTGTCAGTTCACTTTGCTTGCTTTTAAACATTACTTCTCCTTTCACTGTTTTATATTCCCATTGCAATTCTTTCACTTCTTTTGCAGTTCGGTTGATACTTCGAATGGTCTTATCTGCATTATGACCATTATAGATATAAACAACTGCCAGCACAGCGAGAAATAAAAAGAAAGGCACCTGTTTTACGATGGACTGGTAATTCAGCCATCGCTTCCACCCGGCAGCTACCGGGTTGAGCCTGCTTTCTTTTCCTGGTATTGTTTCCTGCTCCTGCATTAATAATCGTTGGTTGGTTTTTCACTTTCCTTTGAAGCTGCCTGTCGTCAGGCAAGGGTTGATTTCAAAGGATATAGATTTTGTAAAATCTTTATCTCCTTTATATGAGTTGCATCTTTGTAATCTCTACACCATCATTACTTTCTCCGCCACTCTCAGCTTGGCGCTTCTTGCTCTTGAATTTTGTTTCATTTCCTTATCACCAGCCACAATAGGTTTCTTCGTGATTATTTTCAATTCGTTCACCTGTTCGTCATTGGTAAAAGGATTTGCTTCCGGTTCCTCAAATGTTCCGCGACGAAAAAAAATCTTTACCAGCCTGTCCTCTAGGGAATGAAACGTAATGATGGCCACCCGGCCTCCTGGTTTTAGCAGTTTTGGAATTTGCTGCAGCATTTCTTTTAATGCACCTAATTCATCATTCACTTCAATGCGCAATGCCTGGAAAACCTGGGCGAAATATTTGTTGGGGTTTCCTTTCACAATTTCACGGAGTGCATTCTTAAAATTATCGATCGTCTTCAGCGAGGCAGTGCTGCGAACCTGCACAATTGTTTTGGCCAGTGTTTTTGAGTTGGTCACTTCTCCATACTGTTCAAACAACTTATGGAGTTGTTGTTCGCTGTAGGTGTTGACCACATCAAATGCTGTCAGTGTTTGCCGCTGATCCATGCGCATATCCAATGCGGCGTCAAAACGGATCGAGAATCCTCTGCCCGCTTCATCAAACTGGTGACTGCTTACGCCCAGGTCTGCCATGATGCCATCAACGGCTGTGATGTGATGTAGCCGAAGAAACCGTTGCAGGTGACGAAAGTTGTGCGGCACAAAGATTACACGATCGTCATCCGGCAGGTTTTTCCTGGCGTCATCGTCCTGGTCAAAAACAATCAACTTTCCCTTTGCACTTAATTTGGAGAGAAGAGTTTTGGAATGGCCACCTCCTCCAAACGTGCAATCAACATAAATGCCATCGGGTTGAATATGCAGACCATCTATGACCTCGTTGAGCAGAACCGGCACATGATAATGTTGGAACGGAGAATTTGGAGTTGGATTATCGTTACTCAGGTTACTCATTCCTTTATTGGATTGCTAATTTCCGATTCCCGGTTTTTTGTTCATCACCTCGTCGGCGAGACCACTGAATGTATCCGGTGAAAATGATTCAAAGAGCTGTTTGTACTTATTACTATCCCAGATTTCTATTTTATTAACCGCTGCTACCAGCACTATATCTTTTTCCAAGCCTGCATGATCTTTCAGGTTGGGTGGCACCAGTAAACGACCTGCACTATCCGGTTCCACGAACGTGGCGCCATTTAAAAAGTAGCGGCGAAACTCTCTCACTTTCGGATCGAAGTCATTTAGTTTGCTGATATCGGCAAAGAGCGGTTCCCAGTTTTTAACTGGGTAAAGAGCTAAACATTTTTCAAATCCCCTGTTGATAACGAACTTGCTGCCTTCTGCTTCCGGCAATTGCTTTTTGAACCCTGCCGGGAGGAGGAACCGCCCCTTGGCGTCCAAAGTAGCCTCGAATTCTCCGAGAAAGCCTGTCATTATCAGGGGTTTGAGTCAAAATTTAATTAATTGACACAAAATAACACTTTTTCCCACTTGATAACCAAATTTTTACGTTTTTATTTTTTCCACAGAAACT
>DASVOE010000069.1:0-22997 GCA_036383515.1 Chitinophagaceae bacterium | reverse complement strand
CTTATATGAAGTTAATATTAATTTTAAGTTAAGTGGTTCTTACCTGGAATAAAGGTTCGTAATTTCTCCATTGTTTAAGCCATCACAAACCTAAAATTTTTCTTTATGCGTTGGGAAAATGTAAGCTCAACTTCTAACCAGGAAGTATATCAATTATGGCACAAGGACAAACAAGTACTTACCCTTATACTTCATCCTTTTTCGAATACAGCAAGAGTGGAAAGTGCAGCCGAAAAAAGGGTTTTTCTTATTCGTAAAGAAGGTTTCCTGCGCAACAAGGTGGTACTGCGCAACGAATACGGAATAAAGATCGGGGAATTGGGATTGGAGAAGAACAAAGAAAATTTTATTGATGTTAATAATGAAAGATTTTATTACAGTATCGGGAACAACCCTCTTGCCGAATTGATATTGTATAAAGAAACGAAAGAGCAACCCTTAATCGTTTGCGGTTTAAATGTAGATAAGGGCAATGCTGCCATTCATTTTAAAAAAAATAAAACAGAGGAAACACCACATCCCGAATTGCTGATGGCTTTATGCTGGTATATGTTTCTCCCTGTTGCAAAAGAAAATGTTGCTGAATTTGCTGCATAAGCCATTCAGAGATCTTCCCATATTTTTTTCGCAAACTGTTCCAGTGACGGATCCCTGGCTCCCATGAGCAATACCACACAATCATGAGTGAAATGTGAACGGGCCTGGTTCAAAAAATCATTCCTGTTACTCACAAAAAAAGCAGGCTTGCCAAGTTGCTGAAGATCGCTGATCAGGTCATTGGCTGAAATATCTTTCGTAGTTGTTCCACCGGCATAGAATATTTCGCTCATCCATATTTCATCTTCAGGTCTTAATACTTTTGCGATCTCCGCTACAAAATCATTGCGTAAAAATTTGGTAGGTCCATATCCATGAGGTTGAAACCAGGCGATCACTTTGGGTGCTATTGGCTGGCAGGCTTCAATTGCAGCAGCACACTTCACGGGATTATGGGCATAATCATCAATCAGCCAGGCTCCTTTTTTATTTCCGATTACCTGGTGACGCCGGTAAATGCCTTCATACTTCTGCAATGTTTCAGAAGCTATCGCAAGATCTACTCCCACCTGTGCGGCAATGGCTGCTGCAGCCAATGCATTCTCCATATTATGCTTCCCTACCAGGTTGAGATGGAAATCCACTTTATTTATTTTAAAAGAAATGGCCAGGCCATCCTGTTTAAAATTTGTTCCGATATATGCAGCCTCGCTATTGATATCAAACGAAAAATCATGAGCCGGATCTTGTGAGAGTTGTTTGGCTAAAGGATGAGATTGATTTACTACAAACCGTTTACTGTTCTTTTTAAACGTGGTGAATACGTCCATCAGCACCTCTATTTCCTTGTGATCTTTATCTACATTCAGCAGTAACCCGATCTCCGGCTTGTATTGAACGATCGAACCGTCGCTTTCATCCGCTTCTATTACCAGCCATTCACCCGCCCCCACCTTGGCATTGCCTATTTTCCCTTCTTTTATTATACTGATCAGTCCTGCGCCGCTGATAATGCTGGGTTGCAACCCGGCATGTTGTAGAATATCAAACAGCATAGCGCTGGTAGTGCTCTTACCGCTGGTGCCCCCGACGGCAATTGTTTTTTTACTGTCAGCGATCAATGCCAGCAGCTCTGATCGTTTGATGATGGGAATATTCAATTCCCTTGCTTTTTTTATTTCCATCACGGTATCCTCTACAGCCGTTGAAACAACCACCAGGTCTGTAGCCGCATGAATGCCTTCGCCATTTTGCACAAAGCATCGTATCCCTTCTGCTTCCAGCTTTTCCTGTATCTCGTTATACTCACCTTCTTTAAAAAAACGGTCACTGCCAGATACATCTTTTCCTATTCCTTTTAAATACTGGGCTATAGCACTCATACCCACACCGGCTATCCCAATAAAAAAGGGTTGTTTGAAATCGTTGACTGAGCTGATCATACTGCAAATAAAAGAAAATATAAATGGCCGGTTGCGTTTACCACAAATCTCTTTCATTTTCCAACTCATGCACTTATCCAGGCATCCTGTCTGCCCGGCTGACAATTGATACAGGTTTGGGGATTTATCTCAATGATGCATAATTATCATTGTGCTTTCAATAAACCTTATTCAAAATTCTGAACATGAAACCTGAAAACCAATTCATCAACGAAACAAGCCTTTCTTCCATGAACCTGGCTGGCAAAAAAATATTGTTTGCAAATTTCCCGGCCGATGGTCATTTCAACCCTCTAACCGGGCTGGCCGCACACCTTCAACAAACCGGTTGCGATGTACGCTGGTATACATCATCTGTATATGCGGAGAAGATCAAAAAATTGCAGATCATTCATTATCCTTTTAAAAAAGCGAAAGATGTGAATGGCGAAAATATTGAATCAATGTTCCCGGAGAGAGCCAAGATCAAGGGCGTGATAAAAAAATTAAACTTTGATATCATCAACGCCTTTGTGCTTCGCGGACAGGAATATTACGCTGACCTGGTGGAAATATATAAGGAATTCCCTTTTGAATTAGTTGTATCAGACTGCGCTTTTACGGGCATTCCCTTTATTACTGATAAAATGAATTTACCGGTAGTTTCTATTGGTGTGTTGCCGTTGCCCGAGACGTCAAAAGACCTTGCCCCTACAGGTCTTGGCATCACTCCGTCCTATTCTTTTTTTGGCAAAATGAAACAAGCCCTGCTTCGCTTTGTTGCTGATAAGATTTTATTCGGAAAACCCAATAAAGTGATGAGACAAATTATGGAAGAATATGGAATTGATCATTTCAACTTTGGCATATTTGATCTTATGATAAAGAAAGCAACCATTTTTTTGCAAAGCGGTACACCGGGTTTTGAATATTATCGCAGTGACCTGGGGCAAAACATACGGTTTATCGGATCATTACTTCCCTATCAGTCCCAAAAACAAAGAACACCCTGGTATAACGCCAAATTAAACAGGTATGAAAAAATAGTGATCGTAACACAGGGAACGGTAGAAAAGAATACGGAGAAGATCATAGTGCCCACACTGGAAGCGTTTAAAAATACAGACGTGCTGGTGATAGCTACTACGGGCGGATCAGGAACGGCGGATTTGCAAAAAAGATTTCAGCAGGAAAATTTCATCATTGAAGATTTCATTCCTTTTGCAGATATCATGCCCTATGCTGATGTATACGTCACTAATGGCGGATACGGCGGCGTCATGTTGGGTATCGAACACCAGTTGCCATTGGTAGTAGCCGGGGTTCATGAAGGCAAGAACGAGATCAATGCAAGGATCGGCTATTTCAAATTAGGTGTAAACTTAAAAACAGAAATACCCAAAGCAGCACAAATAAGAAAAGCAGTAGATGAAGTATTGAAGAATAATTTGTACAAACAGAATATTATAAAACTTGGCAAAGAATTCAGTGGTTATAACCCCAATGAACTTACAGAATATTATATAAAATATGCGATACGAAAATCAGGCAGCTTCCAATTGACAAGGCAGGAAGAAAAAATTTACTAAGGACGAATCGGAACACTGCAGCCCGGCTCTCTCCTACAGGCCGGGCTTTTTTGTTAAAGATTTTTCTTTTGATTGTTGCGGAGCATTTCAGGATAACCCCATTTTTTTGACAAAGCAGTCACTGCCTGTGCAATTCGTTTTGCTTTTGTCTCTATCATTTTAGCATCGTCTATCCATTTGCTGAAATACCGCTGATGTGATCCGGACAATGTTTTAAAAAAGGCTGCGGCCGCAGGTTCATCTTTCAGGCACTCCAAAAAATCTTTATTGAACTGAAATCCTGCTTTATCTTCTTCCAGGTGTACTTTCAACATGGCACCATGACGTTTACCAATTGCTTTTCGCATGGCTGCATTTAATGGCATGATGAAAACGCCGCCACCCATAGGTAATAAGGCCACACCACTGATCTTATGAGCATCTAATTTCCCCTTTACACGAAATGATCGCTTATTACCAGGTTTTATTTTTTCAGCCATATCAGCAGGTATTTCGATATAGGTCCAACCGGTTTTCTCTCCCTGCTTTTCAAACTTATGGATGATAGTAGTATACTGTGCTATTGAACGATCTGCCATAATGATTAAATTTCGGTATTGAAATTGATTCCAGCAAACTCATAAATACCATTTATGAAAAAGAAAAAACCGAATGCTGCAACCGTTTATTTTGAAAAATTCTCGGCAAAAGTGACAAAAGCTACCGGAAGCCCATGGGCCTTTATCCTCGCTTTCCTGGTTATAATTATCTGGGCTGTGACAGGTCCTGTGTTTGGCTTTTCAGATACCTGGCAATTGGTGATCAATACGGGGACAACGATCATCACCTTCCTGATGGTGTTTGTGATACAACAATCGCAAAATAAAGACACGACTGCTTTACAATTAAAATTAAATGAACTGATAGCCGCTACCTCCACAGCGAGTAACCGGCTTATTGATGTGGAAGAATTATCTGCAGAGGAGTTGGCTGTTTTGAAAAAATTCTACTTTAAATTATCAGAGCTGGCCAAAAAGGAAAATGACATTCATAAAACGCATTCCTTAGATGAGGCGACGGAATCACATAAGCTCAAACACCAGAAAAAATAGTGTAACCTGGAAAGGTTAAAAGTTTTCAAAATTTATTAACTACATTTCATAAACGGACAGGCAGCGTCTATATTTATTACTTTATCGTTTATCACTCCAGAACCATTCATGAAAAAACTTATTCACCAGTTCTTTTTGCTATCTCTTCTTGCTCAGTCTGCAAATGCCCAGGAAATACCAATACTCATAAAAGTCAGCAATACAAAGAATGAGCCCGTCGCTTTTGCTTCTATCACTGTCACTAACCGGGCAGACAGTTTACAATCTTTTAAAAAAATAGCAGATAGCAGTGGTAAAGCTTTTTTCAATCTCCAAAAAAATGAACAGTATTCCGTTAATATTTCATCAGTAAACAATCAACCTATAGAAAAAGGGATCAGTACCAGCAGCGGGCAAACTACTTTCAGCTTTACAGCAGAACCTTTACCAAAAGCATTGTCCGGCGTAGTTATCAGGTCACAAAAGCCATTGATACGACAGGAAGATGATAAAACAATCGTTGATCCGGAAAACCTGGTCGCAAGTTCCACCAGCGGTTATGAAGTGCTGGAAAAAACGCCAGGACTTTTTGTAGACCAGGATGGAAATGTTTATATCAGCAGTATGACACCTGCGACCGTTTATATTAATGGAAGGGAAATGAAGATGAGTGCAGCAGATATAGCCACTATGCTCAAAAGCCTTCCTCCAAACACTATTGAAAAAATCGAAATACTTCGCACACCTTCTTCAAAATATGATGCTTCATCAAGCGGGGGAATCGTTAATGTAGTATTGAAAAAAGGCGTAAAGATTGGGACGACCGGCAGTGTAAATAGCGGAATGCAACAGGGAAAATATGGAAACCAGTTTGCCGGCTTTAACATCAACAACAACAATGGCGAAAGAAGTTCTTTTCTCAACCTGAATTACAGTCACCGTGACACCTACGAACAGATCAGGACAGACCGTCTTTTCGCACCGGATTCTATATTAAAGCAGGATGCATTAACAAGATATCCCGGCAGTACCTATTTTATTGGTTACGGGATGGTAGTTCCATCTGGTAAAAAATGGGAAACCGATTTTGGTACAAGTCTTAGCATAAATGATTATAAGAACAGTACTGTAAATAATAGCACCATCAGCAAGATAAGCACGGGCCAGGTGCTTACGGATAACAGGAATGATGTAGAGAATGATGGTAATTCCGTAAACTTCAGAAGCGGAATATCTGGTAAACTAAAACTCGATTCACTTGGTTCCGAATGGGTCAATGATGTTTTTTACAATTTCACCAGGAACAAATCAGAACAGGTGTTCAGTACAACTTTCTTTACACCTGCGGGATATATAACAAATGGCGATGGCCAAAGTGTTAATAAGCGAAATCAGGTTAACCTGCAGTCGGATCTAAAATGGAAAATGAAGAAAAGGTTGACAATTGAAACAGGGATCAAAGCATCTTTTTTAACGTTCAACAGTGTGACGAATTATTACAAAGCTGTCAATGGCAGTCGCATGAAAGATGCCGGCCGAACGAATACATTTGATTACAAGGAGAACATCAATGCAGGATACCTGCAGGGTTCAAAGTCACTCGGTAAAGATTTTGTGATCAAAGGAGGCTTCAGGATAGAAAATACAAATATGAAAGGCCAGCAATTGATCCCCGATGATACGAGTTTCATCATACACCGGACAGATATATTTCCCTATCTCTATATCAGTAAAAAATTATTAAGCATTGCCGGGTTCGATCTGCGTGGCTACCTCGTGTATCGCCGTACTATATCAAGACCTGTATATGAACAACTGAATCCATTTCCCAGGTATGTAGATCAATACCTGTCTGAAACAGGCAATCCGTCTTTACGACCACAGTTCACTACCAATTACGAAGCAAATATCAGTGTAGACGAAAGACCTATTCTTGCGGTAGGATATAATGACACGAAGGATATTTTTACCAATGTTATTTACCAGGCAGACAGTACACAAAGCCAGGCATACCGCACATATGATAACCTCGGAAAAAATAGGGAATGGTATTTCCGGGGGCTTGGAGCAATTCCCCCGGGAAAGAAATATTTCTTTGTATTGGGTGCGCAGTATAACTATATGATGTATGATGGGCTTTATGAAAATAAACCGCTTACGTTCCAAAAAGGAACCTGGACTTTTTTCACCTATCATCAGCTCAAACTGGGAGCAAGATCACAGTTAACTATGAACGGATTTGTAAGATTCAAAGGCCAGCAACAATTATATGAACTCAGCAGTTTCGGTGCATTAAACACCAGCATAAACCGAAGGTTCTTAAAAGAAAAGTTGACGATTACTTTTTCAGTTATGGATATATTCGGTACCAACCGAAATGAATTTACCATCGATCAAGGATCAGTTCATGCAAGCGGTCTGCGGCGGGGCGACACCCGGCGTGCAGGCATCAATCTTCGTTACAATTTTGGTATCCGTAAAAAAGAAGAGAATAATAATATGTTCAATATTGATTTGCCAGAAAAAACAAATTAATGAGCTGCCAGGGGTTAATGACTTAACCCTTAGATCATTGATGGGAACTTCTTATTAAATTAACAGGAGCCCTTATAAATAAAAGAAGTAATCTCGCATAGCAGGCTTATCTTTGCCCCGTTAATTTGAGTCCGACAGCATTTTGTAAGTGAACGATTTTTTCTGCTAAGCCCTTAATCCTGAGTTTATCGAAGGATCTGCTAATAGTTAGTCTTCTTTACGTTGCGTGTTTCTCAAGTATTATTGAATCTTTAATTTTTTTAGATGAACATTTATGTTTCTAATTTGAGCTTCGCCGTACAGGACGAAGACCTGATGTCTTATTTTGCAGAATACGGAGTTGTTGATTCTGCTAAAGTTATTATGGACAAATTCACTAACCGCAGCAAAGGTTTCGGTTTCGTGGAAATGCCTGATGATGAAGCTGCAAAAAAAGCAGTAGCTGAACTGGATGGCGCAACCGTTGACGGTCGTTCTATCAAAGTGGCTGAAGCAAAACCAAAAGAAGACAGAAAGCCAAGGCCTTCTTATTCTAATTCAAATTCAAACAATCGCTGGTAATAACCATAAGTGAAAACGTTTTGAATAAAAGGGAGGGCTTAAATCCTCCCTTTTTGCTGATCTTTTTGCAAGTTTGTTTACGCTTATCTTTACTAAAATAATCCGCTAACTAATCTCTTTTTATCTCTTGAAGTTCACTGATTTTAATTTTCACGAAAATTTACTGGAAGGAATTGCTGCCAGCAACTACGAAGATGCGACTCCTGTTCAGCAACAGGTGATGCCCCTGGTGTTGCAGGGCAAAGATATCATTGCATCCGCTCAAACGGGTACCGGTAAAACAGCTGCTTTCCTGTTACCATTGATCAACCGCATTATCACCGATCATTATGATGATCATCATATCAGTGCCATGATCATTGTGCCCACACGGGAACTGGCCGTTCAGATCAGCGAACACCTGGAAGGACTCTCTTATTTCACCTCCATCAGTTCTATTGCTGTGTATGGCGGTGGTGACGGGAGTTCGTTTGTACAGGAAAAACAAGCCTTATCAAAAGGTGTTGATATCGTTGTTTGCACACCCGGCAAAATGATAGCCCATATCAATATGGGTTATGTAAAAATTAAAAGCCTGAAGTATTTGGTGCTCGATGAAGCTGACCGCATGCTCGACATGGGTTTTATTGACGACATTATGCGGATCATCAATGAACTGCCGGTCAAGCGACAAACCTTACTTTTTTCTGCAACGATGCCACCTAAGATCCGTTCACTGGCACAACGAATATTACAGCAACCGGTGGAAGTGAATATTGCACTTTCAAAACCACCTGAAAAAATAGTACAGGAAGCCTTTGTGATCTTTGAAGAACAGAAAATGCCTTTGATCAAACAGTTGCTGAAAAGCAAGCAATTCAAATCGATCATTATTTTTTGTTCAAAAAAGCAACAAGTAAAAATATTGACACGGGAATTAAAAAAAGCAGGCATCCAGGCTGAAGAGATCCATTCAGATCTTGACCAGTCGAAAAGAGAGGAAGTGCTCCGCAGCTTTACCAGCAAACGGTTACCGGTATTAGTAGCTACAGATATTCTCAGCCGTGGTATTGATGTAGATCATATAGACCTGGTGGTCAATTTTGATGTGCCACATGATGGCGAAGATTATGTACATCGTATCGGTCGTACAGCCCGTGCAGAAACAGATGGAACAGCTTATACTTTTATCAGCCCACGAGAACAAAATAAATTTGCTGCGATAGAGAATTTATTAGGTAAACCGGTAACAAAGTCAAAAGTGCCTGAAGAATTAGGCCCGGTTCCTTCTTATCAGCCCCGCACCCGGAGGCCACAGTCAAGACGCCGGTAATATATTTGCTATTGGTGTTACAAAAGGATACTATCATTGTCTTTATAGCATAAAAAAAATCCTGCTTACTGCAGGATTCAATCTCTTTACGTTATCGCTTATTATTTTTTCAGGCTCTTTGTTTTGCAGCCGGTTTTCTTTTTACCTTTTTCAATGCTAATTCAATAGCTGCACTCAGGTTAGCAAAAGTTGGCTTACCAGTAAATGGTTCATCATTGATAAAGAAAGCTGGTAATTCTTTCACTCCCCTGTTGATACCTTCTTTCAGATCATCCTGCACCTGCCAACCATATACTCCATTCACCAGTTCATCCAGAAACTTTTTATTCTTTACTCCCGCTTCTTTTGAATGCAGTTTTAAACTGGTTGTTCCCAGGGTACGGCGATTACTGAAAAGCACATTGTGCATTTCCCAGAACTTGCCTTCCTGGCCTGCTGCAACAGCAGATTCGCTGGCCTTCAGGCTGCGCTGGTGTATCATAGTAAGAGGGAAATGACGGAACTGGAACCTGATCTTTCCTTCATATTCTTCCAACAATTGTTTTACAATCTCATTGGCTTTGGCGCAATCCTCACTCTCATATTCGCCAAACTCCATTAAAGTTACAGGGGCATCCATTTTGCCCACAAACATTTCTTTAGGTTCAATAATGATAACGTCATCTTTCTTAAATGCCATAATATTCTCCTTTTTTTAGTTCTTCCCCAAGCATCGGCCGGGCTCAACTTATATAATAACAAAATACCTTTCATTTGGTTGACTAAAAGCTTTTTACGCTTAAAATTACTTTATCGAAGGCGGCTGAAGATAGTGTTTTTTTGTACCCGGTTATTGAAAGAAATCATTAATTTCTTAATACGCAAATCCATAACTTGAAAATCAGCAAGTTAAAAACTGTGATTACTCAATTAGCAAACTTTAAGGGCGGCAACAAACAGGTTTACTCTTAACGATAAGTTTAAAAACAAGTTGGCCATCATTAAATAGTTGAACTTAACGCATTGACTTAGAAGGTTGTTGAAAAGAACCGTTTCATTTGCCCGACCCGAAATCAGAGAAAACATGGTTTGCAACCCGCCCAATCGGCTCTTACTTTTGTTCAAGCTATTTCAAAAGAACGTATCTGAACTACCAACACTAATTACCGGTAAACGCTGATCTGCTTGCCCGGTTGAATAGCTTGCCTCCTGTTTGCCTCCTTGCCTGTCTTATCGATTGCGGTCCATTTTTATTTAACAACAATGAATTATTAACCTTAAAATTTAGAATTATGAGAACTGTAATTAATTACCGCAATCTCGCCATTGCTTTTGTAACTATGTTTACCCTGGCAATGACACCGGCAACACATGCCACAGATGATAAGATCACTCATACCGTAGAGTTGAAATTCCTCGGCAATTTCAGGAGCCATCCTGTTTTTGAATTGACTATAACCAACCCGGGTGCAGAAAAAGAATTCGTGATCAACATTCGTGATGAATATGGCAACTCTCTTTACAGGGAAGTTATCAGCAGCACCATCTCTAAAAAATTCCTGTTAAACACAGATGAGATTGGTGATAATCATATTCGTTTCGAAGTTACTGGTAGAAAAAGCAACAAAACAGTGGTGTACGAAGTGAACCAGAATACACGGTCTGTTGAAGAAACACTGGTGACAAAAGTGAATAATTAATCCTGGATAAGAACTTATATGAATGAAGATCCCGGTCTGCTCAGGCAGCACCGGGATTTTTTTTAAAGACCTGGATAGCGATACCAATTCCGTAAACCTGTTAAAGAGTTCAGAAAAATAAATCGGCGCTTTCTCCGTTAAGGTAATCGTTGCATATTTATACCATTAACTGCTTATGCGCCACTACTGCTCTCTTTTTATTTTGTTTATCTTTTTCCACTCTCTTTCTTTTGCACAATACTTTACACTTTCGGGCAAAATCACCAATAATAAACTAGAACCGCTTCCATTGGTAAGCATCAAATTAAAAGGATCACCAATTGGCACTATCACCAAAGAAGATGGCACTTATGAATTAAAGGCGGAAGAAGGCAGGTACGATATTATTATCAGTATGGTTGGTTTTAAGGCACAGGTAATTACCCTGGTTTTGAACAAAAATTATGTTCAAAATATTATCCTGGATGAAGATGAAGCAAAAAATCTTTCCGAAATAATTGTAAGGGGCAAGTCCAGGGATCGTTCGGAAGAGATTATCCGGAAAGTAATTCAGCAAAAAGAAAACATTCTGGGAGCTGCTGGCCCTTACTCCTGCGATGTATATATCAAAGCTATTCAACAGGACTCATCAACCCGTAACACTAAAAGCAAGAAAACTTTGCCGGACTCGGTACGATGGAAAAACCGAAATGCAGAACTTGAAAAGATGTCCATGGCAGAAGTAATTCTTCGTTACGATCATGAAACAGATAGCCGTGTAAAAGAAGAAAGAACAGGCGTTGCTAAAAGAGGAAATCCTGAAAGCCTGTATTATTTGTCGCTCACTGAAGGTGATTTCAATTTATATAATAACCTGGTCAAGACTGTTCTTTCACCGGTTCCTTTTTTATCGCCCATAAGCTATAGCGGAATGGCCGCTTATAAATATAAAATGATCGATATTAAACAGGAAGGAGGGCGGAAAATTTATACGATCAGTATAAAACCCCGGCAACTAAGCAATGTTACCATCGAAGGCGTTTTAACCGTTCTTGATAGCTCCTGGGTCATCCTTACGGCAAAGTTTACTTTACCGGGTTATCATATACCTGAATACGATCATTTCGAAGTGAGCCAGCAATACAGTTTTATAAATAATACAGCCTGGATGATCTCCCGCCAGCAGTTCACTTATTTTTCAAAAAGCAATAAAAAAAAATTATCGGGGCAAACAATAGCCAGCTATCAGAATTTTGAATTGAATAAAGTATTTCCCAAAAAATACTTTGGTGTTGAAGTAAGCGCTACTACCCAGCAGGCTTATGACAGGGATAGTTTGTTCTGGGAAAAAACAAGAACAGAGCCTCTTTCGCTTAAAGAAATACAATTTATCCGGTATAAAGACAGCATTCATCGTGTCGTAACTTCCAGGATATATCTTGATTCTATTGACAAACTCACTAATCATGTAACGTGGAAGAAAGTATTAATATTTGGTCAACCTGTTTATAACAGGGAAAAAGAAAGAAGCTGGAATTTTCCCCCGCTAATTTCGTTATATCAACCTTTCCAGTTTGGTGGCACCCGTATCAGCCCCACTATCATTTATATTAAAACCTATCCATCCAGAAAAAATATTTTAGTCTTTGCTAATCTCAGTTATGGATTCAGAAATAAAGATGTGAATGGCAGTATCCGGGTAAGCCGGATGTATAATCCTTTCAATCGTGGTTTTTACCGGGTAGAGCTAGGTAGAAATTTTCAATATATCTACCAGGGCGATGCATGGATCAATATGATCAAACGAAATAATTTCTACCTGAATAATTCGTTGGGCCTGGGTCACGGACTTGAAATAGCTAATGGTCTTTTTTTATACACCGATCTTGAGATGGCTTTACGGCGTTCAGTAAGTAATTATAAAACGAATCCCAAAGTAGATAGCCTCTTCGGCGATATCCTAGACAATAACCAGGCTGTACCTTTTGATCCTTACAATGCGTTGTATGGCAAAATAAGACTGGCTTACACTCCCTTCCAGCATTACATCCGTGAACCGAAAGAAAAAATCATACTGGGTTCTGCATGGCCAACGTTCTATACCGAATGGCAAAAAGGTATTCCCGGTGTATTTAACAGCAAAGTGAATTTTGATTACCTCGAGTTTGGCATTGAACAGGAATTGAAATTGGGGGTTGCAGGTATATCAAAATATACTATAAAGACCGGAAGTTTTTTAAACACCAAAGATTTGCGGCTGGTGGATTATCACTTTCAGCGCAGGGGCGATCCTGTATTGTTTATGAATCCACAGGAGGCATTCCAATCCCTCGATTCAAGTTTTCCTTTGTTCAAACGATTTTACCAGGGACATTACCTGCATGAATTTAACGGTGCGATCCTTAATAAAATTCCTTTGTTCAAAAAATTACAACTAAGAGAGATCGCAGGAGCTGGTTTTTTAATTGCACCAGAAAAAAATCTCCGGTATGCAGAAATATTTGCAGGTGTAGAAAGAGTTTTTAAATGGCCTTTTGATCCGCTGGGAAAGATCAAAATAGGTGTATACATTATTGGCTCCGCTGCTAATCAATACCGCAATCCTATCCAGCTTAAAATCGGTATTACCAGTTGGGACAAGAAAAGAAATAAATGGATCTAGCGCTGAGTTACAGAAAGCAAATGATTTTATCTTTACCGGCATGCTTCATTTTCTTAATATACTTTTTACGCTGGCTCATCTCCTGCTCATGGCATTCAATCTCTTTGGATGGATATGGAAACCCATCCGCAAAGCACATTTTATTACCTTATTGCTTACGGCTGCCTCCTGGTTTATATTAGGCATCTGGTATGGCTGGGGCTATTGCCCCTTAACTGACTGGCATTGGGAGGTAAAAGAAAAACTGGGTGAAAGAAATTTACCCAATTCATTTGTAAAATATATAGCTGATAAAATCACAGGAGCTGATATCAGTTCATCACTGGTAGATAATGTAACACTTACTTGTCTGATTGGAGCTGTTATCGCGTCAGTATATGTGAACTTTTTTGCTCAGGGAAAGAGAAACAGTGCAACTTAGATTCCCATGGTGTACTTAACATCCTGCTTATTCAGTGCTTTTAAAAAATCACGAAAATCTTCCTGGAAAATATTTGCGATTAGTTCTCATGCTTTTTAATACGGAAACGCTCTGCGAGGCTTCCAGCCTCGCAGCTTTACTATATTGCCTCCGGCAATAACAATTCGTAACTTCAGATACCAAACCTTATTACTATGAGTTATGAATTTGCCGAAGGCTTTAAAATAAGAGACCAGGCAGCTACGCATTTTCTAACCTTTTCCATTATGGGCTGGATTGATATTTTCAGTCGTCAACGATACCGGGATATGGTACTTGAAAGTATGCAATATTGTCGCCGGCATAAAGGGCTTAAGATCGGTGCTTATGTTATTATGTCCAATCATATTCATACCATATGGACGGCTATGAATAGTAACCTTAGTGATGTGATTCGTGACTTCAAAACATTTACCAGCAAGGCAATAACTACTGCTATTGAAGCAGAACCAGAAAGTCGCCGTGATTGGTTGCTATACATGTTTCGCTTTTATGCCAACCGCACAGCGGCTAATGATAATTTCAAAGTATGGACCGGCAATAATCACCCGGAAGAAATTCATAGCGATAAATTCATGCGCAGTAAATTGAATTATATACATGAAAACCCGGTGAGAGCCGGGTTAGTCGTTGAAGCTTCTCACTATCTCTACAGCAGTGCTCCGAATTACGAAGGCAAAAAAGGAATGATGGAAATAGATTTCCTGTTTTGATGTTTTTCGGAGCTTGCAGCACCGAAGATTTACCATATTGCTTTTAGCAATAATTACATCGCCGGAGGCGATACAATAGTGCTACGGAACTGAAAATTCCGCAGAGCATTCGTATGCTTAGAAGAACAAAAAAATAAAAACTATCAAAACAGGTAAGCCATCAATACTTCGTCCAGGAATTTATCTTCCTTTTTATGATAAACATATTTCTTCATGATCCCTTCCTTTTCAAAACCCATTTTTTCATAAAGACGCATCGCTTTTTCATTAATCATATCAACACCCAATTCCATTCGTTTAAAACCTTTTGCTTTGGCAAAAGAAAGAATGTCCTGCATCATTTGTTGTCCGTAACCTTTGCCTGTAAAAGAGGGATCAATGGCTAATCCCCCGAGATAAACAATATGAGCAGTGCGGTAGGTAAGGGGAATTAATTTAAACATGCCAATTGGAATCTCTCCGTCCAGGTAAACATATTTTATCCCATTAGCCGAAAGATCAGAAAAGATGGGTTTGAAACTTTCTGCTTCCATAGGCTCATATAATAAATAGGGATTTACCTGCGGGTGCATGTAAAGCTGATAAATAAAATCAAAATCTTCAGTAATAGCTTTTCTGATCATTGATTAAAATTTTACGGTAAAGATCAGGTTTTTACAGAGGCAGTAAGATAGTACAGGGGAACAGGAAGTTCCGAAGAGTATTCATATGTTTCGAAGAGTTTGAGCCGCAAATGCTCCATCGGTAGTTTGACATGAATTAAATGTACTGAATTTACGGTGGGTAAAAATTATTGGGTGGTTGATGAAAATTACTCTATCCAGTCAAATAATTGAGGAACCCCCTTCTTTAGCTCTTTATAAGAACCATCATCGGGTATCCATTTTAAAACCGATTTTACTACTTCACTTTTCTCTCTTTCATTTTGTCCGTAGAGGTTAATCATCAAAGAAACTAAGGGAGCTCTTAAAGAATTATAAACTTGACTAACCTGGTTTGAATCATAATCTCCTCTAAATTCTGCACCATGACGTATATACAGCACATTTGTCTTGTTATTCTTAATCTCTCTAAAACACATTACTCCTAAATTCCTATACATAATATTTACCTTCTCGAGGTCAATAACGGCTTTTAATATTTCTCTTTTATTCCGAAGTATTTCCTTGTTCTCTTTACCCTGAATATCTTCATATGATATAGTAATAAGAGGAGCACCCAAATCTATGACATGCTGAAATCCATCTCCTTCGTGACCATTCCAGTTTTCTATTGGTAGCGACTGATGATTTCCCCTCTCTTCGCCTTCTTCTTTTTTGCTTGGCTTTAAAATAATCTGACTACAATTTACTTTGCCATTTTTATATAATTGCCAGAGCCCTGTTGTATCATAGATGCTTAAAGAAAACTTTTCCTTGTCAATAAATCCTATAAAAAAAGGAACCTCGCTTCTAAATAAAGAAACAATGTGTTCACGTTTCCACTTTAATGCATCTTTATTGCCGTATGAGACTTTTTTTACTGAAGCACTTTTTATCTGAATCATAAATGGGCTACTAAATGTGAGATAATCAGACTCATCATTCATTATATTACAATAAAAATCAACCCCAGTATCGAATTGTCGTCTGACAGGTGTCGCGATACCGAGGTGTGATAAAAGATAATCACCGAGTAATTCTGAAAGATTACCTGAGTAAAAATTTTTATTAAATCCTTTCATAATATTCGTTATTAATGTTCCAGATAAAATTACGAAGCCCCGGCTCTCGCCGGGGCTTCGTATTATTTCTTCCTTCCATTGCTTTTCGCTAATTCCGCTGCTTCATTTCTAAATACTACTGTATTATCAAACACATCCACCAGCACCGGGTGTTCTTTATCAATATCACCGGCCAGTATGCGTTTTGATAACTGGTTCACAATTTCCTTTTGTATCAACCGCTTTAAGGGTCTTGCTCCCAATTGCAGATCAAATCCCTGCTCCGCCAAAAACTCAAGGGCATAATCGCTGAACTCTAATTGAATGCCACTGCCTGCTAACAGTTTCTTCAGGTTTTCCAACTGTATTTTCACGATACCCACGATCTCCGCTTTCAACAATGGTTTGAACATGATGATCTCATCCACCCTGTTCAGGAACTCGGGTCGTATGGTTTGTCTCAGCAAACCCATCACTTCTATTTTTGCTTTTTCCGTAGCACTGTCTATATCTTTTTCTTTAACGCTTTCAAATGCATCCATGATCAGGTGACTACCAATATTGCTGGTCATGATGATGATAGTGTTTTTAAAATTAACTACACGGCCTTTATTATCCGTAAGACGACCATCATCCAATACCTGCAATAATATATTCCAGACATCAGGGTGTGCTTTTTCAATTTCATCGAGCAATACAACACTGTAGGGTTTACGGCGAACGGCTTCTGTCAGCTGGCCACCTTCATCATAACCCACATAACCCGGAGGTGCGCCCACTAACCGGCTTACACTATGTTTTTCCTGGTACTCACTCATGTCAATACGGGTCATCATGCTTTCATCATCAAACAGGTAATCTGCCAATGCTTTGGCCAGTTCTGTTTTACCCACACCGGTAGTACCCAAAAAAATAAATGAGCCGATCGGTTTCTTAGGATCCTGTAATCCTGCACGGCTACGGCGGATAGCATCGGCTACGGCAATGATCGCTTCATCCTGTCCCACCACTCTTTCATGCAGGTGATCTTCTAGTTTTAATAATTTCTCTTTGTCGCTTTGCAGCATCTTCGTCACAGGAATACCTGTAGCCTTTGCTACACTCTCCGCAATATCTTCTGCATCCACTTCTTCTTTCAGCAATCGTTTCTCGGTAGAGTTGAGCAGCTGAGCAGTCAATTGATTGATCAATGTTTCCTGTTCTTTGATCTTTCCATAACGGATCTCTGCTACTTTGCCATAATCACCTTCCCGCTCTGCTCTTTCGGCCAGTTGCTTCAGGTTTTCTATCTCTGCTTTTCCATTCTGTACTTTCTCTACTAAATCTTTTTCCTCTCTCCATTTTGCTTTCAATGTATCTCTTTCAACGGCGAGGTTAGCAATGTCTGTATTCAATTGTTTCAATTTCTGATTATCGTTCTCCCTTTTGATTGCTTCTCTTTCTATCTCCAGTTGGCGGATCTGTCTTTCGAGTGTATCCAGTTCTTCGGGCATAGAGTTCATCTCGAGCCGAAGCTTCGCTGCGCTCTCATCAATCAGGTCAATCGCTTTATCGGGTAAAAAACGATCGGTGATATAGCGACTTGATAGTTCTACAGCAGCAATGATCGCTTCATCTTTTATCCGTACATGGTGGTGCGTTTCGTAACGATCTTTCAATCCACGCAAAATAGAAATAGCATCTTCAATACTCGGTTCATCGATGAGTACTTTCTGGAAACGACGTTCGAGTGCTTTATCTTTTTCAAAAAACTTTTGGTACTCATTTAAAGTAGTAGCGCCTACAGCTCTCAGGTCTCCCTTTGCCAGTGCAGGTTTTAAAATATTGGCAGCATCCATCGCTCCCTCGCCGCCACCGGCACCCACCAGCGTATGTATCTCATCAATAAATAAAATGATCTCGCCATCACTGCCAGCCACTTCTTTTACTACGCCTTTCAACCGCTCTTCAAATTCACCTTTATACTTTGCACCAGCGATCAGCAATCCCATGTCCAGCGCATAAATAATTTTTGATTTCAGGTTTTCCGGCACATCACCATTTACAATACGATGGGCTATACCTTCTGCTATAGCAGTTTTACCTACGCCGGGCTCACCTACGAGTATCGGGTTATTCTTTGTTCTTCTTGAAAGTATATGCAAGGTTCTGCGTGTCTCTTCATCACGACCAATAACAGGATCTAATTTGCCCTGCCTTGCCAGTTCATTTAAATTCTTGGCATATTTATTCAGTGCATTAAACTCCTGCGATTGTGTTTGTGAAGTAACGGTTTCGCCTTTTCTCAATTCTTTGATAGCGGTTATCAATCCTTTTTCTGTAAGACCTGTATTCTTCAGCAATTTTGCAGCAGCATCATTACCCTGCACAATGGCAAGTACTAAATGTTCCGGTGTTACAAACTCATCATTAAATTGTTTGAGTGCAGCTCCTGCCCGCAGCACTACATTATTGGCCTCGCGGCTTATCTGTTGCGCTGCTTCGCCTGATGATTTAGGGAGTTTAGCAATCAGTTCATCCAGCTTGCTCTCCACCAGGTTCATCGTTACGTTATTCTTCTTCATCAGGTATTCAACAGGTGAATCTTCCTGTTCGAGCAACGCCTTTAGTATATGTTCCGTCTCAATGTTCGGATTTTGCGAATTAAAGGCTATCTGTTGTGCCTGTTGAATAGCTTCGGCGGCTTTTATGGTAAAATTTCCTAAGTTCATATTAATAGTTTGTTGTTTTTGTTGAGTTTTTAGTTTGAAATTTACTTTTTGATACCAGCTTTAGTTCTCTGATCATCGTTTGTTGTGTCACACCGTTCAGTTCATTACTAATTTTTTCTGGGCCACGGAGAACCGCTGAGATAAAGAAGAACGCAGAGAGCTTACGTTTATCAGTAAGCCTCTGGGGCTCTCCTTCTCTCTGTGCAACTCTGTGGTCAATTGATGAGCAGCGAACAGAACCCCGAACGGAGCGTCGCAACAAAGCTCCATAGAATTACTATAGCCGGCCACAAAAAATCAAATAACTTTAAACTCATTACTCAAACCATAATCCAAGCCAAAAATCCCGTAACTATGTCATATAAAAGAACTTCTGCCTGCATCAACGTCACCTCTGCTCTTGCTTTCATGCTATTGTTGCAGCCCGTTTGGGGTCAGTATAACTGGACCGAACTGGACCAGGAATTGAAATCAAAACAACAACTGTTGGGTAATAATGTCGTCGCCATGGTGTGGAAAGGCGACTCACTGGTGTATAAAAAAGAGTTGGGAGAATTCAACAGCAAAACGGTAGCTCCTATTGCCAGCTGCAGTAAATGGCTGACGGCTGCATTAGTCATGCAGTTCGTAGATGAAGGAAAACTATCGCTGGATGATAAAGTGGTAAAATATATCCCTGAGTTTGAAAAATATTTCAAAAGCTATATCACCATTCGTCATTGTCTTGCGCATATGACAGGCATTACGGATGAAGCGAATTTTTTTAAAAGAATATTGCAGCGTAAAAAATTCAGTTCGCTGGAAGAAGAAGTGAACAGCTTTGCCGCACGGGAAATAAGGGCTAATGCCGGCACTGATTTCTGGTATGGCAATATCGGGTTGAATATTGCCGGCCGGGTACTCGAAGTAATCAGTAAGAAAAAATTTGACCTGCTGATCAAACAAAAATTATTTAACCCGCTTGGTATGCGCAAAACAACATTTGGCAACCTGGAAGGCGCAGTAAATCCATCAGGCGGCGCTTTATCAACAGCAGATGATTATATGAAGTTCCTGGTAATGCTATTAAATAAAGGAAAATATAATGGCGTGCAGGTATTGAGTGAAGCCTCGGTAAAGCAAATGCTGCAACCACAAATCTCACTACCCATGATCAAATATGCACCCAAAGCTGCTGAAGGTTTTACTTATGCGTTAGGTAGTTGGGTAATAGAAAGCCCCCACCTAACCTCCCCCGATGGGGGAGGAACGGCCTCTGCATTGGCGAGCCCTGGTTTATTTGGCACCTGGCCGATGATTGATTTTTGCCGGGGATATGCATATCTTGTTTTTGTAAAAAGTTTATTGGGAGAAGAAAGAGCCGGTGTGCACCTGGAAATGAAAAGGATGATTGATAAACAAATTCCATGCAAATAGTCTGCCGCTATGTATGAACACAAACGACAACCCTTAGCCAGCCTCTCCACTTATTATAGGAGGCTCGGAAAAAATTTACTGATCGCTTTACTGGTAATAGCTTTTTGTTTGGCCATCGGCACCATGGGGTATTACTACACAAGGGATACAACACTGAGCCCGGTGATAACATGGCTGGATGCGTTTCATAATGCATCAATGATATTAAGTGGTATGGGGCCCGTAATGCCCATCAATACCGATAGTGGTAAATGGTTCTCTTCTTTTTATGCGTTATTCAGCGGCATCATGTTCATCACTAATATCGGACTGATACTGGCGCCGGCCATACACCGGTTTTTTCACCGGTTGCATATAGAAGATGACAGTAAATAATCAGAAAGTCTTTTGTGCGGTTTCATTTTTCACCAGCACTACTTTATTCCGGTCGGCTTTATAGATGGCTTCATAAAATTTCACCAAATCGCCATATACTTTCGCAGGAAACCGACCACTGTTATGTTCCATGCTGCGATAGTAAATAATTTTATTGCCTATCAACTTTATCGAGGAACTGTATTTTCCAAAAGGACTATTGATCGAAACGTCTTGCGGAATGGCTTCAGGAGTATAGCCTTTGGGTAGTTCAATTTCAACTGTGTCGATGTCCTTATATTCAAAGCCAAGTTTAATATCAAATTTTCTTTCATCAGCAGCAGCCAGTTTACGATGCGTTCTTGTTATGATATTGGGAATTACAAATAACCGCTTGCCCGTAACGGTGGCATAATTATCTGCTACGAGATCCAGTGTTTCTGCGATGACGGGAACAGCTTTTCTTTCTTCTTTGTAATTAAAACTTTTTACATCATAGGTAGCGAGGTCAATATCTTCTTTCAGGAATTCCATCAGCTTTTCTTTTGACAGTCCATTGATGATAGAATGAAGCCTGTCCTGCTGTTCTGCACCGTAATTAGTTTTGATGATGGCTGTAAGATTACCACCTTCATCTATCGTTGCAGTCACCTTTCTTACCTGCAGGTTCTCATTCATACCATACCTGGGTGTCCTGATCAATGTGCCGCCATTTTCATCGACAGCTACTGCAAAGCGATTGCCGGTGCCACCACCGAGATAGCCCGCAGGTTTTGTCTGGCTCGTACATTCCAGCCAGGTTGTGTCTTTCCCCTGTGGCACAAATAATATAACATGGTTGAATTGGGAAGAAGGCAGATCAGTTAACAGGTAATCTTCTTCATCGCCAGACGTTATTACCGTATATACAGATCGTATGCCCGCTTCTTTCAATAAGGCATACATATAATTACTCAACGCCTTGCAATCGCCATATCGCTTGGTAGCTACATATGTTGCATCATAGGGTTGCCATCCACCCACTCCCAGCTGCACACTTATATACCGTGTATGCTGCTGCATGTATTCATACAGCTTGCTGATCTTTTCATACGGATCGCTGATGCCATCAGTAAGCTGATGCACTTTTTGTTTTATTTCATCGGGCAACGCATCTCTTTCTTTCTTCAGATCATATACAAATTTGCCAAAGTCTTTCCAGCTGGCATTGCTTCCCTGGTAATCATCCAGCTCAAACTTTTCAGTTGCAAAAAAGACGGAGGTACTTAATTCATGCCAGGCGGGTGATGCATATTCCGGCTGGACTGCAGGTATTTCTTTTACTTCCCAGGTATAGACTTTATTCCCTTTTTCGGTTGTAATAACAGGCTCACTTTTATAATTGAACATTTTATAGTGAAGCGGGTTACTTTCCGGCACCATCACTGATATCTTACTTTGTTGCACTGCTATGACAGGTCGTTCCTGCGGAATCCAGTCGGGCAAAAACATGGTGCCTTTATAACTTAATTCCACTTCATACTCTACGGTAAAAGGATACACCTTATAAAAAAAGCTATGCCATTTGACACGGTTATCATCTGCAAGACTTGCATCATCACTTCCACTCACATCCCGGATCTCCGATTTTTTCAGGCTTCTGATCTTTTTACCCGCTGCATCAAAAAGTGAACCTTCAAATGATCCGATACTTCTTAACTTATCATAGCCTTCTGCATGCCCCGCCCAGTTATCACCCTGTTCATTTAATATAGTATACGCCATCCGTTTGTACAGTTTTGCCTTATTGCTTTCACTGATCACATAACGAATCTCTTCTGTTCTTTTCACCACATTTGCATTTTTAAGAAGTGCAGCAGGAATGGCGGAAAAGGCATAAGGTTCATCCCCGGCAAGAACCGGAGAAGCAAGAAAAATAAAAACTACCAGCAACGTCACTATTCTCATGAAGAATTATTTTTTCTTTTTTAAAACAATCTGTTCGTTGTGTTTTTTAACCACCAGGTTGAAAAATTCTCTTAGCATTTCATATTCCTCCGGCAAAAAATTTGATCTCTTCATTGTAATACGGGAGCGAAGCGAGATATTATTACCCGACCGGCTGATGCGATACTCAAAAACCCCCTCTCCTTCCTCATTGAGCTTTACAACCAGCTGCTTTGGCAATTCATCTACTTCATATCCTGCAGGCACTTCCATCTGCAAACTATAGACCTCATCCATTTTGTAAGGCATCTCTACAGGATAAAAACGTTCGGCCGATTTAAAGGGATTGTCTTTATATCCCTCACCCAAC
>DASVOE010000068.1:0-22825 GCA_036383515.1 Chitinophagaceae bacterium | reverse complement strand
AAAACCTAAAGTAAATTTTAAAACTGTAAAACTTACAACTGTGGCGTACGAGAACAATGACAAGAAAATGGAGAGCATCTACAGCAAGCGGATTCGTGCTGGTAAAAGAAGAACTTATTTCTTTGATGTAAGAGCCACCCGAGGCAATGATTATTACCTTACGATCACTGAAAGCCGGAAACGATTTGATGATAACGGGTATGACAGGCACAAAGTTTTTCTCTACAAAGAAGATTTCAACAAATTCATTAAAGCATTGACTGAAGCGGTAGATTATGTGAAAACAGAATTGATGCCTGACTTTGATTTCGATGCCTTCAACCATGATGAGGTAGCAGAAGGACAGGAAAACCACAATGGTACTGAAGCAACAACCTCTATCTCTGCTGAAGTAGCCGAAGAGAAACCGGCTCCGGTATCAGAACCAGTGACGGCCAATGTTACGACCGAGAGTAATAACGGAGCTGCTGAAGAAGTAGATAAATGGTAACACACTGATCAAATACTTAAAAAGACCCTTTAGAGGGTCTTTTTTTATAGTTAAAAGGCTTTCTTCTCTGCCGATTTTAGCGGGGGTAGCTTAAAATCATCAATTGCACTTTTCTGGCTGATCATCTTTTCTATGTCTTCCATTTTACGGGGAGCAAAATGGGAGAGCAGTTCATACCCATCCTGAGTGATCAAGGCATCATCTTCGATCCGGACAGCAATACTCCACCATTTTTTATCACAGTTACTTCCTTCCGGTATATAGATGCCGGGCTCAATAGTGATCACCATTCCTTTTTTCAACTCGCCATAATTACCCCTGTCATGCACATCCATGCCAATATGATGGCCCAGGCCATGCGGGTAGTATTTATTTGCTTCTTCTTTGTTTTTGGCAACACCCAGTTTTATAAGTCCGTTAGTGATCGTTTCCCGGGCGGCATTACTGATAGCCGACCATTTGCAACCGTTCTTTAATAAAGCGAATGCAGCTTCCTGCGCATCATATACCAGTTTATAGATCGCTTTTTCTTCTTCAGAAAACTTGCCATCTACCGGAACCGTCCGGGTAACATCTGCAGTATAACCGTGATATTCTGCACCTACATCCATCAGTAACATTGTAGTGCCTACTTTGGTTTTTGAATTTTCCATGTAATGCAGGGTGCACCCGTTTTCACCCGCTCCAATGATGGAGCCATAGCCCACACCTTCAGCGCCATATTTCTTATGTACATATTCATGCAAGCCCTGTATTTCCAATTCTGACATGTCCGGACGCACGGCTTTCATTACTTCATTCTGTCCCTGACAGGATATTTCAATGGCTTTGCGCAATAGCACCAATTCTTCTTCGGTCTTTATTTCCCGCAAATCTGCGGTGAGAGTGCGATAAGATTTTGTATCAAATCTTTTATCGTTTGAGTAATCGTCAGGGATGGCTGCTTTTTGCCTGAAGGAGCGGATCAGGTCATAGAGATCGGCGTTATCTCTTTTATCATCCGGGATATCTATCGGAAATGGGTCAAAAATAATTTTGTCAAACTTGCTGAAATCAATATTCCACTTTGCAAAATCTTCACCATTCAAAACGGTTTGTATACCTGATCTTGTTTTAGCGCCTTCCACACCCAGGCGTTTGCCGGTCCACTGTTCTGCACCGGCGTTTTTCTTTTGCACAAAAAGAATTTCATCATATACATTACCAGTTGTATCAGTTTGCGGTGATTTAAAAATAAGCAACAGTGAATGCGGTTCTTTATACCCGGTAAAATAATAGAGATCGGGATTTTGGTGATACAGGTATTCCACATCATTAGAAAACGTTCGGGTAGGAAAAGCATACACTACCATTACGGAGTTATCCGGCATTTTTTCTTTTAATGCGGCACGCCGGCCTGTATGAAAAGAAGTAGTAAGGTAATCTTTAGGCAGGTCATCTTCCTGGTTGGGCAAAGGCTGGGCGGATAATAAACTAAAGGAAAGAACACAGCTACTAAAGACCAAAAATTTATGGACGACTGTATACGGCATAAAAAAGGGTTGATGAATAAAAATAGTGTCTTTCATCAACCCTTGCGTGAAAAATTACATGAATGGGCCTTAGTCGTCATCATCCTCTTCTTCGTAATAAGCATCTTCATTACTGGTGTAATGCTCTTCCCATGCTTTTACGGCTTCATCACTGAGGCATTCAATGATATCGGCTAATTCGTCTTTTTTGAGTTTCCATTCGGTCGCTGTCGGGTCATCAAAACGCTGAATAAACAGGCAATGATCTGATGACACTGCTACTTTAATCAGTGTAATGGGTGAATCTTCTTTTTCTTTTACCAGGTAATAACATCCGGTTTCAAGCAAGTCATAGGTGAACATACATCCTCCCTTTTTTGAAAGTTCTAAAAAATCATTTCTACGGGTCAATAAGCCAGTCTTTAATGGATAGTTCTGTCAGCATTTAATGGGAACTCATCGTAGCCGGTAATGGTAAGAATAGAATGGGTTAGGAGGCTGGTCAAAATTAAGTGTTTGGAAAATATAGGAAGTGTAAATTTTTTATTTCTAGAAAAATAAATTTTAAACAATACGCTATGTGCAGATTTTCAATAATTTATGGCCATTGTAGAAAATTTTACCTGCAGCTTGTTTGGTGAGGGTATTGCCATACAGATTCTTTTATTTTTTCAGGGATATTGATTTGGCTCTTGCTTTCCCGGAAGGCTGTTTCCACCAATCTTTGATTTCCAACCATGGTAAAGTTTTCAAATTTCCTGCTTACATCACCCAGGCCCTTCTGGTTTATATCCCAGGTTTTAGCAGTCGCTGTACAGTTGAAATCAAAAGCAGAAAAGCTGACTGTTTTTATGTCCTTAAATCGTTCGGTTTTAAAGAGGATCTTCTTATTGGTTAAATCATACACGATGCTCCATTTGGTAAAACTTCCCTGCGATACGTTGGATAAAATATCAAAAGCATAATCAGTAGCCGGTTTATTATTGTTGGTCGCTTTGAATTGCTTAACCATATTGCAGGCCTCCTCAAATCTTTCAAGCGAATTATTGCCGTAGGCAGAGGTAGTTCCACTGGCAACTGTTTTATTAAATGTTTTTACTGATTCAGCATAAATGCTATTGGTGAGAACGGGCATTGGCAGATCGGTTCCTTTATGTACAACCATTTTTCCATCCAGGAATTCAATCGTGGCAGCATTGCCTGTTGTATCTGCAATAAGATAATGGAGTGGGGTAGCTCCCGTAGCGGCAATGCGAAGTTGTTTATCAGTAGCTATTATTTCATCAATAGTAGTGCAATTGTCGAGCTGGTATTGTATCCATTGCAACACACCGACTGCAGGTCTTTCGTCAGCGGACGGATACCTGGTTTCATCAAGCCACATCAGCTCTACTACCAATCCTTTCTCATTCATACCGCCTGTCGGAAATTCTTTTCCATATTGATTGAAGGTAATGCTGCCATATTTTGATACCCAACTTATCGTGCTGCCTTGCTGTGTTGGCATTGAAGTTTTGGAAATACTTTTTAAGTTAGTACAAACCATTCCTGCATCGGTGATCCAGTCATAATTGCGGCCAAATACCAGTTGACCGTCTTTGTTAATAAAAAATGTTGTGCAGGTGTAAGCAGGCAGGTAAGCTAAGGCAAGCAGTAGGAGTAACAGGTTTTTTTTCATATAAGCTATAAATAAAAGAGGTTGTTTTAAAGACTTCCAAAACAAACTCTTTAAAACAACCCCGGCGTATAACAAACTAGCTAAAAAGGCAGGAATGCCTGCATTCTTTCTTTTCTTTCTTCTCCGCTTTTTTTTCAATAGCCTGTTTGTTGCTTTTACGGTTGCTGAGGCTGGCGAAAGCTATAGCTGTAATGCCAGCAATAAGTAATACAGCGATCAGAATTTTTTTCATAGCCGTAAATTTTATTATGTAAAAGTTACAACAGATTTTATAAGAAGACTGTTTTTTTTGACGAAAGGTAATATCCGGATATAGATTGTATACGGGCAGCGGTTTCGTTGAACTGATTTCTCTAATCGTTTACCATTAATACCACGCTCTATCGTTTATAAAAGCTGCATTGTGTAGAGGTATTTCTACATTTTCTCCAACCAGGGTATTACATACTAATAACACAAGGTTCTATTTTTTCCGGCTATTCGATGTTGTTCCTTTGACATTCCGAATTACCCTTTGAAAGACAATCTAAACTCTAACAATAAAACTATTGTCTTATGGGAATGCGCCAATTAAAAATCACAACCTCGATCACAAATCGTGAAGAACTAAGTCTCGAAAAATATCTTCGGGAAATCTCCAAAGTAGAACTAGTATCAGCAGATGAAGAAATTCAACTGGCAGAACGTATCAGGAAAGGTGATAAAGCCGCTCTTGACAAACTGACCCGTGCTAATCTTCGTTTTGTGGTATCAGTGGCAAAACAATACCAGGGCCAGGGTCTTTCACTTCCTGACCTTATCAATGAGGGGAACGTAGGACTTATAAAAGCTGCCCAGCGTTTTGATGACACCAGGGGTTTTAAATTTATTTCGTTTGCGGTATGGTGGATCAGGCAAACCATTTTGCAGGCACTTGCTGAACAGGCAAGAATGATCCGGCTGCCAATGAATAAAGTGGCATTAAACAACCGGATTAACCGGGCCCATTCCATGCTGGAACAAAGATTTGAAAGGCCACCTTCTTCAGAAGAAATAGCAGAGGAATTGGAAATTGATGTTCACGAGATCAAGGATAGTATAAGTCATTCTGCAAGGCATTTGAGCCTTGATACACCTTTATCCGACGAAGAAGATGGAAGCCTGATGGATACGCTGGCTAATAACAATGCCGACAAAAGTGATGAAGCATTATACCACACGGATTCTCTTAAACAGGAAATAGCCAGGGCCTTTATGGTGCTTACTCCCAGGCAAAAGGACACGATCTGCTATTTATTCGGTATCGGCGTAGATCATCCGCTCAGTGTTGAAGATATAGCCATTAAATATGATGTAACGGTGGAAAGAATCCGGCAGATCAGGGAAAAAGCATTGGAGAAACTTCGCAGTACCAAAAACTTTGAAATGCTTCGCGGATTTTTGGCATACTAGATCAATCGGTAAATGGTATTGAAATCATAGCGGTAAGGTTCTTGTATTTACACAAGCTGATTTATTCATAATTAAAATCAGCTTGTATGAAAAAAAACTTTCTGAAAGTATGCATACCTTTTACTCTGTTACTGACCTGGCATTCGTTTCCTACAGCCACGTACATTTCAAATTCAATTCTATAACCATATTCCTCTTTATATAAAACACCACGGCGATGTACAATATAACCGAGATCACCAGCATTTAACCTTGTACGGATCTCAACATCTTTTAAGGAAATTTCCGGCATCAATTAAATATTGTCAATTATAAAATTGTATCAAGAAAATGAAAAATTAAGCTTTCTTAAATAAATAAGAGAGGGATAACGTACAAAATGTTAACATAGTTTCCATTCGTCTATTGCGGCAGCATCTTTGTCAATAGAGGGTATCACTAAAATCATACTTATGCGATATTCTTTACTTACACTTTTTATTTTTACGTTATTTATATCTTCTGGTTTTCGATCCGTTAGAAATAGTTCAACAGGACTGCAAGATGCTGTTGCTACTGTAAAAATAGTTTTACCGACCATTCAAATAAAAGAGGATAAAAAAACGATCAGCACGGAAGTTGCATTAACTCCTGTCAGCAACATACAATTCACAGATTTTGCTAAAACACTTATTGGAGTTCCTTATGTGTATGGATCCATGAATCCCGCTGTAGGTTTTGATTGCTCGGGGTTTGTAAATTATGTTGGCAATCATTTCGGATTGAAATTTCCAAGGTCATCTGTTGACTTTACCAATTTCGGAACAGAAATAGAAAGAGGCCAGGCCAAAGAAGGGGATCTTATTCTTTTTACTGGTACAGATCCGGCCAAAAAGGTAGTTGGTCATATTGGTATTGTGATTGAGAATAATAAAGGGCAACTTCAGTTTATTCATTCCTCTTCAGGGAAAGCGAATGGAGTTACCATTTCTGATTTCAGTGAACATTATCAAGCCCGTTTTGTAAAGGTCATCCGTATCATGGATATAAGTTCAGAAAAAATTATTGTCTAATAAACGATAAGGCCATTCTTTAAAAATAAATGACCTTATCGTTTTCGGGAATCAAAGAATTTCTGCTTCAGCCTCCGTGTGTTTAGTTATTTCTTCCTGATGCTGTTTTATAAGCTGTATCTCAGCATGAATTTTAATATCATTACTTACTACCACATGACCTGCTTCTGTTACAGCATCCCATAGAAGATTAAATTCTTTTCTTTTGATCTTACCATCGATGGTAAACCCAGCTTTAGTTTGTCCGTAAGGATCAACTACTATACCTCCAAACTCAATTTCCAATGTTACAGGTTTAGTAATATTTCGAATCGTCAATTCTCCATCCAGTTCATACCGGTCTCCCTTCTTTTTAAAATTTTTCCCTGCAAAACGTAGTTGAGGATATATATCTGCTGAAAAAAAATCTGCTGATCTTAAATGAGTATCCCGTTGCACATTATTGGTATCAATTGAATTTGTTTCGGCAGTAAAAACAATGTAGGATGCTTTGGTAAAATCGTCTTCTTCCGTTTCCACTTCCAGGTTGAAAGATTTAAAGTGCCCGGTTACAGTTGTGATCATCAGGTGCTTTACTTTAAACTGTATTTCAGAGTGAGCTGGGTCTGCCTGCCAATATGTAGTTGCCATAGCATTGAATTTAAAAGTTGGTTAAACAATACTGGTTGGCGCACAAAAAGCTTGCCGTAGCGAAATACCTGAACAAGTTCTGGCGCAATATTGGTTGCGATAGAATTATATAATTTATCGTTATGGATAATACACAACATTTAGCATTAATGGATAAGATCATCCGGGAGTTGGATGATCTTCGCAATAGTCAAACCTCTGTACTAAAGAAGATAACTCAGATAGAAGCTGATAATATTAACCTGGGTTCTGAATTATTAAGTAACGGACTGCCTGCCATTCATGAAGAAGTAGACGACGCAGTCAAAAAGATCACGGAATTACTCGAGCAGTTTAGGGAAAGCCGGAACGAATTTGAAAAAGACCATCCGGCCCCGGTCATCACAACTTAAAAGAAAAGCATAAGCATAAAGTCGCGTCAGGAGTCATATCTACGAAACAGTATGAGAAATATTTGTAAGTATATTCCCCTTTTTTTAAATAAAGATTGCAGAATTGTGGCATAAATGGCTGAAATGCTGTTTTTTAGCTTTCTGGTTTTGATTTGGTACGGTAATTGGCTGATCCTATAACAATAAAAGAGTAAACCCAAAAAAACAATTACATGAAAAAGTTAGTTTTAATTTTTATCGTTGCAACGACATTTATTGCTTGTAACAGCAGGCAGGATAAGACTGCAGGAGTAGATAGTACGGCTATTACTCCGAAGAAGGTTGTTGTACAAAAAGAAGTTCATCAGGCAAGTACTTCCACTTCTCAAAATAATGCACAGGTGCAGGAGAAAAAAGGAATGAGCAAAGCTGCTAAAGGTGCCATTATTGGAGGTGTTGGTGGTGCCGTAATAGGTGGCGTTGCTACAAAAAGTGCCAAAGGTGCTGTGATTGGAGGAGCAGTAGGTGCTACCGGTGGTTATATCATTGGGCGTAGCAAGGATAAAAAAGACGGAAGAGTTAATCAATAACATCATACCAAATAGTTGATTAGCAAGTCCGGTTTGTAATGAGCCGGACTTTTTACTAGAATCAACTGTCAGGATTGAAAATCAAACTGAATAATGGGATAATGACCCAGGTTTAAACAGGAAAAACAATTTTCTGACTGTTTAAACGTTTTGCATAAGAATCCAATACTTGTAAAACCAATATCCAACCGTATGAACAAGCCATACCACAATGACCAGGCTTCTATTGCCGAAGAATGCCTTTACATGGACGACCATACCATCCAGATTTCCAAACTGGCCTATTTCAAAATAAATTCTTACAAATTGTCGCTGATTCATGCTGCTTTTTGCATGACCAGGGAGGAACTTACCGGCATTATTAAAGGAACACTACTTAATTATACGCCACCCATTGACATTCTTAATGATCTCGGCTTTTTTACCGCAGAAGAAGTAGAGAACTGATAATGTTCAATACGGGGATATAATCTACAAGAACTCCCACAATATTGTAAAAAGGTGCAACACGGATCTTCCAATCAATGCTGGTATAACCTTCAGATAAAAATATTTTAATGCAAAAGCTAACTGAACTTGAATTTTTAGATCTTATGGATCTGCTGGCTTATCAAACTACACGTTACACAACCATACTTGCTAAAGGTGGCTCTGAAGATGAATTCCAGGCATGCAAACAACTGATCCAATCGGTGCAGCAGGAATTGGAATCCCGTCAGCATTCAACCCATAGCAAACAGGTATCTTATCATTCTCAATATGAATATCTCCGGCTTTAAAGAAGAAAGTCTATTCTGACCATTCATCATTATTTATCCGCATTTGAATCGTTTAATAAGTAGATTTAATTAATCGAATTTGTAGGTCTTCGTTATCCGTAAATTTAAAATTCATTTTATGCGGATAATCATTACAATCCTGTTGCTGCTTCCTGTTAGTATGCAGGCGCAGATCAGCCGGTCGGCCACAGAACTGGCCAAAGAAATAACCAGTGAGTACATCAGCACAAAAATTTTCAAAGACAAGTTATATCAGCCCCTTTCTTTTGGGGCTGTAAAAGCATGGCCGGATGCAAGATCACCGATCAGTTGGACAATTACACATTCATTCATTATTACTGACGTACAACGATCGGGGTATAACAATGTACCTGATGTGCAGAAAACCTATTCATTTATGTTTTACCTGGATAGTAAAATGAAAGTGTTGAAAGCTTCAAGTTATACTTCAAGTCAATAAAAGGTACTTCAAATTTAGCTGGCATTCATGCAGCAATTTCTACAGGATAAAGGCATATTAGCGGGTCTGATACTTCTACTTCGCCCCGGAGTCTTTATCTTTGCGGGCCTATGTCAGAAGAAATAAAAAAAGAAGAACGGAGCCATAATTTTCTGGAGGAGATCATTGAAGAACATCTCAAACAAGGGAAGTATAAACAGATCGTTACCCGGTTTCCCCCGGAGCCGAATGGTTATTTACATATCGGCCATGCTACCAGCATCTGTCTCAATTTTGGATTAACAAAAAAATTCGGCGGCTATACCAATCTTCGCTTTGATGATACCAACCCGGTAACTGAAGAGACGGAGTATGTGGATAGCATCAAAGATGATGTGAGATGGCTGGGTTTTGAATGGAAGAACGAACATTATGCTTCCGATTATTTTGAAGAGTTATATACCTATGCCATCAAACTTATTAATAAAGGCCTGGCCTATGTAGATGATAGCAGCAGTGAAGAAATAGCGAACATGAAAGGAACACCAACAGAACCCGGTAAGAATAGTCCTTACCGTGATCGTTCGGTGAATGAAAATCTTGATCTTTTTGACCGGATGAGGAAGGGTGAATTTACCGACGGTAGCCGTACACTACGGGCAAAAATTGATATGGCGCATGTAAACATGCTGATGCGGGATCCTATCCTTTACCGCATTAAACATGCTCATCATCATCGCACCGGTGACAAATGGTGTATCTACCCGATGTATGATTTTGCACACGGACAAAGTGATTCGATAGAAGAGATCACCCATTCCATTTGTACACTTGAGTTTGTACCACACCGTGAGTTATATAACTGGTTAATTGAGAAACTGGAAATTTATCCTTCGCAACAATATGAGTTTGCCCGTCGCAATCTCACTTACACGGTGATGAGTAAAAGAAAATTACTGCAATTAGTGACGGAGAAACATGTCAATGGTTGGGATGACCCCCGGATGCCCACAATCAGTGGTATGCGGAGAAGAGGATACACGGCACAGGCCCTTCGTGAATTTTGTGATAGGGTAGGGATAGCGAAAAGAGAAAACATCGTGGATGTGGGATTGCTGGAATTTTGTGTACGTGAAGACCTCAATAAAAAGGCATTGCGGAGAATGGTAGTTTTTGATCCTTTGAAAATAGTGATCACCAACTACACGAATGATGATGAGTTATTGCAAAGTGAAAATAACCCGGAAGATACTGATAGCGGAATGCGGGATATTCCTTTTTCCAGTGAACTATATATCGAGCGGGATGATTTTATGGAGAATCCACCCAAGAAATATTTCCGGCTGGCACCGGGACAGATGGTGCGGTTGAAGAGTGCTTACATTATTAAATGTGATGAGGTGATCAAAGATGCAGCAGGAAAAGTAACAGAGCTGCGTTGCAGTTATATTCCTGAAAGTAAAAGCCATCACGATACTTCGGGTATCAATGTAAAAGGAACCCTGCATTGGGTAAGTGTGAAGCATGCAATTACAGCCGAGTTGCGTATGTATGATCGTTTATTCAAGGTAGAAGATCCTTCTTCTGAAGAAGGGGATTTCAAAGATTATATCAACCCAGATTCATTGCACCTCATCAAAGCAGTTTTTGCAGAACCATCGCTTGCCACAGTAAAGTTTGATGAGGCTTATCAATTTATCCGCAAAGGATATTTTGTGCTTGATAAAGACAGCAGCACCAGCGGAATGGTGTTTAACCGGACAGTGGGGTTAAAAGATGGATGGAAAGTTAAAAGCTGATTTGTTGAATTACTTATTTTGAGTACCGGCGAAACAAGTTGAACAAGTATGCATTTATTTTAGTTTCGGACACTTACATTTTATAATCAGCGGTTACAATCATTTTTATTTAACCATTATTCCTGCCGGGTCTTTTACAAAAAGATAAGCATCTGATTCTACAAAATCATTGGCTTTGATAATTACAGAAACGGCTTTACCATCTTTCAATCCAAACTTAGCTGGTTGAATGCCGTAGGCGATATTAGAGTATGTTAACCGGAACTCATTATTGTCCATGTATTCCAGCTTACCAGTAAGTTCCGGATGGTGTTGGAACCGGCAGATAAGTACAGTGCCGCTTTTACTAATGCTTATTTTTCCATACACGGTATTATAATAATCGCCTGTAAAGTCATCCAGTTTTGCTTCAGGTGAATTTTTCTTATTCACTCTTGCCTGTAGTGCTGATAATTCTCTTTCATTTTTTTCCTTCGCTGGCACAAAAAAATTCCATTGTTGCCTGCTGCGATCAACATAAGGTACACCGAGGTAAGCATCCAGCACCTGGTAACGCAGCGCTTCAAAGAAATTCTGATTGTCATTGTTGGTAAGAATACTGATGCCCAACTTTTCTTCCGGTACAAAACATACATTGGTAACATGGCCAAAAGCGCCACCGGTATGCCAGTACACCTGTCTTCCATTATAATCTGTAGCATAGACCCCTAATCCATATCCCCGGAAATGCGTAGGAAATACAGGGCTCTTTCGGCTGCCGGTAAGTATATTGATATCTCTTGTTCGTTGCAATACAGCCCAGGGAAGAATTTGCTTTCCTTCATACTTTCCGCTGTCCAGTTGTAATAGCATCCATTTACTGAGGTCTTTCACATTACTTACCATACTGGTAGCAGGTCCAAGATTATCTACGTTGTCGAAAGGGATTTTTGTGAGAGTGCTGTAAAGATTGTCGTGAGGTTGTGCCACATTATTCCTTTGTGCCAGGCCAGTTGTGCTCATGTAAGTATTATTCATACCTAATGGGGTAAGAATATTTTCGGTTACATAATTTTCCCAACTCTGACCAGTGACTTTAGCGAGTATTTCTCCAGCTACTAAAAAAGCAGCGTTGCAATAGCCATAGTCCTGCCGGAATTCTCCGACAGGTTTCAGGTAACGCATTTTCCAGATAATAGAATCTTTAGGCAGGTTAGAATCCCAGAATGTAAAATCGCCCTGGAAAGTTTTGGTACCAATCCGATGACATAACAGATCTCTTATCGTAACAAGCCTGGTAGAGTTGCTGTCATATAATTTAAACCAGGGAATGTATTTAGTTACTTTATCATTCAACGATAATTTTTGTTCATAATCTAATTTGGCAATAGAAGTGCCCGTAAATAATTTAGAATTGGATGCAATGATGAAAAGAGTATTCTCATCTACCTTTTCAATTTTGCCTGATTCACGAACACCATAGCCTTTCATCGTTATTATTTTTCCATCTTTCACAATGGCAATTGACAAACCAGGTATCTGCCATTGCTTCATTCCTCTTTCTATGTAGTTGTCGAGGCTGTCGCTGATAAAGGAAGGAGTTTGCGCAGAAGCACCGACAAAACTGATTAAAATTGGGACAAGAAACGCTAAACAACAGAACAATCTTTTCATGATCAGATATTTTATTGAAGATATGAAAAAGGTGAGAACCAGTTTTTTACAGGCTACTTAATTATACGTACATATTTTTTTTTCGTTACGTATAATTTTATACCTTTGTATAAAATTGAATTATGGATGCAAAAGTAACATTGAGTTTTGATGAAGGAGTTGTCACCAGGGCCAAGCGGTTTGCTGAAAAAAACAATATCAGTCTTTCTCGCCTCGTAGAGTTTCTTTTGCAAAAAACAATTTCTGAAAATCATTCTTCTCTTGAAGATCTTCCTATTTCGGAGTGGGTAAGCATTGTGGCAGAAGGTGAAGCCATTTACCAAACCAAAAAGAAAACCCGGAAAGCTACAAAAGCCGAATATTTTTCTTCCAAAAAATGAGAATATTTCTTGATGCCAATATACTCGTGTCTGTGCTGAACAAAGAATATCCTTTATTCAGTCATTCATCCCGAATAATAAGCCTGGCTGATGATAAAAATTTCGAAGTATTCACCTCCCCGTTATGCCTGGCGATTGCTTTTTATTTTGCGGAGAAAAAAAATAAGAAAACAGCAAGACAAAAAATAGGGCTTATGAGCAGACATCTTTCTATTGCCCCTATTACTGAAAACGCAGTAAAAAAAACAGTTGATAACCTGGGTATTCATGATTTTGAAGATGGATTGGAATATTATGCTGCTACTGAAAGCAAATGTCAGTGTATCATTACAGAAGATGTAAAGGATTTTTATTTTTCCTCGATCGAAGTATTGGATTGCAGGCAGTTTTTCAATCAATATCTTACCAGGAAAAAATGAATGGCGTGAGTTAGCTCCAATCCCACAACACAACTACCCATTCATCCAGCTCATCCCGGTGTGTATGAATAGTTTTGAACCCGATACGTTCATGTGCTCTTATCGAACGGTGATTGCGGGTAGCAATTTCTGTAATAAAAAGATCGAACTGTGATTGATATATTTTTTTATGATACTGGTATAATTCATCAAAGAGTCCCATACCCCTGTATTTTTTTGCAATACATATTTGTCCCATCACATAAAAACGTTGATCGTTGAGCGGTTTGTTATTCCAGCTCAGTGTATCTAACAAGGCAAACATGGGTTCGAGATCCGGAATCAGTTGCCGGCATTCACGCAGCATGGTCAATGCATAACCAGCAACAGTATCGTCATCTTTTACCAGTACAGAGGGAGCCAGGTTGTGCATTTGTTCTAAAACAGGATAGGAATGATGCAGGGTTACAAATCCCTGCGACTCCATTTCTGTTTTATCAATGTTGCCGGCCAGGTTTTCTTCCTGCAATTTGAGAATTTGTTTCAGTTCGTCCTTTGTAGAAGTAAGAGCAGTGTACATGCCAATTTATTTATACTCTCCAAATATCTCCCGTAATGTATCCGCTATTTCGCCCAGCGTGCATTTATTCTCTACAGCATCCACCACCGACGGCATAATATTTTCACCGCCCACAGCCCGGTCATTCAATTCCTGCAAACATTGGTCTACTTTAGCATGGTCACGACGGGCTTTCAACTGACCGAGTTTTTCTACCTGCACCTGCCGGATGCTATCGTCTACTCTCATCATAGCTATTGGTGCCTCTTCTTTTGATTGAAATTTATTAACGCCTACAATGATCTTTTCACCTGTTTCAATATTGCGCTGGTATTCGTAAGCGCTTTTAGCAATTTCATTCTGAATAAATCCCTGCTCAATAGCCGCTACGCTTCCGCCCATCGCATCAATCTTTTCAATAAGTTTCCAGGCGGCCTGTTCTACTTCATGTGTGAGTGATTCCACAAAATAAGATCCGGCTAAAGGGTCAACCGTATCAGGAGCACCGCTTTCAAATGCTACTATCTGTTGCGTCCGTAATGCAATTCTTGCTGCTTCTTCGGTAGGCAAGCTCAATGCTTCATCATAGCCATTAGTGTGTAATGATTGAGTTCCTCCCAATACGGCCCCCAATGTTTGTATTGTTACTCTTGAGATATTATTGAGGGGCTGTTGTGCAGTCAACGTGCTGCCCCCCGTCTGGGTATGAAAACGAAGCATCATGGCTTTGGGATCGGTGGCTCCCATCTCTTTCATCATTATGGCCCACATTTTCCTCGCGGCCCGGAACTTGGCTACTTCTTCAAACAAATTATTATGGGCATTGAAAAAGAAGGAGAGGCGTTTACCAAAAACATTTATATCCATTCCTTTTTCTATAGCTGCTTTCACATACGCTTTGCCATTACTTAAAGTAAAAGCTATTTCCTGTACCGCTGTTGATCCTGCTTCACGGATATGATAACCGGAGATAGAGATAGTATTCCATTTTGGCACTTCTTTACTGCACCACTCAAAAATATCGGTGATGATACGCATGGAAGGCTTGGGCGGATAGATGTAAGTGCCTCTCGCCGCATATTCTTTTAAAATATCGTTTTGAATAGTACCGGTTATTTTTTTCAGATCGGCGCCTTGTTGTTTGGCTAAAGCAACGTAAAAAGAGAGAAGAATAAATCCTGTTGCATTGATCGTCATAGAGGTACTGACATCTTCCAGCTTTATTCCATTGAACAATGCCTGGATGTCTTCGATGCTGTCAATAGCTACGCCTACTTTTCCCACTTCACCCTCTGCCAGTGCATGATCGCTGTCATAACCAATTTGTGTGGGAAGATCAAATGCCACACTCAATCCGCTTACACCCTGTGATAATAAATAATGGTATCGTTTATTGCTTTCTTCAGCAGTGGAAAAACCTGCATACTGACGCATGGTCCATAATTTTCCCCGGTACATATCGGGTTGAACACCACGAGTGAAAGGAAAAGTTCCTGGTTGTTCATCACTGGTTGCTGGCATGGCCTCTTGCGTATAAAGAGGTTTTATCTCTATTCCCGAATCAGTATATATTTTTTTATCGTCTGCCATACATGATTTTAAGATGTGGTATAATCCCGGGAATAAAGAACCAGCACTTTTTATTTCATCATCTTCTTGGCTTCAAAATTCAATGCCTCCAGCACTACCTCGTGCAATGTGCCTTTTTTACTGGACATCATAAATTCCAACAATCGCCTGTTAAGATCCATGCCACTGGCTTCGGGGGGAAGGCTGGCTGCCACCTGGTTAATGATCAGCATATTCTGGTCTTTTAAATTTTTTATCGCTTCCCATGCTACGGGGCTTACATAGATCTGTTGTGAAGCATTGTATTCCACTTCCTGCTTGATACTATCCAGCAAAAGTCTATGCATTTGCCTGGCTTCTAACCCCGGTTGATTAGCCCTGCTTACGAGGTTAGTAATGGCTATTCTTTCTGCCAGCACGACCAATCTTTCATAGGCCTGCAATTGCAAAGGACGACTGCTGTAAGTATCGGTTTCTGTTTTTGCTTTTTTCTTTCGCAGTTCATTGACGAGATAAAAACTGTATAAGGCAATTAACAATGCGATGATGGCAGTAATAAAAGTGATCATGTTTTGATCCATAGGAATGTATTTTGTGTTATCAGCAAAAATAGGGAAGGAAAGGCGAGTGGCAAGAAGGATATCCCTGGTAGCAAAATGGTTAAAATTTCCTATATCGGAAGCCCGGCATTCGGTTAGCCGGCAAAGAATAATTATTTTTGGGGTATGGAAACAACGATTATAAACCCTGTTACCCTTACAGCAGGGGCTATTGCAGAAATCAGGAGATTGATGGCACAGGAAAACTTTGACGCCTCCCAGGTTTTAAGAGTGGGTGTAAAAGGTGGGGGCTGTTCCGGCATGACTTATATTCTCGGCTTCGACAACCAAGACGAGAATGACCAGGAATTTGAAATAGAAGGAATACGCTGTGTGATGAATAAATCACATGGAATTTATTTATATGGAATGCAGGTGGACTGGCAGGACGGATTGAATAACCGTGGTTTTACCTTTAAAAACCCCAATGCAAGCGCTACTTGTGGTTGTGGTACTTCTTTCGCTGTGTAGTTACCATAATCCGATAGCTATAGGAACGCTAAGACCATACAGTTTTTTTCAAGCATTTGTTTTCAACACATCACACCCCTAATATCGAATAGACTTCGTTTAGTATTTCTTTATTGTTGGCCAGCAGCAACAATTTATCACCTTCTTCTAAAATAGTTGAACCATTGGGCTGAATATATTTTCCCTCTCTTACCAGCAAAACGATCAAAACTGGTTTGGGCAGCTTTAGCTTCACAATGGCTTTACCGATTGCAATACTATTGCCTGGCAAGATGATCTCTACAAATTCTGATTGCATGGTATCGTTCAGTTCCATGTCGAGCGGAGTGATCTTTTTTGCTTTCCTGGGTACTGTTACTTTTAACCACTTAGCTACCATCGGCAGCGTAGTTCCCTGCAATAACACCGATGAGGTTGAAATAAAGAAAACCAGGTTAAAGATCATATCGGCTTTGCCCACACCAGCGATCAGGGGATAGGTAGCAAACACAATCGGTACGGCTCCCCGCAAGCCTACCCATGAGATAAAAAGTTTATCCCTGATCTTCATTTTAAAAAAGGAAAGACTGATAAAAACACCAATAGGTCTTGCTATGAAAATAAGAACAACAGAAATGAGTAATCCAATATCAATGATAGGAAAGATGCGGGAGGGAAACACCAGCAAACCCAGCGTAAGGAACATGACGATCTGCATGAGCCATGCCTGGCCGTCATAAAATTTGAGAATACTTTTTTTATGAATAAAATTACTATTGCCTAATACAAGGGCAGCGAGATAAATAGTGAGAAAGCCATTGCCTCCTATTACATGTGTAAACGAATACGCAAAGAACAACATCCCCATTACCAACACAGGATAAAGGCCTTCAATATCTAATTTAATCCGGTTGATCACAAATACCATAATCTTACCTAATGCATAACCGGCGATTCCGCCGATTATCATTTCTTTTACAAAACTTAAGGCCAGCATTGCATAGGACGCATCTTCATGTGTAACCAGGTAAGTAAAACTGATAGTAAGTACATAAGCCAGGGGATCATTACTTCCACTTTCCAGTTCAAGTGTGGGTCGCAGCTGACCTTTTAATCCAATATTGCGGGAACGTAAAATGGAGAACACGGCAGCTGCATCGGTGGCTGAAACGATAGAACCTAATAATAAACCCTCCAGGATTGTAAAGTCAGTAATAAGATAAGTAAATATGCCTACCGTCGTGGCAGTTAATAACACCCCGATAGTAGATAAAGAAATGCCTCTCCATACAATAGGCTTTACACTTTCCCAGCGGGTATCCATACCACCCGAAAAAAGAATAAAGTTTAAAGCAACTACTCCCAATACCTGCGCTGTATGCGGGTCATCAAAATTAATTTTACCAATGCCTTCAGAACCGGCCAGCATGCCGATGAGCATAAAGAGCAGAAGGGTGGGAATACCGGTCTTATGTGAAGTTTTATTGGCAATGATGCTGGCGATCAGCAACAGGGAGCCTACCAATATTATATTTACTGTTGAAAAAATCATGCCTTTCGATTGTTATAAAAATAGCGAAATGAAGTGGCAATAAAACGCAATTGCATACATCGCTGGGAAACCGGTGAAATAAAAAAACCTGCCTTGTTAATAAAGACAGGCTTCACTAATATTATATCAATTTTCTATGCTTTAGCTATAGCAGGCTTTTCGTCCTTTTTTAAAGAAGCAGAAACCTTTTCTTTTTTCTTTGATCCAAGGTCAACCAATATTGGTGCCGCAACAAAGATAGAAGAATAAGTACCCGTGATTACCCCAATAAGCATCGCAAAGGCGAAACCTCTTGTTACCTCACCACCGGCGATGAAGAGAATCAGGATCGTCAGGAATACGGTTACTGAAGTCATGATGGTACGGCTAAGCGTTTCATTGATCGCCCTGTTGATCGTATCGCCCAATGCTGCAGAAGGATACAATTTCCTGTCTTCACGGATACGGTCAAAAACGATAACGGTATCGTTCATCGAGAAACCTATTACCGTTAATACCGCTGCAATGAAATGCTGATCGATCTCCAGCGGGAAAGGCACAACTGATTTTGCAAACGAGAAAACGATCAATGTTACCAGCACGTCGTGCAGCAAGGCAATGATGGTACCCAATGAATATCTCCAGTCACGGAAGCGGATAAAAATATAAAGGAAGATAGCGATCAGGGCAAAAATGGTAGCCTTGATGGCGCCTCTTTTCAGATCATCAGAGATAGTCGGTAATACTTTTTTTGAACCTATTTTATAAACATCGTCGAATTTTTCATAGGTGATTCCTGCGGGTAAATGATTCTTTAATCCGGTCATTAACGTGCTTTGTACAACAGAATCAACTGTCAAACCTGTAGAGTCTATTTTGTAAGCAGTAGTAATATCCAGTGTCTGGTTATCGCCAATCGTTTTAATGATCGGGCTCTCATTATTAAATGCCGCTTTCAATTCATCTCTTACCTGCTCTACATCCACTTCTTTATCAAAACGAACAGTATAACTCCGGCCTCCCTCAAACTCAACTCCATAATCAAAACCATTGAAAAAAGAAGCGATACCTAATCCTAATATTATAAAGGAGATGATATAAGCAATCTTACGGTATTCGATGAATTTGAATTTTGCATGTTGAAAAATACGACGGCTGACACCGGTAAAATATTCCAGGTGACGTTTACGGCTGGTAAATATATCACTGATCCAACGGCTAACGAGAATACCACAGAATAATGATAACAGGATACCGATGATCTGCGTGGTTGCAAATCCTTTCACGGGGCCCAATCCAAATGTATAAAGGATAATGGCCGTTAATAAAATCGTAACGTGACCATCGAGTACGGGTGGCAACGATCTTTTGTATCCATCGTTGATCGCCGGAATATATCCTTTACCCCTGTTCAATTCTTCTTTGATACGTTCATAAATGATAACGTTGGTATCCACCGCCATACCGATAGTTAATACCAGGCCGGCAATACCGGGTGCTGTTAAAGTGGCTCCTAATCCCGTCAACACACCTACTGTAAAAAGCAGGTTAAGGATCAAAGCAATATTGGCGATCCATCCGCTGGTGTTATAGTAAACCAGCATCAGTAAAAAGATAACGATGAAAGAAATAAGGAAAGCCATCGTGCCGCCATGAATTGCTGCTTTACCTAAGGTAGGACCTACTTGTTGTTCCTGTACGATCTTGGCAGGGGCAGAGAGTTTACCAGATTTTAATATGTTGGCAAGATCCTGTGCTTCTTCTACGCTAAAGTTACCAGTGATATTGGAACGTCCTCCGGCAATAGGCTCATTTGCTACAGGAGCTGAATAAACGATACCATCCAGAGCGATAGCAATAGGAATTCCGTTTTTTGCACTGATCGTTGTAATGTTCTCCCACACTTTGGCGCCTGCATTATCCATTTCCATTGTCACATCAGGCTTACCAGTACGCTGATCGAAATCTTGTTTTGCCGTTTCAATAGATTCGCCTTCGATCGGGGCTTTCTCCCGGTTTCCTGTTTTCAGGAAATAAAGCGGCAGCTGTTTTTTATTGGCATTATCCGCAATACCATAAGCAAGCCTGACATCATTCGGAAAATGCCTGCTGATAAGAGGATTGGTTAAATAACCTCTTACGGCTGCCGTATCACCTACATCCACCATTCCAATGCCGGGGCCACCTGGTTTGAGTAATTCAGCTAATGTTTTTGTTTTCTTCTCATCAGCTGCGGGTAATTTAATACCACCGGTATCTTTTTGTTGTGCTGCAAGTTTCTCTGCTAATGTTTGGGCTTTGCTTCCTGCAGTGTCAAGTGATTTATTAGCAGTGGAAGTTGTTGTGTCAATCTTTTTACCTGCTGTTGTATCAGCGACTGTTCCACCCATCAGGGTTTTAAAATCAGTTTCTGCGCTGACCAATGCACGCATAATCTCCTCACTACGGGGATAGGTTTCCCAAAACTGGAGGTTTGCAGAAGATTGCAACAGGTTTCTTACTCTTTCCCTGTCTTGTACGCCGGGCAATTCCACTGTGATGATCCCTTTATCAGGATTAGGATTGATGCTGGGCTGTGCTACACCGAACTGGTCGATACGATTGCCTAATACAAGAAAAGTATTGTCAAAGGCAGCTTTTGCCTGGCTTTTCAGCATGGCTTTCACCTTTTCGTCGCTATCGCCGATCTTGATCTCTTTACTGTTGGCAGCAAAGAACAGGCTTGATAATTTATTGGGACCGGCTAACGCTTTGTATTCGTTGGCAAACAAGGTTACAAAATCAGCGTCGCTGTTGGCTTTACTTTTTTCAGCATTATCCAATGCCTTTAAAAAATTAGGATCAGTTGAATTATTGGATAAAGTTTTCAGCAACCCGGTCATCTCCACTTCCATGGTCACATTCATACCTCCCTGCAGATCGAGACCGAGATTCAACTCTTCTTCCTTGGCCTTCTGGTAACTGATAGGACCAGTGATACCATAGGTCAGGGTTTGATCCCGGGTACTTAACTGTAAACTTTTTAATTGATCGTTGTAAAATTTCTTCAGGGTGTCGGATAGCAGATCACCGTCTGAAAATTTCTTAGCTTCCGGATATTTAGCCTGGACAAATTCCAGGGCTTGTTTTTCCAGTTTTTTTTCATGGCTTTTTACAAACCAGGTAAAAGATAATTGGTAAATGGAGTAGATAATAAGCAGGATAGCAAAGAATCGCACCAGGCCTTTGAATTGCATACGTTTGGGTATTTACTTTTAAAAGCCTTTATACTGTCATTTATTCCAGGCAGAGAAAGGCTTAAGTGGAATTTTTAAGGACGGCAAAGATAGGGTTTTAAGCCAGAATCCGAAACCGGGCTCACCCGGAGTTTTTCACCTTTTTGAGGGTATTTGCGGGTTGGGTTTCAGAGTTTTAAAAATACACTGTCGGGGTAAGACAATACTACTCAAGACACTTTTTACCTTGAAATGAATATATTTTCTAAACCATAGCACTGCTGGTTAGGATCGAAAATTCTTCATCCGTGTTTTATGTTTAATTTACTTTCATGAAACCAAAACTCTTCATCAAACCAATACTGCTTCTTTTCATTATCATGAATAGTTGTACTCCTTCGCAAAAAAATACAGCCACAGGTAACGGATTGCCCGATACTTTTCTAGCCGACCTGCTAACAAAAAATAATTCATGGTTTGATTCTATCCTGGCTAAAAAAGATGAACTGGGCATACAGATCATCTACACCCAAATTGACAGGACAAAAGGAGGTAAACCTAAATTCACCGATCATTATTATAATGTCAATCCCGATACATATTTCTATCCCGCCTCCACAGTTAAATTTCCCATTGCTGTACTGGCCCTGCAAAAATTAAAGGAACTGAATATACCGGGGCTGAATATGAATACGACCATGATCACCGGAGCAGAAGGAGAGACGCAGACGGAAGTTACCAACGATCCTTCTGCTCCTGATGGCCGTCCCACCATTGCTCATTACATCAAAAAGATATTACTGGTGAGCGATAATGACGCCTTCAACCGCCTGTATGAATTTTTAGGACAGGAATATATCAATAACACGCTGCATAAAATGGGCTATACCGATGTGCAGATCATTCACCGGCTCAGTATCAGTCTTAGCGAAGAAGAGAACCGTCATACTAACCCGGTGAAATTTATTGATACCGCCGGGAAAGTTATTTATGAAAAGCCGGCTGAAAAAAGTGCATTGATCTATGTACAAAGAGATACAAAAATGGGTAAAGGATTTATGCGGGGAGATGAACTGGTAAGACAGCCTTTTGATTTTTCGATGAAGAACAGGATGACCCTGCAAAGTCTTCATTTAATGGTACGCAGTATTATGTTTCCTGCTGCAATGGCAAAAAACCAACGGTTTGATCTCAGGGACGATGATTATGATTTCCTTCGCCGTTATATGTCGATGGTTCCTCCTGAATCAAAGAGCCCGGCCTATTTGCCCCAGGAATTCTGGAGTAATTATATAAAAACGATTTACTACGGTACCGAAAAAACAACACCGGAACCTCATATCCGCATCTTTAATAAAACAGGAACAGCCTACGGCTTTTTAATTGATGCCTCCTATGTTGCCGATTATAAAAACAATATTGAGTTCATGGTATCTGCAATTATCTATTGCAACAGCGATGGTATTTTCAATGATGATAATTATGACTATGAAAAAACCGGCAATCCATTTTTTAAGAATCTTGGCCGGGCCTTGTATGATCATGAATTAAAACGGTGGCGACTGCATAAACCTGATTTGAATTCATTTTATTTTGATTACTCGAAATGAACAGCTGTTAGTTGCATAATTGAGTATTTTTGGCTTCATTCATCAAATTTTAAATTCAAATGCAAGCAGTGGCTGAACCCTTACAATTATC
>DASVOE010000067.1:0-23834 GCA_036383515.1 Chitinophagaceae bacterium | reverse complement strand
TGTTTTTCTTTTTTTACTTTAATGAAACTTTGTTTGAACCCGGGCTTTTCACCATCAATTTCTAAAATGATACGGTTAGCATAAGGTGATGAATCCGGTGCAATAAAATAGGCGAATACAGCTACGAATACAGCCAGTAAGATCACCAGCAGTCCGAATACAGCGCCTTTGTTTTTTTTTAAACGTTTCCAGGCTGCTTGTTGAAAGGAGGGGGATTGGTTCATGAACCCGAAAGTTAAGTGTAAAAGAGGAATCAGGAATTTAGTATTGGAGAATTTATATAAAAGTGTCGATCGAATTTTTTATACCAAATCCCGGCCCATCTTCTTTACTACTTCACCCGTCTTCCTTTCCATTCATATTTTCCAAACTGACCAAACAGACCCGAAACAACAGTATATATAATATGGAGAGGCTGAAAGAAGAAGAATAGTTTTAAAGCCCATTGTTTATTAAAAAATTCAGCAACGGAGAAGAATAAGGGCAGCTCGACAACTGTTTTAAGTGTCCAACCAATTAACAGGAATATCCAGTAGTAATAATTCCAAAAGCCGCTAATAAATAAAACAAGAAAGGATAAATTAAAAAGATAAACGAATAGCAGCACCGGTAAAATTCTTTTATCATCATATTTCGCTGCCTTGCTGGCCCAACGGATACGCTGGTTAAAAAAATCTTTCCATGTTGACATGGGAGCGGTAACTACAATGGCATCTTTTGATTTCAAAAAATGGACCTGGCCAGGATATTGATTTGCTATTTTATGCATCAGCAGCATATCATCACCTGATGCTATATTGTCGATACCTGCAAAGCCGCCCACTTTATAAAACGCATTTCTTTCATAAGCAAGGTTAGCGCCATTGCACATTGACAACTGTTTTTTATAAACAGCGGCACCCGTTATTCCCTGCAATACCATAAAATCTATGGATTGAAATAATTGAACAATGGAAGAATTACAATGGATAGAAACAGGTGCAGCAATAAACACTGCGTTAGTTTGTTGTTTGAATGCGACGATGATTTGCAACCAACCTGTTGGTGGCAGGCAATCCGCATCGGTGGTTACGATGAGCTCACCCGTGGCTGCTGCGATGCCGGTTTCGATCGCTTTCTTTTTATAAGAATTGATATTGTTGTCTGTTAACCCGATCAATTTAACAGCAGGAAATTGCTGAACGATGGCAGCAGTCGTATCTGTTGAATGATCATCAATCACAATTACTTCAAATAGATCTTTGGGATATGTTTGTTGATCCAGGGCGTTTAAAAGCTGTCGTATATTTTTTTCTTCATTTCGGGCTGGAATGATCACGGATATTTTAACAGGTAAGACAAAAGCCGGTGGAGTAAAAACAGGAATGGATCTCCAGCTATACCAGTAATATAATACCAGGCTACTGTAGATCGCAAACAATGCTATGATGATGTAAACTATAATCATGCAGGCCAGCAAATCTAATCATTGCAATCAGTGCCGCAAAGCTGATAATATTTCTTCCACATGTTTTTCATGCAGTACCTGGTGGCCAGATCGAATGACGGACAAACTACATTGTCCTTCTATTCCTTTTTTAAATTTTTCACCCACTGATGATAGAATGATGCGGTCATGTTGGCCATAGATCAGCCGGATAGGGATGTTATTCGCCCTGGTAGATTCTTTTATTATTGCAAGATCAGGTTTTATTTTGCGTAAGGTTGTCCATCGTTCATATAAAAGCCGCCGCACTTCTTTATCACCGATATAATAGTTGACAAATTTGAAAATGCTTGCATTCACCAGCTTCAGTTTGTTCAGCAACTTTAAAAAACCAAAGAACCAACCGGGATGTTTCATGGTAAACGCAAAAAGCCTGTTACCTATCCAGGTTTGCGTAGCCAGCCAATACCAGAAATTCACTTTCAATCCATCAGGAGCCAATAAGACTAATTTTTCTATTTGATTGGGTTGAGATTGATAAAGACGAAGCGCCATGCGGCCGCCAAGGCTAAACCCCATCAGGGTTAGTTGCTGATTGCTGGTTACTGGTTGCTGGTTATCGGGATGTAAAATGTATTCAACGATTTGTTGCAGATCATGAGGAGTAAAGTTCAATTCTTCCTTCCATTGAGTCTTTCCATGAAAGGGAAGATCAATCGAGTAGAAGCTAAATTCAGAGCCTGCATATTTTTCTAAAAAATTATAGCTATCCGCCTCCTCACCATAGCCATGAAAACACAGGACAGGTCGGTCTCCTGTACCAAAACAGTAATAACTGATCTTCGAATTTTTATAATTAAGCAGGCGATGTTCCATCCCGTAAAGACACAAAAATTTTACAGAAAATAACTTGTGTGTTTCAAAAATAAGATTAATTTTGGATAGTTGCACAAACAACTATATGCCAAACAACCAATTTAAAAAAGGAGAACTTTACAGTTTTGTTACCGGCAAAGCTTCTACTGCCATTGCCCGGCGATTACAAAAAAAATTCAATAGCGCCGGACTCAATCTCACCATTGAACAATGGAGTGTGTTGTATCATTTATGGAAACAGGAAGGCATCAGCCAACAGGAATTATGCAACGCTACTTTTCGCGATAAACCCAGCATTACAAGATTGGTTGATAACCTGGAAAAACAAAACCTCGTAAAAAGAGTACCCTCTGAAACTGACAGAAGGATCAATTTAATATATCTCACGAAGCAAGCCGTGAAATTGCAGGAGGAATCGATGGCATTGGCGGAGCAAACCTTGAATGAAGCATTGGAAACCGTGCCGGCAGATAAAATTGATGTGTGTAAGGAAGTATTGCAGGTGGTGTATGATAATTTGAAGTGAGGCCCCTCTAAATCTCCCCAAAGGGGAGACTTAGAACTCCGACAGATTGAAAATGTAATTATTGCTGAAGTGTATATTGGAATATTTTTTATAAAGCAATTTATGATCTATCAACCGCTTCCCTGTTCCTCCCCTTCGGGGAGGTTAGGTGGGGCTTTTTAAAACCTTTTATATGAGTACTGCAACAGAAACAAAGAACCTTTTAAAAGGTGGTGAATGGCTGGTGAAAGAATCATCTCCGTTTGAAACATTTACGCCGGAAGATTTTGGGGAGGAGCAACTGATGATCCGTAGTATGTGCGACCAATTTTTGGATGCAGAAGTATATCCCATACTCGACCGTATCGACAACCTTGAACCCGGGTTGATGAAATCGCTGGTGACAAAAGCCGGTGAGCAGGGATTGTTATCAGTTTCTTTTCCTGAAGAATATGGTGGGTTAGGAAAAGATTTTATTACTTCAACCCTGGTGAATGAATACCTCGGTGCAGGTCATTCTTTCTCGGTGGCTATCGCTGCACACACGGGTATTGGTACTTTACCGATTTTATATTTTGGAACACCAGAACAAAAACAAAAATATATACCCAAACTGATCACTGGCGAGTGGGCCGGGGCTTACGGGTTGACAGAACCCAATAGTGGCAGTGATGCCTTAGGCGCCAAAACAACAGCGAAACTGAGTGATGATGGCAAGTATTATTTATTGAATGGACAAAAATGCTGGATCACCAATGGAGGCTTTGCCCAGGTATATACCGTGTTTGCAAAAGTGGATGGTGATAAATTTACAGGCTTTATAGTAGAAAGAGGAACGGAAGGTTTTACACAAGGTCCTGAAGAACATAAAATGGGGATCAAAGGTTCTTCCACTGTTCAATTATACTTCCAGGATGCGAAAGTACCGGTTGAGAATGTATTGGGTGAAATAGGCAAAGGACATAAGATCGCTTTTAATATTTTGAACATCGGCCGTCTTAAATTATGTGCAGCGGCGATTGGTGGTGCGAGAAGATCATTGAGCGGTACGGTGGAATATGCGAGAACAAGGGAACAGTTCAAACAACCGATATCTAATTTTGGCGCTATCAAATACAAACTGGCTGAAATGGCCATCCGTGTTTTTGTAGGTGAATCAGCATTGTATCGTACAGCCAAATGGATCGATGATAAAGAACATGAATTAATCCAGGCAGGCAAACCTTTCAATGAATCCTTATTAGGTGCTGCAGAAGAATATGCGATCGAGTGTGCGATGCTGAAAGTATACGGCAGTGAAGCATTGGATTACGTAGTAGATGAAGGGGTGCAGGTGCATGGTGGCAACGGCTTCAGTGCTGAATACAATATCTCCAGAGCTTATCGTGATAGTCGCATTAACAGGATATATGAAGGCACCAATGAGATCAATCGTTTATTGACGCTGGATATGACATTGAAAAGAGCGATGCAGGGCCGGCTTGACCTGATGGGACCGGCTATGGCGGTTTCAAAAGAATTAATGAGCATCCCCGATTTTGGTGCTGAAGATGAAACAGCATTTGCCAAAGAAAGAAAACTGATCCTCAACCTGAAGAAGGCAATCCTGCTTACTTCAGGAGCTGCGGTGCAAAAGTTGATGACAAAGATCGAGCAAGAACAGGAAGTGTTGATGAATATTGCGGATATGGCGATCGAAACATTTAATGCAGAAAGTGTGTTGCTGCGGGTAATGAAAATGGTGGATAAAAACGGAGAAGCGGCCAACCAGCTTTATTTGGATATAATGAGAACTTATCTATATGATGCAGCAGATAGAGTGAATAAGTCAGGGAAAGATGCGATCAACTCATTTGCCGATGGTGATGAACAACGGATGATCCTGATGGGATTGAAACGGTTTACCAAAGCAGAGCCTTTCAATTGTAAAGATGCCAGGAGAAGAATTGCTGATAAGATGATAGCAGAAGGGAAATACTGTTATTAATTCCATTGCTCTTTATCGTAATCAAAAATGGCTGGTCTTAATGGAGCAACTGTTTTATCGTCTGCATATAATTCGGAGAGCTCTTTGCGTACAATTTTTAATTCAGAAAGTTTCCTTACTCTTTTTCTTTCAACAACAATCCCGGCGCTCATTAACAATGTAGAAAAAGTAGATGCAAAGAAATAGACGAGGAAAGTATTTTGAACATCTTTACTATCCAGTAAATAATACATGACATAAATAATGCTGTAACAACCGTATGCAAATAACAGCGATGCTACCATCATGGCCTTGCCCATCGCTTTCTGGTTCACGATAGTGATCTTGGTTAACCGAACAAAATAAGGCAGACAGAAAGAAAGTACCAGCACAATGCCAGGTCCCATTATTATAGTCATGCTTTTTACAGTAATACCAAATAAGGAAACAATAATCAGTTCAAAAGCAATAAAGGCTATTACGGCGATCCTCATTCTTTTTTTAGCCGGGGTAGTTGCACTGAAGTAGGACAGAAAAGTTACCATTAACGGAGCGTCCAACAGGTTGTTAGCAATGCCAAAATAGTATATAAAATTATCATTAGCTTTTATGTAGCCTTGCGTAAGCATATTATAACTGGCTACAACAATATAGTAGGCGAGTAGGGCAGGGAAACTTCTGTATCCCGCAAGGCCCATGGCAATAATCGTTAATATGGGTAAGGATAAGGCCATCGTTGAGACCAGGCCCATCACATCAAACAACGTCATAGACAATTTTTTTCTTCAGATAAGGTTTACAAAAAACGTTGATGCGTTTTTTTGCTGCTACTAATATAAACGAGATTATAGAATGTATAGTGCTTATGGCATTGGTTTCTATTAAAATTCAGTAAAAGCAATGACTACTTTAGTAATTATACTAAAATGTTCTTCAAGGGTTTTTATGTTATCTTGCTGTTATGTTACGATTATGGCTTTTTGCAGGCATTTTATGCAGCACACGATGTGTCGCACAAACAAATTCTCCTGTTTTAATGACGGGTAAAACCACCGGCTTACTTTCTTATCTCGAATATGGATTGGGAGATGACAGGCTGGGCGGCGCTAAGATGACGTATCTCGACACGAACGTTGTTGTTAAAGTAGTAGATAGCATATATAATGATTACAAGTTGCAATTATCAAAAAATCATTTTGCCTACTTACCTAAAATTAATTTCAAACCAGACACCCTGCCAACATCCCGACCTTATTATTTAACAGGGAGCTGGAAAGTATGGGGTGATAGTATATATGATTATGTTGCGGTGTCACTGGATGAACAATTACCTTATCGTAGCCAGCAACTGGTCAATCCTTCGAAAATTACAGTGGATATTTTTGGTGCTACTACCAATACCAATTGGATCACCCAGCTTGCCTCTGCCGAAGAAGTAAAAAATGTTTATTACGAACAAACGGAGGATGATGTATTCAGGCTCACGATAGAATTGAAACATTCGCATCACTGGGGCTATAGCATTTATTATCTCGATAAAAGATTAACCATTAAGATAAAAAGACAACCAGCCGTTTTGAGTTTAGATAAACTTAAAATAGCTATTGATGCAGGACATGGTGGCACCAACACCGGCGCCAGCGGAAAAACAACAAGGGTATTGGAAAAAGACTATACCCTGAAGATTGCAAAAGAATTACAAAAAGCATTGGAGCAGGAAAAGGCAACAGTGTATATGACACGAGACAAGGATACTTCTTTAAGTATGACAGAAAGATGGGAAATGGTAAAACAACAGGAGCCCGATCTTTTAATAAGCATTCATCTTAATTCTTCTGGTAAAGATTCGATCCAGGGGGTAAGCACTTATTATAAACATATCGGCTTTCGTCCAATGACTCAATTTATATTAAAGCGGATGCTGGAAACAGGTTTAAAAGAATTTGGCAACATTGGCAGTTTCAATTTTACGCTTAATGGCCCGACTGATTATCCCAATTGCCTGGTAGAAGTGGCTTTCTTAAGTAACCCGGAAGATGAGAAACGCATACTGGATCCTGCTTTTCAGATTCTCACGGCACAAAAAATTACAAAGGGAATCAAAGACTGGTTACGCTCCATAAAAAATTAATCATTATTGCTCGGGAAACGCCTCACCCCGGTGGCAGGTGTTGCAATGAACCACCTTCAGGTATTCGGGTCTTTCATTTTTATCAAAATAGAAGTTGGTGGTATTTATATTGATGACCATCCGCATCATTTTCCTGGCATCCGCTTTCATGGGTTCTGTATCTGCAGCATAATCTAAACTATCGGGAAAGTCTTTTACAGCCGAATGACAAAATTTGCAGTTTACACCCAACGCTGTATTATAAGCATCCATAATGCTGTCCAGCTTTTCTTCACTGATATCTTTGGGGAGTATTTGCAGGTTTTTAAATTTCCCTTCCGGTGGTTTTATGGCAGCTATACCCAGCAACACGAGAGTAAGCAAACAGAAAATAGTCACTAATTTATTTTTATTAGATAGCATAAAATGAATTTAGAAAAGTATATGCTGCAACAGACGTTACGATTGCATCAAAAGTAGTATGCCTGTACATTTATTTTTGAATCTCAGCTGCTGCCGCTTCATCAATGAACCACTTTGGTTCAGTTTCATAAGGTTGTATTAATTGAGCTGGATACTGACCTGGGTCATGCTCACCATATAATACATGATAAAGAGGTACAGCTTTATCACCACCTGCTACCAAAAAAATTACCCGGCTTGCCCTGTTGACTACCGTTGCCGTCAGCGTAATCCGATACATTTTTTGTTCATGCAGGTAAAAAGCCATCACCCATTTTTGTTTTTCATAAATATTATCATAACCAGGAAACAGGGATAACGTATGCGCATTATCACCCAAACCCAGTAAAACAAGATCGAACGTAGCTGAATTGCTTTCGAAATATCGTTTCAAAATTTTCTCATAGTCTATGGCCGAGGCTTCAGGTTCTATATCCGTCCGCATGATATGGATCTGGTCTTTCTTTACCGGCACATGATCAAATAATAGCTCAAAAGCCATTTTTGCATTGTTGCTGTCATCATCAAACGGAACATATCTTTCATCACCCCAGAAAAAATGCAGCTTGCTCCAGTCCAGTTGATGCTTATGTTTTTCAGAAGCCAGTAATTGGTATAATTTTTTAGGTGTGTTTCCTCCTGACAAGGCAATGGTGAAATGATCCTGTTTTTGCAATACTTCTTTTATATAGGCGATCATCCATACTGCTGCTTTTTCACTAAGCTCATCTGTATTTTTTGAAATATCAGGAAGCATTTTTATTTCTTTTCTGTTTTTTTATTCTTTTCGGCAGGTAAAGTTGCCCAATGAAAACCATCCTGGGCAATCAGGGCTTCTGCATCCTCAGGCCCCCAACTACCCGGTGCATAATTAGGAAAATCAACAGATGGTCTTGTTTCCCATGTTTCCATAATAGGTTTTATCGCCTTCCATGCTGCTTCCACCTGGTCGCCCCGCATAAACAAAGTAGCATTGCCTTCAATCACATCTTCCAATAGTGTTTCATACGCTTCGGGCTCTTTGCCATCATACGCTTCTGCATAACTAAAGACCATATCAACAGGATTTAATGTCATCTCCGGCCCGGGCTGCTTGGCCTGGAAACGGATACGGATATCCGTTTGCGGCTGAATACTGAATGTAAGTTTATTGGCCCGCCATGAAGTGGCCGATTCATGCGGGAAAGAATATTTCGGTGCTTCTTTAAATTGTACGGTAATAAGCGTACTTTTTTCGTGCATGTATTTTCCGGTGCGTACATAAAAAGGTACATCCTGCCAGCGCCAGTTATCAACAAAGAATTTTACGGCTGCAAATGTTTCAACACCTGATTGAGGGTCTATGTTTTTTTCTTCCCGGTATCCTTTTACTTCATCGCCCTTTATCCATCCGGCGGAGTATTGTCCCCGCACGGCATGTGCATGCACATCTTCGGGTTCTATTTTTCGTAATGCATTCAATACATCCACTTTTTTATTTCTCACTTCATTGGCATCAAAAGATGTAGGAGCTTCCATTGCTATCATGCATAAAAGCTGGAGCACATGATTCTGCACCATATCCCGCAAAGCTCCTGCCTGCTCATAATAACTACCCCTGTCTTCTACACCTACTGTCTCTGCGGCAGTGATCTGTACATGTTCGATATAGTGATTGTTCCAGACGGGTTCAAACAGCGCATTGGCAAAACGAAATGCAAGGATATTTTGTACGGTCTCTTTACCCAAATAATGATCAATGCGGAAGATCTGGTCTTCCTGGAACATGCCACTTAACAGCTTATTCAGTTCATGTGCACTCTGCAGATCATGCCCAAATGGTTTTTCAAAAACCATGCGGGTAGTAGAGTCGGTACACATTTTTTGTTCGGAGAGTTTTTTAGCAATGCCCGGAGCCAGTTGTGGCGCTACAGCCAGGTAAAATATCACCGTAGGTTTGGCATTCCATTCGGTTGTCTTCCCGCTGATCCATTCCGTCATTTTAATATAAGGTTCATCGGCCAGCAGATCCATCTCATGATAAGTGATCAGCGGCGAAAACTTTTTCCATTGCTCTTCCACTTTATCATTACGTCTTGAAAACTCTTTTACTCCTTCCAGCAATTTATTTCTGTATTCCTCATCTGATTTAAAAGGAGTACGACCTACACCTACCACAATAAATTGTTCAGGAAGATAATCATCCATAAAGAGATTATATAAAGCCGGTATCAGTTTGCGATTAGCCAGGTCGCCACTGCCTCCAAAAATGAAAAGTATAGTTGGGTTGAGATGTTTGTTCTTTTTCATGTATCCGTAATTCAGTTTAATTTATGAGCCATGCATTAGTACTACTATCAGCCTCGTTGCGTCGCACTCTTGTACGTTCTGTAACCTGTCTGCCGACAGGCAGGTTCTACTGAGCTATCGAAGTAACAACTTTCACCACATAGGCACATAGAACACAATAGTAAAACTCATCCTTCTATGTGAAAACCTATGTTTCTATGTGGTTCATATCGATCTAAAGAATCATCACCATTCAGTATGAAAACTTCCTTCTTTATCTATTCGCTGATACGTATGTGCCCCAAAAAAATCCCGTTGCGCCTGTATCAGGTTAGTGGGCATTTTTTCTGTTGCATATGTATCGAGGTAAGACAAAGCACTCATCAGTCCTATAGCCGGAATTTTTGCACCCACACATTGCTGTATCGTCTTACGCAACCCCCTTTGTTTTTTCTTAATCAATGAAACCACTTTCTTATCCAAAAGAATATTGGCAAGCTGCGGTTGTTTTTTATATACCGATGTAAAGAGTTCCAATAAAGAAGAGCGGATGATGCAACCTCCTCTCCATATTTTTACCACATCCCGCAAGGGTATTTCCATCTGCCGCTCAACAGATGCTTTTTGCAACATTGCCAAACCCTGTGCATAGGAAAGAATAATGGCGGTGTACAAAGCATCGTGTACCTGCTGAATCGTTTTTTCTTTATCGCCACTAATTGGTTTTACAACAGGTTTGAATAACCCTGCTGCCTGTACTCTTTCATTCTTATAGGATGATATATCCCGCATCGCCACGGCCATGTCGATAGTGGGAATAGATACCGGCAGATCCATACCTTCCTGCGAAGTCCATTTGCCTGTGCCTTTTGAACCAGCCTTATCTAATATCATATCCACCAATCGCTGACCTGTTATCTCATCATCCTTTAAAAAAATGGCTGCCGTTATCTCTACCAGGAAAGATTGCAACTCGCCTTCATTCCATCTTTTAAAAACAGTATGCAGCTCATCATTGTTCAACCCCATTCCTCTTTTTAATATATCATACACTTCACTGATCAGTTGCATGATGGCATATTCAATGCCATTGTGCACCATCTTCACATAATGACCCGCAGCATTTTTACCCATATATGCTACGCAGGGATCGTCATTGACTTTTGCAGCTACTGCTTCTAATATAGGTTTCAGTGATGTCCATGCTTCGATATCGCCACCAGGCATAATACTCGGTCCACGGCGGGCACCTTCTTCACCACCACTTACTCCCATACCTATAAAATGAACCTGTTTGTCTTTTAAGAAATCAATTCTTCTGAGTGTGTCGGTAAAATGCGAATTACCGCCATCAATGATGATATCACCCGGTTGAGTTAAGGGCAACAGATCTTTTATCACCGCATCCACTATCGGCCCTGCGGGTACCAGCATCATAATTTTGCGTGGAGTTTTTAACTGCTCAATCATTTCCCCCAGGGTGCTTACTCCTTTCACTGTTGTATTGGGCGAAGCAGATGATTCTAATAAGCTTGCTTTGCTGCTGTCTTTATCAAAACCAATGGCAGCAAAACCATGATCGGCAATATTCAACAATAAATTGCGGCCCATGGTGCCAAGACCAATCATTCCAAAATCATAATTGCTCATAATCGTGTATTGAATGCCTCTGCAAGTTATTGCAATTGGGAATGCGGAACACGGATGACACGGATTAAGCAGCTTTGAGAGATCAGCATCTTCTATTTTAAAACAGTATTAAAAAAATAAATCAGTGTTGATCCGTTTAATCCGTGTCATCTGTGTTCTATCACTTAATCCATCGTTCAAAAAACTCCCATGTCCTCAGCATCTGGTCAATTCGTTGCCGGTTATTACCACTCCTTGTTATTTCATGTGTTGCTCCGGGATGCCGAACATATTCGACGGGTCTTCCTAATGCTTTTAAACTCCGGTATAGCATTTCACTTTGTATCACACCCGTTCTTCTATCATTTTCTCCATGAAAAATAATAAACGGTGTTTTAATGTTCTGTACATAATTGATTGGTGATTCTCTTTCTAAAATGCTTTTTGTTTGTGCATCCCAGGGATAACCTCCAAAATAATTGGGCACTAAACGCCAAGCATTGCCTTCACCAAAAAAAGTAGCGAGATCATATACCCCACGTTGTGCGCAGGCCGCTTTGAATCGCTGATCATGTGCAATGATCCAGGCAACCAGGTAACCTGCATAAGAACCACCGGTAATGGCCAGTTTTGAAGTATCAGCCCAACCTTCAGCAACTGTTTTATCCAATGCGGTTAATACATCGCTGGTGGGACCTGCACCCCAATCATTGATATTGCCTCTTAAAAAATCTAATCCATAACCACCACTTCCTCTCGGGTTGCAATACATCACACCATAGCCCTTGCTGCAGAAATACTGGTACTCATGCCACATACTTGTTTCGCCTGGTCCCCACATAGCAGAGGGGCCGCCATGAATTTCTAATAACAACGGATACTTTTTACCGGCGGTATAATTGGTAGGCTTCATGATCCAGTATTCGATCGTCATGCCTTTATCATTCACAAATGTTTTTTTCTCCGGAAAGGATAATTTCTTTTGGCTGATCCAACCGGTATTTAAGCTGCTCACTCTTTTTTCATTTTTAGCAGCAGCATCGGCGAGATATAATTCAACCGGATCAGTCACTTCTGTTTTTACAAATACCAATTTATTATTCACCAGGTCAAAACTTCCAATACCTGTATTATAATCAGTAAGCTGCTCTACTTTTTTGGATGCAACATCTGCCCGGTATAGAGGAGCGCCACCATTGCTTGGAGCTGTGAAATAAATATATTTTTCATCCTCACTCCAGGTAAGATTGCCTTTATTACGGTCAAAAGGAATATCCGTGATCTTCATACTTCCGTCTGACAATGAAATAACGGCAAGAGTGGGAACACTCACAAAAGAAGTATTACCATATTGAAAAGCCAACCATTTACCCGAAGGGGAAACAGCTGGTGAGTTAAAACTTTTTCCTTCTTCCCCCAATATTTTTTTTAACCCCGTTCCATCTGCATTCACTAAAAATATTTCACTTTCCAGTGACCGGTCCGGATGTTGCAATGAATCAATATCCCCGGCAAGTATCAATTGCTTACCATCGGGAGTAAAGTCTGCGAAGTTGTAACGATAAAATCCCTTGGTGATTTGTTTTGGTTTAGCGTCTATCTTAGCTTCAGTAATAAAGAAATAATTGAAACTCATCTCAGGATTTACTTCCATTTCATCCTGCATATTCATCCTGTTCACCACTTTTGCTTTTTTGTCTGTCGCATTATTTTCTAAATAAGCTCTTACTTCCTCTATGTTTCCATCAGGATCGGGTTTAGCTGATGATGCCCTGAGTTGTTCATTCTTTCCGAAACCCGGTTTTTCAAACGGCCATTTAGGAATTTCTTTGGTTGGATTGAGCAACGAATCTTTCAGCAATTCTTTCATCGGGATACTGGCGGAGAAAAGAATTTGTTTTCCATCAGGACTCCATTTGGGATTGCCTGCTCCATATTTGAATTTAGTTAGCTGGCTAGCCTCACCTCCATCAAGCGGAAGAATAAACACTTGCGGTTTAGTATCTACAGTTCTTACAAAAGCGATCTGTTTTCCGTCCGGGCTAAAAACAGCCTGCGAAGAACTTTCTTTGGCAGTTAATTGTTTGGGAGATGAATTGCCATCAGTATTTACCATCCATACCTGGTTAACATATTTATATTCCCACTTGATATCTCCATCCGGTTCAATACTGGTAACGGTATAAGCCGCTTTGCTGCCATCCTTGCTCAGCGTAACGCCGCTGATTGATTTTATCTTTAGCAGATCGGTTACTTTCACCGGTTCTTTTCCATTCTGTGTTTGGCCTGTTAAAAAGAAAAACGAGAGTAGTGAAGAGAAGATAAATTTTTGCATCGGAATTTTTTTGAATGCTGAATGTACAAATTCATTGGCTTTCCCGGAATAGTAAATGACGGGAGGGTTGCTTTCTTAATTTTGGCGTTCAAAATTTTATGCTATGAGTGTTCTTGTTAAAGAATTCAATGATTACAGGACAAAAATGAATGAAGTAATCCTCGCCAAGGATAACCTGGTGATCAAACGCCTCTGGAATTTAGATACCAACACGTATGCGGCAGGAGCGCTGGATACAAAAACCAAGGAAATGCTGGGACTGGTAGCCAGTATGGTGCTTCGGTGTGATGACTGCATTAAATACCACTTGGGCAAATCCCGGGAACAGGGCGTAACTACTGAAGAGATGTACGAGATATTTGCTGTAGCTAATATTGTGGGCGGAACGATCGTTATCCCGCATACAAGACGGGCTGCAGAATATTGGGAAGAATTAATCAATGGATGATGTAAATTTGTAGCCAACCCCGATTTTGTTTTTATGAGTGAGACAACAACAGCCCCCGTTTTAACCGCAAAAGATTTTTCTACCGACCAGGAAGTGAGATGGTGCCCCGGTTGTGGCGACTATTCTATTTTGGCCCAGGTACAGAAAGTGATGCCCACATTAGGTATTGCCCGTGAGAACATTGTGATCATATCCGGCATTGGCTGCAGCAGCCGTTTTCCGTATTATATGAATACGTATGGTATGCACTCTATTCATGGTCGGGCCACGGCCATAGCGTCTGGTTTAAAAGCCAGCCGTCCTGAATTAAGTGTTTGGATCGTTACCGGTGATGGAGATAGCCTGAGTATCGGTGGCAATCATACCATTCACCTGCTGCGGAGAAATTTTGATGTTAATATTTTATTGTTCAATAACCAGATCTATGGTTTGACCAAGGGACAATACTCTCCTACCTCAGAAGAAAATAAAGTAACGAAGTCTACGCCTTTTGGAAGTATAGATCACCCGTTCAATCCTGGTGCTTTGGCATTAGGTGCTGATGCAACATTTGTAGCGAGAACAATGGATCGTGACCCCAAACACCTGCAGGCTATGCTGATCAGGGCCAATAGTCATAGAGGTGCTTCTTTTCTGGAGATCTACCAGAATTGTAACATCTTTAATGACGGCGCCTTTGAAATTTTTACAGAAAAAGGAAGTAAGCCACAGGAAACTTTATTCCTCGAGCAGGGAAAACCTTTCGTTTTTGGCGCCAACAATGATAAAGGAATTAAGCTGGATGGCTTCACTCCCAAAGTGGTGAGCCTGAATGAAGGTTATAGTGCCGATGATTTATGGGTACACGATGAGCATGATATGTATAAGGCGCAAATACTGGTTCGGATTTTTGATGATCCAAAGATCGAAGGCCATTTGCCAAGACCTTTTGGAGTATTCTATCAAACCAACAGGTCTTGTTATGAAGATGTGATGAAAGCACAGATCGATGAAGCGATCAGCCGTAAACCGGCAGACCTTGATAAGCTACTCAGGGGAAATGAGGTGTGGACGATACAGTGATCTTGAAAATATTCTTTTATAATAAATCCCGTCACTAAATGGCGGGATTTTCATTTAAACACTTTCCTGTTGCTGCCATAACCTTGCACCACCATCAATGCCATCAATATTGGTTACGATTTTTATATTTTCATCCAATGTGAAATTTATCTTTTTGGCATTGCCACCTCCGATGTATAAAGTATCGTAATTAAATACGGTCTTTAGGATACCGAGAATGTATTTAACTCTATTGTTCCATCTTTCTTTTCCTATTTTTTCCAATGCTTTGGCCCCGATATATTCATCGTAGGTCTTACCCTTTCTCACCGGGTGATGAGCTACTTCAAGATGAGGAAGCAAGGTGCCATTTTTAAAAAAAGATGTTCCGAAACCTGTTCCCAGTGTAACAACCATTTCAAAACCTTTGCCATTGATCAGCCCGAGTCCCTGCATATCCGCATCATTAATTACTCTTGCAGGCTTTGAAAGTGCTTCATGAAGTTTTTTAGCCAGGTCGGTTTGTTGCCAGCTTTCTGTACCGAGGTTGGGTGCCGTTACTACGATACCATTTTTAATATAACCGGGGAAACCTACGGCTATTTTATCGTAGGTGAAATCTTTTACAAGTTCCTGGATAGTGGCGATTATTGCACCGGGTGTCGAAGGAGATGGAGTAGGCGTTTTTTTAAATGCTTGCTGAATCATACCATCCCTGTCTACTACAGCTGCTTTTACACTTGTGCCTCCAATATCAATAGAAAGGACTTTTTCGTAGGCTTCAAGCATAAAATAATTAGTTTATTATTTTAAATATATCTGGGCATGAAGCAGCAGGAAGAAATAAAGATTTCAGTTTAGCGGGAGAGGTTGAGTGCTTTAACAGCATTCTCCATAATTTTTTTCTTCTTTCTTTCATACCACCATTTGGGTACGGTCTTTTTCATTACTGTGTCGATACTGCGCATGCCAAAAAGATTCCATACACCTTTTAGCTTGCCACTCAGGGATGGCTGCATTGCTCTTAAGCTCATTGCAAACCCACTATCGAGGTATTCCATATGGTGCCAGTAACCAGCCGGCATAAATAAAGTATCTCCTGGCTCTAGGATAAAATCAAAACCTTCGGCCAGTTTCAACGCAGGGAATTTTTCATAATCAGGCGAACCGTTTTCCTTATAATAATGTGAGAAATCAGCCATACTCAATACTTCAAATGGCTTGCGATATAATTTATGCTGTTCTTCAAAAGGAAACATCAGCACTCTTTTCCTTCCGGCAAACTGTGTATGTAAGATGTGGGAGAGATCAATATCAAAGTGCAGGTGTGTAATACTGCCTGCACCACCCGTAAATAACATGGGGTATTTTTTTACAAACCCTTTCATCAGGTGTTCAGGCCACGTAAAATCGTTGGTCAATTCCGGCGCATGATCAAAAATGTTGAATAAAAATATGCGCCAGCCCGCAGGGCCCTTACTGATCATATCTATATATTCGCCAAAGGTTTTATAATCATCTGCTTTGTTGATGGGAGTATAAGCGTCACTTTTTACATTGTTGTAAAGGGGCACTTTTTTATCACCTACCAGTTGTTTAAAATAATCCCAGTTCCATTTGGTGGATGCCGGCCAGTCTTTAGCAAGATTTTTGATCACTACGGGAGTTCCGGATTCATAATAATCCTTTTTGAACACTTCGGGGTCAATATTTTCAAACGTAGCAACCGGTCGTAATTGCATATCGAACAAAATTAATGAGTGACCAAATTACGACTTGTCATGCAAATGATAGACAATAGTAATCAGTTTTGGCAAAACCCTGTATTTTTAAAGATACTATCAATTATGTTACTTCGAATACACCCGGATAATCCCCAGCCCCGACTGATTAAACAACTCGTGGAAAGCCTTCAGAAGGGAGGCATTATTATTTACCCTACAGATACCATTTATGGATTGGGCTGCGACATTTTTCAGCAGAAGGCTATTGAACGGATTGCCCGTATAAAAAATGTAGACCCACAAAAAGCCCAGTTATCATTTGTGTGCTCCGATCTTAGCCACCTGAGTGATTTTGCAAAACAAATTCCTACCTCTACATATCGTTTACTAAAAGAGTACCTGCCCGGCCCGTATACATTTATTTTGCCGGCAAGCAAGATGGTTCCGAAAATATTGCAAAGCAAAAAAGACACGATCGGGTTAAGAGTACCCGCTAATAAAATAGCACAGGCCATCGTCAATGAATTAGGCAGACCCATCTTAAGTGCATCATTACCGGGTGAGCTGGTAGAAGATTATACCGATCCTGAGATCATGCATGAGAATTTTATGAATGAAGTGGAGTATGTAGTGGATGGAGGTGTCGGCGGAACCATTCCTTCAACGATTATTGATTGTACGGGCAACGAACCTATCGTGATAAGGGAAGGATTAGGAGAATGGAGAGAATAAAAAAGCATTGCCCCAACCGAACAATGCTTTTACTTTCTGCTACTGATTCTTTCTGTATGATAATTGCTGATAGAGACTAGATCACTCTTCGCTGACGGTTATGTTTGAAACGAAATGCTTCCCGGCGGTTATGCACTTTGGTTCGATGTAGCTTTCTTCTTTCATAAGGAGTAACAATACCATCCCGCTTTGCTCTTCGCTGCATAGTATTATACTGTAGCTGATCTCTTCGCAATTCAACTGCTTCGGGTCTTGTCAGGTCACCGGTTCTGAATTCATGACGAATGGAATGTTTTCTGGTCCTTTCTGCAATTTGTGCAGATACTGCAATACTTAAAACCACCATCATTACACTGAGTGCTATTAACTTTTTCATGAGTCCGAGTTTATGTCGTTAAAAAAACAGGCAGCATTAGGACAGGATAGAATTGCCAGAGTTTAACCCGCTATATAAAATTTCCGGAAGCTGGAAGGAGAGGGATTTCTTTTTGAGTTTCTTCTTGCTCAAAAAGAGAGAATTGAACAGGATCTATGGCAAAACTTTTTCGATGGTATTTACACAGTCCGTGAGATTGTATGGCATTTCGATGTTCCAGTGTGCCGTATCCTTTATTACTTTTCCAGTTGTAATGCGGAAATTCTTTATGCAGCTGTTTCATGTAAGCATCGCGGTGTGTTTTGGCCAGCACACTGGCCGCAGCGATACTGGCATAAATACCATCCCCTTTGATGATGCATTCATGCCGCAGGTTTTTATAGGGAATAAATCGGTTGCCATCTATCAATAACAGAGAAGGTTTTTTCCTTAATTTATCTAGGGCAATATGCATGGCTTTGAAAGAGGCCCTTAAAATATTGATCTGATCTATTTCGTCATTATCCACCATACCCACAGCATAAGCTAAAGCATGGGCTTTGATATAGGGCTTAAGTTCGTTTCTTTCTTCAGCAGTTAATTGTTTGCTGTCATTCAGTAAAGGATGAAAAAAATCGGTTGGTAAAATAACAGCGGCGGCAAAGACCGGACCTGCATAACAGCCACGGCCAGCTTCATCACAGCCGGCTTCAATCAATTGATCCTGGTAGAATGGTTTCAGCATCGGGTTTAATTCCTGTTCCCACCAAGCTGCTAAGTGCACAAAGAAAAATCTTGGGACTTCTTGTCATTGTGGGAAAGACACTGCAATTTCTTTAATTATGCTCAACAAAAAAGCCCTGTTGAAAACTTGTACCGCTAACTTTGCATCCGCTATGGCAAAAGAGTTAACCGATCGTTCCTCCAAACCTGTAGCCACCTGGTTATTGGTGGGTGTGGGCATGATCATCATTCAGATATTATTAGGAGGTATTACACGGCTTACAGGTTCTGGTCTTTCGATTACAGAATGGAATGTAGTGACCGGGACATTTCCACCGATGAGTGAACAACAATGGATAACGGAGTTTGATAAATACAAACAAACACCTCAATTCAGCTATCTCAATTCCAACTTCGGCTTACAGGATTTCAAATTTATTTTTTTCTGGGAATGGTTTCATCGTTTTTGGGCAAGGCTGATAGGAATTGTGTTTGCCATACCGTTTATAATTTTTTTAGTGCAGCGACGATTCAAGCCAGAGATGGTAAGACCGATGCTCATTTTGTTTTTATTAGGAGCACTACAAGGTGCCATAGGCTGGATCATGGTGGCAAGCGGGTTAACCGGCGATGCTATCTATGTAAAACCAACAAAGCTGGCGCTTCATTTTATTTTTGCATTGGGTTTGTTATGCTACACATTTTGGTTTGCCCTGCAATTATTGGTACCAAAAGAAAAACTGGTTTTTAATACTGGTGTACGAAAGTTAACAGGTGGGATCATCGCTGTAATGGGTATTCAATTGATCTATGGTGCATTGATGGCCGGTCATAAAGCTGCTACAGCAGCGGCCACCTGGCCTGATATCAATGGATATGCAGTGCCACCCGGTATGATAGATAACGATGAAGGACTCCTGAATCTTATTGATAACAGGATCACTCTTCATTTTATACACCGCGGCCTTGCTTACCTTTTAGTAGTGCTTATTATTCTGTTGACAATACGTCTATACAAAATAAGTGGCTCGGCTTTATGGAGAAAAGCAAGGATGTGGCCATTGTTATTCGTTGTTATGCAGGTTATATTGGGTGTATTATCTGTGCTTACCAGTTTGCAGATCGTACCCAATAAATGGGGTGTATTTGAATGGATGGCCCAATTACATCAACTCGTAGCCATGCTCTTGTTGTTATCGCTGGTATTTATATTCTTCCTGGCCAGGAAATCCAATTCGTTAAAAACTTCCTGATATTTTTATCCATTTGACTTAGCAGTAAAGAATCGTTACTTTTAAGTTATAACCATTGCCTAACTTATGAAAGACTGGTTAAAAGGATTTTTTTATTCTTTCCCTATACAACTGTTGTTTCTTCATTTCAGGAAATACCAGGTGCTTCTGCTATTCTGGTTTGTTCTTTTCAGCGTGGTGAATGGCACTTTTATGAAAACCTTTGGAGCTGATTCTTTATTCCTGGCGCCCGAATACCTTGGTAATGTCAATTCAATCAGTTCTGCTATTGTGGGTATGTCTATCGGGATGTTTATCATCAGTTGGAATATTTCCACCTTTATATTGTTTACCCGACATTTTCGTTTTTTAGCCGCTACTACCAATCCTTTTTTAAAATATTGTATCAATAATTCGATCATTCCGATCATCTTCCTTGTTTTTTATTTTTTCAAAGCTTACCGTTTCGATCACTATAAAGAACTGATTAGTACAACAGAAATTTTGTTTCTCGTGGGAGGATTTCTTAGCGGGCTGATCTTTATGCTCGCCATTTCCTTTTTTTATTTTTTCAGGGCCGACCGTTCTATATTGCGACGCATGATGCCGATCATCACCAATCCTAATTCTTATATCACTCACCTGCAGCCTGTGCGTGAAGTTTATTTCGGCGCTCCGTTGATCAAAGTGGAATGGTATTTTGAATCGGCTTTTCGGTTGCGTCGCTGCCGGGATGTATCGCATTATACACAAGAGTTTGTGGACTCCATTTTTAAACGCCACCATTTTGCTGCCATCATTTCTGTATTTGCTGCATTTGTTTTTTTAGTGCTTATTGGTTTTTTCCTCGAGCATCCTTTTTTCCAGATACCTGCTGCCGCCAGCATCACTATTTTCTTTTCTATCCTGATTGGAGTAGCAGGGGCTATCACTTATTTTTTGCAGAGCTGGAGTATTCCTTACCTCGTAGGACTAATTTTATTACTCAATCTTTTTTATAAGCTCGACTGGATTGATCCCCGTAACAAAGCCTATGGTATAAATTACCAGAATAAAACGGAAAGACCTTTGTACACCAGGGAAGGATTAATGGCACTTTGCAGTAAGGAAAAGGTGGAAGCGGATAAAAAGAATATGATCACCGTGCTGGAAAACTGGAAAAAAAACCAGGACAGCGATAAACCATTGCTTGTTTTTATTAATACCAGTGGTGGCGGACACCGTAGTGCAACTTTTACGATGAGTGTATTGCAGCATCTTGATAGCATCACGCATGGAACCATTATGAAGAAAGCGTTCCTGATCAGTGGTGCTTCCGGCGGAATGATCGGAGCTGCTTATTTCCGTGAATTATATTTACAACGACTGCACGGCAAAGAGATCCACCTGCAGGATAAAAAATATGTAGATGATATTGCTGGTGATTTATTGAATCCATTGTTCTCTTCTTTTGTGGCAAGAGACCTGATAGCTCCCGCACAAAAATTTAATGTTGGTCCCTACACGTATATCAAAGACAGGGGCTATGCATTTGAAGAAAAACTAAACCACAATACCCGTGGAGTATTAGACAAACAATTAAAAAATTATGCAGCGGATGAAAAGGCTGCCAATATTCCCCTGATGTTTTTTAATTCTGTGGTGACAAGGGATAGCCGTAAAATGATCATCAGCACACAACCGGTTAGTTTTATGATGCAGGGCTGGCAGGATAGCACTCATATACCACTCATGGATCCGGATGCTATTGACTTTGCCTCATTTTTTGCTAAGCAGGATCCTTATAGCCTCCGTATGTTAACGGCATTGCGGATGAATGCAACGTTTCCTATCGTGCTGCCCAACGTGTGGCTGCCTTCTGAACCGGTCATTGATGTAATGGATGCCGGGCTCAGGGATAATTATGGACAGGAAACCACGCTTCGTTTTGTGGAAGCATTGCAGGGTTGGATAAAAGAAAACACAAGCGGGGTTCTTATTTTGCAGATAAGAGACCGGGGTGCAGGGGCATGGGAGTTTCCTTATTTATCTGATGATATCAGCGATCATGCCACCAAACCTTTCTTATTGCTACAGCACAACTGGTTTAAGATGATGGAATTTTTTCAGAACGATATGCTGAGTTATTACAGCGATCATGAAGGCCGTAAAATTCATAAGATCACCTTTCAATATGCTGCTGATAAAGATGAAAATAAAGCTGCACTAAGCTTTCATTTATCACAACGTGAAGAAAAAGACATCATGGCTTCCATCAGCACACCTTATAATAAAGACAATTTTGAAAAGCTCCTGAAATTATTTGATCAGAAGGCCATCCCGGATTCACTTAAGGTTGAATAAGCCGGAAACATTTTTTCATTACTTCAATATTTAATTTACGGGGAGTTTCAGCCGGATCTCCATCAATGTGCAACGGAGCATCGGCGCTATTGGTAATGGAAAGTTTATCCGTTTGGAAATAAATGACGGCCCTGTCTTTTTTGATCACGCTGTCGGTTTGCAATTTATTGCGCCCACTGATCTGCCGGAAAGTTTGCAGCAGCAGGTTTAATTTATTTTGATTGGTGACGATCACAATATCGAGTAATCCATCACTCAGGCTTGCTGCCGGTGCGATAGTGAAATTATTTCCAAACTGGTTGCTGTTGGCAACGCTGATAAAGAATGCATCTGTTTGCAACGAAGTACCTTTCATTTTTATTTCAAAAGAATAAGTTTGGGCAGAGAAAAAATTTTTCACTACCTGTTTTACATAGGTAGCTAAACCTCTTTGTGGTTGCTGTGCAAAATCATGCGCTACTTTGGCATCAAATCCCAATCCGCACAACATGCAGGCAAATTGTTCATTGATCATAAATCCATCTATAGCGGCCGCTTTGCCGTTAAAGATAGTCTCCAATGCTTTGAGTGGTTGCTTCGGGATCTTTGCGGCGTAGGCCAATCCATTTCCTGATCCGCAGGGGATGATACCAAAGTCAACACCACTATTCATTAAATTATTTACTACCTGGCTTACCGTGCCATCGCCGCCGGCAATAACAACGTCGGTTACTTTTTCTTTTTTGATAATGGGTAAAAGAAAAGTATAATCACCACTGGCTACAGATGGAAAAACCTGGAATGGAATTCCCTTTGCTTTTGTTTGTTGTTCAATAACCAGTTGCAGATCCTTTTTAGTCCTGGTGCCGGAAATAGGGTTGATGATATAAATGATATGTCTGGCCATTCGTTATTTTAGTTCCAGTGTACACAAATGTACTCTGCGGGCACGAACAGCGGCTGCCTTATTTGGATCAGTGGGCAGGGAGATCGTATAAATTTTTATCTTGTTTTTACCGGCACTTATTTTTTTAAATATAGCATTGGGAATTTTGGCGGCGCTGCTATCTTTCCGCCACAATTCTGTATCATTTTCATCGAAAAACAATAATGAACGCTGCCAGCCGGTTTTCACAGGCATTTCTTTATAAAGCACTTCCAGGAAACCTGGTTTATTTAGCTCAGTCCTTTTAATTTTTTTACTATTCTTTGCCTCATCTTCAGTGGAGGTACCCAGTAAAACTTTTTGATTCGATTTTATTTTCCAGCTATCCTGTGCCTGCAATAGAAATGTAGTTGATAAGAAGGTCAATAATAGTACTAAATTTTTCATGTTATAGTTTATTCAATAATCTTACCAATATAGAAGCAATGATAGGATGTTTAGGGTAATTCAATTACATAAATAGTTGTTATGTTAAAGAAAGTATATCCCACAAAGGGCAGGAAGTAACACAAAGTGATGCTGGTATCTATTTTTAGCACACTTAGCGGTTGCGTGAAAACCTATTTACCAGATTAATAAAGCACTTGCCCAGGTGAATCCGCTGCCGAAAGCAGCCAGGCAAACCAGGTCGCCTTCTTTTATTTTTCCCTGTTCCCATGCTTCGCATAATGCAATAGGAACAGATGCTGCTGTGGTATTACCATACTGCTGAATATTATTATACACCTGGTCAT
>DASVOE010000066.1:0-1645 GCA_036383515.1 Chitinophagaceae bacterium | reverse complement strand
TCCCACTTTTACTTCTTTATTGGGAAAAATGGTGAACACCTGCGCAAACTGATCTTTTATATTTTGTTCATTGAACTGATCTTTTAATGAAGCATACATCTGTCTCTTTATCTCCTCTCCCATCCCGGACGAATCAACAATGGATTGTATTATTTCCGGGAATCCTTTTACTTCAAGTACATTGCCTTCAGCATCCACTTTCATGGTAAATGATTTGCCTGCAATACCGGCAAATATGCGGGTCATCATCTTAGCCGGGTCCATTTTCATTTCATCTTCCGTCATGGGTGGCGATGGTTTATCCGTATCAATATCTATTTCTATTCCCATCATTTTCATATTCATCTTAAAACTCTTGTATTTACCAGTAAGCGTTTTTACAGCTCCATCGTCTTCTGTTACCAGCATCGTATAATTGCCGGAAAGCATAATCTTTGAATCCTGTCCCATCATTTGCTGATCCATATTCATGATGATTTCATAGTCATATTCCTTCCCTTTTTCCAGGTTAAACTTCAAAACCCTGGAAACTGACTGGTTTGACCTGCAGGATTGAATAACTGTTGTTGTGAGACCTGCAACAATAACAACGATTACGATGACTAGCTTTTTCATTCAGCATTAATTTAGTAAAAAGCAAAATAGCTAATTACCCACAGACAGGAACTCTTATTTAATAGTATTTTCGCAGCAAATCTTATTTATCAACTCCATTCGCCATATTATCACTCTCTTTAAAAAAGACCTGCTGCTGGAAGTAAGACAGCAATACAGTTTTTATGGTATCCTGCTTTATATAGGCGCTACCATTTTTGTATTGTACATGGCGATCAACGAACCCGAAGCCAACGTATGGAATGGTCTTTTCTGGGTGATACAGTTATTCATCTGTATCAATGCTGTTGCAAAAAGTTTTTTACAGGAAAGCAAGGGACGGATGCTTTATTTCTATTCTATTGCCAGCCCGGTCAGCTTTGTTATTGCCAAATTATTATTCAACTCGTTGCTGATGCTTGCCATGAGCATTCTGAGTCTTTTCTTATTCAGTTTGTTTCTCGGCAACCCGATGCAAAAGATCGGGCCTTTCATCGGTTTGGTCTTGTTGGGTGGGTGGAGCCTGAACCTTGTCTTTACTTTCCTGGCAGCTATTGCAGCAAAAGCGCAACAAAACGCAGCCATCATGGCTGTATTAGGGTTCCCTATCATTATTCCCCAGCTTTTATTATTAATGCGGCTTTCTAATGCTGCTTTTGCCCCTTTACTTACTATTCCAGCCAGCGCTGTTCTATTACTGGTGGCCCTTGATCTGCTGGTGATATTACTTGCCGTCATTCTTTTCCCGTTTCTTTGGAAAGATTAGTGTCATCACTCTTTTTTAAAACCTAAAAGTCGGTATATGAGCTTGCAAAAATTGCAAAGATTGTAGCTGTAACAACCTGTTTAATCAGTGTCATCCCATTTCCATTTAATAAACTTCAAAGCACCCGGCACACTAAAAAGATCTTTTTAAATTTTATTCCCGGTTTACCGGCATCGCCTTATTTTTGCTGCACTTTTAGCCGATTCCTGTTCTCATTGGCCTTCCAATGAATGTTGAAAAAAATTATATGCATAAATCCTGGTGGAAGATCCTAAGTGTTGTTTT
>DASVOE010000065.1:0-30860 GCA_036383515.1 Chitinophagaceae bacterium | reverse complement strand
TTTAGAATTTACAAGAGAGATGCCGGATAAAAAACCGGTAGCTGATCGTTTGCAGCATTATAATGAGTTTGTAGAAAAATATAATGATGACAAATTGAACCAGCAGGCAGCCCGTTGCATGAACTGTGGCGTTCCTTTTTGTCATAGCGGATGCCCGTTGGGTAATGTGATCCCGGAATTTAATGATGCCGTGTACCGGAAAGATTGGAAAGAAGCGTATGATATACTTTCTTCTACCAATAATTTCCCGGAATTTACCGGGCGTATTTGCCCGGCGCCCTGCGAGACGGCGTGTGTATTAGGTATCAACCAACCCCCGGTTGCCATTGAAGAAATAGAAAAACATATTATCGAGATCGCTTTTGAAAACGGTTTTGTAAAACCTAAAAAGCCAAACCTGCGCTCGGGCAAAAAAGTAGCTGTCATCGGCTCTGGTCCTGCAGGATTGGCAGCAGCTGCACAATTAAATTATGCTGGTCATTCTGTAACGGTGTTTGAAAGAGATGATGCACCCGGTGGCTTACTTCGTTATGGCATTCCTGATTTCAAGCTTGAAAAATGGGTAGTGGATAGGAGGATTAAGCTGATGGAAGAAGAAGGCATTATTTTTAAGTGCCTGGCGAATGTTGGTGTGAATATTAATATCAATGATGTGCTTCGCGAATTCAATGCTATCGTATTAGCCGGAGGCAGCACCATGCCAAGAAATCTTTTTATTCCCGGCAGAGAATTGAAAGGTGTTCATTTTGCTATGGATTTTTTAAAACAGAATAATAAAAGAGTAGCTGGTAAAGATCTTTTAGCGAATGCAGCTATTGAAAGTAATGTATTGGATGAAGCAGTAGTAGCTACAGGGAAAAACGTAGTAGTCATTGGTGGTGGTGATACAGGTAGTGATTGCGTAGGAACTTCAAATCGTCATGGAGCAACATCTGTTACACAATTTGAATTACTGCCTAAACCTCCTGCGGAGAGAAATGAGTTCATGCCCTGGCCCTCTTACCCGATGGTATTAAAAACAACTACCTCGCATGAGGAAGGAGCTGATCGCCAGTGGGCCGTAGCCACTAAAGAATTCATCGGTGATGGAGAAGGAAATCTGAAAGCTGTAAAGGTGGTGGAGCTGGAATGGAAGATCATGAATGGAAGACCGGCAAGTTTTGTAGAAAGAGAAGGCACAGAAAAAGATATTCCCTGTGAACTGGCCTTATTAGCAATGGGTTTTGTTCACCCTCAACATGCAGGTTTCATTAATGATCTTAATATTGAACTGGATGAAAGAGGCAATGTAAAAGCAACTGAAAAAGATTATCGTACAAATATTTCCAAAATATTTACTGCTGGTGATATGCGGCGTGGCCAAAGCCTGGTAGTTTGGGCAATCAGCGAAGGCCGTGAATGCGCCCGTAAAGTAGATGAGTTCCTCAATAATGGTGTTTCCGTTCTGGAAAACAGAGACAATTCCCTACGTCTTCAAGCCATTTGATCCCCAATTATTATTGATTTAAAACATTATTTCTTTAAATAATTCATTTTTATTTAAAGAAATATGTGTTTTGTTAGCATTTTATGCACTTATTGTTACAACCTAACACATGTTAATGCATTTAATTATTATTTTTATTGTAAATAATTCAAATTATTATTTTAATTAATATTAATCTTTAAAAACAGAAGCGTATGAGCAAAAAAACGGTTAAGCAGGTAGCCCCCTTCCTGATTTTAGCAGGAGTGGCAATTGCTGCGATTTTCATCAGTCCCGCAGCTTCCTTTGATCCCGCATCAGTGCTTGGTGACGATGGCAAAACACCCAAATACATTTATAATAGTGGTGATATTGCCTGGATGTTGGTTTCCTGTGCATTTGTGTTCCTGATGACACCTGCCCTGGCGTTTTTCTATGGCGGAATGGTTGGTCGTAAGAATGTACTCTCCACGATGATCAAGAGTACAGTTTCTGCCGGTATCATTTCAGTGCTTTGGGTAGTAGTGCAGTTTAGTCTTTGTTTCGGAAAATCCATTGGTGGTTTTATTGGCGATCCTTCTACTTTCCTATTCTTTAAGGGAGTAATGGAAGGTGAACCCTGGAGCCTTGCCAGTACGATTCCCTTACCGTTATTCTCTTTTTTCCAACTGATGTTTGCGATCATTACACCTGGTCTTGTGGTAGGTGCTGTCGCTGAACGTATCCGTTTTAGTTCATACACTTTGTTTATTGTCCTCTTTGGCGTATTGGTATATGCGCCATTAGCCCATATGGCCTGGCATCCCGATGGATTGATGTTCAAATGGGGCGTATTGGATTTTGCAGGCGGAACAGTTGTACATATTTCCGCAGGTATGGCTGCTCTTGCCGGCGCTCTTGTTTTGAAACCCCGTAAATCAACTACTGCAGCTTCACCAGCTAATATACCCTATGTATTAATTGGTACAGGTCTTCTTTGGTTTGGCTGGTTTGGTTTTAATGCTGGTAGTGCAGCTGGTGCTGGTTCATTGGGTGTTTATGCATTTGCTACTACCAATACTGCTGCCGCCGCTGCTGGTTTATCATGGATGTTCCTTGACGTTATCCGGGGCAAAAAACCATCTGTATTAGGATTCTGTATTGGTGCAGTCGTTGGATTGGTAGCCATTACTCCTGCTGCAGGTTTTGTTGGTGTACCCCAGGCATTGTTCATTGGTTTTGTAGCAGCTATTGTTTCTAACCTTGTTGCAGAATTCCTGAAACACAAAACAAAACTCGATGATCCGCTGGATGTATTTGCTTGCCATGGATTAGGTGGTATCACCGGTATGTTATTAACCGGCGTTTTCGGAAGCAAAACTGTTAATTCATTAGTAGTAGATGGCCAGTTTCTTATACAGGTAAAAGGTATGGCATTGGCTGTGGTATATAGTTTTGTTGTATCCTTTATCATTTTCAAAGTGATCAACCTGATTCTCCCCATGAGAGTTTCTCAACAGGAAGAACTGGAAGGTTTGGATGCATCACAGCATGATGAAAAATACTACCAGGGAACATTATTGGTACAGAATAATGGAGTTGTACATGAAAAATTAAGAGAAGAAGAAGAGACAGTATGAACATTCTTTCCTGATAGAGAAATTATCTAAATAGAAAAAAGGCACAGATTATAACAGTATAAACTTCTCGCAAAAGTTTATACCAACTGTACCCTTTTCCTTAACATCTAAAATGTAATACAATGATACAAAAATTCTTTACGGCAGCCATAGGGTTGCTATCTTTCACCGTTATTAACGCCCAAATAGCATCTGTTACTCCTGACACTTCGGGATCAGCAAGTCCGGAAGAAGAAAATAAGCCTACATTAACCATCACCGGGTCAGTAGATGGGTACTATAAATATGATTTTGCTAAAACAGCGGCCAATACCTTTACCAGTTTTACTCAAACGCATAATTCTTTTGCATTGGGCATGGCCAGTGTAAAATTCGAGCATAAAGGCGGCAAAGTGGGTGCTGTTGCTGACCTGGGATTTGGACCAAGAGCAAAAGCTTTTTCTTACACAGATGATGGTATTACCCAGGCCATTAAACAATTGTATGTAAGCTACTCTCCTGCTGATTGGATAAAATTCACGTTGGGAACATGGGGCACACATGTGGGTTATGAATTATTGGATCCGCAACTGAATCGTAATTATAGTATGAGCTATATGTTTACCAACGGTCCTTTTTCTCACACAGGTTTAAAAGCTGAAATAAGTAAAGGCAAGCACGGTTTTATGCTGGGTGTAGCCAATGCAACTGATTTCAGAATTCCACCAGATGGATTTATCAATAAAAAATTCATCCTTGGTCAATATAGTTTTGCCCCTACCGATAAACTCAAGTTTTACCTGAATTATGTGGGTGGTCAAAATCCTGATACTTCTAAAACCAATCAATTTGATGCTGTGATCACTGCTAAAGTGAGTGACAAATTCAATATTGGTTATAACGGCACTATTAATTCTACCCGTTTTTGGGATGGTTCTAAAAATATTGAAAGTCAATCCTGGTGGGGTAATGCACTATACCTGAATTTCGATCCGAAACCCTGGTTTGGTCTTACGCTGCGGGGCGAGTATTTCAGTGATAAAAATAATTTGAAAATAACAGTCAACCCTAATGGTTGCAATATTTTCGCTACCACCTTATCAGCCAATTTCAAATCTGGTGGTTTTACTTTTATTCCTGAATTCCGTTTGGATAACTCAAATAAAGAAACATTTATTGATAAGGATGGTGCAGGAACAAAGTCCGCTGCCAACTTCCTGTTCGCCGCCGTCTATTCTTTTTGATAACCGATTTGGCTTAGTAAGATTTTTATATGGCAAGCAATCGTTAGAGGCCCGCTGTTTCTACAGTGGGCTTTCTTTTTAAAATATCGAACAAATGATCAGGGAACATTAACAAACTTACTTGCATGTTAATACTCATCTTATACCAGCGGCTCCTGTTGACTCAGGCAATGAAAACTTCCCAGTCCCCAGATGATATCTGTAGAATCAATTCCAACTACTTGTCTGGTAGGGAAACATGTCTGGATCTGTTGTAATACTTTATCATCTTTAGCGGATCGGAAAGTAGGGACAATAACAGATTTATTTGCAATATAGAAATTGGCATACGAAGCAGGCAAACGTTGCTCTTCCCAAATCACTTCATCAGGCATCGGTATCTCAACAATGTTAAGTTGCTTTCCATTCAGCAATCGCATGGCTTTTAACTGTCGGAGGTTCTGCTGCAATAATTCATAATTTTCATCCATCCTGTTCTCTTCAATCACCGTGATCACCGTGTCTTCATTCACGAATCGTACTGTATCATCAATATGCCCATCGGTATCATCACCAATGATGCCCTCATCTACCCAAAGTATCTGCTCCATGCCATAATAATCGCATAAATATTCTTCTATCTGTTCCTGGTTCAAATGAGGGTTGCGGTTGGGATTTAATAAACAGGCTGTAGAGGTCATCAATGTCCCTTTGCCATTAAACTCAACAGAGCCTCCTTCCATGATAATACCCGGGTTGTAAACCGGGATATTATAATGCTTACCAATCAGCGTTGGTATCACGTCATCAAGATCAAACGGCGGATATTTATTACCCCACGCATTATAATTCCAGTCAACGATAACTTTTTGTTGTTGTGCGGCTGGATTAATTAAAAATGCCGGACCATGATCCCTGCACCATGCATCGTTAGTGGGATGAAAAAAGAATTCAACCTTATTCAAATCCACATCATCCTTTTGCAAATGGCTTATAGCAAATTTTTTCATCGCTTCATTGGCCACATTGATCCGCACCAATTCACCCTTTGTCAATTCTTTAATGAATTTGGTATATGAAGAAAAGATGGTATCAATTTTTCCCGGCCAAGACGCTTCTTTGTGCGGCCAGCTTAACCAGGTAGCAACATGAGGGGCAAATTCAGCAGGAAAATAATAACCGAGTTGTTTGGGAGTTTGCAGAGTTGAGTTCATAGATCATAGTTAATAGTTCATGGTTATGGCAACTGTACGTTCGATGAACGATGAGCCATGAACCATGAACTACAATTATTCTTCGTCAATAAATCTTTTGGTAATAGGTTGATAGGAATCAATCCTCCTGTCTCTTAAAAAAGGCCAGTGTGTTCTGTATTGATCTGTTTTAGCAGTATCTATTTCAATAACACTGGTTTCTTCTTCGTCATGCGAAGCTTTATAGATAATACTACCAAATGGGTTGGCCACAAACGAACCTCCCCAGAATTTCATTGCACCGTTTTGCTCAAATCCTACCCTGTTCACACTTACCACATGCACACCATTGGCAACAGCATGGCTGCGTTGAATGGTTTGCCAGGCTCCGTATTGTTCTGTATTCGTGGCTTCATCCTGTGAGACAGCCCAACCTATGGCGGTGGGATAAAACAAAATTTCTGCACCCATCAATGCTGTGATTCGGGATGCTTCGGGGTACCATTGATCCCAGCAGATAAGTACACCGATGGTTGCAAATTTTGTTTTCCAGACTTTATATCCCAGGTCACCCGGAGTGAAATAGAATTTCTCGTAATAAGCAGGATCATCGGGTATATGCATCTTACGATACTTACCCATATAAGTTCCATCAGCATCAATCACGGCTGTTGTATTGTGATAGATGCCCTGTGTTCTTTTCTCAAATAAAGAAGCGATGATCACCACATTCAGGTCAGCCGCCACTTTTTGCAGCGCTTCAGTTGAAGGACCGGGTACAGCTTCTGCGAGTTTGAAATTCTCATAGTCTTCCACATCGCAGAAATATAGCGAAGTAAATAATTCCTGGAGACAGATGATCTGCGCTCCGTTCTTTGCAGCCTTCTTTATTCCTTCAATAGCTTTCGCCAGGTTCTCGTCCTTTTTATTGGTACAACTCATTTGCACCAGGCCAACTTTTACTTTACTCATCTTTTGTGATTGAGGTGCAAAAATAGTTGATTTTAGAGTGTTCTGAAGGAAGCCATCAGTAAGAAGAAAGATGCTTTATTTTTTCTATTTTTAATGTAAAACAGGCTTTGAATTACAAGAAAATAAAACTCTCCGACTTAAAATACCTCGGAAAAGAAAATATCGACTCTTTAGTTGTGATTACAACCCCCTTTGTTCAACATCTATTGATACCCGTTTTACTTATCTTATCATTTACCTGGCTTATAGTATCCGGACAGTCTTCATTCTATGTTCTCCCTTTATTAATCGTTTCTATTTTATTGATGCATAAGTTTTGGGTGCTATTTGAATCAATTAACATTATTAGAATTAATAAATCAGATAAGTTTTTTGTCCTAACATCCAGGAATTTGATAAAAAGGCTCTTTGTTAGAAACAAGACAATTTACTTTAATGATATTCAGAAATTTGTACTGACCGAAGGTCCAGAAATAATACATGAGTCAACAAGATTTATTATTTCTGCTGAACTTAAAGATTCCTCAAATATATTTTTTTCGTCAACCTCAAAGAAAATATTGGCAAACGAAATGATTGAATTCTTAAATCAAGTTGTAACTCCATCAAAACAGGTTTAATCTTACGCCGAATTCCTCCCCGCATTAATGATCCCGAATGAACAACGCATCGCCAGCTTTTCATACGTTTCCTTTACCGGCGCATTCACCAGTTGTTCATCCATCTCCCTGATCTTCGTAATAGCATACTGCTGTATGGTTAATAACGGTAACACAATTCTTTCCCGCATCTGTATAGACAACTGTTCCACCGGGTAATCTGCCATTAGTTCGGAATGACCACTCAACCTGAACAAGTATTGACAAGTCAGCTCATATTCATCTTCGATCATTTCTCTTAATTCTCCAAACTGTTTGTGTTTGGTAAGAAAAGCTGTCAATGGGAAAAACGATTTCATCATCGCCATTTCGCAATTGTCCAATAGGGTTTTAAAGAACATTGATTCTTTATATAATTTTTGCAACTCGGCAAATCTTCCCTCCTTATCCATTTGTTGCAAAGCAGATCCGACACCGAAATAACCTGTTACGTTTTGTTTTATCTGGCTCCACGAACCTGCAAACGGAATAGCCCGCAGGTCTTTTAAAGATAACCCGGAAGCAGCACCCCGTTTTGCAGGCCGGCTGCCAATATTCGTTTCGCTATAAAAACGAAGTGGGCTCACCTGCAATAAATAGTCAGCAAGATAGGGATGGTCTTTTAAGCGCTTATAAGAATGGTAACCTGCTTCTGCCAATTCCTGCAACAACGATTCTTCTTTTTCACTCAGTGTAATATCTTTTTCTGAAAACAAATCGTTGGAAATACCGGCATTTAATAATTGCTCAATATTATACTGAGCAGAATCAATGGTTCCGAAATTAGAACTTACGGTTTGCCCCTGCACCGTTAACTGTATTTCTTTATTGGAAATATTTCTTCCCATGGATGCATAAAACTTATGCGTTTTACCACCACCCCGGGAAGGAGGACCCCCACGACCATCAAAAAAGATCACATTAATTCCGTACTGCCGCGAAATAGAAGTTAATTGCTCCTTTGCTTTATAAATACTCCAGTTGGCCATCAGGTAACCACCATCTTTAGTGCCATCTGAAAAACCAAGCATGATCGTTTGGGTATTGCTTCTCCGTTTTACATGCTCCCGGTAAACAGAATTTGTATAAAGTGTATGCATCACCTGTGCAGCTACCTGCAGGTCATCGATAGTTTCAAACAAAGGAACAATATCAATTTTCATTTCTTCCTTCTTCCAGCCACCGAGTAAAAATAATCCGTAGACTTCCATTGCATTCACGGCGGTTTTGCACTGGCTGATGATATACCGGCTGCAACCTTCAGGGCCATTGTATTGCTGTATACTTTTTACAGCAGCTATGGATTGCAATGTATCCTTATGCACAGCATCCTGTAATACAGCAGCATCAATAGAACTATCAATCGATGCCAGTATGTTTATCTTCTCATCATCCGGTAGTTCTGCATAATTTCCTGGCAGGTTAATATGCTTGCCGGCAACAGCTTCGAATAAACGAGCATGCACACTACTCTCCTGTCGTATATCCAACGAAGCAAAATGAAGTCCGAATATTTCTATTTTATTGATCATGCTATTCACCATGTGCAGGAATAACCCATTATGCTGGTGAATGATGATATCTTTTACCTGCTGGAGTGTGAGTAATATTTCTTTCCTGGTAAGATTTGTCTTATATCCCGGGATGAATAGATTGCTGTATAATTTGTTTTCCAGTTCCTGTAATAAAACGTCTACGCCTTCAAATGTCAACCGTCTTCTCAGCTTTCTTACTTCCAGGTAATAACATTTGATGATACTGCCCCGCAATGCATCTGCTACCTGCAATGTGATATCACTCGTCACAAATGGGTTGCCATCCCTGTCGCCACCCGGCCAGAAACCCATCCGGATCACAGCATTATTCTCCGTGATCGCATCAGGAAATTGATTTTTCAATGTAGAAATGATCCTTCCTGCAGAAGGATAAAATACATTTTCCAGGTACCAGATCAGGCTTATGGCCTCATCATACGGAGTGGGTTTTTTCTTTTTAAAAAAAGCTGTTTTACCCAACTGTTGCAGGTACGTATTCACCAGGCTGGTGTTATTATCAATTAAAGCCTTGGAAAGGTCATTGATGATACCGAGCACAGAGCCCGGATAAAATTGCGTAGGGTGAGCCGTAAGAACAAGCCATACGGCAAAGTCTTTTAGCTTTTTGGTTAACGCCTCTTCTTTATTGGCCTGCACCACTTCCGATTCCAGGTGTTTAAGGGTGCCCATTCCATTCAGATCATACACGTTGCGAAAGGCGGCATCTTCCAATGCATCAAATAATACGACCTGTCTTTCTACATACTGTACAAAACGGAAAAGAAGATCATTCCTTTCATTTTCCTTTATATACGAAGTATGCTTGTTGAAAAACTCTTCGATGATCTCCACAGGGCTTAACTTCTTCTTATAACCTTCTTCGCAGTTATTGGAAAGCAATGATAGAAGGATCCCTGTTTTCTCAATACGGTGAAAGGGAAGTGATGTAAACAAACTGTTGTAGAGCTGGAATTTGATTCCTACTTCATTCCTGAATTGCTGTAACGACCTGCCGGAAAGATGATCCATTATTTTGGTTTAAAAAATTTCATGAAAAAGTATAGCAAGCAGGAAAATAAGGCAGTGAAAATAGTTCATTTTTAGGAACAATCTTTTACGCCTAGCACTGCATTACTAACCATTCAAGCGTATATAAAAAAATTGCCCCGGATTAACCGGGGCAATCATATTCAACAGATGCTGGCTGCTATTACTCAGCTGTCTTTTCTTCTGTTGCAGTTGCTTCCGGCTTATCCGTTGCTCCTGCTTTTTTCTTCGCTGCACCTGAACGACGGGTTTTCTTGGCTGGAGCTTTCGCTTCGCCTTTACCCTTACCATAAATATCATTAAAGTCTACCAGTTCGATCATTGCTGTTTCAGCATTATCACCTACACGGGCTCCCAATTTAATGATACGGGTATAACCACCGGGACGACCTGCTACTTTCTCTGCTACGTTGCCAAACAATTCTTTGATGGCTTCTTTATCCTGCAGGTAACTGAACACTACACGACGCTGATGCGTAGTGTTTTCTTTTCCTTTGGTGATCAGGGGTTCTACATACACCCGTAAAGCTTTTGCCTTAGCGGTAGTAGTTACGATCCTTTTATACTGGATCAGCTGGCAGGCCAGGTTGCTCAATAACGCATCCCTGTGTGCTTTCTTTCTGCCTAAATTTTTTACTTTGTCTCCGTGACGCATGACTGTTTGTTTTAATTCAGCTGTACCGTGTCAGGAATTACAGCCTACTGTTATAAAATAATCGGGAGCTGTAGTCGATAGTCATGAGTATGGACTCCCGACTAGTGACTCTGTACTCCAGACTCATTTAGAATTCGCTCAGGTCAATCCCTAATTTCACTAAGTCCATTCCGAAATGCAGACCTCTTTCGGTCAGCACCTGTTCAATTTCAGCCAGTGATTTCTGACCGAAGTTGCGGAATTTCATCAGGTCTTCCTGCTCATATTGTACCAGCTCACTCAATGAATTGATCTTTGCAGCTTTTAAGCAATTGAAGGCACGAACAGAAAGATCAAGATCTTCCAATGGCGTCTTCAATACTTTACGCAGTTGCAAGGTTTGCTCATCTACCAGGTCTTCTTTCTTCTCTTCCTTATTATCAAAAGTGATGTTCTCATCTGTAATGATCATCAGGTGCTGGATCAGGATGCGTGAAGCCTGCTTCACGGCTTCTTCCGGATGGATAGTACCATCGGTAGAAACTTCCATGATCAGTTTTTCGAAGTCCGTTCTTTGCTCCACACGGGTATTCTCGATCGTGTATTTCACATTCTTGATCGGGGTATAGATAGCATCGATAGGAATATAACCCAGGGGTGCATCTTTAGGTTTGTTATCTTCAGCAGGCACATAACCACGGCCTTTACCGATAGTCAGTTCCACATCCATCCTTGCAGATGAATCAAGCGTACATATCAAAAGATCAGGATTCATGATCTGGAAAGAATGAGTTCCTTCACCGATCATACCCGCTGTAAATTCAGTCCTGCTTTTAATGGACAACATGATCTTCTCGTTGGCCACTTCATGATCAACTATTTTTTTGAAACGAACCTGCTTCAGGTTCAGGAAAATCTCTACTACATCTTCGCTGATGCCTTTCATCGTAGCGAATTCATGATCCACGCCTTCTATCTTCACACCAATAATTGCATAACCCTCGAGTGAGTTCAATAACACACGGCGAAGTGCGTTACCGATGGTTACGCCATATCCAGGCTCTAATGGACGAAACTCGAACTGAGCTTCAAAATCCGTAGCCTTTTGTAAAATGATCTTATCAGGTTTCTGGAAATTTAAGATTGCCATATTTTTTCCTTTTGTTTTTTGAATGATTGTGTTACCAGCTTCTTTGCTACTATCATCGTCTGTTGCGTCGCACTGTTATGCGTTCTGTAATCCTATTGAGCCAATGAGAATGAGTTTGCCTCATCATTCCCATTCATGCTCACGATTACTTACTATACAACTCGACGATCAGTTGTTCCTTGATATTTTCAGGAACGCTTTCCCTTTCAGGATAAGTAATGAAAGTGCCTTTGAATTCGGTTTCACTCCAATCAACCCAGTTGAATTTAGGATTCTTGCCACGTACCACACTGGTGATGGAATCTCTTCCTTTACTACCTTCTTTAATGGTAATAACATCACCTGGTTTTAACTGGCAGGAAGGAACGTTCACCACTTCACCATTTACTTCAATGTGTTTGTGGCTAACGAGCTGGCGTGCAGCAGGACGGCTTGGAGCAATACCCATACGGAAAACAGTGTTGTCTAAACGGGCTTCCAGTAATTTGATAAGGTTTTCACCCGTTACACCTTTACGGCGGGCTGCTTCCTCAAATGTTTTACGGAATTGTTTTTCCAACACACCATACGTGTATTTTGCTTTTTGCTTTTCGCGAAGCTGTAAGGCGTATTCACCTAAAGTTTTACGCTTACGCTTTTCACCATGCTGACCGGGAGGGTTACTGTTTTTACCCAACCATTTGCCATTGCCTAAAATAGGCTCTCCGAAAATGCGGGAGATTTTGGTCTTTGGACCAGTGTAACGTGCCATATTTATTATTCATTTAGATTTTTTTTGTAACGGTGCTTCGATCGGTAAAAAATCTTAAAAAATTAATCGGGCACCCTTTGGATAAATGAAACCAATTTGGCTCAAACTATGTATTTCCTTAAGCCCCTTTAGGGGGTTGGGGATTAAACTCTTCTTTTCTTTGGCGGACGGCAACCATTGTGTGGCAAAGGCGTCACGTCTTTGATCATCACTACTTCAATACCGGATTGTGCTAAAGCCCTGATAGAACTTTCACGACCGGCACCCGGACCTTTCACATATACATCCACTCTTTTAAGACCTGCATCAAAAGCAGTTTTGGCAGCATCGGCTGCAGCCATCTGTGCGGCATAGGGAGTGTTCTTTTTAGAACCCTTGAAACCCATTTTACCGGCACTGCTCCAGGATATAACCTGGCCTGTCTTGTTGGTAAGGCTGATGATAATGTTGTTGAATGTAGCTGAAATGTGAGCATCACCATATGAATCCACTTTCACTACTCTTTTCTTAGCAGCTGCTTTTGCGCTAACCTGCTGCTGTGCTTGTGCTTTTGCCATAATTTGTGTTCTGAGGTAATCTTTCGTTTTTAAAATTAATCCCGTCCTGATTGTTATCGGGATCCGGAACTGAACCAATCCTCCTGCCGACTTATGAAGCGATCCGAAACTGATTCATTATTATATAAGTCTTATAAAAAAAAGTTGAAGCACCTGTATTCCAGGCGCTCAACTCCTTATTATTACTTCTTAGGCGCTTTCTTTTTACCGGCAACCGTTTTCCTTTTACCTTTCCTGGTACGGCTGTTGGTTTTAGTACGCTGTCCACGAACCGGTAATCCCTTACGATGGCGAAGGCCACGGTAGCAGGCGATATCCAGCAAACGCTTGATGCTCATCTGTACTTCAGAACGAAGCTGACCTTCTACTTTCAGCTCTTCTGTAATAGTATTACGAATAGCATTCAGGTCATCATCATTCCACTCATGCACTTTCTTGTTACGATCAATGCTGTTCTTATCAAGAATGTACTTGGCAGTAGATGGACCAATACCATATATATAGGTAAGTCCTATTTCGCCTCTTTTATTTTTTGGTAAATCAACACCGGCAATACGAGCCATATTCTTAGTTTGTTGTTTGTCGTTTTTAGTTTGTTGTTTTGTCCGAAAGTCAGCAAGTCTGAAAACCGGGTGACATTTCAAAACAATCAGGAAGATAATTCGGACTTGCCGATTTCCTGATTAACCTTGTCTTTGCTTAAAGCGGGGGTTCTTTTTGTTGATCACATAAAGCCTGCCCTTGCGACGAACAATTTTACAGTCCACGCTACGCTTTTTAATGGATGCTCTTACTTTCATTTTTTAAGCTTTTACTTATACCTGAAATTTATTCTTCCTCTTGTCAAATCGTATGGCGACAATTCCACTCCTACTTTATCACCGGGTAAAATGCGGATGTAGTGCATTCTCATTTTACCAGAGATGGTGGCCAGTATTTCGTGACCGTTTTCCAGTTTAACCTTGAACATGGCGTTGGACAAGGCTTCCAGGATTACCCCATCTTGTTTGATAAGTGCTTGTTTCGACATATTGATTTTAGGGCTGCAAAGATAGGCGGATGCACCCGAAAAAAGAAGAAACCCAAAATCTTTTTCAAGACCCTGTGGAAAAAAGCGGTTGATTTTCAGAAATATGGCTGAAAGCTATGCCCTCAGGCCATTTCCAGATGCACCTTAGTCATTGACAAGTGCAGGTTTTGGAGTTCATGCACCCCTAACGGGAAACTGAAATGGCGGCGATCTTCTCTCCACCACATCTCAACATTAGAAAAATCACCTTTTTTAGGAGTTACTAACCGAAAAGAATCTCTTTTGTATTTAACAGCGCCATCGGTCTCTTCTTTGGTGAAGCCAAGGCGTAAAAGTTGATTTTCATCAAGCGGAACCGGGTGCATCTCTTCGGGACTGTACCAGAATTCCTGTACCCCGTTATTGACCAGGGCCTGGTTTTCTTCATAGCTCACACTTACTACTTTGCCCTCTCTTTTCAAACCTTCATCATCAACAACTATGATATCTCCTGGTTTAAGATCGCCGATTTTTAGCATAGCAATACGTTTTTTGTTATCCGAATATAAAAAACATTACCGTTTTGGCGAAATCGTATTAACAGGAAAACTATCGGTCAGCTTCTTTTTCGGTAGCTTAAAATAGCCCATCCGTTTAAAACCACGGCAAATCCCCCCATGATCAGCAAATGATTCTTTATATCCGCAAGCCCGCTTCCTTTGAGAACAACCAATCGCATCACATCAATAAAATACGAAACGGGGTTGAACCTAGTGATCCATTGCGCCCATTCGGGCATACTGTCAACAGAAGTGTATAATCCGCCTAATAAAATAAACACCATCATCATGAAAAAGGAGATCAGCATCGCCTGCTGCTGGGTAGTTGTAAAAGTGGATACCAGTAACCCTAATCCTAATACAGTCAATAGATAAACAGCGGCGAAAATATATATAGTTACAAAGCTGCCTGCCGGAATAATACCGTATGCAAACCGGGCAATGACAAACCCGATCGTCATTACCAATAAACCCAGCATCCAGAAAGGAATAAGTTTACCTAAAATGAAATGATGTTTTTTAATCGGTGTTACATTGATCTGTTCAATGGTACCTATCTCTTTTTCTTTTACGATATTCAGAGAGGTAAGAAATGCTCCTACCATCGTTACCAGTATCACGAGGATACCAGGTACCATAAAGTATTTATAATTCATTAATGGATTGAACCAGTTAGAGGAAGTGACTTCTATATTCAACTCGGTTTGCAACCTGGGGTATTGTATCCATTCTGCCCTTACCTGGTTATTAAAGTCACGGACAATGGTTTGAAGGTACGCTCCGCCTAACCCCGCTTTTACCCCGTTGATCGCATTAGGAGCAATAAATAAAACGGATTCGTTATGCTTAACCAGGTCTTTTTCAAAATTGGCTGGTATCTCCAATATAATATCGGAATGATCTTTTTCAATTTCCTGCAAGGCATTGTTATAAGAAGCACTATAATCATTGAGCAGGAAATAACCGGACGAACTGATCTTACTGATCATCTGGCGGGAATAAGAAGAGTGATCATGATCTACCACACTCAGCCTTATATTTTTCATTTCATAATCAGCTGCCCAGGGCAATACCAATAACTGGATAGCCGGCATAATAAAAATGATCCGCAGGATAGACGGGTCCCTGAATATCTGCCGGAATTCTTTTTGTAATAAAAATCGCAAGCTTCTCATGCCAACCTGATTTTGAATTTTTTTAAGCTCAATGCCAGCAAAACGAGTGTCATGCCAAATAGGATCAATGTTTCTTTCCAAACCGAACCAAACCCTGCTCCTTTTATCATCACATCCTTAACGATTGCATAAAACCATTTTGCCGGAACGATATTGGAAATGAACTGTAGTGGTTTCGGCATATTCTCAATAGGAAACATAAACCCGCTCAGCATGATAGTAGGCAGAAACATACCCGTGAGAGAGATGAACATGGCTGTTTGTTGTGAATCGGTAGAAGAAGAGATCAATAAACCAAACACCAGGCAGGTAATGATAAACAAAGTGCTTTCAGCAATGAGCAAGACGAGGTTGCCATTGATCGGCACATCCAGTACAAATACACTCAGCAGCAAAATACTGATGATGTTCACCAACGATAATACAAGATAGGGAACTGCTTTTGCCAGTATGATCCTGATCGGGCGCATCGGTGATACCAGCATAACTTCCATCGTACCCATTTCTTTTTCACGGACAATAGTAATCGCTGTCATCATCGTACACACCAGCATCAGCACCATCGCCATAACTCCCGGCACAAAACTATAGGCGCCTTTCTGCTGTGGATTATATAACATCCGTAGTTGGGTGCTAATCGTATAGGGCATCTTCCGGTCATGCGTAATCCGATCCTGGTAATCCCTGATGATGGATATAGCATAGTTGGTTAGCGTATTGGCCACATTGGGATCAGATGCATCGGCAATCAATTGCACCTGGGCCTTATTAAAATGCTGGAGGTCTTCGCCAAACTGCGCTGGAAAAACCACCACCATTTTGATTTTCCCTTTTTTAAACGCAGTTTCAATTTCCTTGTAAGAAAAAATATTTTGCTCAATATCAAAATACTTGCTGGCTTCTATTTCTTTGATCAATGATGCAGTCGACGGATCGTTGGCATTATCAAAAATGGCGATCTTCGAATTCTTCACTTCATTCGTAAGCGCAAACCCGAAAATAATGATCTGAACAACAGGCATACCCAACAGGATGAACATCGTTCGCCTGTCACGGAAAATGTGGTAAAATTCTTTTTTTACAAATGCCAGGAACTGTTTCATAATTAGTCTGCTGTTCTTACGGCTTTGCGGGCCAATTTTAAAAAAACTTCATCCATTGAAAGTGCATTGAATTGTTGTCTTAGTTGTTGTGGAGTATCCAATGCTTCAATATTTCCATCTACCATAATAGATACACGGTCACAATATTCAGCTTCATCCATATAATGTGTGGTAACAAAAACGGTAATACCTGTAGCTGCTGCTTCATAGATCATTTGCCAGAATTCCCTTCGTGTTACCGGGTCAACACCACCGGTGGGTTCATCCAGGAAAACAATTCCGGGCTCATGAAAGATCGCTACGGAGAAAGCCAGTTTTTGTTTCCAGCCCAATGGTAAAGAACCAACTAACTTACCTGCTTCTTTTTCCAGGTTCAACTGCTGAACGATAGAGGCAGTCTTTTCTTTGATGAATTTATCACTCTTGCCATAGATGCCTCCATAAAACTGCATGTTCTCTTTCACGGTGAGATCTTCATACAAAGAAAATTTTTGACTCATGTAGCCGATACTTCTTTTAATGTTTTCTGTTTGCCTGTATACATCAAAGCCTGCTACCGTTGCTTCTCCGGAAGTAGGAATTGAAAGACCACAAAGCATTCGCATGGCTGTGGTTTTACCGGCGCCGTTAGCACCCAGAAAACCAAATATCTCGCCTTTCGCTACTTCAAAACTAATTCCGTTAACAGCGGTGAAGTCGCCAAAACGTTTGGTCAGTTGTCGTGTTATGATCGCTTTTTCTGTTGACATTTTATTTATGCATTAATGCAATAAAACAATCTTCGATATTAGGTTCAGCTTTTTTAAGCTCTATCACATCATTGATCTTATCCTGCAAAAAAATTTTCAGTTCAGCTTCTTTATTATTCTCTTTGATCACCACATGATGATACTCACCAAAGGGATAAGCATTGTCTGTTCCATCCCAACTTTTAATCGCAGCTAGTAAAGGCAGCATCTTCCCGGCTTTCACCGCCAGCAACGGTTTGCCAAAATCATCAATAATACGCTGTGGAGTATTCAGGGATAAAATATTCCCTTCCTGCATAAGTGCTATCCGGTCACACTTGCTTGCTTCATCCATATAGGGTGTGGAAACGAGTATAGTAATCCCCTGTTCCTTCAATTTTTTCAACATCTCCCAGAATTCTTTTCTTGATACGGCATCAACACCAGTGGTAGGTTCATCCAGGAACAAAACAGAAGGACGGTGGATAAGGGCACAGCTTAAGGCCAGCTTTTGTTTCATACCACCTGATAGTTTTCCGGCCCTGCGGTCTTTAAATGGTTCGATCTGCGAATAGATATCTTTTATCAGTTCATAATTTTCTTCGATCGATGTATTAAAAATGGTAGCAAAGAATTCCAGGTTCTCCTGCACAGTGAGATCCTGGTACAGCGAAAACCGTCCCGGCATATAACCTACCCGTTGCCGGATCGTTTTATACTCTTTTACTACATCAAGCCCGTCAACAGTAGCTTTACCTTCATCTGCCAGCAGCAGTGTAGTAAGAATTCGAAACAAGGAAGTCTTTCCTGCTCCATCAGGTCCTATGATGCCGAACAATTCTCCTTGTGCTACATCAAAACTTAAACCCTGCAATGCGGTAACAGGAGCTTTTTTTGTTCCATATCTTTTGACAATATTATCGACGACTACCGATTGCATAATTGTTTAGTTGAATTTTACTTCGCCATACATTCCGATCTTCAGGTAACCATCATTTTTTACATTCACTTTGATGGCATACACAAGATTGGCCCTTTCATCTTTTGTCTGTATCGTTTTAGGAGTAAACTCGGCTTTATCCGAAACCCAGGTAATCGTTCCGGGAATTTCCTTGTATTTATTGGCACCATCATCCACCAGCACTTTTACAGCCTGGTTTAATTTTATTTGTGAAAGTTGTGTACCGGAAATATAAGCTCTAAGGGTCATTGTAGAGAGGTCAGCAATTTTATACAAAGCCTTGCCGGCAGCTGTGATCTCTCCGGGCTCTGCATACTTTGTGATGATCGTTCCGCTGACCGGGTTTATAATATTAGCCTTTTTTAATTGATCATCTAACTGATCAATTCTCTTTTGTAAAGGTTTACCCTCGCTTAATATACTCCTGTTTTGCGTTGCTATATTATTACGCTGCACATTTATCTGCTGCTTCGTAACCGAAAGATTTTTCCGGGCTACATCTATCTGTGCATTGATATCATCCAATTGTTTGCCTGTTGCAGCATCCTGCCGCAGCAGGTTTTCAATTCTTGTTTTTTCATGCAACAAATTATCCAGTTGAGATTGCTGAACGGCCAACTGGTCTTCTAATAATCTCACCTGCGGTGTTACATCTGCAGTTTTTTCTGTCAATGCCTGTATATTGGCTTCCACCTGTTCTTTCTGCAGGGAAATATTTTCAGCATCTACTACGCCGACAACACTGTCCTTCGCAATAGATTGTCCTTCTTCAATAGCAAGGGTTAAAATTTTTCCTGACAATTCAGATGATACGATCACTTCATCAGCTTCAAATGTTCCGCTGGCGTCGAACTTTTCGTTTTTGCTGTTGCAGGCCACGATGAATAATAAACTGGTAACTGCAATGGTTTTTACTATTGACTTCATGATGTTGGTTTATTGTTTTCCTGAAATAGTTTGGTAATTGATCTGGGCTTGTAATAATAGAATCTGGTGCGTGATGAGCGTTTGTCGTGCCTGGTCTTCGGCATTTACCTCCTTCAGGTAATCGTTGGCAGTGATCACTCCATTTTCTAATTGCGCTTTAGCTGCATCGTTTACACTTTTCCGCAGCTCTATGATCTCGTTATCCGATACAATCAATTTTAACAGCTTATCAATTTCTGCCTGCTGTTGTTTTAATTGTGCATTGGTAGTAAGTAGAAAAGTTTCTTTTTGAGTAGCTACGATCTTCTTATTCACTTCCACCAGTTCTTTCTCTTTCTTTTTGGTATACAATCCTCCCAGCGACCAGTTGAAACGTATGCCCCCTATGTAATAAAATGCAAAATTATTTTCCAGTTGGTTGAGTCCCGGCCGGCCATATCCACCCTGTGCAAACAAACTTGCTTTAGGTAAATTCTTTGCTGCAATTAATTTATCCTGCTGCCCGATCAGTTTGATCTGTTCAGTATAAAGTTTTATTTCAGGCCTGGTTATTTCGCTTCCGATGGCAACAGCTATTGATGCGGGTTTTTCAAGAACAACATTTTCTGCAAGTGGTTGGCCTACAAAAAGGGCAAGCGCATCCAATAATCCTTTTTTTGAAGTCCTTATTTCTATAGCCCGCTGATCAGCTTTCAGTAATTCAGCTTTCAGCATATTGAGATTTGACCTGAATGCAACACCATTCTGTACCTGCGCCTCCACTCTTTTTATCCCGGTTTGGATATCTGCTTTTACAAGGTCCACTTGTTTTAATTGTTCATCGAGATAGAGAGTGCTTAAATAAAGTTGATTGATGCGCTCTTTCAATTTATACAGTTCAACTTCTACTTTCTGATCTTCTACAGCTGCGTTTAATTGTTGAAATTGTTTTTGCTCCCTGGTCACACCGCCATCATAAACCAGTTGACTTACATCTGCCAGTAACTTATACTGATCTTTTGATGCTGATTCAACTGTAAACCCCGGAATGGATACCGGAACTTTCGTTACATCTGATTGATAGGTGGCCTGCCCGCTTAGTATAACCTGTGGCAAAAAACCTTTTTGGAGATTATCAATATTAATACCTGCAGTTTGTTTCACCAGGTCTTTCTGGCGGATGGCAGGATAATTCTTTTGAGAAAGATCATAGGCCTGCTGCAGATTTAATTGGTTAACCTCCTGCGCTGCCAGGAAACCCGGCAGTAAAAGAAGAAGAATGTTGCATTTGAATATCTTAACCATTTGGTTAATTTTAGACGAAAAAATTTTATTTTTTAATAGCGTCAATTATAAATTTGGGTATCTCTTTCTTCCGTTGTTCCATGGCAGCCCGGAATTGCAATTCGTCAAGTCCCAGGTTTTTCTGCAACATAGGTTTTGCTACAAAAGGGAAAATGGCCATGGATATCATGTTCATTAATAAATGTAAAGGGCTTATTCTTTTGATCGTTCCTTTTTTAATTTCCTTTTCCATCTGCTCAAGAAACTTACCGGGGTTGGGTTTTGCTTTTCCTGTCCAAACCTTTTGAAGAAAATACTCAGGATCCTGGTTAATCTCATTTAATACAAACAGTGGCAGGTAAGGGTTTTCGATAATAACGGTGATATACTCTTCGCAAAACCTTTCAATCTTTTCAAACAAAGGCTGATCGGCATTAAATACCTCGTTGATCTTTGGAAAAAGCTTTTGTGCCGCCTCCATAAATATAACTTCAAACAACTTTTCCTTATTGCGAAAATAATAATGCAGCAGTGCTTTATTGATCCCGGCTTCGTCAGCAATATCCTGCATCCGGGCGCCGGCCATCCCCTTCCTGACAAATACTTTCTTGGCGGCATCAAGGATTCGCTGTTCTGTTGTCTGATTTTTTTTATTTTTAACCATACACTTTAACCAAATGGTTAACAAATATAAAATCATTTACAGTTCCCCGCAAAATATTTTTTGCAGTTAGCTGATTGCAGAAGGTGAATACCCTGGTTAAGAGACAGAAGGAAAGAGAGTTAGCTGCTTAAAATTTTACGAACCCGAACTTGTCAAAACTATTCAGCCCAGCTCATAATATAATCCTGGTTCTCGATCTCAAGGGCTTCTTTGGTCAGCATGAGCGGATGAAAAGTATCGACCATCACAGCAAGTTCCTGTGTTTCCTTTTTCCCAATACTTTTTTCAACTGCACCGGGATGAGGGCCATGAGGAATGCCCGCAGGATGTAAGGTGATCATTCCCCTCGTTACATTTTTACGGCTCATAAAATCGCCATCCACATAATACAATACTTCGTCACTGTCTATATTACTGTGATTGTAAGGTGCAGGAATTGCCTGCGGATGATAATCAAATAAGCGTGGACAAAAAGAACATACCACAAAATTGTTAGCTTCAAAGGTTTGGTGTACGGGAGGTGGCTGGTGCACCCGACCGGTTATTGGTTCAAAATCATGAATAGAAAATGCGAAAGGATAACAACATCCATCCCATCCTATCACGTCAAAGGGATGCGTTCCATAATGCAAGCCGTATAACATTCCTTTCTTTTTTGCTTTGATCAGGAAATCTCCCGCCTGGTCAAAGGTGGGCAGGTTCTGGGGCGGACGAATATCTCTTTCACAATAGGGTGAATGCTCCAGCAGTTGTCCGTATTTACTTACATACTTTTTAGGATAGCGTATCGGGCTGAATGATTCAACAATAAATAAACGGTTGTGGACATCAGCAAACTCAATCTGGTAAATAGTACCCCGTGGAATAACAAGATAATCACCATAATCAAAAGGCAACTCGCCATACATAGTTTTCAATACTCCTTTGCCTTCGTGCACAAAGATCATTTCGTCTGCATCTGTATTCTTGTAGAAATAATCTTTCATACTCTCTTCCGGTGCAGCCAGTACAATATGACAATCATTATTAATCAGGACCGGTTTACGGCTTTGCAGGAAATCCTTAACCGGTTTGATATTGAAACCTTCAAAGCTCCGGTGCTTCAGCATTTTTTCTTCCGCAATTGTTGGCGCCACACTAAGCTGAGGTTCTGTTTTTATGATTTGCGTAGGCGGATGACAATGATACATCAGTGAATAGTCGTTGCTGAATCCTTCTGTCGAAAATAATTGCTCAGCATATAATTTTCCATCCGGTTTACGGAACTGGGTATGACGTTTATGCGGAATGGTTCCGAGAGAATGATAATGAGGCATACAATAGTTTTAAATGGTTGAAACAGGTTTAGCGTGTATACTCCTTGCGGAGAGTAATAAAAACTAAACTCAGTCTACCGATAGTTGCAAAGTACTCAGCAGGAAAATGTATTTCCATTTTCTTTTATCAATATAATATGTGAAGTTGCGGTGAAAAGGCATTACCTGATTTTTGATTTCAGATCAATGATTTTAGATTGCACTCAAATTTAGTATACTTTCTTGACTCATATAGGCATTATATCTGATACGCATGGCTACCTTGATGAAGCTGTTTTTAAGCATTTCCAAAATTGTGATGAGATCTGGCATGCCGGAGATTTTGGGAGTATTCAAATAGCGGATCAGCTTTCTGCCGTCAAACCTTTGAAAGGCGTGTATGGCAATATTGATGGCAATGATATAAGAGCTGTATACCCGGAGCAGCTTGTTTTTATGTGTGAAGAAGTAAAAATAATGATGCGACATATCGGGGGTTCTCCGCCCAACTACAATCCTGAAACCAGGAAAGAGTTGACCATACATCAACCGCTGTTATTTATCAGCGGCCATTCACATATTTTAAAAGTAATGTTTGATGATAAAAGAAATTGCCTGCATATCAACCCCGGTGCTGCAGGAAAACAAGGCTGGCATAAAGTAAGAACCATTATTACATTGGCTATTGACGGAAAGAATATGAAAGATTGCAACGTGATTGAATTGGGTAAACGGTAGTCAATAGGTGGTGCACCAGTTTCAAAATTTATCAAGTACTTTTTATTTCACGCAAAGGCGCAAAGAAAATAAGTCGCTAAGGATACAGTCTTTGCGTCTTGGATTACTTAGCCTTTGCGTGAAAAATTCAAACTGAGATACTACCAGTCAATAAGCAATTTGGAAAGGCCTTTAGTTTTGTAGTAACTTCAGGCTACTAAACCAACACTAAACCAACAGCTATGCAACGTCGTGAACTTCTGAAGCAAACCGCATTTACAGTAGCAGCATTTACATTGAGCAGGGATCTGTTTGCCCGCAAAGCAGAAAGACTCATCACCGGTTCTCCGTTTGCTGATATTATAAAATTAAGTTCTAACGAAAACCCGCATGGCCCTTGCTCTATGGCCCGCAAAGCGATGATGGATGCAGTCAATAGTTCAAATCGCTATCCCTGGGATGTGACGACAAAGCTGAGAGAGAAGATCGCTTCACTAACTGGTCATACCAAAGAACATATTGCGATCGGTGCCGGGTCTTCTGAATTGCTTGGTGTTGTTTCTGTATGGGCTGCTTTGCAAAAAGGAAATGCTGTTGCTCCAGATCCTACTTTCCGTTTATGGATTCCTGCTGCGAAAAGAACAGGCCTGGATATTAAGCTGGTGCCTCTTGATGCAAACAAAGTAACCGACCTGCAACGGATGAAAGATGCGATGAATGCAGATACGAAAATGGTTTACATCTGCAATCCTAACAATCCTACCGGAACTGTATTACCTCCGAACGAACTGGAGGCTTTTATTAAAGCTATTGCACCAAAAGCCATCATTCTATTAGATGAAGCTTATACCGAATTCAGTAACGAACCATCCATGGCAAAACTGGTGAATGATTATCCCAACCTGGTTATTGCTAAAACTTTTTCCAAGATATATGGAATGGCAGGCGCCAGGGTGGGTTATGCATTGGCGCATCCGCAAACGATAAAACAATTGAATGAGTTGCAACCCTGGGCCAATGCCGGGGCCAGCGCTGTATCATTGGCAGGTGCATTAGCTTCCCTCGACGATACCGCTTTTATCAACTATTGTAAAAAAGAAAATGAAAAAGCCCGTTCCATATTTTACCAGGCATTGGACAAGGTCGGTATGAAATATATCCCTTCACACACCAGCTTTGTGTATTTCGATTCCTCAGGTTTTGGAAAAGAAGTTCCTGCTTTACTTGAATCAAAAAACATTATTGGGGCGAGAACTTTTGAGCAGGGCTCTAAATGGTTGCGGCTGAGTGTCGGCACACAGGCAGAGATGCAGCAGGTAGCTGCAGCGCTGAACGCATAAATAAGAATAGGTGTCTCACCGCTCATCCAAAATAACTTTCTGAACATCGTTGTTGATTTTATCTTGAACATAAATCAATGACATGAAAAAGATATTCATCATCACAGCATTGATCTGCTGTCTTGCCCTCAATCTTGTTGCACAAACAACTGATGAAACGGCTGCGAGGGCCTGTCTTGAAAACTATATGAGTGGCGAGGGCGACCGGGTAGAAAAAACTTTTCATCCTTCTGCCACCATGAAATATATAGATGCTCAAACCAATGAATTCAAAGATGTACCTATTGCTGATTATATCGCAAGAGTAAAAGCCGCTACAACAAAACAGGAGCGAAAGATCGAAATTGCTTCGTTGAATATGGAAGGCAATGCGGCCAATGCTAAAATAAAGATCGAAACCGATAAAGTGATCTTATACGATTATATGAATATGCTGAAGATTAATGGCGAATGGAAAATTGTAAGCAAGATATTTAGCCGGCAGAATAAATAGATATTTCGATGATGAAGCAGTCGCTGAGAAACGACTGCTTCATTTTTTTTCTGATAGCAATTTTTGCTATGCTTCTTTCATCATCTCACCCATTATTTTTTTCATTTCCTGTTCTGACACATCTTTTATATGGGTTTGTATAGTCCATACGTATCCAAACGGATCTTCAATACGTCCGCTCCTGTCGCCATAAAACTCATCTTTAGCAGGCATCAGCAGTTTGGCGCCATTGTCTGTAGCCTTTTTAAGAACCGCATCTACATCAGGCATATATACACAGAGGTTGACAGAATTTCCGTTTGCTGATTGAGGGCTTTTATTATACTGAAGATTTTCTTCCGATACCATTATCACGTTACCTCCAATTGTTATTTCACCATGCATCACCTTGCCCTCATTGTCAGTGAATTTCATTTTTTCTTTAGCGCCAAATACTTTTTTGTACCACTCCATTGCATTAGCTGCGCCCCGGATGGCCAATGCAGGAATAACAGCATTGTAGCCTTCAGGGATATAACCATTTGTTTTCATGATTATTTGTTTTTTTGTTATAGAAATAAGATAGCCCTAAGAGACCGCAAAACACATACCATGAAATGTGGAAAAATTTACAGAAATCAGCAGTCAATATTCATTACATACCCGGGAACCATGATCTGCCAGTTCCTATTTCCCTGAAAGGCCAGGGCACAGCTGCCAATATCAATAACAAAGCAATAAATAATAACCACCCGGTGGCTTTATAATTAAGCGCTTTTGCTTTGCCCCTGGCAATAGTGATAAGAATAATGGCCACAAACATCATCAGCGGATGTTCTACCCAGAAGAACCGGTAAAACGAATCCTTCATCAGCACCACTCCTTCCGGCAACCCTTTCATAATCCCATATCTTCCGGCAATCAATTGATACAATCCTACCAGCAGCATAAGATGCGCAAATATCAATAGCCAAAGACTTGTTTTCCTGATGCTTTCTTTTTTTGCAAATGCCTGGAACATCGTAAGGAGAAGAAATAATAAAATTAGCCAGCGAAGTATACTGTGCAGGTGTAGCATTCCGGTTTCCATTGAAGTGGTTTTAGTTTTTCAAATCTACAACAGCACCGGGTGAACATCAAAATTTGTTATTGCCCGGCAGTGTACCATCCGATAGCTATCGGATTTGAATTTTTCACGCAACGCCGCTAAGTAATCCAAGACGCAAAGACTGTATCCTTAGCGACTTATTTTCTTTGCTCCTTTGCGTGAAATAAAAAGTACCTGATAAATTTTGAAACTGATACACTACCTATTGTCCGCCATTAGCATGAAGATCGGCACGGCAATTTGCATCGAAGGAAGGAATATTACCGGTGACAAGAAATCCAAGTATATCGGTGGTCTCCGAAGCATAATACATCAGGCAATTAGTATTGCTGCAATGATTACCATGAGCAGCATCTTTATGATTGGTTTGCATGGTAGAACCCAAATCAACCAGGCCGAGTAAATGTCCCAGCTCATGTTCAGCTACTGTAGCTACTAATTTGGTACGGCTGGCCTGCCCCAAACCACCTGAGTTATCCTGAATCTTTTTCCCAAACAATGCTACGGATGTATTGCGATACGCTACACCTAATGTAGAAGCGTCTGTATAATTGCCATTGGTATATAAAATATAAACGCCCAATTCGTTACCGCTGGTGAAAACGGTACGATTATTCTTTTCAATATTGGTTATATCGTTTATGGAAAGAGTAAGGTTAACCGATGCCGGTATTTCTTTTGTCACCACATTGATACCAGCAGGTTTATTGACTAACCCGGCTAATACTGTTTGCAAATGATTCAATGCTGCTGCATCAGGTGTATAACCTGTCATGTATTGCACTTCTATCTTCAATGATGTGTATTTAGTGGAGGCCAGCAATTCATTGGCAGAACTACCAACGGGCCGGTTATGCAAATATTCCGGTGCATTGGGATTATTTACATAAGAAGTAGTTGATTTGCTACATGCAGACAACAAGGCAATGACGATAGCAAAAACAGGCAGGTAAGTTTTCATAATTAAAATACGTTGAGTATATGTGGTACAGATTTTCAACTATTATACCAAAACGATAATTCCTTGCATTTATGATATACGGGCAGAACCCGGATCAATGCCAATCATACTGATCAAACCCCTATACCGCATCTGTCATTCCACCCAATCCGCAATAAATACGTTGGTATCTCTTGTTCCCCCATTATTACGGTTACTGCAAAAAACGATCTTCTTTCCATTGGGTGAAAACATCGGGAATGCATCAAACCCTTTATCCCTGCTTATCTTTTGCAGGTTGCTACCATCCTCATTAATAATATAAAGATTAAATGGGAAACCTCTTTTATACTCATGATTCGATGCAAAGATGATCCGTTTATTATCGGGCATATAAGCAGGCGCCCAGTTGGCCTGTCCAAATCTGGTGACCTGGTGAGCATTGGTGCCATCTGCATTGGCCACCCATACTTCCATATTCGTCGGCGCTACTAAATTTTCAGCCAGCAATTCGTCATACTCTTTAATCTCTGCTTCTGTTGTTGGCCGTGATGCTCTCCATATCAATTTTTTTCCGTCAGGGCTAAACCAGGCGCCACCATCATATCCTTTCAGATTGGTAATGCGTTTTTCCTTACCGGTTTCCAGTTCCATTATATAGAGGTCAATATCCCCATCCTTATCGCTGGTATAAAGCATTTTCTTTCCATCAGGGCTTAATGTTGCTTCTGCATCGTAACCTTTCGAATGCGTGAGTTGCTTTACGATCTTACCATTGAGATCGGCCATGAAAATATCATAGCTGTCATACAAGGGCCAGATATATTTATTGCCGTATTTTTTTCTATCCGGCACCGCAGGGCAGGTGTCTGCCGCCAAATGAGTAGATGCATAAATGATATACTTGCCATCTTTGGTAAAAAAAGGGCAGGTCGTTCTCCCTTTTCCGGTGCTGACCATTTTATAACTAAACTTGTCGCCGGCCTTTTCAGGAACTTTTCCAACAAATATCTGGTCACAAAGCAATCCTTCTTTAGCATTGGTACGTTGAAAAACGAGGTGTTTACTATCATAGCTCCAATACGCTTCTGCATTATCGCCTCCGAAAGTCAGTTGCTGCACATTTTTAAAATGAGTTTCCTCAGGATAGAGAATGGTATCGTTGGGAAGAGGTGAGCCAGAAGTAATGAGTCCGGAGTTATGAGTCGGTACCCGATAGCTATCGGGTCGGGAGAGGGAAGCATCCTTAAAATTGATTGTATTGAAAGAAAACAGGACAACAACAAGGATTATAACAGGTAAGATTAATGCAAGTTTTTTCATGTTTCTTCGTTTAAGACAGCAGTCCAAAGATATTTCAGAAAAAGGTTGTATGGTCAATCCCGCATCATACTCCGAAAATATTAGTTTTGATCTATGAGCAGGCATATTTTATTTATAGTCGTTGTTTTATGGATAGCCGGTTGCAATAACGAGAGTGAAAGTTCAAAATTTGACGATATACTCAAGCAACCGCCCTATTCATCGCTCAGCGATAGTATTCAAAAACAATCGGGAAATGATGATCTTTATTTCCGCCGCGCCGTTTTATTGAATAAAAATAGTTTCCCCGAACCCGCATTGGCAGATTTTCAAAAAGCCTGGGCCTTACAAAAAAAGGAACAATATGCTTTTGCCATCAGCACTATTTTAGCAGATAAAAAACCTGATTCTGCAATCGTCTTTCTTACCTCCGCGATAAAGGAGTTGCCACAAAGCATTTTGTTGCGGATAAGTCTTGCCCGTTCTTATGAAGCCGTGAACAAAACAGATGATGCATTGAGAATAACCAACGAGATATTGCAGAGAAACCCACAGCAGGTAGATGTACTCAAGATGAAAGCCGGTCTGCTGGGCAAAAAAGGAAATGATGCGGAAGCACTCACGCTGTTAGAGCAGGCCTACTCCTTCACTCCTTACGATGTGGAACTAAATTATGTGCTGGCCTTACGTTATGCAGAAACAAAAAACCCAAAAGTGCTCAGCCTTTGTGATTCACTGATCAAAAAAGATTCGCTTCATCTTCATGCCGACCCTTATTACTATAAAGGGATCTATTATTCTAATATAAATGACAAGGGCATGGCCATTACTTTTTTTAACCAGGCCATCAAGACGGATTATTATTTCCTGAACGCTTACATTGAAAAAGGAAGCATTTTATATGAACAGAAAAGATTTACAGAAGCTTCCGATGTTTTCAACCTGGTAATGAGCATCTCTCCCAAGTTTGCTGATGCGTATTACTGGCTGGCCAAATGCCAGGAAGCGATGGGTCAAAAAGAGGAAGCCAAACTGAATTATCAAAGGGCTTATGGATTGGATAAGTCTTTTACAGAAGCTAAAGAAGCGGCAGAGAAGATAGTTAATTAGTTTACTGGTTCATTGGTTTATTAGTTGATGGGGCCAACCAATCAACATGTCAACTTATCACGTTATCTTGCACCGCAAATTAAACGCTGATGCCCATTGTTGCTCCTTCCCTTTTAGCTGCCAATTTTATTAATCTCGAGGCTGAATGTAAAATGCTGAATGAAAGTGAGGCCGATTGGTTTCATCTCGATGTGATGGATGGGCGTTTTGTTCCTAATATCAGTTTTGGACCAATGATCATCGAGTTCATCCGTAAGAAAACCCAAAAAGTTTGTGATGTGCACCTGATGATCGAAGAGCCGGGACTTTATGCCGAACAATTTAAAAATGCCGGCGCTGATAATTTATCTGTACATATCGAAGCTTGCCCTCACCTGCATCGCAATATTGAGCAGATACGTTCCTTAGGTATGAAACCCGGAGTAGCCATCAATCCCCATACACCAGTGGCTGCATTAAGTGATATCCTGCATGATATAGATATCGTGTGCATGATGAGTGTGAACCCCGGCTTCGGCGGGCAAAAATTCATTCCGTATACCCTGGAAAAAATAAAACAGCTACGGAGTATGATCGATGACAGAGGTTTGAAAGTGCATATTGAGATTGATGGTGGTGTGACTTTAGAAAATGCGCCTTCTATTATTGCAGCCGGAGCAGATGTATTGGTAGCAGGCAATACAGTTTTTAAATCGGCTGACCCTAAAAAAACTATAGCAGCACTGAAATCGTTGAAGTAGGTGATCCTGATTTTTTGTAATTGGGTTATTCATCAATGTACCTGTTTGTTGTTTGATAGATAGCTGGTTGCCACGAAATTTCCCAGTTTCAAAATCCCTCTTTTCCCAATCTTTCTCCGTATATTGAAATCGAATTCTCTTATGAAAATCTTTCTCCGCCAAATATTCCTGACTGCTATCTGCATTTTGCTTAGTGTCCTTGCTTTCTCTCAAAAAAAATCTGCTTTTGTTTCAGGTAAAGTAGTAGACGATAATGAAAATCCATTACCCAATGTTTCCGTTGTGATTTTAGGAAAACAATCGGGTGTCACTACTAACGACTCCGGTTATTTCCGCATCGAAGTTCCGGCCGGTAAAGCGTTTGCATTAATATTCACTTACACTGACCGTCGCTCTGAGCAAAAGAATTTTTTATTGAGTGAAAATGAAGAAGAAGCAATCACCATCCGCTTAGAAAAAGGAGAAAAAATATTGGAAGAAGTAGTAGTGAGAGATGACAGGGACAGAAGAGATGCAGGATTGGTTCGCCTTAATCCTAAAAATATATTGAACCTGCCGTCTGCTAATATCGGTGTTGAAAGTATGATCAAGATAATTGTAGGTTCGAATAATGAATTGACTTCTCAATATTCTGTTCGTGGGGGCAGCTATGATGAGAATCTTATTTATGTCAACGACTTTGA
>DASVOE010000064.1:0-6485 GCA_036383515.1 Chitinophagaceae bacterium | reverse complement strand
CAACAATACTGGGCCATGTGTTTGCAGCAGCAGGTTCAATAACAGATACAGTCGCAGCAACCACCGGATGTGATACGATCAGGACGATCAATGTAATCACGTCACCGCTGCTGACCACAACAATCGATACAGCCGTATGTGTTAACAGCTTCCCTGCAACGATACTGGGTCACCTGTTCACTACGCCTGGAACAATAATAGATACAGTGAGCAGTGTAGCAGGCTGCGATACTATTAGAACAATTAATGTAACCACACTGCCATTGCTGACAATAACGATCGATACAGCCATATGTGTTAACAGCTTCCCGGCCACGATACTTGGCCATGTGTTTGCAGCACCGGGTTCAATAGTAGATACCGTAAGCAGTGTAACAGGCTGTGATACGATCAGAACAATTAATGTAACCACATTGCCACTGCTGACAACAACAATCGATACAGCCATATGTGTTAACGGCTTCCCGGCAACGATACTGGGTCATGTGTTCACTACGCCTGGAACAATAATAGATACCGTGAGTAGTGTAGCAGGCTGCGATATGATTAGAACAATCAATGTAACCACACTGCCACTGCTGACAACGACAATCGATACAACCGTATGTGCAAACAGCTTCCCGGTAACGATACTGGGTCATGTGTTTGCAGCACCGGGTTCAATAACAGATACAGTAACCGCAACCACAGGTTGTGATACGATAAGAACAATTAATGTAACAAGCCTGCCACTACAAACTATTACCATTGATACAGCAGTATGTGCCAGCAGTTTCCCGGCCACGATACTGGGTCATGTATTTGCAGCACCGGGTTCAATAACAGATACAGTAACTGCAACCACCGGCTGTGATACGATCAGGACAATCAATGTAACAACACTGCCATTGCTGACCACAACAATTGATACCGCTGTATGTGTTAATAGCTTCCCTGCAACGATACTGGGTCATGTATTTGCGGCTCCGGGTTCAATAATAGATACCGTAAGCAGTGTAGCAGGATGTGATACGATCAGAACGATCAATGTAACGACGCTTCCACTACTGACAACGACTATCGATACAGCCGTATGTGTTAACAGCTTCCCTGCAACGATACTGGGTCATGTGTTTGCAGCTCCGGGTTCAATAATAGATACCGTGAGCAGTGTAGCAGGCTGCGATACGATTAGAACAATTAATGTAACCACACTGCCACTTCAAACAATTACAATAGACACAGCCGTATGTGCCAGCAGCTTCCCTGCAACGATACTGGGTCATGTGTTCACTACGCCTGGAACAATAACAGATACCGTAAGCAGTATAGTGGGATGTGATACGATCAGAACGATCAATGTAACCACACTGCCACTGCTGTCAATAGCGATCGATACAGCCGTATGTGTTAACAGCTTCCCTGCAACGATACTGGGTCATGTGTTCACTACGCCTGGAACAATAACAGATACAATAACTGCAACCACCGGGTGCGATACGATCAGAACAATTAATGTAACGACACTACCGCTTCAAACAATTACAATTGACACAGCAGTATGTGCCAGCAGCTTCCCTGCCACAATACTGGGTCATGTGTTTGCTGCACCGGGTTCAATAACAGATACAGTAACTGCAACCATGGGATGTGATACGATCAGGACGATCAATGTAACGACACTACCACTTCAAACAATTACAATAGATACAGCCGTATGTGCCAGCAGCTTCCCTGCCACGATACTGGGTCATGTATTTGCAGCACCGGGTTCAATAGCAGATACAGTAGCTGCAACCACCGGCTGTGATACGATCAGGACAATCAATGTAACGACGCTTCCACTGCTAACCACCACAATCGATACAGCGGTATGTGTTAACAGCTTCCCTGCAACAATACTAGGGCATGTGTTCACGGTACCAGGATCAGTGATTGATACAGTAGCTGCAGCAACGGGTTGTGATACGATCAGGACAATTAATGTAACAACGCTTCCATTACTGACCACAACAATCGATACAGCGGTATGTGCCAATGCATATCCTGCCACAATACTGGGCCATGTGTTCACTGCGCCTGGAACAATAACAGATACAGTAACTGTAACCACCGGTTGTGATACGATCAGGACGATCAATGTAACGACGTTACCACTTCAAACAATTACAATAGACACCGCAGTATGTGTTAACAGCTTCCCTGCAACAATACTGGGGCATGTGTTCACAGTACCAGGATCAGTGATTGATACAGTAGCTGCAGCAACGGGTTGTGATACGATCAGGACGATCAATGTAACAACACTACCACTTCAAACAATTACAATAGACACAGCGGTATGTGCCAGCAGCTTCCCTGCCACCATACTGGGTCATGTGTTCACAGTACCAGGAGCAATGATTGATACAGTAACGGCAACCACGGGCTGTGATACGATCAGGACGATCAATGTAACAGCGCTGCCACTGCTGACAACGACTATCGATACAGTCATATGTATTAACAGCTTCCCTGCAACAATACTGGGCCATGTGTTTGCAGCACTGGGTTCAATAACAGATACCGTAAGCAGTGTAGCAGGCTGTGATACAATCAGGACGATCAATGTAACCACATTACCACTGCTGACAATAGCGATCGATACAGTAGTATGTGCGAATGCATATCCTGTAACGATACTGGGTCATGTGTTTGCAGCACCGGGTACAGTAGTAGATACCGTAGTAGCAACAACAGGCTGTGATACGATAAGAACGATCAATGTAACAACACTGCCATTGCTGACAACCACTCTGGACACAACAGTGTGCACCGGCCAGTTACCATTTATCTGGAATGGTAATCCATACAATATGGCAGGAACCTATCTGGATACACTGATCAGCACAACCGGTGGCTGTGATACCATAGCAACATTGAACCTTGTAGTAAATGCTGCCCCGATAACTCCAACCGTTGTAATAACCGATGCAACATGTGCTGCACCAGGAATTATAACCATTACTGCACCACTGGGAACACAATACTCTTATAGCATTGATGGCATAACTTTCCAACCCAACAACATATTTACTGACCTTGCTCCGGGAGTGTATATCATAACGGTAATGAATGTCAATGGTTGCACCGCAACAGCAACTGTAACTATTAACCAGGTAAACAATACACTGACCCTTAATCAAATTGTGGTGAATGCAATTTGTGATGCCAGCAACGGCGCTATAAATCTTTCTGTCAACGGCACCGGTACTGCACCATTTACCTATTCCTGGACCGGACCGGGAGAATTTACTTCAACAACAGAAGATATTAGTAACCTTGCTGCGGGATCTTACAATGTAGTTGTAACAGATGCCAATGGCTGCAGCGCCTCTGCTACTGTCACTATCGCACAGGTAAATAATACGATCACTCTCAATCAAACAGTGGCAGATGCAGTTTGTTCGTCGAGTAATGGCTCAATTGATCTGACCGTTAGCGGTATTGGAACTGCGCCTTTTACTTATACATGGACTGGCCCGGCCGGATATACGGCAACAACAGAAGACATCAGTAATCTTGCTCCCGGATCCTACACAGTAACGGTAACAGATGTCAATGGTTGCAGCGCTACAAAAACTATAACAGTAAACCAATTATTATCATCACCTAACCTGGTTACTCATCCGGCAACATCATGTTCACCGGTTAATCTGACAGCTGCAGCCATAACAACAGGAAGTGATGCAGGCTTGACATTGACATACTGGATGGATGCTGCGGCAACTATTCCGTTGAATAATCCGAGTGTGGTTACCAGTGGTGTATATTATATTAAAGCGACCACAGCCAATGGTTGTTCCACCATTAAGCCTGTAACGGTAACAATAGCCGTCGCTCCATTATTGATCGTAACTAATCCTGCAGCTGTGTGCTCCGGATCTGTTGTTGATCTCACTGCGCCGGGTATAACAGCAGGCAGTGATGCAGGGCTTACACTTGCTTACTGGAATAATGCAGCAGGAACCAATATGCTTGCTAATCCAAATACAATCGCTATAAGTGGCACCTATTATATCAGTGCTGTGAATGCCAGCGGTTGCAAAACAATTGCGCCGGTTACATTCATGATTAATCAACCGGTCACTTCATCTTTTACCGGAGGTGCAACGATATGCCCGGGACAAAGTACAATGCTAACCATCACTTTTTCAGGATCAGCGCCATTTAGTTTTACGTATACAAATGGTACAAATTCATTTACAGTGAATGGCATAACTACTTCCACCTACCAGTTTGCCGTGTCGCCATTGGTAACCACAACGTATACTCTTACCAACGCAGGAAATGCCAGTTGTTCCAATACCATTAATAATCTGTCAGAGCTTGTGGTGGTGGTGCAGGTATTGCAGCCTATGCGTTATCCTACTGTCACTGCTGTGGCTAACATGCCGGTTCAACTCTTTGCAAGAAATTTAGGTAATGGATATACATATCAATGGAATCCACCAGAAGGATTAAATAATTATACTGTATTTAATCCTGTATTCAATTATGACAGGCAAAAGGAATATATCATTACTATCACTTCACCTTCGGGTTGTATAGTGATAGATACGTTATTGGTAACAATGGATATCCAAAGTCCAACCGGAATAGAATGTGATCTGTTTGTACCCAAAGCCTGGTCGCCAAACGGGGATGGACATAACGATAAATTATATCCGCTGATGTATGGTATGAAAGAATTAAAATACTTCCGCATATTCAACCGCTGGGGACAATTGGTATTTGAAACCAATGTGATGGGCCTTGGATGGGATGGTATCTTCAAAGGAATGCCACAACCAATGGATACTTATACGTGGACGGTATTATCCGTTTGTGAAAGTGGACGGATTATTAAACGGGACGGTAACGCAGTTTTATTACGATAAAATATTTTGTTATGAAAAAAATGAAACTAACCGCTGTGATTGCCTGTATGCTGATAAGCATAGTGTCGCTGAAGGCGCAGGATCCGAGTTTCTCCCAATTTTTTTCTTCGCCGTTAAATATTAATCCCGCGTTAACAGCAAATATCAATGCTGATTGGAGAATGATATCCAACCTGCGGGATCAATGGATAGGACCCGCCAGCCCTTATGTTACCGGCACCATTTCCTTCGACAGGAAAATCTTTCAAAATAAAATACCCAATGTTGATGTTGAAAATGACATAATAGGAGTGGGTGGTATGCTGATGTTTGATAATGCATTCAGTGGTATCGTAAGGAGCTTCTATGCATCACTTAATTTATCCTATAATATTAAGCTGGCTGAATATAATGGGAAAACGCATCGGCTTGAAGCCGGGTTTGGAGCAATTTATGGTGATCGCAATATTGATTTCAGCAGGGTAGACTTTGAAGAGCAGTTTACAGGGTTTGGATTCAATACCAATCTTCCCACTGGCGAACCCGCCTTATCCAATACAAAAGGATATTTTTCTTCCAGCGCCGGGCTTGTGTATAGTTATCGCACGGAGAAGAGCAATTTTGATGCAGGTGTGGCTGCCTTTCATTTAAATAAACCACGCCAAACGTTTTTGGAAGATAAGCATCAGATACTGGCGATGCGAAAAGTAGCTCATGCCAACTTTGAAACTTATCTTAATAACAGAGTAGTGCTGAATACAAACGCTATTTACCAGTACCAGGACAAGGCTAATTATTTTTCAATAGGTGGAGCACTTGGGTATTACCTCGCAGATTATCAAACCATGCTCAATGCAGGCTTATGGTATTGGTCGAAAAATGCCTTGGTTCCCTATGTAGGTATTGCGTATAAAGATCTGCAGGTAGGTGTAAGTTATGATGTGACGACATCCAAACTTAACCAGGCTACCCGGAAACCCAATACCTGGGAACTCTCACTCATTCTACGGGGATCAACCAAACCATCTACTGTTATTCCTTGTCCATGGAAATAATTTTGGATAGAATGATTTGGGATTTTATAAAAAAGACTTAGGAATGCATGATTACGAGGCTTTACCTGATGGGCTTCTGTTAAACGTATTACTCATAATGCAAAAAGGCTTTGAATTCTCAAAGCCTTTGTAGCCCGTACGGGATTCGAACCCGTATCACCACCGTGAAAGGGTGGTGTCCTAGCCCTTAGACGAACGCGGCTCGTTTTTGGGAGTGCAAAGATAGCAATCCCAGGTAATTAGCCAAAAAAATATTCAATTTCTTTCAGGATATTTTTCTGAAAGCCCCCTGGCTCATAGTTCTATATAGATGCAATTACAAAAGGTTTCAAACATCTTAAACTATTCAATACATCTTCTTTGGTTTTCACCTCCTCGCTGGAACTACCCCAATACATTACGGATATAATTTTTTTATTTTCAAACCTGAACAGCATAACAGGGCAATATTGCCAGCAGGCATTATCGCCTATATAAGCTATTAGCATATATTGCTCATTTAAACCCAGGTACATTAATTGTCTATCGGGGTTAAAAGTTCTTTTGGAGCCCG
>DASVOE010000063.1:0-35839 GCA_036383515.1 Chitinophagaceae bacterium | reverse complement strand
GATTACGACATGACTTATACAGTTCAGATAAAAGTAATGCCTCTCAAAGAATTACTCGATCCACAGGGAAAAGCGGTGATGGGCGGTTTGCAAAACCTGGGATTAAATGGAGTAGAAGATGTTCGTGTGGGAAAGAATATCACTTTACAGGTAAATGCAGATTCAGCAGATAACGCCAAACAAATTGCAGAGGAAGCCAGTAAAAAACTGTTGAGCAATCCTGTCATGGAATACTTTGAAGTTTCGGTAAATTAAGAGCTTCGGTTACAAGCAGCTTACGGGCTTGCGTTTCATAACTCAAAACTCGCCACTGAAGCCATGCTTTACCTCGTTCCCACACCCATTGGCAATCTTAAGGATATTACGCTTCGTGCTATCGAAGTATTGAAAGAAGTGGACCTTATACTGGCAGAAGATACCCGTACCTCTTCTCATTTACTCAATCATTATGGGATAACGAAACCTCTTACACCGTATCATCAGCACAACGAACATAAAGTATTGCAACACCTGGTGAGCCAGTTACTGGAAGGTAAAAAAATGGCTGTTATTACGGATGCAGGCACTCCCGGTATTTCAGATCCCGCCTTTTTATTGGTAAGAGAATGCATCAAGGTTGGCATCAACGTGGAATGTTTGCCCGGAGCAACAGCATTTGTTCCTGCATTGGTCAATAGCGGCATTCCTGCTAACAGGTTTTGTTTTGAAGGGTTTTTGCCGTTGAAAAAAGGAAGACAAACGTTGTTAAAACAATTGGCAGAAGAGGAACGCAGCATGATCTTTTATGAATCACCTATGCGGTTGGTTAAAACCCTCGAAGAATTCATACAATATTTTGGAGAAAGCAGGCTCTGCTCGGTAAGCCGTGAACTCACTAAAATGTTTGAAGAAAATAAAAGGGGAACACTGCGTGAAGTATGTGATCATTTCAGGGATAAAACAATAAAAGGCGAGATCGTTATCATTGTTGCCGCTAAACATATCTAACGTTTTTCCAGCTAAAACTGGCATTATTTTTCCTCATGGGGAGCTGACCTATTAATGCAAAATATATGTTTATGAAACAGATTCGTTTCTTTTTCCTTTTATTGGGCTCTTCTTTTTTTTATGCTACTGGTTTTTCACAGGTAACATCGGTGCCGGAGCAAGCCAAAGAAAATTTTGCGGCCCAATACCCGGCTGCACAAAAAGCAAAATGGAACAATGATATAGTAAATGTAAATGTGAAGTTTGAGCTGGATGGTGAAACCATGAATGCGGAGTATAGTAACAAAGGAACCTGGAAAAAAACATTGCAAGACTGGTCCTATGAAAAGCTTGATGCTGTGGTGCAGGATGGTTTTCAAAAAAGCAAATATGCAGATAGAACCGTGACCGAAGTAAAAATAGTGTACCTGCCGGGGAATGTAATACAATACCGGCTGAAGGCAGAGAAGAATGATGTTCAAAAAAAATATCTTTATTTCAACAAGTTCGGACGGTTACTGAGAGATGCCGCAACGTTATAACAGCTGAAAGCCCTCTCAGACCCAAAAAGTTGACCAGTGGTATACCCGTACCGTCGGTCAATTTAGTTTTTGCAGTACAACCTATTGGACGAATTTTACTATTTTCATTCAAAATCTTACATGCGAGTTTTTTTGACCGGTATTTTTATTTTCTCATCCCTCTATGTCCTTAGCCAGGATATAGCGTTTGCAAAAAAAATGATTGATACATTGACTTCTCCCACCTTTTGGGGTAGGGGATACACCAATGATGGAATGAAAAAAGCTGCTGATTTCCTGAAAGCACAGCTCCAGTCGTATGGGGTAAAGCCAATGAATGGAGGAAATTATCTTCAATCATTCACCTACCCGGTTAATACATTCCCTGATAAAATGGAAGTGAATATTAACGGTAAAGAGCTTGTGCCAGGAAAAGATTTTATAATAAATCCATCCAGCAAAGGAGTGAAAGGAAAAGGTAGCCTCGAGCAGATCGATAGTGTCCAGTTCATGAATAAACAAAACAGGCTTATTGTTAAACTAGAAGATAAGCTTACCTGGTCAGTTGCGGGCGAAGAAACCAATTACACGGAAATCCTGGTGAATAAAAAAGCAGTAGCCCAATCACCGGCTTCTTTTAAAGTAAGCATTGATAATAAATTAGTGCACGGATTTAAGGCATCGAATGTGTGTGGGATAGTGAAAGGGACAGCGAAGCCGGATTCAATCATTTTGATCACGGCTCATTACGATCATCTTGGCGGAATGGGCAAGGATACTTATTTCCCGGGAGCGAATGATAATGCCAGTGGAATTTCTTTATTGCTGAACCTGGCCCGTTATTATGCTACTCATCCACAACGTTATTCGATCGGGTTTATTTGTTTTGCGGGAGAAGAGATCGGTTTACTCGGTTCAAAATTTTTTACGGAAAATCCTTTAGTCAATCTCAAAAATATCCGCTTTCTGATCAATACCGATCTTGCAGGAACGGGAGACGAAGGAATAACAGTGGTCAATGCAACAGAATTCCCTAAAGAATATGCGATGATGAATGCTGTTAATGATGACAACAAATTGCTGGTAAAGATCAATGCCAGGGGCAAGGCCGCTAACAGCGATCATTATTTCTTTACTGAAAAAGGTGTCCCTGCTTTTTTCTTTTATACATTAGGTGGCATCCAGGCCTATCACGATGTTTATGATAAACCGGAAACCTTACCACTGAACGAACATGAAGACCTCTTTAAGCTGGTCGTAAAGTTCAATGAGAAATTAATGGGTAAATAAAACTTCAACAGCGTAAATAGAAACATGAAAAAATTACTGTTCAGCTTATTGGTGGCATCACCTTTGACCATTATTGCACAAACCACTTTATCCTCTTCCTCCTGTTACTGGCAACAGCGGGTCAAGTATACAATGGATATTGATGTAAATGCTGCGGCTAACCAGTTTAAGGGTAAACAAAAACTGGAATACTGGAATAATTCTCCTGATACATTATCCAAAGTGTTTTATCATTTATACTGGAATGCATTTCAACCGGGCAGCATGATGGATGAAAGAAGCAGGAGACAGGGTGGTATGCAAAAACCGGGTGGTGCACCCGATTGGGATAACAGGGTGAAAGACCGTATTCAATCTTTAAAAGAAAATGAGATCGGTTACCAAAAGATCCGTTCTTTAAAAATGAATGGGCGGCCGCAGCAGTATAAAGTATTGGAAACAATTCTTGAAGTAAAATTAGATAAACCGGTTCTGCCCAAATCAAAGGTGACTTTCGAAATCGAGTTTGATGCCCAGGTGCCTGTCCAGATACGTCGCAGCGGAAGAGATAATGCAGAAGGCGTGCGGTTTAGTATGAGCCAGTGGTATCCTAAACTTTGCGAGTATGATAAAGATGGCTGGCATCCTACGCCCTATATTGCAAGAGAGTTTTATGGTGTGTGGGGCGACTTTGATGTAAAAATTGCTATTGATAAAAATTATATGCTTGCCGGCACCGGTTATTTGCAAAATCCTAATACAATAGGTTATGGTTATGAAACGCCCGGCGCTACAATAACCCGGCCTGCAGGCGATAAATTACGCTGGCATTTTATTGCGCCTAATGTGCATGATTTTGTTTGGGCAGCAGACCCTGAGTATATCCATAAAACAAAAACAGTAAGAGATGGATTGGTGCTTCATGCGTTTTATAAAATAAATCCTGCCCTTGTAAAAGCCCAGTATGAAGCATTGGCCGATAACAAAAAGGCTCAATATGGAAATAACCCCGATAATTATGTTACTACATATAAACGCCAATGGGAAGAAGTAGTGGATATAGCAGCACTGGCCCTGCCATTTATTGATAAAACATTCGGCAAGTATCCTTACAATCAATACTCCTTTATTCAGGGTGGTGATGGTGGCATGGAATACCCGATGGCCACTTTGCTGAAAGGGCCGGGAGTAGAAACAGTGATACATGAATGGATGCATAGCTGGTACCAGATGATGATGGGAACCAACGAATCCTTATATGCATGGATGGATGAAGGATTTACTACTTATGCGGAATCAAGAATTCTAAGCTACCTGACCCAAGACACAGCTTTTGCCTACGCATCCAACTACCAGGGATACTATCAACTGGCGAAAAGTAATAAAGAAGAACCGCTTACAACGCATGCGGATCATTTCAACCTTAATTACGCTTATTCCAATGCAGCTTATAATAAAGGAGCCGTATTTATGGAACAGTTGGGTTATATCGTGGGCGCAGATGTGAGGGATAAAATTTTACTGGAGTATTATCGCCAATGGCGGTTTAAGCATCCCGATGTAAATGATTTTATGAGGGTAGCGGAAAAGGCGAGCGGGTTAAAGCTGGATTGGTATAAAGAATACTGGGTGAATTCGACCAAAACGATTGACTATGCGATTGACAGTTTATGGGAAGAAGGAGGGAAAACAAAACTCCGTATCAGCAGGATAGGATTAATGCCCATGCCTGTGGATGTGCAGCTTACTTTTAAAGACGGAACGAAGGAATTACATTATATACCCCTCAGCCTGATGTATGGAGAGAAACCGGTGGAAGACCCATCCCTTACCCGCAAAGTATATGAACCGTGGAAATGGACGCATGCTATATATATAATTGAAACAAACCGGAAACTTTTTGATATTGTTACGGCTGAGATTGATCCCACGCAACGTATGGCGGATATAGAACGAAAAAATAACAGGCTGGACTTAAAATGGTAAGCACCAAAAACAAAAAATCACCTGGCTCAGACAGATGATTTTTTGTTTTTGATTAAGACCCCTTGTTCAATTGCTCGCTCGAATAATCATAGTCAGGTTAATGGTTAATGGTCATATAGTGAATTAGAATGACCGATTGTTGCCCGAAAATACCGGAGTATTTTTTTTCAGCCTATACCACTTTAGTGGTATATTTTGGGTTAGGGTCAAGTAAAATCGGGAACAGCCCTTTTTTTGACGCTTTATCGGCCAAAAAACTTGTTCACGGCCTCTACTCTGTTTGTCACATGCAATTTTTCGTACACATGATACACATGTTTACGAATAGTATCGTTGGCCAGGTTCAATGCCAGTGCGATTTCTTTATACATCATGCCTCTTGACAACAGTTCGAGGATTTCTCTTTCCCTATTGGTAAGATTATTCAGTTCTGTGCCTCCGTTAGCGGCGGGCCGGTTTAAAAATGCGGCCACTACTTTCCTGGCTATCTGGCTGCTCATCGGCGCACCGCCTTCATATAATTCACGGATGGCTTCCAGCATTTTAGAAGGAGTGGTTTTCTTTAATATATACCCACTGGCCCCGGCGCTCAGCGCTTCAAAGATTTTTTCATCCTCTTCGTATACCGTACACATCATAAAGTTAGTGGCCGGGATGCGGGGTTTCAGGGCCCTGACACAGTCGATCCCGGTCTCAGCACTGCCGAGATTGATATCCATCAATACCACATCGGGCTTTAATAAGGGGATCTGGCGGATCGCATCTTCTGCTGTAGCTATCGTACCCACACACCTATATCCTTCTGACATGCTGATGATTTCTTCCAGCGCATTGCGTAATTCCCTGTTATCGTCTACTATACAAACTGAAATATTTTTCATAACCGCAAAGGTTAGTTTTCTGAAAGAATAATCCTATACCACAAACTGGGATGTTTAGCGGGAAACCTGGAGAATATATTTATGTGTAAAATAGTCTTCCTTAAAAATATCGTGAATTTCCATCATTTTGGGCCGCAGGCCACTTTCCTGTATTTCCTGTGCGAGATCGCCCCCTTTTAAACAAATAAGGCCGCTTCCGAGGGCCAGATCATGGCCCGACCTGTTTTTTAAAAGTGGTTTACTCCATTTCCATAAGTCTTTGAGCGGAGCTACAGCTCTTGACACAACGCAGTCAAATTTTTTATTCTTTATTTCTTCCACCCGGCTGTGTTGTGTAGTTATATTTTTTAACCCAATACCATTAGCAACTTCTTCCACCACTTTTAATTTTTTGGCAATGCTATCCACCAGGTGAAATTTTACCTGCGGAAAAAAAATAGCCAACGGTATACCCGGAAATCCCCCGCCGGTTCCCAGGTCAACTATTTCCGCCCCGTCCGCAAATTCAAACACGGCAGCAATACTTAAAGAATGCAGTACATGTTTTTCATAAAGACCGTCAATATCCTTTCTTGAAATGACATTGATCTTTTCATTCCATTCTTTATACAAGCCCTCCAGTAATCGTAATTGCTCCAGCTGTACTGAAGTAAAATCAGAAAAATATTTAAGGATGATCTCCATTTACAATAGATAGTAGGTAGTAAGTATTTTAAGCAATTAAGGCTTTAAGAAAAAGCTGAAATAGATATTCATTCACCATTGCCTATTGACCTCTCTAATTCCAGTTTCTCGCCGGCCTTCTCCATAAAGCGGGTGCAAAGATGATATAATAAAAGAACATCCACATATCAAGAAAGATAAACCAGGGCCAGAGATCTTTTTCTCCCATTTTGACCATGGCCTTCCGCAAAATAAACCCCTGTAGCAACATGCGGGTGCCAAACAATCCAAGAGCATATCTCCAATCATATAAAACAGCGGTAGCTGCAAGCAATGGATAAAAAACAAATTGTGTAGCAAAATACAAACCCAGTAAAAATTTATGCTGTGGTTTATAAAATTTGGCCGTGGTGTAATGTCTTGATTTTTGTTTCAACCAACCGCCCCAGGTAGTTTTGGGAATAGACCGGGTGATAGCATCCGGGTCAATGATCACAGTGGTGTTTTTTGCTGTTGCTACTTTATTGATGAAAAGATCATCATCGCCACTCGGAATATGATTGATGGAAGAAAAACCTTTATTACGGAGGAAGATATCTTTTTTATACGACAGGTTTCTGCCTACTCCCATATAAGGAATACCTGCCAGCGCATACGACATGTATTGAATGGCGGTATGAAAAGTTTCGAAGCGGATCAGTTTATTTAAAAGTCCTGGTCGTTTGTGATAAGCACCGTAACCAAGAACGATCTCGATATCTTCATCATAGCCATCCTGCATTTTTTGTATCCAGTGTTCGCTGGAGGGCACACAATCGGCATCCGTTAATAACAATACTTCATGTTTAGCTTCACGGATACCTATGGATAATGGATATTTTTTGCCTGAAATATGTTTAGCCTCATGTGTCAGCTCCACTATATTCAACGACTTGAATGTTTTTTTAAGTTCCTGTAAAATATATTTAGTGTCATCCAGCGAATTATCATTCACTACCACTGTTTCGCTGCTGCTGGGATAAACCTGCACCAGTACTCCCGGCAGGTTGCGGGCCAGGTTTTCATCTTCATCTCTTGCACAAACGATAACAGAGACAGGATGCTGTTGTGATTGCCCTTTAGTTTTGGGTTTAAAAAAAGCAACACGGCTGAAGAACCAGGTATAATAAAACACCTGGATGAGTGTAATGGCAGCAAGAAAATAAAAAAGCAGTTCTTCCCAGTGGATTGGTGGCATGACTGCGAAGGTAGAAGGACATGACCAATAGGCAATAGGCCACAGATAAAAACCTTTCCACAACAAATGCTACCGTATATCAATTGCCAATGGCTTATTGTTTAAATTGCGCCGCTATGGCGGCACTTCAATTTCAATTACTGCATACAGACGAAGGTTCTAAAGCAAGAGCCGGAACAATCACTACCGATCATGGTGAAATTCAAACTCCCATCTTTATGCCGGTGGGCACAGCGGGCAGCGTAAAAGCAGTAACACAACAGCAGCTGATCAGCAATGTAAAAGCACAGATCATTCTTGGAAACACGTATCATTTATACTTACGTCCGGGTTTGGAAGTATTGGAAAAGGCGGGTGGGCTCCATCAATTCAATGGATGGCATAAACCAATATTGACCGATAGTGGTGGCTACCAGGTATTTTCATTGGCCGGCACCCGAAAAATAAAAGAAGAAGGCTGCACTTTTCAATCACATATAGATGGATCGAGGCATTTGTTTACACCGGAAAAGGTAATGGACATTCAGCGGACGATCGGCGGTGATATCATCATGGCATTTGATGAGTGCCCTCCCGGTGGTAGTAAATATGACTATGCTAAAAAGTCGACGGAGATGACACATCGCTGGTTGGACAGGTGCTTTCATCAATTTAATTCAACCCGGGATAAATATGGGTATACGCAAAACCTGTTTCCCATTGTACAGGGCGGTACTTTTAAAGATCTCAGGAAACAATCCTGCGAGTACATTTCCTCAAAAGAAGCAGCGGGTAATGCTATTGGGGGATTAAGTGTGGGCGAACCTGAACCTGTGATGTATGAAATATGTGAATGGTGTTGCGATCATTTGCCGTCACAAAAGCCCCGTTACCTCATGGGAGTAGGCACACCCTGGAATATTTTAGAATGCATCAGCATGGGTATTGATATGTTTGATTGTGTAATGCCCACCCGCAATGGTCGCAATGCCATGCTCTTTACTACCAAAGGCGTTATTAATATTGATAATAAAAAATGGGAGCATGATTTTTCTCCGCTTGATGATGGCCTGGATAGTGAAGTGAGTAATTATTACAGCAAAGCGTATTTGCGTCACCTAATGAAATCAAAAGAGATTCTCGGGTTAACGATAGCCAGTATTCATAACCTCGCTTTTTATTTATGGCTGGTGGGCGAAGCAAGAAAACATATCATAGCAGGCGATTTCAGTAGTTGGAAAAAGGAAATGATGGAGAAAGTTAAAACAAGGCTCTAGTTTATAATTGCAATTGTTCAAACCGGGCCGCAAAATCAATAATAAATATTCAGAACAGAATGCAGGCACTGATCGGTATTGCCAGGCGATGACTGTTACAGGTTTTATCTTTCACATTTCATTCCGCCCGGATTTTTGTTACTTCGCATCGGCATGAAAAAGATCGACTGGTATATATTAAAGAAGTTTCTCGTTACTTTCTTCTTCTGTATTCTTTTATTTACAGCTGTTGCTGTAGCCGTTGACAGCAGTGAAAAGGCTGATGATTTTGTAAAGACCGGGCTGAGTACTTCACAGATCATTCGTGAATATTATCTCGGGTTTGTGCCCTGGATATGGAGCCTTCTTTTTCCCCTGTTTGTATTTATTGCTGTTATTTTTTTTACCAGTAAAATGGCAACCCGGTCCGAGATCATTGCCATCCTCGCCAGTGGCACCAGCTATAACCGCTTTCTCCGGCCCTATATTGCCGGTGGTTTATTGCTGGGAGCGATGTTATGGATTGGTAACCGTTATTTCATTCCCAAAGCCAATGTGATCAAAAGCAATTTTCAAAGCGGTTATATAGATAAGAATGACCCGCTGAAAAACAGGCAGGATAATAGTTGTTATAATTGTTTTTATCGCCGCATTGATACGAACACCTATATGGGTATAAAAAATTATGATACCGGTACAAAATCAGCTACCCAGTTTTTTTTGGAAACGGTCAAAAATAATGTTGTGGTTTACAATCTGCGGAGCAGTCTTATTACCTGGGATACTGCGATCCGGAAATGGAAGTTGCGGAATGTAATTGAAAGAAAAGTGGATAGCCGGGGAGAAACGGTAAAACAATATGATACGATGAATCTCAATATCAGCCTGAAGCCCTATGAGCTGAGAAAAGATGATTACTTAAAAGATAAACTCACCACGCCGGAACTGGTAGCATTCATTCGCCAGGAAGAAGCGAGAGGGACAGAGGGGTTAAGTGCATTAAAAGTGGAACGTTACCGGCGAAGCGCCACGCCTGCTTCTGTTTTTTTATTAACGCTCATCGGGGCGGTGATCGCCAGCCGTCGCACCAGGGGTGGTAGCGGCGTGCATCTTGCCCTCGGTATTACTATTGCAGCATTATTTATTTTATCGGATCGCTTTTCAACTGTCTTTGCAACAAAAGGCGATTTCCCTCCGTTATTGGCAGCATGGTTGCCTAATATTGTTTTTGCTTTGGTGGCTTACCGGCTATATCAAAAAACACCAAAATAGATAAGGGTCATCTTTCATTTTTCTTCTTTTATAATAGTACTATATTTTTTATAAAGGTTATTCCCGTTCTGTTTTTATTTATACCGGCAACGTTGCCGGTTCATCTGCTCCTAATTTTTTGCTGCGCAGGGTGCTTTGCCTAACTTTACGCATTCAAAAATTTATTATTATTCACCGCACTGGCGGGAAGAAAACCACGGCATCATGGGAATCATCAAAGAAAGGTTTAAGACTAAAGCAGACACCGTAGCGGCAGAACTTAAAGACCTGCTGAAAGAACATGGCAATAAAGTAATAGGCGAAGTACAATTATCCCAGGTATACCAGGGCATGCGGGGAATAACAGGTCTTGTTACAGAAACTTCTTTGCTGGATGCGCAGGAAGGTATTCGTTTTCGCGGCTATACTATCCCAGAGTTAAGGGAAAAATTAACCAAAGCCACCGATGGTTCGGAGCCTTTGCCTGAAGGATTATTTTACCTGATGCTGGTGGGAGAATTGCCGTCGGATGATGATGTGCACCATCTGACTTCAGTGTGGCAACGCCGCAGTCATGTGCCTACGCATGTTTTTAATACGATAGAAGCATTACCTATCAACACCCATCCCATGACACAGTTTGTAGTGGGAGTGATGGCGCTGCAAACAGAATCACAGTTTGCAAAAAAATATGCGGCCGGCATGAATAAAAAAGATTACTGGGAAGCGGTATTTGATGACTCCATGGACCTGATCGCCCGGTTGCCCCGTATTGCTGCGTATATCTATCGTCGTAAATATAAATTTGGCGAACATATTCAACCCAATGGTTTATTGGATTGGGCAGGCAACTTTGCACACATGATGGGATTTGAAGATGAAAGCTTCAAAGAGTTGATGCGATTATACATGACCATCCATGCCGATCATGAAGGTGGTAACGTATCAGCACACACTACTCATCTTGTAGGATCTGCATTGAGTGATCCTTATTTAAGTTATGCCTCAGGTATGAATGGATTGGCAGGTCCGTTGCACGGGCTGGCTAACCAGGAAGTGATCAAATGGATATTTGAATTAAGAGAAGAACTGAATACAGAAAGCCCGACCAAAGAACAGATCGCTGACTACGTAAAGAAAACATTGAGTGAAGGAAAGGTGGTGCCGGGTTATGGTCATGCGGTATTAAGAAAAACAGATCCCCGTTTTACTGCTCAAATGGAATTTGGCAAAAAGCATATGCCCGATGATCCATTGGTGCAAACGGTTTGGAATATTTATGAAACCGTGCCACCTATACTTCAATCACTAGGGAAAATAAAAAATCCATGGCCCAACGTAGATGCACATAGCGGGGCTTTATTAGTGCATTATGGTATGAAGGAATATGAATTCTATACCGTATTGTTTGCAGTAAGTCGTGCATTGGGTGTATTGGCAAGTTTATGCTGGGACAGGGCATTGGGATTCCCGCTCGAAAGACCTAAATCTGTAACGACAGACCTGGTGAAACAATGGATTGCTGGGAAGGATAATATTTGGGGGGAATAATGAGTAAATAGAGTTTTAATGGTATTATACAGGGAAGAAGATGGATTATTCCCTGTATACCCGCCGGTTTAATTCTTATATCCCGAAGGGATTAACATAAATAACTCCGCATTTTATGCGGAGAGGATACCTGGTGGATTGGCTTAACCCCAGCGGGGTTCAAAAATTCATAATAAATATTTTTCCTCGAATTCAATATGGTGTTCATTCAGTAATGAAATATATTCATCCCGGAAAGAAATTATTTTATGATGTTCTTCCTGGTTCTTCACATAGTCAATCAATCTTTCTTTTTCTTTTATAGAATAAGTAAATGCTCCATAACCATTTTGCCAGCCCATAAAATTTTTGAATAGTTTATTGCTTTTAATATACCCGGAACTGGCCAGTTTGATATCTTTTACTAACTCTGCAAGAGCGACAGAAGGGTGAAGATGTGTTATAATATGTAAGTGATCTTCTACTCCATTAAGTCGATATAAATGGCAATGGTTATTATTTAAAATTCCCCAGATATATTTAAAGAGTACCGCCCTGTTTTCCTTATCTAATGTTGGTTCCCTTTCCTTTGTACTAAATACAATCTGATACAAAATTTGGGTATAGGTACTCATGCGATGTTTTTTATTGAACCCTTTCAGGGTTGAGTCAATTATGTTTTTTGGTATATCCGGGTTTTACCCGATGTTATTCATATTTAATCCCTTCGGGATTAATAAAGGGATTGGCTTTTACAATATGCAAAATCAGTTACTGGTCATACTACTTTTACTTCCGGTTTCACCTCCATATTATTGGGGTTATTGATTTTCTCCAGGTTCATTTCAAAATTGCGGAGACGTTCATCTTTATATTTTTCCCAATCAAACGATTTCAGGAATTCCGCAGCCGCCAATGCTCCTTTGCGGAAGAGTTCTACTTTTTCTTCATCCTTCATAAAGAAATTGAGCCAGCTGTGTTTTTGCACATCAATATTTTTTACTCCCATATTATAAGCCCTGTTCTTGGTAATAAAATCCCGGTCAAAATTAAAACGGATCGTAGTAAACAGGGAAGCGATATACCGTAAAAAGCTATTATTGCTTTTATTTACTGCATCGAGTATGCCATCCTGTAAACGAATACCGAGTGTAGGCATACGTGGTACAGGATATTTAGGATTATAAAATACATTGATCGGGAAATTGGATAATGTACCTCCATCAATGAACTGGCAGAAATCAGGTATCGCCCTTTTTTCATTCTGCCAGTTGAGGTGTTTATCCCAGAATTCATACGAACTGTTGGCTTGTATTTTATCCCGGCAAAATGTTTCAAAAAAAACAGGGATAGACATACTGGCTCTTACAAAATCGCCGGGATGCACATCTTCATGTTTTTTCCAATACAGATCCCACATCAAAGGAAATTCGATCTTTCGTTTGGCAACGATATCACAGGTAATGATCGTTAGCATCGGCATACGCGGTGCAGTGTTATTGGTACGTCGTTTATCTTCTTTTACTTTCAGCACCGGTACCCGCATAAAATGTTTGGAGAAGCAGGCATAGTTTTTAATCGTCCCATTTTTTTTATCATTCTCGATATAACAGGTTTCTATCACCTGTTTGATCCATTTATGAAATTCATCACCCTGGTTAAGACCATATCCATTTTTGGAAAATTCTTTAAAACGTTTAATAATTACTATTGTACCAACGATACTTATTAACAATACTACGATCGCTGCCACGCCTGTCCATTTGGCCAGAGCTGGCCATATAAAATTGAGAACGATGGAAGCGATGGTAAGCAACAGGAAACTACCGAGTATCCATTTGATGATAGTAGTAATTCTTTTTACAAGATTTTTGCCCATCAGCAATCGTTCAACTACATTCTTGAGCCATCTATTAAATCCTGAATTGCCGGGTTTGCCATCCACAAAAGAGAACATCTGCAGCCTGATCAGGTGATCCACAATCTTTTCTGATTTTTCATCTTCTTTATTTCCTGCACAGGCCAGCAGCATAGCATTGATAGAACCGGCGCTGGTGCCCGCCATACTGAAAAAGCGGATACCCATTTTTTCCAGCACATAAGTATAACCTACCAGTGCAATCCCGAGCACACCACCACCTTCCTGTACGAGATCAACATACTGGTTACCCTGTGCATCGGTAACATCCGATATGGTCAATTGCTTATTATTTGTTTTGAAATGCGTTTTGATATCATCCACGATCTGGTTCACCTTGGTAGCTGCCAGGAATTGTTCTGGTGTCATCGGTGCAGGAGTAGGCATAAGAAAGCTTTTGGGAAAGATACGACAAGGAATAAGTTGTGAAAATGCGCATAAGAAAAATACTACGAAAAGAGTATTGATTTGGGCATTCAGCAATTCTACTTTACAACCAGATCTGATGAAAGGTGATTTCACCTTTCAATTCTGGTGAATCAACTATTCTTATCCTCTCCCTCCTGAATCAACTTTGCTATTATCTTTTTGAAAACAGGTCAGTTCGCTTATACAAATTGCGCAAAGAAAATTGAAATACATGTCATTGAGTTATTCAAAATCGTGGATTGGATTCCTTGAAAAAATTGAAGCTGCGAAGAATCAAATAGGCTTTCTGGATAACGAAGAATGTTTTTACAGGGGACATTCACACACAGATTATCTTTTATTACCCGGTTTATACAGGGGATTTGATATCACAGGAAAAAAAATACCTGTGCCTGCATGGAACAAAGAATGTGATCTTTTCTACGAGTTCAGATCAAAAGCAAAAGAGCTGCATAGTCAAAACCTCGCTGATTGGGATATACTCTTTTTCATGCAGCATCATGGCGTAAGAACAAGATTACTGGATTGGAGTGAGAGCCTGGGAGTGGCTATTTATTTTTCTTTATGTAATTATAGACCGGGGACAAGCAAGCCTTGTATATGGATTATGAATCCCTATAAGCTTAATGAAGAATATCATGATTCAAGAGACCTGTTCGATCCGCTTCTTCTTAATTATTATGAAGATTATGAAGAAGAAGGCGATTCTTATTCTGACCTGATTCTTTATACTAATCCTTCAGATATTTTTCCCTGGGATGTACCTATCGGGCTTTACCCGGTAAGGAGAGTTGACAGGCTTACCACGCAAAGCGGTTACTTCACTATTCACGGCAACGACTCCAGGCCAATCGAAAAAATTGTATCCGATAAGAAAAACATTTGTAAAAAAATTGAAATTCCTACAGATGCAATCGACAGCGCATTTGCCTTTTTGGAACATGCCGGTATCAATCAGTTCACTTTATTTCCTGATATGGATGGACTGGCAGCCTATCTGAATAAAAAATATTTTAAAACTTAATTTATGGCAGATAATATCACACCTGAAAACCCAATTGGGAAAAATATTACTGATAATGACGGCAATGAAATCAGCCGTTTAGAAAAATGGATGGCAGGGATTGTTCTTATGCTGTTTACTGTTATAAGTGCATTGGGTATTATTGCTTATTGGCCTGACCGTTTGCCCGATCCGTCCCAAAAAATTGCTTCGTTGTATGAACATAAATTATTTCATATCTGCCTGGTAAGGATACCCGATAGTATTTGTTGCCCCGACAGTGTTAATATACCCATCAGTACTTATAAAGATAGCAATATACCGCAACCAGCAACTAAACAGTTACGTGATAGTCTTGATTCCTTAATTACTATATCTCCTGCAGATTCTCTTCCGAATAAAAAAGTAACTGTTCTATCAGCCAGGGCTGAAGCGAAAGAACTTATTCATCTCAACACGCTGTTACTATTACTTGTTGCCTTTGGTGGTTTTCTTGGCAATATGATTCATGTATCAACCAGTTTTACAACTTTTATAGGCGCAGGAAAATTTAAGAGAAGCTGGTTGCTTTGGTACTGGGTGAAGCCTTTTACCGCATCAGCATTGGCTATCGGCATCTATTTTATTTTCAGGGCTGGTTTTCTCAACATGAGTGATGGGGGGCAAAGCATCAACCTTTACGGACTGATGACTGTTTCGATCATGGCAGGATTGTTCACTGATAAGGCCACAGAAAAGCTTAAAGAAATATTTGAAGTCATATTCAAGTCTAAAGAAGTTCGGCCTGATCCGCTTGTTGACCCGTTCAAAATAACAGGCATCACTCCATCCATTATTGAACGGGGTAAGGAAAACAAACTGACGCTTGCAGGAGAAAATCTTGATAAGCAAAAACTGCTTATCACCATTAATGATGAAAAAATGGCCAATCTTTTAATCACCAGCACTACCATAACCATTGCATATACAATACCTGAAAGTCAGAAAGATAAAACCAAATTCAGGGTAAGTGTAAAAGACGAGAAAGGCAAAGAATATTTTGCTGCAGAGCTTGAAGTAAAAGGTACAAGCCCGGAACCTGGACGGGTAGAAGATGACAATGCTGATACAGAAACAGCTGTTGGATAATTTTAAAAATAAATGATATGGCAACGTTTAAAAACAAATATATCATTACAGCTCAATACATTCCTGCGCCGTCAAAAAGACGGTCAGGGTTGCTTATCAATAAGGTTAGGTTTGTAGTGGCTCACGATACTGGTAATCCAACATCAACTGCATCGCAGAATGTCAGGTATTACATCAATTCCAGGAATGAGATCAGTGCATCTGCTCATCTTTTTGTGGATGACAACGAAATCATTGAATGTGTACCTGCCCTGACAGCAACGCCTGAAAAAGCATGGCATGTATTGTATAGTGTACCCAAAGACAATGAACTATATGGTGTAAATGCAAATGACGCTGCTATAGGTGTTGAATATTGTTATGGCGGAACGATTGATGCTGACAAAGCTTATGATAAATATGTATGGGCACTTGCCAAGCTTTGTTTTGAATTCAAACTTGATCCTGCAAGAGATATAGTAGGCCATTTCTTTCTTGACCCGCAACGAAAAAGTGACCCGGTAAGCGGCCTGGCGCATAGCCGTCGCACCTATGAACAATTATTAAAAGATGTTGTAACTGAATATAACGACTGTACCGGAACACAACCTGCAGTGACGCTGCCGGCAATTGTTGAGCAAAGCGGAACAAAAACAGTAACAGTGAAACTAAACCTGCGCAAAGCGGCCGATACCCGTGCCGCCATTGTGCAAGTGTTGGCACCCGGTACATTGATTGATTTTGACGCTATCATTAATAACGGTCAACCCGTAAACAACAATCCTGTTTGGTATATGGATAAGAATGGAAATTATTTCTGGAGTGGGGGAGTGAAATAAAGCAATATAAAAATAATTCAACAAACGATCAACAACAGATAAAATTAAAACTTAAAACTATGGCATGGACAACTGACAAACGGGCCTGCAAGGCATTGTACTTTTCATTGCAAAGGGCCAATCAAATTGATTTGCTTACAGAGTTCAGCGAAGCAGGCAAACTAAAAATGAAAGACCTTCTTTTTTTTAATGCACATGCAAGCGAAGAACTCAGAAGGCAGGAGGCAATCATCCTCTCTTTCAGGCTCAACAACGAGTTTGTTAAAATCTATAAGGCAAAGTTTGAAAAAGATGAAAGCGAAGCATCTGCTATTTCTCAAATGAGTGAGTTAATGCAAAAAGGAGATAAAAAGGTGGAAGAGCTCTGTGATACAGTCGACGCATGTTATAAGTTTAAAGATGAACAAAAGAAGCAATAACCCTAAATCAATTTTATGAACTTCAGATTACTTCTGCTTATTTTTCTCATAGCAATTTCTGGCATTGCTACTGCACAGAATAATGATATAAAAAAACAATTGAATGATATTTTTAGCCGTATTCCCGGAAATGAAAACAAGGATAGCTTAACCAAAGAAGCGATCAGGGAAATATTTTCAACAGATGTGCTGGATAATGATGTTGTTTTAAAAGGCCTTCAGCACCTACTTTCTGATAAATCAGGGGCTTATAATTTTATGCGTGACCTGAATTTTAAGCCCAAAACGTTTCAAACAGATAGTGGCGGCGCTTCACTTGGATTTGAATATAAGTATGATAATAGCTGGTCGAAGGTGAAAAAGACCGCAAAGTCTCTTTTTATACAAGACTATAGTCTTTCTTTTAACGGCAATGTTGCTTTTAAAAAGAAACTGAACCCTAACAATTTCCTGGAATCATCTTTTTCCTATAATGGTGCTTTTAACTGGGGTGGTCAACCATTGGATATCGACGATGCTACTTCTGATAAAATAGAAGAACTTGAAGATTCAATATTAGCCCGCCGAGCCCGCAAAGAACCTTATATGGACCTTTACAAAAAGGTAAACAGTTTCATTACAGTCTCAGACCAGTTTTACCTCGGAATAAAAGGAAAGTTTACATTTGAATCAAACCAGGATTTTTCAAAAACCCAATTTGCTCCTGGTATTCTACTCGGTTTTGGAGCTAAAGGCTGGAATAAAAATGAAGCCCTCCGGCATCTTAATATTTTAGATTATCCATTTGCATTTATCCGTTTACTAACCGGAACGGATGATGAGTTTACTGTTTACGGAGCAACATTTCCTTCTTTTCTTTTTGGACTTGATTACGTAGTTCCTGAAAAAGACAGTATCCGTAAAGCACTTACAGGTAATGAAGACCCTTATTCAAGGCTACGATTTGAAATTGCTTTTAAAACAAGAGTTGCCCGTATAGGAAAAGATGTTTTTAATTTTAGTTCCAATTTCAGATGGTATAAGGAACTTAATGCTTCCGATGCAATCAAAAGTAATAACCTGGCATCATCAAGGTTTTTTGTAGCAGCAATAGAATCAGCCACCGGGCTATTTGTAAGTTATACAACAGGAAAACTTCCTTTTGACAGGAAGAACGACCAGGTATATGCATTAGGATTTAAGTATGATTTAGGGAATACAAAAGATAAGTAAAGCTTAAAGACTGGAATCAGGCAAATAGTTTGACAGACTCATAAACCGAAGCACATAAAAACATCGCAGCTTAATAAATTTATATGGAATACTACGGTAATATTTTAACCCTTTACAACAGCAACAACACCCAGCTTAATGCTGTAAAAAAGATGATTACTGATCGCAGCTTTCCTTTTGAGCTGGTTGAAAACACATTTTTCTTTGGAACTTCTTCCATCAAAAAAAGCAAGGACTTTCAAAAGGACCTCGCCCTGCTTTCGCTTGACTATACGTTTTTCTTTCTTTCCAATGCTGACGGATCAACGATAAAAGCAAAAGGCATTAATGAAGCTGTTGTTCAGCATATCGGTGATATTTTTTTTAATGATATCTAAAGCAAAAAAAATGATACGGAGAACCGGATTTTGGCTGTTTACTTTTCTTGGTTGGTCACTTGCAGCATTTGCTCAACGACCTGAAAGAGATTATAAACAATTTTATCCTATTGGTGATGACCCCGATATTCTTTATAAAACGAGTTACATTAAATCGGAAACAATTCTCTTTGAAGCTAACCCGATTGCCCGCTATAGCTTTCATAACAACATCCACAAAAACCTGTTGAACGCAACTAAAAAAAAGGCTTCAGCATTTTATGTGGCTTTCGAACCACAATTGCGGATGTATACCGACAATTCTCTACCTGTAAAAATGCCCTCTTACAGAGTTCAGCTTGGCTTCCAGGGACTCCACCGGGTAAATGGCAACGATTTTTTTTCCTACGCAGTAGAAAGCGGTCATTATTCAAACGGACAACCGGGTTGTGCTTTCAGTGAACTATATGACGATGGTAGCAGTCAATGCGAAGCTATGTATGATCTTATTACACCTGATTCAGATCTTTCTGCCCTGCTTAACAGGAAGGATGGTAATTTCTCTACCAACCTTACTGAAATAATATTTAACTACAGGTTCAATCATATTGATGAGAATTTTGAACGACCTGATCGCATTCATTCTCTTACGCTTGGCTTTAATATATTCCACGACAGGTTCTGGGGAATATTTGATTTCGGCGGATATTCAGACAATGACATTAAAATATATGGCAGGATGCGTTACTCTCTGGGCTATTCTTATATACGGCTTATAAAACCAACGAGATCAAACCCTACCCGTATAGCATTTGCCGAAAATATTGAACTTATTTCCGGGGCGCATCCATGGGTCAATTCGTTACGATCGGTTACAACTATTACTTATTATCCCGTTGGCAAGTTCAAAGAATTTGGCATTTGCGCCAGCTATATTTACGGACACGATAACTATAATTTCAGATTTGTGGATTCAGGCAGCCAGCTTGCGTTGGGCTTAACCTGGAGTTCGTTTCCGTCATTCCAGATTCAGCTGAAAGAATAATGACGCTGGTTATTATAAGCCACACAAGTCAAATACTTTTCAATGCATGCAACTGCAGTTGTTGCTACTGAATATTCAAACTACCCATCTCCACCTTAAACATCAAACTGAAGTAAGAGTAAAAATGACCCCGTTCATTCAATGAGTCCCCATTCCATTCATGACCGGTAAAAGGTTGATCTGTTCCGGTAGCGGCTTCACCAATACCGATCATGGCATTGTGAGTTTGTAAACGAAAACCATAACCAGCTCCATGTTTTAAGATTATGCCAGGTAAACTAAACTGGATCCATTTGTCATTATCCTGTTTTTCTATCGTTAACACGGAATGACCAATAGGTGATCCCCATTTTTTGGTTGCTGCATCAAACTCAAACAAGGTTAAATGCAATTCACCCGGGTTGTGTACAGCAGAAGAAAATACCTGGATGTTTTCCAATATGCCATCAGCAGGACAAGTAAATGTTTGCCCGGCAAAATGATCTGCAAGATCATTTTGCAGATGTCCGACCCAGAGTGTGGTATTGTTTTGAGTTTGAGTGATGGCAGGAAACGGGTGACGGGAACGATTAACATTTTTCATAGTACTTTTTTTAAGCATGAACAATGATAAAGCTGCTTTGCTGCGGTGCTAACTACTTTAAATAACTTTTTAAAATGGCATTTATTGTGCCGTTAGCTAACATCTGGTAGCCATTGAAATTTTTTTCCACTGTTGTGCCGATCTTTTACTAAGAATGCTGGTTTTTTAGGGTAAATTGACGATTGACCTTTGAATCGTTCTTTTATAACGGCTTGTGGATAACCGGCCATTTGCTGGTGAAAAATAGTGCAGAAAGAAAAAGTTTTTTAAAACAGTAGTTGAATGAGTTGAGACCTTTATTTTCGCTGACTGACTGCGGGAAACATTCCATTAACCAAGAAGTAATAATTTCTTAAAACAAGCCGGAACGAACCCCTTAGGTCATTGGTGAATAACTGATGGTTTAATTTTTTATCGCTGTACCTGATCATGGATTTAACGAATTTAAACAAAGACCGCAAGCAAAGGAGAAAGACACAAGTAGATCTCAGTACAATGGTCTATGGCAAAGTTCCACCACAAGCCAAAGACCTGGAAGAAGCAGTACTCGGGGCACTTATGCTGGAGAAAAATGCATTTGACACCGTGGTTGAAATTTTAAAACCCGAGTGTTTTTATGTAGAAGCTCACCAGCGCATCTTCGGGGCTATCCAAAGCCTGGCTAATAAAAGCCAGCCAATAGATATTTTAACCGTAGCCGAGGAATTGCGTACCCGCGAAGAGCTGGAAATGGTAGGAGGTGCCTACTATGTCACCAAACTCACCAATGCCGTAGTTTCATCGGCTCACATCGAAGCGCATGCCCGCATCATCCTTCAAAAATTTATTCAACGTGAATTGATACGTATCAGTGGCGAGATCATCGGGGATGCCTATGAAGATTCTACCGATGTATTTGACCTGCTGGATGATGCCGAAAGTAAATTATTCGAGATCACCAATAATCACCTGCGGAAAGATTATAATTCTATTGATACCATCCTTGTCAATACCATTAAACGTATTGAAGACCTTCGCCAGCGGAATGAAGATGTTACCGGTGTACCGAGCGGTTTCTCAGGTCTGGATAGAGTTACTTATGGATGGCAAAATACCGATCTTATCATTCTGGCAGCCCGACCTGCGGTAGGTAAAACAGCTTTTGCATTGAACCTCGCCCGTAATGCAGCCATGCATCCTACTAAGTCAACTCCTGTTGCTTTGTTTTCATTAGAAATGAGTGCCGGTCAGTTGGTGCAGCGTATCCTTTCTGCCGAAAGTGAAATATGGCTGGAGAAGATTGCCCGTGGTAAAATGGAAGAGCATGAAATGAAGCAATTGTATGCAAGAGGAATTCAGCGATTGGCACAGGCGCCTTTGTTTATTGATGATACACCGGCGTTGAATATTTTTGAACTGAGAGCAAAATGCCGCCGCTTGAAGAATAAGCATAATATTGGGATGATCATTATTGATTACCTGCAGTTGATGAGTGGCACCAATGATAACCGGAGTGGTAACCGTGAACAGGAAATCAGTAATATTTCAAGAAACCTGAAAGGTCTTGCCAAAGAATTGAACGTTCCTATCATCGCCTTATCACAATTAAGTCGTGCAGTAGAACAACGCGGCGCTAAAGAAGGCAGCCGTGTTCCGCAACTAAGCGATCTGCGTGAATCGGGTGCTATCGAACAGGATGCAGATATGGTAATGTTCCTGTATCGTCCCGAATATTATGATGTGACCCAAAGTGCAGAAGGAGAGAACATCAAAGGATTGACCGAAGTAAAAATTGCTAAACACCGTAATGGTACGTTGGAAACGGTGAAACTAAAAGCATTACTCCATATTCAGAAATTTACCAACTGGGATGAAGATCCTTACAGCGGTATTGGTTTACCCGGTGGTGGCTGGAGACCAGTAGCCGATAGTGGAGGCAGCGGTGAAAAATTATATATCCAAACGGGCAGCAAGATGAATGATATTCCCGATGAAGAAGATCCCTTTTAAATAAAACCTGCCGGTAGCAGAGAAAATAATAAATTGCTGATAGCTCCTTAATTTAGAGGAGCTATTATTTTTTTGCTGTTAATGAATGACACTCCCTTTTTTTTATATCGATAAATATGATGCAGTACAACATCAACTTGTGCTGAACGAAGAAACATCAAGACATGTCATCCAAGTATTGCGGATGAAAGTAGGAGAACAATTGAACCTTACGGATGGCAAAGGGAATTTGATCAACTGTACGATTGCTGATGATCACAAGAAACACTGTTCTGTAATTGCTACAACAATCAGTTATCAGCCACCAGCAACAACAAAAAATTCAATTGCTATTTCACTCCTGAAAAACACCAATCGCTTTGAATGGTTCCTGGAAAAAGCGACCGAGATAGGCGTATCTGAAATCATTCCTCTTATTTGTGAAAGAACAGAGAAAGAAAAATTCAGGTATGATCGCCTGCAACAGATCTGTATCAGTGCCATGCTGCAATCGCAGCAGGTCTGGTTGCCCACATTGCATCAGCCCATTGCCTTTGAACAGTTATTCCGGCAGGAAGAAGTAGCGAATAGCGGTAATAAATTTATCGCTCATTGTATAGAAGGGAACAAAACTCAATTGACTTCAAAAAAGATAGATTCATCTTCTGTCATTTGTATTGGACCAGAAGGTGATTTTACGCCGCAAGAAATTGAAATGGCGCTACAGCAGCATTTCATCCCGGTATCATTAGGTGATAAACGATTAAGAACTGAAACAGCAGGTGTGGTAGCAGCCACGCTACTTTGCCTGATCTGAAAAATTGGGCTCTTCTGTTTTTAATTGCGGTTCATTTAATTCCACAACCCTTTGTTTCTTCTTCATCCGTTTACGCATGATCATATTCAGCACTTCTACAGCAAAGGAAAAAGCCATACCGAAATAGATATAATTTTTCAGGTTAAGATCATGCGCCTTTTCAGCATCCCATCCTTCAATCACCAGGCTTAACCCGATCATTACCAGGAAAGACAAGGCCAGCATTTTCAACGTAGGATGTTTATGAATAAAAGAAGATATTTTGGGACTGAATAAAAACATAATCGTCATAGCAATCACTACAGCAGCGATCATGATCTGTACATATTTAGCTGTGCCACCTGCTGTAATAATGCTATCAAAGGAAAACACTGCATCAATCACAATGATCTGGCCAATCGCCTGGCCGAACGTAATTGGTTTTTGATTCATGTTTGCCGCATTCGGGTCTTCACCTTCCAGTTTATGATGTATCTCCATCACTGATTTATAAATAAGAAAAAGCCCTCCCGCCAGCATTACAATACTGGCCAGGTCAAAACCTTTTCCCGCAATCGTAAAAACTGCTTTTCCACTTTGAGATAATAACCAACCCAGCCCCATCAGCATCAGGCTTCGCATGATGATGCCGCTGATCATCCATACCTGCCGGGCTTTTTTCTGATCCTTATCTTTTTTAAGCCGGTTCAGGATAATACTTACAAAGATCACATTGTCGATACCCAGCACTACTTCCAATACCACCAGGATAAAAAAGCTGATCAGGCTTTCGCTGGTAAATAAATGTTCCATTGTTTTTATTACTTATAATGATTTACAAATTTTCTTTACGATACCCGGTCCTTCATAAATAAAACCGGTCCACACCTGCACCAGCGATGCTCCTGCTGCTAACTTTTCTTTTGCGTCCTCACCGGTAAAAATGCCACCACTTGCAATGATGGGAATTGCTCCATTGGTTCGTTGCGTTATATAGCTTACAACTTCCGTGCTTCTTTTTTTCACTGGCAATCCGCTTAAACCACCAGCCCCGATAGTGCCTACTTCAATATCAGAACTGCTAAGACCCAAACGGCTTATGGTTGTATTCGTTGCTACCAATCCATCCAGTTTTATTTCCATCGCCAGGTCTATTACATCATCAATTTGTTCCTGTGAAAGATCAGGAGCAATTTTTAATAAAATGGGTTTGGCAGTGGCCTTACCATTATTGATCATCTGCAGGTGCATTAATATTTTCCGAAGCGATTCCTTTTCCTGTAATTCACGAAGACCCGGTGTATTAGGTGAGCTTACATTCACTACAAAATAATCAACATAAGGATGCAGCTCTTTAAAACAGATCTCGTAATCCTTCCAGGCATCTTCATTGGGAGTGGCCTTATTTTTTCCAATATTTCCTCCGATGATTAATTGTGAATGCGATTTTTTAGATGGACTATTCACTATTGACCATTGCCGCAATCTCTCCGCCACCACGTTCACGCCATCGTTATTAAACCCCATTCTATTGATCAGTGCTTTGTCTTGTGGCAACCGAAATAATCTTGGTTTGTCATTGCCCTTTTGTGCAACCGGTGTCACTGTTCCTATTTCTACAAAGCCAAAACCTAATGTCTGCAGCTCTCTTAAATACTTTGCGTTCTTATCAAAACCTGCACCCAGCCCGACAGGATTTTTAAAGGATAGCCCGTTCAGGATCCATGGCCCTTCGTGGGCTGGCTTTGCTTTAAACAATGCCGTGATAAGAGGACGAAACCCGATGCTACACAGCATCCTGAGACAATTCATCGAAAAATAATGAACCCATTCCGGGGGAAATTTAAAAAGAAGATTGCGAAGAGCCTTATACATAATGGGTGCGAAGATAAATGAACTTTTAGCACCCCTTTTTGGTTGATATAAGAACTCTGGTTACTTTTGGTGTAGAAAGTTGCATAAACAACCAATAGGGGTTTGTGGTCTTGGTTTTTAGTTTACGATTGGTCTTCTCAGTCAAAAGGCATCAAGATAAAAGAACTACAAACCACAAACGATAAACAACAAACTTATTCAGCATGCAGGAAGCATATATCATTGCCGGTTATAGAACGGCTGTAGGCAAATCAAAAAGAGGAGGGTTTCGATTTACCCGCCCTGATGATCTTGCTGTGGATGTCATCAAAGGTTTGCTGGCATCTGTGCCCCAACTCGAACCCAAAAGAGTGGATGATGTGATCGTAGGTAATGCCGTGCCCGAAGCAGAGCAGGGTTTGCAGGTGGGTCGTATCATTGCTGCAAGAGCATTGGGTTTTGATGTACCGGGAATGACGGTGAATCGTTATTGCGCATCCGGGTTGGAAACGATTGCTATTGCCACCGCTAAAATAAGAACAGGAATGGCAGATTGTATTGTGGCCGGTGGAGTAGAAAGTATGAGCATGGTGCCCACAGCAGGATGGAAAACAGTTCCTGCTTATTCCATTGCTGTTGATGAACCCGATTATTATTTAAGTATGGGTTTAACGGCCGAAGCCGTAGCTAAAGAGTATAACGTGAACCGTGAAGCACAGGATGAATTTTCTTACCATTCACACCAGAAAGCTATCGCCGCTATTCAAAATGGATATTTCAAACCAGGCATCCTCCCTATCAATGTAGAAGAAATTTACCTGGATGCCAAAGGCAAGAAGCAAAAAAGAAATTATGTGATGGATACGGATGAAGGTCCAAGAGCGGATACTTCATTGCAGGCTTTAGCAAAATTAAAACCGGCCTTTGCAGCAGGTGGTATGGTAACGGCTGGCAATTCATCACAAACATCCGATGGCGCTGCCTTCGTTATTGTGATGAGTGAAAAAATGATCAATGAGCTGGGATTGAAACCGATTGGTCGCCTTATCAACTGTGCCTCGGCCGGTGTGCATCCCCGCATCATGGGTATAGGTCCTGTAGCTGCTATCCCCAAAGCATTGAAGCAGGCCGGAATGAATCTTTCACAGATTGATCTTGTCGAATTGAATGAAGCATTTGCTTCACAAGCTATCGCTGTTATCCGGGAAGCTGGATTGGATCCGGCCAGGGTAAATATCAATGGAGGTGCCATTGCATTGGGTCATCCATTGGGTTGCACGGGTGCAAAGCTCACTATTCAAAACCTGCACGATATGAAGCGGCTGAATAAAAAATATGGATTGATCACTGCTTGTGTGGGTGGGGGCCAGGGTATTGCCGGAGTGATTGAGAATATTCAATAGTGGTGATAAATTGTATAAGACGTTCAGCGTTCATACTGATCTGTATAAAGGAAAAGTAAAAAAGTTTGCTGCTTTAGATGACAAATTATAATAGTATCGCAGTTTGAAAAAAGAAAAGGTATCCTGTAAAGACACAAAGCCCACTAAGAAATATTAATTGATGTAAACACTTTGTGATCTTAGCGGCTTTGTGGGAAATAATATTGAAATCCGATAGCTATCGGATGATTCACTACTCAAATTCTGAACGCCACACCAAAATAAAATACAGGCCATGCAATCACAAGACCTGTATTTTCAGCAGTGTTTATTTTTTCATCCAGGTTTCCACAATATACTTACCGAGCTCTCTGCCCATACGCAACCCTGTTTCATTATCCGTGCGAAAATGAATGCCGGCATAGAACCGGGAATCAGCACAATCCTGGGCTAATTGTTGAAACTCTTTCGCATCGGCAGGAAAAAAATATGCCAATACAGTGCTGGTAGTGCCGGCACCTGCAGCATGACCAGAAGGATAACCCGGGAAAGGAGGTGTTGGTATCAGGGGCTTATATGTACTGTCGTACTGGTTGGGCCGGATACCCCAATAAGCATATTTAGCATCCATAATTGCAATGGCAGCATCATGATAAGCTGTATGTAATACGGTATATATCCGTGCCGTTGCGGGCGCATCATCCATCATACGGTATTCAAACATTTTCAGCGCTGCTACTTCCGACCAGAAATCAAATCCTCCATTGTTTGCCCAGTAAAAAGCAAGGGAGCGGGATTTAAAAGTTGATTTGAACTCTTTTAGTTCCTTCATATCAGTTTCAAAATCCGGTGGTGCAGCCGGCCTGAACTGATCGTTTGAATGTAATACGATTGGTGTAAACGCTGCAAGCGTAATACCCATTGGGTAGGTACCCGTCCACTTTTTGGGATCTTTATTCATTTTACCGTCCCATGTTTTAGCAGAGCCATCGTTCTTTGCTTTTTCTATAATTTGTTTAGCCACTTGCTCACCCAGTTTCCAACCTGCTTCTGCATCACTTGGAAACTGAACACCGGCATCTATTCTTGATTGTGATGCGGCATGTGCCAATTGCAAAATTGAATCAGCTTTCTCCGGAAAAAAATAAGCAAGTACCGTTGCTGCTGCAGCCGCTGTTACAGAATGTTCACAGGGATAAGAGTATGTCATCGGAACATTGACGACAGGTTGTAATGAAGGATCCAAAACACTGGGCCGTTTCCTTTTATACTTCACTTTTTCCTTCCACGCTAATATAGTCGCATCATATATTGCTATATTCATCCATGCTGTGGGAATCCGAAGCATAACATCGGGTTTTTGATTGATTAATTGTGGAGCAATCTGGTTCCAGCGGTAAGCAGGGCTGCCAGCATCCCAATATTTTATGGAGGCTAATTTTTTTTCTCCTGGTTTTCCCATAGCTCTTTTGATAGTTTGCAATTCAGTTTTTGATTGCTCAACAGAAGGAGAAGTCGCAATCGTTATTTGCTGTGGGTTATCTAAAAGCCATGTTTTCCAGTTAGCTGCATCATAATTGCCCGCGGAAGACGATACCTGCAGTTGTGCTGCTGCAACTATTGCTGTATGTGCGATCACAATCGAAAGAAGGAGCTGTTTCATAATAGTGTTTTTGATTTAGTAGTTTATTTTTTTTGACACGGGTGATTGATTTTAGCAGATGCCCCGGTGCCTGATACAAGAATAATGGATTAAAGAAATCATCTACAGCAGGTGTCAACAAACAGCGGGTTATGGTATACAAAAAACAGGTGAAGGGTCAATGCTGTGTAAGCAAAAACTTACCGGCGATAGCGGACAGTTCGTTTCATCGCAGCCACCTGTTCACCACTTGTCATTGACTTTTTCCGGCCATTAGTTTACCGCAAAGTCAATTCTATAGAAGATAATATTCAACGGGAAAGATTTGACTAAATTCATCTTTAAATAACACAATGAATAAATCGATCGATAGAAAGCAGGTTAAATTTTATTTGTGGACTGGACTTGCTTATTTACTCCTATGGCAGCTTGGCAGTACGGAGAAATATCCCGGCAACTTTTTTCCGTTGCTGTTCAATAATATTTGGCGGGTGAGTTATATCATTGTTCTCAATTTTATATTTTTTGAATATACGGTTCCTTTTGTATTGCGGAAAAGAGAATATGTCATTTATAATATTCTTCTTGGCGTGGTGGTTTTATGGGTGCATGTTATGTTATGGTCTTTCGGCCTGTATATATGGAGAGTAATAGGAATTGGCTTACATATTTATACACGTTTAGTCACCTATGATTCAATCGAACATGCACTCGAAGCTCAAATGGCATATAGTGTAGGTTCAGTATTCTTTTTTGGGATTATAAGACATATCTATAACTACCAACAATTAAAACTGGCTACACAGCAATTGCGTATAGAAAAACAGCAGGCAGAATTGAGCTACCTCAAATCACAAACCAATCCGCATTTTTTATTCAACACGTTAAATAATATTTATTCATTGTCAAAGGATAAATCTGATCTGGCCCCGGAATCCATTTTACGCCTCTCTAAAATATTACGTTTTATGCTGTATGAAACCGGTGGAGCGTATATTGCGATTGAACAGGAATTGAAAATTATCAGCGATTATATTGCGTTGGAGAAATTGCGCTACGATGAGTCGCTGCGCATCAATTTTAACCATGACATTGAAGATATGAAGCAGGCCTTACCACCACTACTGTTGATCCCGTTAGTGGAGAATGCATTCAAGCATGGAGTATCAGAAACAAGAAACCAGCCTTTTGTGGATATTCATCTTTCAGTTAAACAGCGGCAGCTACTATTTAGTATAAAAAATTCAAGTGAAAAATTTGCCGGAGAGAAAAGTGTAAAAGAAAATATCGGTCTGTCTAACCTGCGCCGGCAACTGGAATTGCTTTATAACGATTTCAACTTAACTGTTCAGCAGGGAGACTCGGTGTTTACCACAACGTTGAAAATTAACCTGGCAAGTCATGTCTGAAATAAAATGCATCATAGTAGAAGATGAACCATTAGCTGCAAAAGTGCTGGTTGATTATATTGCACAGGTGCCATTCCTTGTATTGCAGGGAACCTTTAAAGATGCCATACTGGCTACTGACTACTTACGGGATAATCACACCGACCTTATTTTTTTAGATATTCATTTGCCTAAATTAAAAGGCATGGCTTTTTTAAAAACACTGACACATCCGCCTGCTGTCATAATCACCACCGCTTACCATCAATACGCTGTGGAGGGATTTAACCTGAACGTGACGGATTATCTCTTAAAGCCATTTGAGTTTGAACGTTTTTTAATAGCAGTGACCCGGGTAAAAACAGCACAGGCAGAAAAACATAACGTAACGGAAAGCCAGGATATAAAAGATTACCTGTTCCTGAATGTGCAGAAAAAGAAAGTGAAGATCTTATTCTCCGAGATCGTTTATATAGAAAGTCAGCGGGAGTATATCAGGATCGTTACTACAAAAAAAGAATACATATCCAAAATGGGAACGCATGAAATAGAAGCGCTGTTACCAGCCAAACTTTTCAAACGTATCCACCGGTCCTTTATCGTTTCGCTCAGCAAGATTGAATCCTACACAGCTGAAACAGTAGAAGTAAATGGAGTATCAATTCCTATTGGCCGGGGTTACCGGGATATTATTGATAATTTGTAGCGCTTAGCTTTGACCACCTGTTTATTTATTACCACCCAGATTTTTGTATTTCTTGCCACCATGCTGAAACACTATTAATGCTTCTTGCATTATTTGCAAAAACTACGTACTGGATTTCAAGCTACAGTTCTCATTTGAGTAATACGAATTGCCCGGTATGGTATGACAGATGACTTGTCCGGGTAATTATTATGTTTAGTTTATTGCGATGCGGTTCTTTAATGAAATCTTCAGCAGAAACAGAATTATGTTTCTGAAACCATTCATCCGGCTGCAAGCTGTTAAACTTTTGAGTTAACACATCATTCAGTTTACTCCAGTATACTCTCAATTCTTTTGCAGAAGGAATTTCACTAATTGATTTATCTGGCGAGTTAAGAAAGGGTTCAGCTAATTCAGGATATAATTTATCTCCCAAGTTCAATATTGGTAACATATCATCATGCACAGCTGTAAGATGCCCTAACAGGTATATTCCTCTGTTCTTGCCCGGAGCAATTTCCTGTTGCAGTTTTTCATCCGTAATTGAGCTAAGAGAGTCATCAAAATTTTTGATTAGTGCATACCACCTGTCCAATACCATTTTAACCATTATTTGAGTTGAGTTCATTTTTTTGTTTTTTTAATCATTATCATTTTGTTACGACTGCCTGCCAGTAGACCCAAGTTTCTTTTCATCTGCAGTTCTTGGGTTACCAGTACCGTTCGGCTGGCCTTTGCCTGTAGTGATCAGGCTGCGCAAGCTATTTTGTATATAATTGCTCCATGCATCTCTGCAGATCCCGAAACATTCGTATTCAGGAATTAAACCCAATTGAGTGAACTGGAGTTGGGTTTTGTTATCCTTTTCAGTTATCTCGAAAATAATTTTATTGCCCTTCCATTCGCTTTTGTCTTTCGTGAACTTAAAATAGTTGTCCATGACAAGCCAAACGACTTTTTTATCAGGAATAACTTCTATTAATTTCATTTTGCAACGATGTACATCTTCGTAATGATAGTTGAACTCATCATTGAGTTTGTCTGTGCTGCCTTCAATTTCTTCTGACCACCATCCACGAACATTGTTGATGGCATCGAATACTTGTTTCGGGGCCTGGTCAACCACAAGAGTAGTAGTAAAATCTGCTGTTGCCATAGTTATATCTTTTTGTTTAGTTACGCCTGGTTGGGATGTAAAATGCCTGGAAAAAATTTTCTTAATAAAAGAATTGCTCCAGTACAATCTGACCCTCTTTCACTTCATACAGCATGATCTCATTGATTTGTATTCTTCCCAATCCCTGTACCGTAATATCTTTCTCTCTTCCGACAGCAAAATAATTGCCGGTAACAAGCGGTTCGGTTGTATAAGCTCTATGAACCGCCTCTATCCGTTTTACAAAATCTTCACCTTTTTTGCGAACGGAGGATTTGCCTTCCGCATAACCAAAGTACGGTGAATTTGGAGGGTCTATGCTTTTTACATTATCTGCGAAAAACTCATCCTGAATTTCAAACCATTTTTCTTGCTGAGCAAGTACGTTGAAACGTGCTGCAACTTCCTGGGTTGTCATTACTGTCGTGTTCGTTGTCATAAAAATTATTTTTAATGATTAATATTTTAAGTTTTGTGAATTCTATACAGCAAATATATTGTCTAAATAGTGCCTAAACAGGGTGTAAAATGGACTTTGTAATGGGTTGTTTTGGACAGGCTGAATTTCTACCTTTGCGAAAAGAATAGTAAATGAAACATCTTACCATCATAGTTCCTGACGGGGAGAACAACCTGAGCAGTATAGCAGGAGCTTATAAGATATTTACAAGAGCCAATGCCTATTGGAAAGAAACCGGCAGAAAGGAATTATTTAAAATCGAATTAGCAGGCATTTCCAAAAAAGTGGAATTCTATGGCGGCCTGTTTACGGTGCAGCCACATACTCATATTTCAGCGATAAGCAAAACCAACCTCATCATTATTCCCTCCTTGAATCATAATTATCAAAAAGCGGTGAAGGGAAATAAATTGCTGATTGACTGGATCGGGCGACAATATAAAGATGGCGCCGAAATAGCAAGTATATGCACTGGTGCGTTTATGCTTGCATCATCAGGCTTGCTGGATGGAAAAAGTTGCTCTACACATTGGGCTGCCGCAGCTGCTTTCAGAACAATGTTTCCAAAAGTGAATTTACAAACGGACAAATTGATTACGGATGAAAATGGAATTTACACGAATGGTGGCGCCTATTCGTTTCTGAACCTGATGATTTATCTGGTAGAAAAATATTATGACAGACAAACAGCTATTTTTTGCTCCAAAGTATTCCAGATTGAAATAGACAGGCAAACCCAGTCAGCGTTTACCATATTTACAGGTCAGAAGTTGCACGGCGATAAGATGGTTCAACAGGCACAGGCATATATTGAAAGTAAAGTGGATGAAAAAATATCTGTTGAACAATTGTCTTCGAGATTTGCCGTGGGCAGGCGAAATTTTGACAGGAGGTTTATCAAAGCAACCGGGAATACGCCTGTTGAATATACACAAAGAGTAAAAGTTGAGTCAGCAAAAAAGGCGTTGGAGACGAGCCGTAAAACAATTCATGAAGTAATGTATGAAGTGGGTTATTCGGATCTGAAAGCGTTTCGTGAAGTATTTAGAAAAATTACAGGAATGTCGCCGTTGGAATACAGGGGTAAATACAATAAGGAGGCGATGATTTAACAGCATGGCTTTCTGCTATGCTGATATTCCTTGATTCTTCAACACAACAGAATTACTGCTGCTGATTGTTTCAATACCCGGCAAACTATTTGCAATACCAATATTATAGGCTTTCATAAGTAAGCAGGGTTGCGCCTGACTTGTACCCTTTTGCTTCAACTAGTTTTAGTTTATGTCTTTCTTTGATGTTTTCAAAGAGGGGTTTGCCGCTTCCTAAAATCACGGGGTGAATCGCAAATTTGTATACATCTACTAGATCCAGGTTTAGAAAAGTAGTAATGAGTTTTCCTCCACCATACAGCCAAATATTTTTGCCAGGCTGTCGCTTAATTTCGAGCACCCCTTCTTTAATATTGGAACTGATAAAAATTGCATTGCTATTGTCAGTTGTCATAGTTTTTGAGAAAACATACTTGGTTTTACTGTGCAATAGGTTGTATGCTTCTTTAAGTGTTGAACTTGTATTTTCATCAGGCTGGTAGTTTCCCCATTTTTCATAGCTTATCCGGCCATAAAAGATAATGTCTTTGTCGCTAAGAATATCATGGAGGATGTCTCCAAAATCTATTTCGTCATCCCTTACAAGCCAGTCAAGTTCTCCATTTGGGCCTTCGATAAAGCCATCAAGTGATACAGCTAAATTTAAAATAACCTTTCTCATTCGTATTGTCTATTTAGTGTAGAACTTGCCTTTGCAATTGCAGCTAACGTTGATGGATGCTATGCTGGTATGGTATAACTATCACCCGTCATTGTTGTCGTGAAGTATAAAAAATAAATCTTCATCTATATTTTTATTGCCCACTCGTTTTGCATGGGTCTTCCCAACAAGGCATTGGCTTCTGCATCGCCTTTAAATTTTTCTTTTTTCGGGTTCCATTTTAATGGCCGTTTTAGCTGGTAGGCAATATTGCCAATATTGCATACGGTAGCTGTACGATGTCCCGTTTCAACATCACATATTGGTTTAACACGGGTACGCATGGCATTTAAAAAATCTTTGTAATGATTTTCACTTTTGTACACATGCTTTTGGGTGTCACTAATTATTTCAGTTTTTAATGATGCAGGTGTTGTTTCAAGTTTACCACGTCCTATTCGTATTTCGCCTTCAGTTCCTGTAAATAACACTGCATTGTTCCATTCCCATTTTTCATGGGTCATGATGGTATTGTTTTTATACTTATAAGTTAGAAACGGGTGTTCAGCATCGGGAGCAAAAATTTCCACAGGGCCGCTGTTATCCATGTTCAACGCCCATTGAGCAATATCAAACATATGTGCACCCCAATCCGTTACCATGCCACCACCAAATTCTTTATAGTTCCTCCAGTTAGGGTAAACATCTTTTGTAATGGGCGGAGCCAGTTCGGCATTAAAGGGTTTAAATTCGTTAGGGCCCAGCCATTTGTTCCAATCTAAACCAGCAGGTATAACTTCCCCGGGCAGATCATAGGCAATTGGTGGTGGGCCAACATTTACTTTGATACTTTTTATTTCACCGATCAAACCATTGCGAACCAATTCAACTGCCTGCCGAAATTCCGGCCACGAACGTTGCATACTTCCTGTTTGAAAAATACGATTGTGTTTGCGTGCAGCATTCACCATCGCCCTTCCTTCTTTTACAGTAAGAGATAATGGTTTTTCACAGTATATATCTTTTCCGGCTTCAGCTGCCCGAACGGCCATCGCAGCATGCCAATGATCGGGCGTGGCAATAACGACAGCATCAATATCTTTCCTGGAAAGCAATTCTCTGAAATCAGTATAAACCGCAATGTCATTATGATTGCCGGGTTGTTTATTTTTTTCCTGGTAATTTTTTATTGTACTCAGCATGAGCTCGCTTTTGTCTTTATACACTTCGCTCAATGCCAGGATCCGGATTTCATTTGTCGATAAAAAATAATTGCTGAGTATCCGCCCTTGCTTTCCGCAACCAATAAAACCAAGAGATACCATATCACTTGGTGGAATGTATTTAGAACCATCAGGACGGTTGCCTCCTAAAACAAAACGGGGTACAATGATGAATCCTGCAAGTGCAGTCGCCGATTGCTTTATAAATTTTCTCCTGCTATTGTCTGCCGGCGTTTCCTTTTTCTTATCAATCATTATTTATTAATTTATTATTGTTAAAATAATCATTTTATTAAAGCCCATTTGATGGCCTCTTCAATATGCTGAAGAAACAGGGGTTCAGTAAATGCTTCCGGGTTATGCCCCCACTCTGTATAGAAAGCCCTGCCTCCACCGTAGCGATGATACCATGCAATAGGATGATAACCGGGCATTTTACCACCTGTGTAGCTCTGCTCATCTACGGTAATTAATACAGTTACTAGTTCTTTTTTAAACGATTTAAAATTATAGATCTCTTCCAGCCGGCGTAAGGTATCGGGCATAAAACTAACAGCCGGATGATTTTTATTTACTACACTATATAAAGCTGCCTGGGGCTTTGGATGACTCTCAAAATAAGCGCCTACCAGATTATTGTACCACGGCCAGTCATACTCTGTATCTGTGGCGGAATGAATACCCACAAAACCACCACCCGCCTGTATATACTTTTCAAAAGCAATTTGCTGTTCCTCATTTAGAATATTACCTGTTGTATTTAAAAATACAACTACACCATATTGTTTAAGATTTGCTTCAGTAAACACAGTTGCATCTTCCGTTGTATCCACTTTCCAGTTTTTCCCGGAACCCATTTTTAATAACGCTGTTTTCCCGGCTTCGATTGATTTATGGCGAAAGCCTTTCGTTGCACTGAATACCAATATTCTTGAAGACTGCATTATTTTTTTTGTTGAGGAACAGCTCAAAAGAATAACAAAGAGAGAAAGAGAAATTATTTTAACTGAATTGTACATAATATGAATGGTTGAATAGGTTCCGGCTATTTATTTGTGAAACCTGAAGCTAATTAATTAC
>DASVOE010000062.1:0-1778 GCA_036383515.1 Chitinophagaceae bacterium | reverse complement strand
TAATTCTTAAACCATTCAGGAAATTCCTTTTTCTTAGCATTGTCAATTTCCCTTGGCGTCAGTTTTTGTTTACGCTTTCCACGTCGTAACATATATGAATCTTGCCAAATACTACAAACAAATAAACAAACAAATTTTTTTGTCGTAGCTAGCTGGCTAACAAAAGTTATTAATATTTCGAACAATAAATGTCATTCTTTATTTACTCACATTAGATATGACTCAACCTCTGTACAATTGAATAGCACATACAGGTGTGCACTCTTGACATCATCGCCACATAGAGTACAAACTTTTGGGACATTAAGAAATCGACCTATGTTTCTGAATACAGATAAACTTGATTCACCTTGTTCGTATCCATCTTCATTTCTTCCAACTCGTTTCCATGCAGCATTGTGTTGACTCAAATATCTTGAGCAAAATGTAACACATTCTTCAGCGATATACCCTTCTACAATTGACCCTTCTGGACGACTTCTGTTGCGAATATACCCTTTTAACTTGCCCATGTATCTTTCAAAAGCCCACATTTGTCGATATTTCACATTTCCGGCTATCTTTGCCTCTTCAGCAAGGTGGACACACAAATGTACCATTATATCAAAGAAAGCAGGAGGAAACACAATCTCAAGCTTGCAAAGTATTAACGGAATTTTCTTGTTCAACCGTTCATAATCTTCCGATGTGTTATAGTTGGAACATAATTCTCTAAAGTAGTTACAAAGTTCAATTATTGTTGAGCAGACATGTCTAGGCAAGTTGGTACATCGTATTGCTATTGGAAGTAATTGTTGCATTAAAATATGGCAATCGTGACTTTTAAGACCTGAGATCTTGCCCCCCTTCAAATTGATGCAACGTGAAATATTTGAAGCATATCCATCAGGTACCTTAACATTTTTCAACACTTGCAAGAAATCATGTCTTTCTTTCTTAGACATTGAGTAGCTTGCAGCCGGCAAAAGGTACTTTGAATTGCTTGCTTGCACGGGTATTGGATGGAGCTCTCTTCGTATACCCATTTTCATCAAGTCCAATCGTGCTTTTAAATTATCTTTTGACTTTCCTTGCACACTCAACAATGTCCCAATCAGGCTATCACAAATGTTTTTGGCAATGTGCATTCCATCTAGATTGTGGCGCAACAAAAGTATCCGCCAATATGGCAATTCAAAGAAAATAGATTTCTTCCTCCAATTATGTTTTGAGTCATGGGGAATGGTCTTCGTGCTAGTGGGTGTCTTTCCAAAAGTGACATTAATGGCATTAACTTGTTCGAGAATATCAAATCCTGATGGCACCACCGGAGCTTCACTATGGTCACATTGTCCGTTAAATCTTCGTGTATCAAACCTATAACTATGACCCGACTCCAGAAAACAACGATGCCCGATATAACATTCCTTACTTTGCAATCTACAAGAACGAGTGTTCATTTGACATGATGGACATGCCAACTTACCTTTAGTGCTCCAACCAGACAACATAGCAAGAGCTGGAAAATCACTAATTGTCCACAACAGTGCAGCACGCATTTGGAACTTTGTACCGGTAGATGCATCATACGTTTCAACCCCATTACTCCATAGTATCTTCAACTCTTCAATTAAAGGTTGCATATACACGTCAATATCATTACATGGAGAGTTTGGACCAGGTATTAACAATGGCATGATAAAATACTCCTGCTTCATACACATCCATGGTGGTAAGTTATAAACAACAACTGTCACTGGCCATATACTATACGGTGACCCATGGGTAAAGGGACTCAT
>DASVOE010000061.1:0-41641 GCA_036383515.1 Chitinophagaceae bacterium | reverse complement strand
GGAAGCATGATTGATATCAGTGAAAGGAAAAGAACAGAAATGGAGATCATCAAAGCAAGGGATATGGCAGACAAACTTATTGACTCTCTGCCAGGTGTTTTTTACTTTTTTGATAAGGATGGAAAATTTATCCGTTGGAATACACAATTCGAAAGAGTTACAGGTTACTCCGCTGCCGAAATTGCAAACATGCATCCATCTGATTTTTTTGAAGGAGACGAAAAAACCTACATCATTGAAAGGATAAAGGGTGTATTTGAAAAAGGGATGAATGATGCCGAAGCTAATTTTATCACCAAAAGCGGCGGCAAGATTCCCTATTATTTTAAAGCAGTAATGATCAATTACGAGGAAGGACCTTGCCTGCTGGGAAGTGGAATTGATATTTCGGAACGAAAAAAGGCTGAGGGCGAGTTACGCATTTCTGAAAAAAAATACAGATCCCTTGTAGAGCAGGCAGCAGATGCAATTTTTATTTTTGATAGACAGGGTTATTTTGTAGATGTCAATTCCATATCATCCGAATTGTTGGGGTACACAAAAGAGGAACTGCTTTCTATGAACCTTACAGATATTGTTTTTGAAGATGACCTGGTCAATAACCCTATACGGTTGGGTCTGCTTGACAAGAGGGAGTCGGTAATACGCCGTCGTACTTTCAGGCGAAGGAATGGTACTGCGGTGACAGTAGAAGTTCATTCCAAAAAATTAATAGATGGAAGATACCTGGGCATGGTAAGAGATCTTACAGAACGTATAGAAACTGAAAAAAAATTAGAAGAATCCTTTGATGCCATTCGCCTGTTGACTGATCATATTCAAAATATCCGGGAAGAAGAAAGAGCCCACATGGCCAGGGAAATTCATGACCAATTGGGACAACAGCTAACCGTATTAAAAATGGATGTATCGTGGCTCAGTAAAAGAATAGGGAATGAAAATCAGCCGGTGACTGAAAAAATAAAGAGTCTTAATGAGATGCTGGACGCCACCGTAAAAACAGTTAGAAGAATTTCTTCTGAACTTCGTCCCAGTTTATTGGACGATCTGGGTCTTGGAGCTACTATTGACTGGCACCTGAAAGAATTTGGAGAAAGGGTAGGCATAAAAACATCCTTTATTGAACCGCAAAAGGAAATAGATTTAGCGGATAGTATAAAAACTGGATTGTTTAGAATTTTCCAGGAATCTCTTACCAATGTTGCCCGTCATTCCGGAGCTAAAAATGTGACGGTTAGTTTGCAACATATCGAAAACTTGACTATTTTAAGTATAAAAGATGATGGTAAGGGTTTCGAACAGGAGAAGATCGGAAATAAAAAAACATTGGGTATCTTAGGAATGAAGGAACGTAGTGCGATGATGGGAGGAACGTATGAAACGGTTAGCTTACCCGGGCAAGGTACCGCTGTAATTGTATCTGTCCCTCTGAAATCCTAGAAAAAAATTAAACCGTAACTATTACTATATGATCAGGATTCTAATTGCTGATGACCACGCCATTGTAAGAAAAGGGTTAAAACAGCTTTTGCTCGAAGAATTTCCCACTGCAAAAGTGGAAGAATCAGGAGACGCCGAAGATCTCATCAATAAAGCTGTCCAGGGTAAATGGGATGTAGTGATCTGTGATATGAGTATGCCTGGCCGGAGCGGTCTTGATGCTTTACGACAAATCAGGCAAACATCGCCTTCGCTACCCGTCCTGATAATGAGTATGCATCCCGAAGATCAATATGCACTAAGAGTACTAAAGGCCGGCGCTTCAGGATATCTCAATAAAGAATCTATCCATGATGAGCTGATAAAAGCCATTCACACCGTGTTGCTGGGTAAAAAATTTATTACGCCCAGTATAGCCGAAAAACTGGCAGAAGCATTTGACACCGATGCTGGGCATCAGTTGCATGAATCCCTTTCCGACAGGGAATTTGATGTTTTTAAACTACTGGCAACCGGCAAATCGGTTTCAGAGATCGCCTCTCAACTTTCGCTTAGTGTTACCACCGTCAGCACCTACCGGGCAAGGATCATGGAAAAAATGAATATGCGTTCCAATGCGGACTTAACAAGGTATGCCTTACAAAAATCTTTGATTTAAGCGACAATCCTATTGTATGTAGTATATATTCTACCATGATATACCCCCTTAATCTACATCTTGTTTAATTGATGTTTTCTAATTTTCAACGTTCTGTTTTAATAACTTATCACTTATTGCCTTTTTTTCTTATTCTAAGTTGGAATAATCCGAGCTAGTATGTTAAAAATACTGATCGCTGATGATCACGAAATAGTCAGAAGAGGTCTGAAGCAAATACTGCTCGAAGGTTTTTCTTTTGCTTATATCGAAGAAGCCGGCGATGGTCCCACCCTGGTTGAAAAGGCATTAAATGGAGTTTGGGATATTATTGTTTCTGACCTGGCAATGCCAGGTGGTGGCGGTTTGGAAGCATTAAAACAGATCAAACAAAAATCATCTACAATCCCTGTACTTATTCTTAGCATTTACCCGGAAGATCAATATGCACTACGGGTAATGAAAGCAGGCGCAGCAGGTTATCTTAATAAAGATGCAGCTCCGGAAGAACTGGTAACCGCCGTCAACAGGATACTGGGAGGCCGGAGATATATTACCGAAGGAATAGCAGAAAAATTAGTTCAAAAGCTCGATGAACAGGACGATGTGCCTGCCCATGAATTATTAAGTGACAGGGAATGGGATGTGTTTAGGTACCTGGCCGGTGGAAAATCAGTTTCTGAAATCAGCAAAACGCTTCTTTTAAAAAGTACAACTGTTAGTACTTACCGGACAAGAATACTTGCCAAAATGAATATGAAAACAAATGCTGACCTTATTCAATACGCATTGGAGAATAAACTCCTGTAAATTATGCAAACCATTGCGTTAATGTAGTTCATTGTCTACAACTATAAATTGAGATCAAGGACATAACAATAAAAGAACCAACTATTTGTTTTAGGGCGGGGTATTGGTTTATTTGTATCATGAATTCAACTATGCAAAATCAAAAAAAGTTTTTTATTCTCATCGTAGATGATAATATGTGTTTTGTAGAAAGAATGATCGGGTTACTCGATGAGGTGAAAAATATTGGTTATATCAATGTTGCATCCGATTATGACGAAGCCAACCGTTACCTTGATGAAAAACCTGATATCGTTTTGCTTGATATTAACCTTCCCGGAAAGAACGGGATTAGTTTATTAAAAAAAATCAAAAATTCAGACGGAGAATGCAGGGTGATCATGATCACCAATCATGCTGATGATTATTACCGGCAGCAATGCAAGGACCTGGGTGCAGATCATTTTTTAGATAAATCAAATGATTTTGCAAAAGTGCCGGGTATCATTAATAGGTTATCGTAAAAATTTGATTGTATAAAAAAAATGATAGTTCGCTATCCTATTTGAAAACACCAGGAGGAATGTAATGGCCAGGAATTGGAAGCTATTAAAAAGTATTATTAATGAAGCCGGGTTGCAGGATGATCTTTTTCTTTCGTTAATTGACCAGGAAGGCACTATCCTTTGTGCTAATGCAACGATGCAAAAAACCATGCACCTGAAAAACCCCAGGGAGGAAAAAATCAATCTTTTTTCTCTTCTCCATCCTGAACATGTGGTTTTTTTAAAAGATGCTATACAATTTTCACACTCAACTCAAAATAGCGCTTCTGCAGAATTATACCTGAAGAACGGGCATTATCATCCCATGAAATGGCAGGTAAATTACATTGAAAACCAGGAAGAAAACCAACCGACTTATTTATGTGTGGGTTACAAGCTCATTGATGACGAGCGGCTAAAAAAATTTCATAAACTGGGAGAAAAAAATTACCAGTTGATTGTAGAAGGATTAAGTGCAGGTTTCCTGTTCCAGGATCCGCAGGGAGAATTGATTGCTGCGAATAAGAAAGCTGCAGAAATTTTTGATTCCACACTAGAACGTTTATACCAGTTAAAAGATATTAGAACTGCCTGGAATGCATGGACAATAATTACGGAGACCGGTGAACCTGTCGGATTTAACGATACTCCATTTATGAAGGCGCTACATACAGGCAAAAGACAATCTGCTATATTGAAGATACGGCTGCTCAGTGGAGAAGATCGCTGGATCGCTTTTGATTCACAACCCTTGTTTGATGAAGAAAATCCATCGCCCTTTTCCGTAGTTACCAATATTATGGATATCACCAGGGAAAAGCAGTTAAATGGAAAAATTGAAGAAAGCGATCTATTGTTACGTTCATTTCTGAACCGTACACCTAACCTTGCCTGGGTAATAAATGAAGAATCAACTCTTCTTTTTGCCAGCGATGCCTTTTACAAATATTTTGGTTTGAAGGAAACAGATGCCATCAATAAAAATATTTTTGAAATAATTCCGGTAGTAGCTCTCGATGCCCTGTATAATAAACATGCACTGGTGTTTGATACTGGACGGCCTATTGAAACCGTAGAAAAAGTAAAATGGTCAGACGGTACCAACTTTGTTTTTCATGTCAACATTTTCCCCATAGATGGAATAGACGGCAAAAAAATGGTAGGCGGCCATGCAGTGAACCTGGCTGATAAATATGCGGTTGAAAAACAATTAAGAGAGGCTAATGAAAGATTACTGTTGCTGAGCCGGGCTACCTCAGATGCTATCTGGGAATGGGATATGCAAACTGGTTACATCTTTCGCAATGACGTCCTGATGGATATGATCGGTTATAGCAGTGATGAGAGCAAAGGCCTTTCCTGGTGGCTGCGAAGAATTCATCCTGCGGACAGGAACCGTGTTACTGATAAAATAAAAGATGCAACCGACAAAGGACAGTATTCATGGAAAGATGAATACCGGTTTAGATACTCTGATGGCACCTACAGGCATATCCAGGATAGAGGCTTTGTCGTGTACGAAAATGGATTGCCCGTAAAAATGATTGGTTCATTACAGGATGTTTCTGAACTTAAAAAGCTGGAAGACCAGCTAACAGAGGAAAAAGTGCAGCGACAGAAAGAAATTTCGGAAACAGTGATACGGGTGCAGGAAAAGGAACGAACCCGCATTGGTCATGAGCTGCATGATAATGTGAACCAGATACTTTCAACCACCAAGATGTTTGTAGAAATGATCTCTGCTTCCAGCGAAGAAGAAAAGATGATCAAAGCTAAAAGTATTGAATATCTTTTGACATCTATTGAAGAGATCCGTAAGCTTTCAAAAGAACTGGTGGTGCCGCATTTAAAAGATAAAGGGTTGGTGGATAGCATATATAACCTGATTGAAGATATTCACCTGTCCAGTAACCTCCGCGTCCGGTTTGTCCATGATCATGAAAGTGGATTGCTTAGTCCGGGTAAAAAGGTTACCCTGTTCAGGATAGTGCAGGAACAAATAAAAAATATACTGAAATACAGCCAGGCCACGGCGGTGGATATTTACCTGCATTGTAAAGGCGATAATACGCAGTTGATAGTGAAGGATAATGGAATTGGCTTTGACACAAAACAAAAGCACAAGGGGATCGGGCTGTCCAATATTCACGACAGAACGCTTTTTTACAATGGAGTTGTTGATATAAAATCATCACCCGGAAACGGATGTACCATGACTGTAACTATACCCTCAGGTAATTAATTATATCCAGCCTTTTCTTAGCGATGCCTTTTGCGGAGTATGCTGATTACATCCTCCAGCTGAAAGTTTTTTGCCTGCAATAACACCAGGTAGTGATAAAGAAGATCAGCGGCTTCATCCAAAAATTTTTCTTTATTGTCGTCTTTACTTTCTATTACTAATTCCACCGCTTCCTCACCTACTTTTTGCGCAACCTTATTGATGCCTTTGGCAAATAGCGATGCAGTATAAGATGTATCAGTCGGGTTATTCTTGCGGTCTGCGATCACCTGCTCCAATTTTTGTAAACTGAAAGATGAATTCGATTCATTGAAACAGGTATCAGCTCCCGTATGACAAACCGGGCCCACTGGTTCTGCTTTTATAAGGAGAGTGTCGTGGTCGCAATCATCCTTTATTTCTTTTACCAATAAAAAATTACCTGATGTTTCACCCTTGGTCCAGAGTCGTTGTTTGCTCCGGCTAAAGAACGTAACCTTATTTTCCAATTGTGTTTTGGTAAGGGCTTCCAGGTTCATAAACCCAAGCATCAGTACTTTTTGTGAATAGACATCCTGTACAATTACGGGTATCAAACCATCCGGGTATTTTAAAAAATCAGGGCTCATACTTCATTTGTGTTTTTAGAATTATTTTCTTCTTTTTCTTTTTCCATACGAAGGTGGGTCAGCAGCCGGGTAAAAGCCTCTCTTTTTTGTCTTTCATGTTCCGCTTTCCGCATCTTCCTGCGTTTGTCCAAAAACCAGAAGAGGTATAGTGATGTCAAAGCAAGAATTACAATAACTATCATAACCTTACCGGTATTTTATTGTCCTGTAAATAACGTTTGAGATCAGGGATCGCTATTTCTTTGAAATGGAAAATGCTTGCGGCAAGTGCAGCATCTGCATTCGCTTGCTGAAATACTTCAGTAAAATGTTGCATCGTGCCGGCTCCACCGGATGCAATCACCGGTATGTTTAATGCGTTCGTTACCGCTTTTGTAATGTCAATGGCAAAACCATTTTTGGTACCATCATTCTCCATCGAAGTGAGAAGGATTTCGCCGGCACCTCTTGAAGTAACTTCCTTTGCCCAATCAATAGTTAAAAGCGTAGTAGGTGTTCTTCCTCCATGTGTTACGACTGTCCATTGCCCATTGATCAACTTTGCATCAATAGCCACTACCACACATTGAGTTCCGAAATTTTTAGCCAGTTCATCTACCAGCCCCGGATTTTTTACTGCTGATGTATTTACCGATATTTTGTCAGCACCGTTTTCTAATAGCAGGCTCACATCTTCAATATTATTGATACCACCACCTACTGTAAAAGGAATATTAATATGCGTTGCGATAGCTCTTACTAATTGCGCCAGTGTTTTTCTTTTTTCTGTTGTTGCCGTGATATCCAAAAAGACCAGCTCATCAGCGCCTTCTTCGCAATACCGCATTGCCAATTCTACAGGGTCGCCGGCATCACGAAGCTGAATAAAATTAGTGCCCTTTACGGTTCTTCCGTCTTTAATGTCGAGGCAGGGTATAATACGTTTGGTGAGCATGCTGTTATAAAAATCGTTTAAGCTCGTTTAAGGTAATCCTGTTTTCATAAAGGGCTTTGCCAATGATGGCACCACTGCACCCCGCCTCTCTTAATTCATCAAGATCCTTTACAGTTGAAACGCCACCGCTGGCAACCAGGTCAATGGATGGATGTTGATTCAATATTTTTTTATATAAGAGGGTAGAGGGACCTTGTAACAAGCCGTCTTTATTGACATCGGTACAAAAAAATTGTTTTACTCCTTTAAGTTTATACTTTTCGATCAGTTCAAATACGGAAAGGGTAGTGGTTTCTGTCCATCCTTTTATTACAATGACCTCGTCTTTTACATCGGCGCCAATAATAAATCTATGGGCGCCAAATGCAAGTAACCAACCCGAGAAAGTAAACTCATCTTTTACTGCTATACTGCCAATACTCGCAAATGCAGCCCCTGAGTCAAAAGCAACCTCCAGGTTTCTCTGTGTACTGATACCGCCACTGAAATCAATGACCAGTTTGGTTTTGCCGGCTATCTTTTCCAGTACCTTCCAATTCTTCACCTCGCCTAACCTGGCGCCATCAAGATCTACCAGGTGCAAGCGCTGCAGGCCCGCATCTTCAAATTGCATGGCTACTTCCAGTGGATCTTCATTATAGATCGTTTGCTGGCTATAATCACCTTTGGTGAGTCGTACACATTTGCCGTCGATTATGTCTATGGCGGGTATAATGGTCATAATTATAAATCAAGAAAGTTTTTTAAAATATGTTCTCCTGCTTTGGCGCTTTTTTCGGGGTGAAACTGAACTCCGTAAAAATTATTTTTTTTTAAGGCAGAACTATAAGGCAGCGTATAACCTGTTGTCGCAATACTGTAAGAACTTTTGCCGGCATAATATCCATGTACAAAATAACAAAAGCTAAACTCATCCACTTTATTGAACAGGGAAGAATGCAGGTCAAAAATGGTGTTCCAGCCGATCTGGGGTACTTTGAATGAAGGATCAGGTGCTGTAAATTTCTTTACGACAACGCTATCAAAAACACCGAGGCAGGGAGTATCATTTTCTTCTGAATAATCACATAGCAATTGCATGCCCAGGCATATTCCTAATACAGGTTGTTGTAAAGAAACAATGAGCTTATCCAGTTCCCGGTCCTTTAAGTATTTCATAGCAGTACTGGCTTCACCTACACCCGGGAAGATCACTTTATCAGCAGCACGGATCAATCCGGGATCGTCGGTAACTGTGGCCTGCACACCGATCCGCTCCAGTGCGAACAATACTGACCGGATATTGCCAGCGTTATATTTTATAATAACTGTTTTCATTTTGTTTCTGCATCTGTCTTTTAAAGAATTCCTTTCGTGCTTGGTAATCGTAAATTATCAGGGTCTCTTTTTACGGCCATTTTTATTGATTTAGCCAATGCTTTGAAAATAGATTCTATTTTATGATGTTCATTATCGCCTTCAGCTTTAATGTTAAGATTGCTTTTGGATGCATCAGAAAATGATTTAAAAAAATGGTAGAACATTTCCGTGGGCATATCGCCTATCTTTTCTCTTTTAAAAGTTGTTTCCCATACCAGCCAGCTTCTTCCTCCAAAATCAATCGCTACCTGTGCCAGGCAATCATCCATAGGTAACGTGAACCCATACCGTTCAATCCCTTTTTTATTACCCAATGCTTTTGCAAATGCTTCACCTAAGGCGATGGCAGTGTCTTCGATTGTATGATGTTCATCAATATGAAGATCGCCATCCACCTTAATGATAATATCTATTCCGCTGTGTCTTCCCAACTGATCGAGCATGTGATCAAAAAAATTTAACCCGGTTCTTATAGCAGTGCTGCCGGTGCCATCAAGGTTCATTTCAATATCGATCTTTGTTTCATTGGTATTTCGCTGGTGCTGAATAACCCGTTGCCCCAATTTTAGAAATTCATATATTTCTTTCCAGGAAACGGTTTCCAGGGCCACTACAGATCGTAAAGTTGCTTCATTGTCATTCACTTCTTTGCCGCCAAGCGAAGCATCATTATTTATCCAGATAGCTTTGCACCCAAGGTTTTTTGCTAACTGCACATCTGTGATCCGGTCACCAATTACAAAAGAACACGGTAAATCATAAGCTGGGTTATTAATATATTCCGTCAGCATTCCTGTTCCGGGCTTGCGGGTAGGTGCATTATCAGCCGGGAAAGTTTTATCAATAAACACTTTTGTAAAATGTATTCCTTCATTGGCAAGGCTTTTCATTACAAAGTTGTGAACGGGTAAAAAAGTATCTTCCGGGAAAGAAGCAGTTCCTAATCCATCCTGGTTAGTCACCATCACTAATTCAAAATCCAGCTCACAGGCGATCTTTTTCATCCAGGTAAACATATCCGGGTAGAATTCAAGTTTGTCAAATGAATCCAACTGGTAAGTGGGAGGAGCTTCTTTTATCAAGGTGCCATCACGGTCTATAAACAATATTTTTTTCATGCTTTATATACTTTAAAAGTATCTACAAGTTGCTTGTTTTCTTCTGGTGTGCCGATAGTGATCCGTAAACAATCATCACATAGTATCACTTTGGAACGATCCCTGACAATAATCCCTTTACCAGACAGGTATTCATAAACGTTCCTTGCATTTTCCATTTTTACAAGGATAAAGTTGGCGTCAGAGGGATAAACAGTTTTTGTAATGGGAAGTTTTAATAATTCTTCTTTCAGTAATTCTCTTTCTTCCACTGTGATCTGTATCCAATCATTTACTGTTAGTATGTTGTCTAACGCTTCAACGGCAATTTGCTGGGAAGCTGTATTTATGTTGTAAGGATATTTTACTTTATTCAGGTAATTGATAACCGGTTCGCCGGCAAATGCCATTCCCATTCTCAACCCGGCAAGTCCCCATGCTTTGGATAAGGTTTGCAGGATGACAAGATTAGGATATTCTGTTAATTCGGTAATGAATGTTTTTTGTTTAGCGTAGTTAATATAAGCTTCATCAATTATAACCAGCCCATCAAAATTGTTTAATACTACTTCGATATCTGTCCGGTTTATACTGTTGCCGGTAGGATTGTTGGGTGAACAAATAAAAATGAGCTTGGTGAACGGATCAATAGCCGCTTCAACGGCATCGAGGTCCAATTGGAAATCTTTGGTGAGCGAAACTTTTTTTACTTTGATGTCATTTGTTTCAGCCGCTACTTCATACATACCATAAGTAGGAGGGAAGATGATCACATTATCTTTTCCCGGCTCACAAAATATCCTGAATAAAAGGTCAATCGCTTCGTCACTGCCATTGCCCAGGAAGATGTTTTGTGCAGGTACTCCTTTAATCTTGCTGATCTTTTCTTTTACTTTTAACTGAAGCGGATCCGGATAGCGGTTAAAGTTTTCATTCAGCGGCGACCCAAATGCGTTTTCATTGGCATCAAGTAAAATAGTGGCTACACCGCTAAATTCATGTCGTGCCGATGAATAAGCAGTCATCTTCTTAATATTATCCCTGACCAGGTTTTCTATGTTGAATTCCATATCTTAATTCTTTAATCGTATCGCTACAGCATTCCGGTGTGCATCCAATCCTTCAGCTGAAGCCATTTCCATGACGGTATTTCCAATTTGTTGTAATCCCTCTTTTGTTAATTGCTGGTAAGTAATTTTTTTGACAAAACTATCTACAGAAACACCACTGTACATCGCTGCATAACCGTTCGTAGGTAATGTGTGATTCGTGCCACTTGCATAATCACCCACACTTTCCGGCGAATAGTTGCCCAGGAATACAGAACCGGCAGCAATCACCTGTTGTGAAATTGTTAGGACATCAGCACAGGCGATGATCAGGTGCTCGGGCGCATATAAATTGGAAAGCTGCATAGCCTCATCCAAATTTTTTACAACTACCAGCTTACTGTGTTGTAATGCTTTTACAGCAATATCTTTTCTTGGCAAAAGATTTACTTGTTGCAGTACAGCAGCTTTCGTTTGTGTTGCGATAGCTGCCGAAGTCGTAATTAATATCACCTGTGAATCGGGTCCATGTTCTGCCTGTGATAAAAGATCAGCAGCTACAAATTCAGGAATGGAGGTTTCATCAGCGATCACCAACACTTCAGATGGCCCGGCGGGCATATCAATCGCCACACCTTCCTGTTGAATAAGTTGCTTAGCCAACGTTACATATTGATTGCCGGGCCCGAATATTTTAAACACTTTAGGTATTGTTTCTGTACCGTAAGCCATACCGCCAATAGCCTGCACACCTCCGGCCTTAATTATTTTTTTAATGCCACATAGCTGCGCCGCATATAAAATAGCCGGGTTGATACTTCCATCTTTTGCGGGAGGCGAGCAGAGAATTATTTCTTTGCAGCCGGCAATACATGCAGGCACTGCTAACATTAATACGGTTGAAAAGAGTGGCGCAGATCCACCAGGAATATATAAGCCAACCTTTTCAATGCCTGCTGATTGTCTCCAGCATACAACTCCTGGCATCGTTTCGATTTTTTTAACTTCTTCTTTTTGCGCCACGTGAAATGCTTCTATATTATTTTTAGCCTGTTGAATGGCCTGTTTTAAACCATCACTAAGTAATGATGCTGCCCCGCTGATCGCTTTTTCAGTAACCCATAATTTTTTCAAACTAACGCCATCAAATTCCTTCGTGAATTTCCGTACTGCTTTATCACCCTTGTCTTTTACTTTCTGCAATATTTTTTTTACACTTTTCTCCAATGATGAATAGTCGGCTGCAGGCCGCTGAATAATTTCCTCCCAAACTTCTTTACCCGGGTATTCGTAAAGCTTCATAAACTTCAGTTTATATAATCATTTTTTCGATGGGAATAACCAGGATGCCCTGTGCTCCATTTAATTTTAATTTTTCAATCACATTCCAGAAATCAGCTTCACTGATCACAGAGTGAACAGAGCTCCAGCCTTCTTCTGCCAGGGGAAGAATAGTTGGACTTTTCATCCCGGGTAATAAACCGCAAATAGTTTCCAGCTTATCATTAGGCGCATTCAGCAACACATATTTATTGTTCTTTGCCTTTTTTACTGAACGGATGCGAAACAGCAGGCTTTCAACGATGATCCTTTTTTCAGCAGAAAGATTTTTATTGCTGATCAGCACAGCTTCTGACAAAAGAATGGTTTCAATCTCTTTTAATTCATTCGTGAAAAGAGTGCTTCCAGAACTTACGAGGTCACAGATAGCATCCGCCAATCCAATTTTCGGAGCTATTTCCACGGATCCGCTGATCTCGTGAATAGAAGCGTTGATATTTTTTTCAGTAAGATAATTAGTAAGAATAACCGGGTAGCTGGTCGCAATCTTTTGCCCGTTCAAATCAGTGACAGTTGCAAATGATCCATTTTTGGGAACAGCGATGGATAGCCTGCATTTACCAAAACCCAGTTTTTCAACGGTATCAACTTCTTTACTTTTTTCTTTTACCACATTCTCTCCCACAAAACCAATATCTGCTACAGCATCCTGCACATATTCGGGAATATCATCGTCTCTTAAAAAGAAAACTTCTATTGGGAAATTAGCAGCGATCACCCTGAGCTGGTTATTGCCATTACTTACTTCAATACCGCACTCTTTAAGCAATTTCATAGAGCCTTCATAAAGGCGGCCTGATTTCTGAACAGCGATCTTTAATGTCTCTTGCATATAATTCTCTTTATTTGTCAGTTGCTCCGGCTCTGGCCTGGAGGGTAAATAAAAAAGGCTTACTGTAGAGTAAGCCTTTCACTATGTTTTACATAATATCCTCATGGCCTACCCTGGAAGAGTAAGATATGATGATGGTTATGTGTATATTTTTTCATTGAGGGTCCAAAAGTAGTAATTATTTGTATAGTTTAAAGGGATTGCCCTAATTTTTTATTGGACAACACTAACACTTGTTTTAAAAAAAATCACCAGCAAGAGCCGGTGACTAATAATAATGTATGTAAAATTAAATCAGCTATTCGAACTTTTGATTTTGGTAGTGGCCATCGGGCAACCATATTTACGGGAAGTGGCGCAAGAGGCTACCATTACAATAACTGTAAAAAGAAATAGGGGAGCTAAAAACTTATTTTTCATGTTCGGATATTTTGCAGTTAAAACGAATAAAGAGGATAATTATTTTGCAAAGATAGATTTTGAACAGCCTATTTTATTCACTGCCGTTTTTTGCGGCCGAATATTTGTTTTAAGACGTTGATTCTCTTGCGTCAAGGGTAAGTTGACCTCCTAAAATTCATTTTGATAAAGACTGTAAACCATTACCTTTACCGCCCTATTTCATCAAAGAAATTACTGACCTGATGTTGCAATTGAAAAAACCGCTTGCTTTTATTGATCTTGAGACCACCGGTGTAAACCTGGGTCTTGATAGAATTGTAGAGATTGCTATTGTGAAAATTCTTCCCGATGGAACGAAAAGTATAAAACGGAAATTGATCAACCCGGAAAAACCTATTCCAGCAGGAGCCAGCGATATTCACGGCATCACTGATGATATGGTGAAGGATGCCCCAACCTTCAAACAGGTATCACATGAATTAAAGCAAATGCTCGATGGTTGCGACCTGGCTGGTTATAATTCCAACCGGTTTGATATACCCCTGTTGATGGAAGAATTTCTTCGGGCACAGGTTGATTTTGATATGAAAAACCGAAAACTCCTCGATGTACAGAACATTTTTCATAAAATGGAACCCCGCACCTTAGGAGCTGCCTACAAATTTTACTGCGACAAAAACCTGGATGGAGCACATGGCGCCGAAGTAGATGCTGCGGCTACACATGAAATACTCGAAGCGCAGGTATTGCGTTATCCTTCTTTGGGCCATAGTGTTGAGTCTATTTTGAAAACCATTGGTGAAGATGTGATCGTTGATTTTGCCCGCCGGTTTATTATGGAAAATGGGATCGAAGTTTTCAACTTTGGTAAATTCAAAGGTCGCCCGGTGGCAGATGTGCTAAAGTCAGAACCCCAGTATTACGACTGGATGATGAAAGGTGATTTTCCCCAGCATACCAAGCAAAAACTTACTGAGATTTATACCCGTACCATTCTGCGAAAAAATTAATACTTAGTAGATTGATAGTGGACAATTATTAACACTCACTTTTTACTGATTATCGTACATTCGTAATACACATTTTCATTTTGATTTTTAGTGGAAAAATTAGTCGTCATACCAACCTATAACGAGAAGGAAAACATAAGTAATATCCTTCATGCCATCTTCAACATGAATGAAGATTTTCATGTGTTGGTGATTGATGATAATTCACCCGATAGCACTGCAGCAATTGTAAAAGAGCTGCAAACTAAATTTCCCGGTAAATTATTTATTGAAGAGAGAAAAGGTAAACAGGGATTGGGCACGGCTTACATACATGGATTTAAATGGGCCATTGAAAAGAATTATAATTTCATTTTTGAAATGGATGCAGATTTTTCTCATAATCCCAATGATCTGCCCCGTTTATACAATGCCTGCAAAAATGGAGGAGCCGACCTTGCCATTGGTTCGCGGTATGTAAAAGGCGGTGGTGTAGTAAACTGGCCTACAAATCGGATCGCTTTATCCAAAGGAGCTTCTTTATATACCCGGATGATAACCTGGATGCCCATTAAAGATCCTACGGCCGGGTTCATGTGTTATAAAAAAGAGGTGCTCGAAACCATTAACCTCGATGAGATCGTATTTGTCGGGTATGCATTCCAGATCGAGATGAAATTTGCCGCCTGGAAATTGGGTTTTAAACTAAAAGAAGTGCCGATCATTTTCCAGGACAGGGCCTATGGTATATCCAAAATGAATAAGGGTATTGTAAAAGAAGGGATTTTGGGAGTTCTGAAACTTCGCTGGCATAGTCTTTTCACCAATTATCGCAAGAGAGTAAAAAATACCGGTATGGACGAGAACAGCACCATTGAACAACCCAAAAAAGTATTTGCCGACAGCCAACCGTAATTCCCTCTTCGTCAATCTTCATAACTTGTTTCTTTTTCTTTAGTTTGCGGGCTGATGAAAAAAGCCTTTCTCCAACTACATATCGCTGTTTTCCTTGCGGGCTTCACGGGTATCCTGGGAAGACTTATCACGTTGAATGAAGGAATGATCGTATGGTACCGGCTTTTATTTACGGCGATCACTATGTGGCTGTTATTCAGTTTCAGGAAAAAAAATCATAAAATATCCACTGCTGATATATTGAAAATTGGTGGAGTGGGTGTGATCGCAGCGATGCACTGGGTTACTTTTTATGGCTCCATCAAATATTCAAACGTATCAGTAGCCTTAGTCTGTTTTTCTGCTATCGGCTTTTTCACGGCTTTATTTGAGCCATTGATTTTACGAAAGCCGATAAACTGGACTGAGTTGTTACTCGGCCTGATCACCATCACCGGCATTTATATCATTTTTCATTTTGATTCGCAGTATAAGACAGGCATTATCATCGGCATCATCTCTGCAGTGCTGGCTTCCTTATTTCCCATTTTCAACAGGGAGTTTTTGAAAAGGATAAATGTAGAAACCATGCTGACCTGGCAACAGACGGGAGGATTCATTGTGCTTTCTGCATTGCTTCCTTTTTACCTGCATCGTTATCCAACAGATAGTTTTATTCCCGGTTGGGAAAATGTTGGCTGGCTGCTGGTGCTGTCATGGTTCTGTTCCGTCATAGCCTTCCAGCTTTCGGGGAATGCATTAAAAAGATTATCCGCTTTTACTGTCAATCTTACTTATAATCTTGAGCCAGTGTATGGAATTTTGCTGGCCTTTATGGTGTATAAGGAAAATGAATTTCTCAGCAAATGGTTCTATGTAGGCTTTGCCATTATCGCCATTGCATTACTTGTTCATATTTTTTTGTTGATAAAAGTGGAGAAAAAATTAACTGCCAATGCCGCCAACTGACTATCACCAGAAGATCATTGATTATTACAATTCGACGGAACATGCTTATAAAGACTCATGGGATCTGAATAATAGTCTTGCTATTCATTACGGCTACTGGGATGAAAAAGTAAACTCCTTTCCGCAATCTTTACTTCGTATGAATGAAGTAATGATAGAAGCTGCAGCCATTACAGCAGATGATAAGGTATTGGATGCCGGCTGCGGAGTAGGGGGCAGCAGTATTTTTATAGCCAAAACAACCGGTGCAGGTGTAACAGGAATTTCCTTGAGCGAACGCCAGGTGTGGCAGGCAAAACAGCATGCCCAACAAAAAGGTGTAAGTGACAAAGTTGATTTCAACGTAATGAATTATAGTACTACTGATTTTGCCGATGCCAGTTTCGATGTGGTATGGGGCTGTGAAAGTATTTGCTATGCGGACAATAAAGGGCAGTTCATTAAAGAGGCCTGCCGCTTATTAAAACCCGGCGGAAGGTTAGTAGTTGCAGATGGTTTTGTAACTGCCTTTGAAAATAATGATCATCCGGTGATCCGGCAATGGCTAGATGGCTGGCAGGTAAATTATTTAGAGTCCCCGGAACGATTTGAAGAGTTGATGAAAACAGCAGGCTTTGAAGCAATCAATTACCGTGATATATCTAAAGAGGTAGCACATTCTTCAAAGCGGTTATACAAATTTTACTTTCTTGCTAACTTATACCTTCTATGGAAGACGATCAGTTTTTCAAACAGGTCTACTGCAGTACAGAGAGCAAATATCCGGGCTTGCAAATACCAGCATAAAGGTCTAAAAAAAGGCCTGTGGCAATATGGATTAATAACAGGCTCCAAGCCTGGCTGATATTTAATCCTGTCAGCTTATCTTTAAAGCTTTAAACGCATGCAATGAAAAAATCACTCTTCCTCCTTTTTTTATGTATCGGTTCTATTTATGCTTATTCCCAGAAAAAACCATTGGATCATTCCGTGTACGATGGTTGGCAAAGTATTGGTGAGCGGATGGTCAGTAATGATGGTAAGTGGGTAGTGTATACTATTACGCCGCAGGAGGGTGATAATGAATTGGTGATACAATCTTCTGATGCAAAATATAAAAAATCAGTACCGAGGGGATCTAATGCAATCATCACTGAAGACAGCCGGTATGCCATTTTTAAGATCAAACCTTTTTTTAAAGACACAAGAGATGCCCGCATCAAAAAGAAACGACCGGATGATATGCCAAAAGATTCCTTTGCTATTGTTGAGTTGGGTAAGGAAGAAGTATTGAAAATAGCAAGAGTAAAAACATATAAGACACCGGAAAAAGAAAGCGGCTGGGTGGCGTATCACCTGGAGAAGCCAATTGAAAAAAAAGATGCTGATAAGAAGAAACCTGAAGCAACGGATAAAAAGGCAGACAGTTTATATCATATCATTGATTCATTGCAGCAAGTAATTCAAACATTACCTGAAAAGAAAAAAAGGAATAAGGATGAATACCTGGAAGAGGATGATATGACTACCGGCTACAACGATGCTGAGGGCGACGACCCTGTAACTACTCCTGTCGATGCCGGAACTGACTTGGTTGTAAGAAATTTAGTGACTGGGAAAGAAAAAACCTTTGCCAATGTGCTGGAATATTTTTTTAGTAAAAAAGGCGGCAAACTGGTTATAGAACAAGCTAAGAATCCAAAAGATTCTATGAGTAAAGCAAGTGTGGTGTTGTATGATCTCAATGATGGCAAAACAACAGTATTGAGCAAAGGCGGTAATGAGTTTAAGAATTTTTCTTTCTCTGATGATGGTGCACAGGTTGCTTATGTAGCGGAGAGAGATGCCAAACCAAAAGAGCTTCAGAAGTTTTATAAAGTATGGTATTATAAAACAGGAATGGACAGCGCCATACTGCTGGCTGATAAGAATTCTGTAGGAATGAAACTTGGCATGACCATCAGTGAGTATGGAAACCTGAGTTTTAGTAAAGCGGGCAAACGCTTATTCTTTGGTACGGCTCCTATTCAGCCGCCAAAGGACACTTCATTGATTGATATAGACCTGGTGAAACTGGATGTGTGGAATTATAACGACGATTATTTGCAGCCAGTGCAGCTCAACAGGCTCCAAAGAGACTTACAGGAAAATTTCCTGGCAGTTTATCATTTGGATAAAAACATATTGAAACAATTAGGTTCAAAAGAAATTCCTAACATCATTCCTACCAATGAAGGCGATGGTGACCAGTTTGTGGGTGTAACTGATTTTGGTAAAAGAATAGAAAGCCAGTGGGCAGGTAATACCAGGAAAGATATTTATGCCATTGATGTAGTAAGTGGCGATAAAAAACTGGTGAAAAAAGACATGCAGGGAGTAATAACGCCGCAATACATTTCACCAACCGGGAAGTATATTATGTGGTATGACAGTAAGGCCAAAAATTATTTTGCCTGGAGTGGCGATTCGACCCGGAATATAACAGCAAAAATAAAAGTGCCGTTATGGGATGAAGAACATGATTCACCTTCTGATCCGCCGCCGTATGGAGTGATGAAATGGGACGAGAATGAAAACGTTTTTGTCTATGATCGTTATGGAATTTGGAAAGTAAACCCGTCTGGATTGACAAACCCTTTGCTGGTAATTAATAAAAGAAAAAGTCAAACAAGGTGCATATACACAACCATCGACCCGGAAGAAAGATTTATAAAAAAAGATCAAAAACTTGTCTTCAAAACATTTAATGACATAACAAAAAAAGCTGGTTTATGGGAAGGGGTTTATACAAGCGATTTAAATGCAGAAAAGTTAAAACCGATAAATTCAGAAGATGATTTTCAGATTGGGCAAGTAACTGGATCTGATAATGAGGACACCTATATTTATTCGAAGGAATCTTATACACATTCTCCGGATCTTTATATTTGGAGTAAGGTCAATGCTAATGATGGACAGGGTAAATGGCTATCATCTATCAATCCCCAGCAAAAAGATTACAACTGGGGCACTGCCGAACTCTACAAATGGAAAGCACTCAATGGAAAAATGTCAGAAGGTATTTTATATAAACCTGAAGATTTTGATCCTAATAAGAAGTACCCGATCATTTTTTATTTCTACGAAACACATTCCAACACGCTGCATGATTATATCGATCCCACGCCAACGGGAAGCCGTTTGAATATTTCTCTTTTTGTAAGCCGTGGTTATCTCGTTTTTTCCCCGGACATACATTATACAATTGGTCATCCTGCTAAAAGCGCATACGATTATGTGGTGGGCGCAGCAAAAGATCTTGCCAAATATAAATGGGTAGATGCAAAGAACATGGGCATACAGGGCCAGAGCTGGGGAGGCATACAGGTGGCACAACTCGTTACCATGACTGATATGTTCAAAGCAGCATGGGCCGGTGCACCTGTAGCGAATATGACCAGCGCTTATGGTGGCATCCGCTGGGAAAGTGGAGTGAGCCGGCAGTTCCAGTATGAAAAAACACAAAGTCGTATTGGCGCTACGCTGTGGGAAAAACCTCAATTATATATTGAGAACTCTCCTTTATTTCATTTACCCAAAGTAAAAACACCGCTGGTGATCATGTCCAATGATGCAGATGGCGCTGTGCCCTGGTACCAGGGTATTGAATTATTTACGGCCATGCGCAGGTTAGGCAAAAAAGTATGGTTACTGAATTATAATGGTGAAGCACATAACCTCGTACAACGAATCAATAAGAAAGACATTTCTATAAGAGAACAACAATATTTCGATTGGTTATTAAAAGGAGAGAGGCCGCCTAAATGGATCACAGAGGGTGTGCCTGCAGTGAAGAAAGGGAAGGAGTGGGGACTGGAGATTGTTGATTAGTTAATAGGTTTATTAGTTGAAGGGTTGATAACCTTATTTTTCAAAATATTTTTTCAAATTGAATACACTTGTAAACTATTAAACTTCTTGTTACGCAGCCGCTGAAAGAAATTTCACCAAACTTCTTTTCGCAACCGGCAACAACGTTTCATCTATAGGAAAACTCAATTCCGTTTCGATAGAATAAACAGCGGGGTTCGGTAGTTCCTTACGATGCCGGATGAGTTCCGACTTTATATGTTCATTGGTACTGCTGATGCTGCGTTGCCAGTGATCAATAAAAGAAGTTTTAATGCTGCGGTATTTTTCATCATGCTTCTCAAAAATGGAAAGCCGGTAATAATACACCTTTGTATGGTGGATTTTTCCTGAACTTAAAAAGAAATAACCTTCCTGTGTATCCAGTGGGATAATGCCCACGGGTGTGATGCTGATCTTTCCTTCAACAAACTCATATATTTCGGCTCCGTTACTAATTGCAGTTTTAATCTTGCCGGCTGAATAATGAATGATATCTTCCAGTTCCTGTATCAGTTCATCATCCTCTATCATTTGTTCATACAATACCTGTAGTTTTTCCAACTGGATGCCGGTTAGTTTTTTGGGAAAATGCTCCTGCAGGTATTTTTTATTTTCCCTGAAGGCAACGATGTTGTTGTAATGGAAAATGATATCGGCCAGTTGAGGGTAGAGCTTATTTTCATTAAAGTATTTGTCTACTTCCTGCAGGTAAGCCAGCAGGGTATACTTTTTAAGCTCAAAATCAATACGGCCTTCGGCAAACCAGGTTTCGGATAGTGACTTCATAGTTGCGAATTTTATATCCTAATTTACAAAAAAGACCTGAGGAATGAAAGAGTGGTTTAGTTTTAGTTCGTTAAAATAAATGCTTAAACATGAAATACCTGGTAATTGTATTGGTTGCAGGAATAATAAGCTGTAGTTCTAATAAATATTTTATCGTTCGCCATGCGGAGAAAGCCGTTGTTTCCAAAGACTCCGTCAATATGATGGCGAATAATCCACCGCTTTCGGAAGCCGGAAAAGTGAGAGCCTTTGTATTAAGAGATGAATTGCGTTCACAACATATACAACGCATCTTTTCTACCAATACTATCCGTACCGTTTCCACGGCTCAGCCATTGAGTGAAGTAATGGGTACTACTATTGAATTGTATAGCTCCTCCAAAGACTCAATGGATGCGTTTATTGGAAAATTAAAAGCGATTAAAACCAATGTACTTATAGTCGGACATTCTAATACGGTGGATGACCTGGTGAATAAACTAACCGGGCGAACCGAAGTGCCGGGCGATCTGGCAGATGGCGATTACGACAATCTTTTTATCATTACGAGAAAAGGAAAAAAAATGATCTTTGAAAGAAAGAAGTATGGTTACCCGTCTAATCCTGATAAGTGAGTTTCCCACGAAGACACGAAGCACACAAAGAAATTTAGCCGAAAAGAAACTTATCTATTGATGCCTTTCTTTTATTTCTTCTTTGTGTACTTCGTGTCTTTGTGGGAAACAATTTTAAAACTCCCTGTCTGCTTTAAAATTTTCCAACTCTTTCGCAACAGCAGTTAAGAAAGTCGCACCCAGGCTTCCATCTACAATACGATGATCATAGCTCATGCTCAGGTACATCATGTGCCGGATAGCAATGCTGTCACCTGCCGGAGTTTCAATTACCACGGGTCTTTTCTTTATAGCACCTACAGCAAGTATCGCCACCTGTGGTTGATTAATAATAGGAGTGCCCATCAGGCTTCCGAATATGCCTACGTTGGTTAACGTAAAAGTTCCTCCCATCGTATCATCAGCTTTCAACTTTCCGTTCCTGGCATTGTCTGCCAGCGCATTTACCTGCTTTGTCAATCCAACTAAATTCAGCTGGTCGGCATTTTTAATAACCGGAACAATCAAATTACCCGAAGGCAAAGCGGTTGCCATACCGATATTGATATCTTTTTTGATGATGATCTTATCACCGTCGAGAGAACAATTGATCAGCGGAAATTTTTTGATGCAGCGGACGATTGCTTCAATGAACAACGGTGTAAAAGTGATCTTCGTGTTTTCTCTTTTTTCAAAATCCTTTTTCACTTTGTCCCGCCATTGCACCAGGTTGGTTACATCAGCTTCGGTAAAACTGGTCACATGCGGACTAGTATGCTTGCTCCGCACCATGTGGTCTGCGATCAGCTTGCGCATGCGGTCCATTTCGATGATCTCAACGTTGCCGGAGTAAGTGGTGGGCGGTTGATAGTTAGACGATGGCTGTTGTTTTGCTTCAGTTGCAGCATGACTTATCACAGCAGGCTGCTGATTTCCAACTCCCGACTCCCGACTCTGGACTCCGGACTCCTGACTTCTGACTCCTGATTTCCTCTCGCTCACATACTGCAAAATATCTTTCTTCGTCACCCTGCCTTCATTACCGGTTCCATTTATTTTTTCCAGCTCACTCATGCTGATACCTTCACTTGCTGCAATATTTAAAACAAGCGGTGAATAAAAACGGTTACTGTTTCCATTGGAACTGCTATGTTGGGACGAAGCTGTTCGCTGGATTGTTTCCACCACATCTGCCTCCTGCACTTTTGAATGAAAGGATTGTGGTTCGCTACTTCTTGGTCCATAATTAGCAGCTGCTACAGGTTCTGCGGCATTTGTTTTGATCTTTGCGATCACGGTACCGATTGGTACCACATCATTTACATTAAAAAGAATTTCTTCAATCACACCGGCGGCAGTACTGGGCACTTCGCTGTCCACTTTATCAGTAGCAATTTCCAATACCGTTTCGTCCATTGCCACTTTATCACCGGGTTGCTTATGCCATTTTAAAACGGTGGCTTCCATAATACTTTCGCCAAGCTTTGGCATTACCAGATCAACTATAGCCATAAATATTTTATTTGTTAGTCAGCGACAGAATAAAGCTCATCGTCCCTTGCGTCGCACTCTTCAACTACAGTAACACGGATGGACAGGAAGACAAGTAATAAAATCCGGCCAAAGGTAATGATTTGACCTTAATTCATGCGATCAACTGTTAGCTAAAATGAATTTGCGGAGCATGTTCAATGCAGCGATAGCTGTCATCTCAATATTGCGGCTGCGATCAAACCTGAAATTGAATTCCTCGGCTTTAATTTTTTCTTTATTTCCCACAGCGATCCACACCAGTCCCACCGGTTTATTTTCATTTCCACCATCTGGTCCCATGATACCTGAAGTGGCGATCACATAATCAGTTTTCAATTGTTGTAAAGCGCCTTTCACCATTTGTAATACCGTTTCTTTACTCACGGCGCCTTTTGTATCCAATGTTTCTTTGGTTACACCTAATATATCCATCTTTACCTGGTTATCATAACTCACCACGCTGCCCTTAAAGTTACTCGACGATCCGGGGTCTCTTGAAAGTAAGTGAGCAATATATCCACCGGTACAACTTTCTGCAGTGCCTGCAGTTTGTTTTCTTTCCTTTAGCAATTTGGCAACCGCTTGTTGCAGGGTCAGGTCTTCGTCAATCACTAACCATTCTTTTACCAACGCTTTCAATTGGGCGAATTGTTCTTCGATCTCCACCTCCAATACATTTTTATCATTGCCTGTTGCGGTGATACGTAAACGCACCATACCATAATGAGGCAGGTAGGCCAGTTTCATATAAGCAGGTAATTTTTCTTCCCAATCTTTTATTTTTTCAGCAATGATCGATTCACCGGTGCCTGCTGTCAGTAATGTCTGATGAATGATCGTAGGCAGGGTGAAATGTTTTTTCAATCGTGGTATCACTTCTTTTTCCATCAGTCCCCGCATTTCAATCGGAACACCAGGCAAAGAAATAAATATTCGATTATCGGAGTGTAAAGTCTTCCCTATAGGTGGAGATTTAGAGGGGGCCTCAAACCACATTCCCGGTGCGGAACCTTTTTCATTATGCAGCACTGTACAAACATCGGGCACTTCCGCTTGTTTCAGGTTTCTTTCCAGCATAGGCCCCGGCCGACGGTAAACATGTTCAAATAAATGATTGATATGGAGCAGTACGTTTTCATTTATAACCATAGTCCCGTCAAAGTATTTACATAATAAGGGCTTGGTAATATCATCAGCTGTGGGGCCAAGTCCGCCTGTAATTATAATGAGGTCAGCTTGTTCACTTTCTTCATCCAGGGTCTGCCATATATCGTCATACACATCACCGACGGCTACTCTCCGGCGCACCCATATACCGATCTTATTCAATTCTTGCCCGATAAAAGCGCTATTGGTATCAATGGTCTGACCGATCAATAATTCATCGCCGATGGTGATGATCGAAGCATTAATAGTATTCAAATGAAAACGGTTTTTGCAAATATCAGTTATTCCGAAAAACTGACATCTTCATAAATATCCTGTAACAATAAAGTGAGGTTGATGGTGGAAATGGGAAAAGAATCAGTAAGCTCTTTAAACTCGGTAAGATTCCAACTGTTGTCTTGCTGTTTTAAAAAATGTTCTACTGATATTTTTGTAGAATCGATGAGGATATATTCTTTCAGGGTTTTAATACTTCTATACAAATTGAATTTTGTGCCCCTGTCATAATCCATGGTTGATTTGGAAAGTATTTCGATAATAACTGCCGGGTTGGTGAGATTATCAGTATAAACCTCAGTTGTTTCAGTTTTTCCGCAAACTATTGTAAAATCAGGATAAGTATATAAGGTATTCTCCGGGATATGGATCCGGAAATCACTTCCATAAAGTTTACATCCTTTACCGTGAAGAAAAGGGGCTACCAGCCGGTTAATGTTATAGTTTATATCATTATGCTCATTTGAAGCTCCCGACATGGCAAATACTTCCCCTTTGAAATATTCATGTTTCTGTTCCGAATCCCTTTCCATGGCCAGGTATTCTTCCTGGGAAATATAATTATACTTCGGCGCCGGTTCTTTAACTTCATTTTCCATACTATAAATTTAAATCTTTTAGTTTTAAGTAATAATTCTGTTTGCAGATGAAAAAATTCTTTTTTGTTATTGGTTGCTGCTGGCTGGTTGCCGGATCTTATGGCCAGGATGTTTCCCAACGATTGCAAAAAGCATATCAATTGTTTGAAGCAGACAGCCAGTTAAAACATGCTGTTAGTTCTTTGTATGTGATTGATGCCAATACAGGGGTAGTTGTAGTTGATAAAAATGCACAGGTTGGTTTAGCTCCGGCTTCTACACAAAAGATCATTACCAGTGTAACGGCCTTTGAGTTATTGGGAAAGGATTACCGGTATAAGACAGAGCTGGGATACACAGGTGATATTATTAAAGAAACCTTGAACGGAGATCTGTTTTTGCAGGGTAGCGGTGATCCTACGTTGGGTAGCTGGCGTTACGAAAGCACTAAAGATTCCATTGTTCTATCAAAGTGGTCTGAAATGGTAAAGAAAACCGGGATTAGAAATATCAAGGGGGCTATAGTTTATAATTACAAAAATTTTTCTGCAAATGTGATACCCGGCGGTTGGATATGGCAGGATATTGGAAATTATTATGGCGCTGCTCCTGATGTATTGAATTGGAAGGAAAATCAATATGACATACTATTAAAATCGGGCAATGATATTGGTAGCAACGTGGAAATTTTAGGTAATAACTCCAATTATACAAATGAACTTAAGGCAGCGGCAAAAGGAACAGGTGATAATGCTTATGTTTATTTACCAAGTAACAATGATAATCCATTAATATCCGGCACAATTCCGATCAATGAAAAGGCATTTAAGATTACGGCATCTGATCCTTTTTCAATTCAGCATCTTTTATTGAGTTTTGGATTGGCCTTAAACCGGCAGGGCATCAGAGGGAAAGATTTAGGTAGCAGCACACGTTATTATATGATTAACCAGGATAAAAAAAGCAGGAAAGTAAATATTATCTACACTCACTATTCTCCAACCCTCGACTCGATTATCTACTGGTTCAACAAAAAAAGTATCAATCTCTATGGCGAGGCATTGGTAAAAACCTTTGCGTATGAAAAGCAGGGATTCGGATCAACTGATAGTGGTGTGGCCATCGTCAAACGTTTCTGGAAAGAAAAAGGTTTGGATGAAGGCGAGTTGAATATGTATGATGGATCCGGTCTGTCTCCACTTAATCGTGTTACCACCCATGCCCAGGTAGAAATATTGAAATATGCAAAAACCAGAGACTGGTATCCATATTTCTACGATGCCCTGCCTGAATACAATGCTATGAAAATGAAAAGCGGCACTATCAGCGATGTAAAAGGATTTTGCGGCTACCACAAATCAAAAGAAGGAAAAGAATATATCTTTTCATTTCTCGTCAATAACTACAGTGGCCGATCGGCAGACCTTGTAAGCAAGATGTATAAAGTATTAAATGAACTCAAATAGGAAGTCCCTCTAAATCTTCCAAAGGGGAGACTTCGCTGCACTCAGCCCCGATAGCTCAACATTTCTGACTATCTTGAACTATCTGTTTTTAAATAACTATAAACCATAAACTACAAACCACAAATTTTATATGAACAACCAAAACGTAAAGAACCACGGCCGCTATATTCCTTTATGGCATTTCATTGTGCCGGTGCTGCTGCTGGGCTTGCTTGTTTTCAGCATTATTAATTTTATACATTCCGAAGCGCATACGCATTATTCAGCAGTATTGATCATGCTGATCACTGTTCTCTTTATTATTTTCTATTGGTATACCCGTTCATTTGCTCTTCGTGCACAGGACAGGGCTATACGGGCAGAAGAAAATTTTCGGCATTTTATTCTTACTTCCAAACCGTTGGATAAACAACTCAGGATGGGGCAGATCATCGCCCTACGTTTTGCCAGCGATGAAGAAATGCCCGCCCTCGCCAAAAGAGCAGTGCAAGAAAAGCTTTCCTCCAAACAGATCAAGGAGGCTATACAAAACTGGCGCCCCGATTATAACAGGGTCTAAACTACATTTTCTTCTTTGAAGCTTTAGCCCTTCCTGGCTTAAAACCGGAAACGGCTGAGTATATCCATCTGCAATAACCAGGGGGTGGCAAATGCAGCGACACAAAGCAGAATAATAAATATTTTGCCGGCCAGTGATACATCCTGTATTAAATGACGATGCAGCAGGCTTTGTATCGTGGTCATGACCTTTTCTTCTTTTACATCGTATTCATAAGGCGGAGTCGGGGCCACGTCTTTAAATGAAGGATGTCCCTGTATCAGTACCTGCCTGATCTTCCAGTAATCTGCATCGGGTAGTTCCTCATACGAAGTATCCAGGTTAATACCTTCTTCTTCCAGCTTTTTTTCCATAGCGGTTAATTTTGTATCGCCAAATAAGCGCAACAACATCATCGCCGGAAAAATCAATAGCGGGTAAAAGGGCCTGCTCATACCAAATAAAGCAAACCAGCATAAAAAGCCTACTGATAAAACAACAAATATTTTGCTGATCCAACCTTCTTCATCAAAAAATACACGATTGATTAGCTGACCACCATCCAATGGATAAATGGGCAACAGGTTGATAATATTAAGGAAGATCAGCAGTAGCGAAATATCATAAAAGGAGATGCCGGAAATATAAAAGTCGGGATGGTACTTGTACAGAAAATAAAACACAATACCGAGGAGGATACCTGGTAATGGCCCCGCTAATAAAATAATTGATGACTCCTTTTGTGACACTTCTCTTTTACTTCCCGACACGTATGCTCCTAATAAGGGAATGAAAAATATACCAAGATCTTTATACCTGAAAAATTTCATGGCAAAGAAATGACCCAGTTCATGAAAGATCACAATCGCTGTAATGAGCAGCAGCATGGTAAAGCTGTGAAAAATATAATATCCTAGTACCAGGTAGAGCGCAAGGCTTACGATAGATTTTACCCAAACATTGGAAGGTTGTTCCCGCTTTTGAAATTTAGGAGGATAAATAAATGATGGTTCAACTGCAGAATTTTGTTCCGGCAATTGTTGTTCGTGAGGGTTTTCCTGAAATTGATCCATGTCTTAAAATTAGCTAAAATAGGGTTGTAATTTTTCCAGCAAGGGTTGTGGCATCGTAGTCCGCTTCATGGTTTTTGCTTCCATGAAATACAATATTAATTTTCCTATGGCCAGCAATTCTTTTTTTTCGTTGAATACTTCATGATGAAATTCTATTTTATGATGCACCGGTAGCTCCTTTAGTATTGTTTTGATGGTAAGCAGATCGTCATACCTGGCGGGTTGCAAATACCTGCAATGAACATCCACCACCGGCATAATCACTCCCATCTTTTCCATATCAGCATACGTAAATCCCAGGTCACGGATAGATTCGGCCCGGGCAGATTCAAAATAGGGAAAGTAATTGCTGTGATAAACAACTCCCATCTGGTCGGTCTCTGCATAGCGAACCCTTATTGCTGTTTCAGTAGTAAACATGTTTGGTTATTTAACTCTCCGGGTTTGAATCTAATACCAGTTCATCGGTTTCCTTTTTACGAATAAACCAGCCGGCGATATCCCGTGAAAAGCAAAGAATGATTAACGCAACAAGCGATTCCACAACTGCTAATTGAAAACTTAATTTATTCGGGACTGTTCGGCTAAGCGTTATTTTCTGATTAATACTCTGTTTGAATACTTCGTAGATATACACCAGGATTTCCGCAATATTGGAAAAAATAGATGTCACACAAATGGCGATCAATATCACTTGTATCAAAGAAGTTTTCCTGATCTTAAAAGGGATACTGTCGTTTTCTGTACCGGGATTAAGGTATAATGCTATTTTTCCGCTATTACGAAGGGTAAGGAAAAATACAAGAACATATAAAATAATAACCAGGAGCCATTTCATGGCATAACTACCTGTAGTATCGGGGCTATATAATAATTCAAACAGGAAAGAAAAAGCACCCTCTAAAAATTTGTAACCGAAAATAATGCCCACCGTTATAATGCCCCATTCAATTAATTGTGTTTTTTTCATGCCTGTTAAGATAATACCTATTTTCCGATCAAACGATCCATACTGATTTTGCCCGGACCGGAGAATAATAATCCTAAAAAGCCAAACAGGAAGAGGGCCGCACCAGAACCATCACCGAAAATTTTTCCATCATGCGCAAGATATACAGCAACTGCCATAGCAGCGATCAGCGGAATGGTTGCCAATCTTGTCAATAGTCCTAATACAATAAAACAGGCACAGAAGAACTCGGCAAATATGGTGAGCGATAATGAAGTTGTGGCGTCGAGCATACTCAACGGAGATTTCCAGCCCATCGGTAAACCTTTTTTACCATCGTCCAACATTTTGCCAAAGTTTTTGAGTTTACTATAACCATGCGGGATCATCAGTCCGCCCAATGCAAGTCGAAAGATAAATAAAGAGAAATTCAACGAAGCATCTGAATACTTCCAGCTAAATAATTTTTTCATGAATATTTGATGTTGGTTTTACGCTGCAATATTAGGCAAAACCATCCAGTCGGTTATTGTCGGAACGAATCACCGAACAAAATGTTAAATCATTTTCATATAACCACTTATCCACAACTGTTTGGAATGATGTTTGGTCTAACCTGAAATAATTTGAATATTCGCAACGTTAACCACCTACGGTTTAAAGGACAATCTTCATGAAGCATACACTTGTACTCACGCTGGTCGCATTATCAACTGTGACTGTATTCTCTCAATCAACCCGTTTTTATTCCGACCCGCAGGCTATATTCAAAGAAGCAAAAGATTATTACCAGAAAGAACAGTATAGCCTGGCTTATCCTTTATTTAAGGAGTTGCAGCAATCAGTAAGAGAAACCGACAAGGTAAATACCCCCATTACCGTCCAGGAAATAACGTATTACACCACCGTTTGTGCATTAAAACAAAATGAAGGAAGGGCACAGGAACAGGCACAAGCTTATATTGACCTGGAGAAAAATACTGCCAGGGTACAAATGATGAGCTTTCATCTCGGCGAATATTATTATCGGAAGCAGCAGTTTGCCGACGCTGCACAGCAATACGAACAAACCAATATCGTAAACCTGAGTAATGATGAGATAGCTGCCATGAAATTTCACCAGGGCTATGCTTATTTCACCCTGCAGCGTTTCCGCGAGGCCAAGCCATTGTTCAATACCACTCGCAGCATGAAGGAGGATCCAAACTACCTGGACGCAAACTATTATTATGGATTTCTTGCATTCAGGGACGGTCAATACGGAGAGGCGCTGACGAGTTTTAAAATTGTAGAGAATGAAAAGGAATATGCTACTGTAGTCCCTTACTATATCGCACAGATCTATTATATCCAAGGAAAAAAAGAAGAAGCCATTGACTATGTAAAGAATAAATTGAAAGGGGGCACTAATACACAGTACTATGACCTGGAATTAAAACAACTGATCGGTCATGCTCATTTTGAAAGAAAGGAATATGCCATGGCATTGCCCTACCTCGAAGATTATGTGAACCGTTCAAAGAAAGTGCGTCGTGAAGATCTTTATGAATTGTCGTATTGTTATTACCAGGCCAATCAATTGACCAAAGCAATTGAAGGGTTTAAGCAGTTAAGCGGTAAAGATGATTCGCTCAGTCAGCATTCCATGTATTTATTGGGTGATGCGTATTTAAAAACGGGGCAGAAAGCCAATGCGAGAAATGCTTTCCTGTTTTGTGCCTCCAATAGCAGCAACCCCACACAAAAAGAGATATCGAAATATCAATACGCCAAACTATCTTATGAATTAGGTTACCAGGATGAAGCCCTGAACAGTTTGAAGTCTTTTTTGAATGATTATCCCAATTCAACTTATAATACAGAAGCAAAAGACCTGCTGGTAGCAGTGCTCACTTATACCAATAATTATAAAGACGCCCTGAGCCTGCTGGAAGGAATGGTTAGTCCAACACCCAATGCAAAAAGATTATACCCCCGCATTTTATATGGAAGGGCAACAGAATATATCAACGATGGACAATTATCCGATGCAAATGCTTTATTGGATAAAGCATTAAAAGATCCCAACAATGCATCCATATTGCCATTAGTTAGTTTTTGGAAAGGAGAGATCGCTTATCGTAACAATGATCTCGATAATGCCATTAAATATTATAACGCCTATGTAAGTGGTGGCTCACCGGCCAGTGGTGAAGCCAATGCCAATAATGTTCGTTATAATTTAGGATATGCTTATTTGCGTAAGGAAAATTATGCAGCAGCAGTAAGCTTCTTTGAACCACTGGGAAGAAACCCGGCTCTTAATTCAAATGAGCTTACCCAGGATGCGTATATCCGTACTGCTGATTCCTATTTTATGCAAAAGGAATACGCAAGGGCAAAAACAATGTATGATAATGTGATTAAATTCTCCTGGCCTGCTGAAGACTATGCTACTTTTCAAAATGCCATGATCGCCGGTATCCGGAGTTCAGCCGATAAGATCAATTTGCTGAACACCATGAACCGGAAATTTCCAACTTCATCGCTTGTTACCGATGCTAATATGGAGATTGCTAATACCTATATGGCGGATGAACGTTTTAATGAAGCCATACCTTTTTTAACTAAAGTTTTAAAAGGCGATGGTAATGCAAGTTTGAAACCACAGGCCTATCAAAAACTGGGGATTGCTTATTATAACCTTAATAACAATACCGAGGCGTTGAAACAATTCAAAACGCTGATCGATCAATATCCTAATTCGCCGGAGGCTGAAGACGGACTGGAGACAGTGAGAGCTATTTATGTAGAAGACGCCCGGCCTGGTGACTATGCTGATTTTATGCGCAATGCAGGTCGCCCTATCAGTGTGAGCACGGAAGATTCGTTGACTTACTTTGCTGCAGAATCTCAATATGAGAAGGGTAATATCAATGCAGCGCTGACCGGTTTCAATGGTTACCTGCAACGCTTTCCTGATGGAGTATATTCTCTTGATGCTGATTTTTACAGCGCTGAAATATATAACAGTAAAAAAGATTGGAACAAAGCATTGGAAGGATATGAATCGGTAGCTGCAGATGCGCCTAATAAATATGCGGAGAGAGCCATATTGACTGCGGCTAGGATCTATTTCTTTGAATTGAAAAATTATACAAAAGCAGAAACATATTATACGCAGCTAAAACAAATTACTTCCGGCCAGGAAAATAAACTGGAAGCCATGAGAGGGTTGTTGCGCAGCCAGTATCAACTCCAAAAATGGACCGAAGCCGTAGAGAATGCAAAAGAACTGACGGCTGCAAAAGGAAGCAGCGGTGATGATAAATCATTAGCCAATATGGCCATCGCCAAATCTTACCAGGTAGGAGGACAGTATGACCTCGCTATTGCCAATTATAAATCAGTTGTCCTGCTCAACAAAGCGGCGCTGGCAGCAGAAGCCCGGTATGAGATTGCCAACAGTTGGTATGCAGTGAATAAACTAAGTGAGGCAGAGAAAGCAGCTTTTGAAACGATCAACAAATCGGGCTCCTATGATTTTTGGGTTACAAAAGCTTACATCCTGTTAGGTGATATCTATTTCCGGCAAAAAGATTATTTCAATGCTAAAGCAACTTTCCAGAGCATTGTTGATAATAGCCTCAATAGCGAGCTGAAAGGCGAAGCCCAGGCCAAGTTGAATAAAGTAATTGATGAAGAAGGTAAATCAAGCAAGGTTGATAACTAAAGATCCAATAATAATCAGCAAATGATGAAACAGCCACTCTACAAAATTGTTTTTCTATCCATAGGGATTTTTTCATGCGGCATTGCTTTTTCGCAACGAGATACTACAAAAGGAAAGACAGTAGACATCCGTTCTGCTTTCAAACCTGTACTGAAAGAATCGGCGAAGATCAATTTCAATGCATCGCCGCCCACAGCAGATACAAGCAAGCCACGTTTACAATATGATATTCCCAATCAAAACCTGGCTATTGCCTACCAGCCCGGTTCTTTAAAACCATTGGCATTGCAAATAGATTCAGGTGGTAAATGGGATAACAGCAGTTATATCAAAGCAGGTTTTGGTAGTTTGAGAACACCTTATGTGCAGGCAGGCTTTTCATTTGGTGATGGTAATACGGCTGGTGTAAATATTTATGCCAAACATGTTTCGTCCACCGGCAAAAAAGAGTTTCAGAAATTTACCAATACACAATTTAAACTAAGTGGTTTTTATAAAACAGCTGGTAACCTGGAGTGGAATGCGGGTATTGGCATGAAACAGGACAAAACGTATAAATATGGATATGTGCCACAAACCTTGTCTTTCGCCAATGATTCGTTGAAGCAAAATTTTCAAACCATCGCTGCCCGGGTGGGCATGCACAATATCAATAAAACAGCGTTTGGCCTTACCTATGCTCCTGAGATAAAGATCGATGTGTTTACGGATAACCTGAAGAACAATGAAAGTAATACCGTTGTTAACTTACCACTGGAAAAATCAGTAGGAAAAACATTTGCTGTTAACCTTGGTCTTACGTTTGACCTGACCCGCCTTTCACCCAATAATAAAACAGCGGTAAATAATACGATCTATTATATCTCACCTTCGGTATTATTTAAAACGCCTAACCTGAATCTGCAGGCAGGTATCCGCCCTTCGTGGGATAATAAGACATTTAAAATGTTCCCGAATGTATTAGCAGAGATAGGAACTGAAGACAAGCGTTTTTATTTCCAGGCAGGATGGACAGGTTATATACGCAAAACAACTTACCAGTATTTGGCATCACAAAATCCATGGCTGTGGTTACCCACTTCCTTTAAGAATACATGGATAGAAGAAAGATTTGCGGGATTCAAAGGATCAATGGGAGATCATTTTTCGTATAGTGCCAAAGTTGGGTTTAATAAACTCACTAATCAACCCCTGTTTGTAAACGATACGGCCGCAGGACTGGGAGGAAAATCTTTTATAGTGGTCAATGAGCCCCGTATCAATGTTTTGCATCTCGGCGGCCAGTTAGGATTTAGTGTACAGGAAAAATTTCAATTCACCACTGGCTGGGCTTTTAATCAATATACAGGATTGAAACAGCAAAAGAAGGCCTGGGGCCTTATACCTTTAGAAATGAATGCAGCTATGAAAGTAATGGTGATCAAAGATCTTTGGCTGAAAGCCGATGTATTTGGATGGACAGGTTCGCAATACAGGAAACAGAATGGTGATAACGACAGGTTGAAAGGGGCCCTGGATCTGAATGCTGGACTTGAATTTAAAATTACAAAGAACATCAACTTATGGACCCAATTCAATAATATCACTAACCAGGAATACCAGCGCTGGAACCAATACCGTGTGTATGGGTTCAACTTTGTAGGTGGTGTTGTATTTTCGTTTGATCAAAAGAATTGATGATGTACGGAGAACTATATCAATATTTCATTCAGCATAAACAATTGCCAGTGCCCGGCATTGGAACTTTTTTACTGGAACGAAAACCGGCAACGGCTGATTTCCCCAATAAACTAATTAATCCACCGGTCTATAGTATTTCTTTAAAGCAGGCCAGTGATGCGCCAACAAAAAAATTTTTTATTTGGCTGGCGGCAATATTGAATATATCAGACAGGGATGCGGTTATCCGTTTCAATGATTTTATTTTTGACTTAAAGAGAAAGATCACGGAAGGGGATAGAGTACATTGGAATGGAGTAGGGGTGTTGAGTTCAGGATTGGGTGGTGAGATCCGGTTTGAACCGGAGTTAAAAGAAACTGTTTTGGAAGCCCCGGTAAAAGCAGAAAAAGTGCTTCGGGAAAATGCCAGCCATTCTGTAAGAGTAGGTGAAGATGAAAAGACTTCCACTGAAATGATTGATTATTTCAGCCAGCCTGCAGAAAAAAAGAAATACTGGTGGGCAACGGCGTTGGTGATAATATTACTCGCCATTATGTTTATCGGCTGGTATCTTTCAGCACATGGATTAGAGACAAGTGCTGCGGGGAATGGACAACGGCTGCAACCTGCTGAATCATCGGCTACTTATAAATCACAGCCATAATTTTTATTCTTCTTCATCATTTTCATTTTACTTTGCCCCACTTGTTCAAACAAGGTCACCGGCATGAACAGCATTCATTACACCCATTGTCCTTTATGTAGATCGGCAGCGATCAATCCCGTTTTATCTGCGGAAGATTATACCGTAAGTCATGAAACATTTATTATTGCTGAATGCAGTGATTGTTCTGTTCGCTTTACCCAGGATGTGCCCGATAGCCAATCCATTTCGCCCTATTATAAATCAGAAGCGTATATTTCTCATACCAATACTTCAAAAGGGCTAATCAATAGTGTGTACCAGTTGGTGCGAAAAAAAACCATGATCGGCAAACGTAAGCTGGTGCAAAAAGCAACCCGTTTGCAGCAAGGGAAATTATTAGATGTAGGAAGTGGGATAGGCACTTTTGCACATGAAATGAAACAAAGCGGTTGGGATGTAACAGGACTGGAGCCCGATGAAGATGCAAGAAATATAGCAGCCCGGCTTTACCCAATAGAACTTACTGACATTACCCAGTTTTATAAACTACCTGCCGGAAGTTTTGATGTGATAACACTCTGGCATGTGCTGGAACATGTGCATGACCTGCAGGATTATATTCAACAATTAAAAAGGTTATTATCCGAAAAAGGGAAACTATTTATCGCTGTTCCCAACTATACCTCAAAAGATGCAACTGCATATAAAGAATGCTGGGCTGCGTATGATGTGCCGCGGCATCTTTATCATTTCTCTCCACGAGCCATGCAGGTATTAATGGAAAGAAATGGATTGAAAGTAGAAAAACACAAGGCCATGTGGTTTGACAGTTTTTATATTTCCATGCTGAGCAGTAAATATAAAAATGGGAAGTCTAATATTATGGCTGCTTGCTGGTATGGCCTTCTGTCTAATATCGCTGCTTTTGGCGATACAAGAAAGTGTAGCTCTGTTATCTATATTATTGGGAAATAGTTTTTCCGCTAAAAATGCTATTGGATCTACTGGCCAAACTGTACTTCATATAATTCCGGCCAGTCCTTACCTGTAACATAAATTTTTTTGGTAGCAGCATCATAGGCAATGCCATTAAAATAGTCAACCCACGGATATTTGGAGCGTACCGTGTCTCCCAATTGCTTGAAATCCGCTTTGGCTACTACAATACCCGTTACAGGGTCTATTTTCAGGATATAATCGCTTTGATACTGGTTGGCATACACAAAGCCATTGATATATTCCAGTTCATTTACATTATTAAGCAGGTTACCAGATTCCGTGACACTTACGGTACGAATTTTTTTAAATGTCCCGGGTTCATAAAAACTAAGATTACTGGTGCCATCACTTACCATTAGTTCTTTTCCATCCGTAGTAATTCCCCATCCATCTGTATCCAATGGAAATTCTTTTAAAAGTTTAAAGTCTTTCAGGCTATACATGAAAACAACATGATCCTGCCACGTAAGCTGGTAAATGGTATCATTGAGTATGGTAATGCCTTCTCCAAAATATTTTGCATCCAGGTTTCTTGTTTGCAATGCCTTTCCTGTTTGCAGGTCAACTTTCATCAACTTAGATCTTCCTACCATACCCGTGCCTTCATATAGCTCGCCTTTATATATGATCAGCCCCTGTGTATAAGAGGAAGTATCATGTGGAAAAACAGTAGCGATAGAATAGCTCATCGGCTGGGTCGCAATACCGGTATCATTATTATTGTCGCCGGTTGTTGGTTTATCATTATTCTTGCAAGCTGCTGCAAAAGCAGTGATTACGGCTATCCAAAACAGTTTTTTCATGAGTATAAATAAATTTTTACAAAAATAAATCCCGGCAAAATGCAAGTCTGTTAAAGGTTTGCTCAATTCAAACCGTAAAATCGGAAAAATACGATACAAAAAAGCTAAAAATAATTGAATTTAAAAATTATCTTTAAGCACCATTCCACCTCCTGTATATTCAACTCACTAAAACCGTATCCCTGCAAAGGCCCGTTTATTAATTCCACATTATCCTGTTCATTTTCCAATTTCTCTTGAGCGACCACATGGTTGAATGATTTGACCATGCCGTAACCGCAAAATGATACAGGATCTCATGAAGACATTACTAAGCCTTGCTTTCTTTACCATTACATTCGCATTAAAGGTAATTGCTCAACGGGAATGCTCCACCTTTTCTTATCAGCAGCAACAAAAACTGCAGGACCCCCTGCTGGTTGAGAAACAAAAAGAAATTGAAACATTTACCCGCCAGTTTATAGCCAACAATGTATCCGCTGCCAGGGTCATGCACGGAGAAGTTATTAAAATACCCGTTGTATTTCACGTTCTTTATCATCATCCTTCAGAAAATATAAGCGATGCCCAGGTACAAACACAACTCGATGTATTGAACCGGTGTTTTCGACGCACAAATGCAGATACGATAAAGACACCTTCTTACTTTTCGTCTGTAGCGGCAGATTGTGAAATTGAGTTTGTATTAGCCATCTCTGATCCCCGTCGCAGAAACACCAATGGAATCATCCGGAAGTATACCCCCATCACCGAATGGCGTGACGACGATAAAGTGAAGCGGTCATCCGAAATGGGAGATGATGCCTGGGATGCCCGAAGCTATCTTAATATATGGGTCTGCAACCTGCACCGGCTGGCCGGCTATGCCACTATGCCCGGCGGAGCAATTGAAAAAGATGGGGTAGTATTAGATTTTGATGTGTTAGGAACGGGAGGCCCCAGCGGCTATAATATGGGAAAAACAGCCGTGCATGAAGTAGGACATTGGCTTAACCTGAAACACCTGTGGGGTGATGATTATTGTGGTGATGATAGCGTCAATGATACTCCCCGGCAGGCGGGTTATAATTCGGGTTGTCCTTCAGGAAAACTTATTACTTGTAATAACGGACCCAATGGTGATATGTATATGAACTATATGGACTTTACTGATGATGCCTGTACGAATTTATTTACCAAAGATCAGAAGACAAGAATGAGAAGTCTGTTTGCAGCAGGCGGTCAGCGAAGCGGTCTATTAAATTCTACAGGATTGTTACCACCATTGATTTTCGAATCGCCATTACCGGATCAATCACCTAAATGGTTGCACCCGCAATTATATCCCAACCCGGCAACCACTGAAATGAAACTTGACCTGGCGTATGACACCCGCTGGATCGGAAAGATAGTAACGATCACCAATTTGCAGGGACAAACCGTTATGCAGGTTCCTGTACAATCAAAAGAGCAAACCATATTTATCAGCAGGCTGAAACCAGGGATGTATATTTTATCAGCGAAAAAAGAAGACGGCGAATTTATACTGGAGAAATTCGTCAAATTCTGATGCAGCAAAAGCCTATACTTATTGGATGATTATTTTCTGACTACCGGTAACGGTATAATTGCTGGTATTAATAATGCGTACATGATAGGCGCCGGGTGAAAGATACGGCACGGTGAAAGTGTTGCTGTATAATCTTATTTTTTGCAGCAATCTTCCTTCATTATTGTAAATCTCTATCAAAGTGATCTCTGGTGAAATACCTTCCACATAAAAAGTACTGTTACTGTTGGCAAGTGTGGGATATACTCTTACCGGTTTGGCCTCACCAAAAATCAGTAAACGCACTGGTGAATAATCTGATTTGCCATCACGGTCCATTATATGGAGCCGGTAATAGTTAGCATCTTTTGAAGGCGACTGGTCTTTGTAATAATAGGTTTGAACACTGCCCTGTTGCCCGGTAGCGGATTTAAAGCCTATCATTTCCCATTTTCTTCCGTCGGTTGATTTTTCAATATCAAAGCGACTGAGATTCACCTCCTGGGCTGTTTTCCACATCAGGTCTGCATTATCTGCATTGTTTTTAGTAACTCTGAATTCTATAAGTGTTAATGGTAGAACAGCGACCTTATGAGATTTAGCTATATTAAAATTCTTTCTATCGCCCTGCAAATAATATATGGATGATTGAATAGCGTCTTTGTGTGACACAGCTTGTTGGGGCAGGAACGATGAAACTACAAGACTGCCTGTATATAATAGACTGGTGACGATTTGATTCATGGGTATGGAGTAGTTGACAAAGCCTTCTCAAAGAACTAAATAGATTTGCTATTATCAAAACGATGACTGGTAAAGGATAAAAAAAATAGATAAAAAACACCTTAAGTAACGTGATAATTACTATATAATTCATAGTATAATAACGATAACCCGTACCCGATTAGCCGAAATAAAAAAGGATCACATTTTTTTGTGATCCTTTAGATAGATTTGAGACGTTGAACTATAAATGTATGGCTTCTCCATACGCCACTTCGATCGCTTCTTTAACATTCTCACTGATCGTTGGGTGTGGATGAATACTGTTCAGCACTTCATGATAAGTGGTTTCTAGTTTTCTTGCCACCACTGTTTCGGCTATCAGTTCCGTCACGTTATAGCCGATCATGTGAGTGCCCAGCCATTCGCCATATTTTGCATCAAAGATCACTTTTATAAAACCTTCGTTATGTCCGGCAGCCGTAGCTTTTCCTGCGGCACTTAATGGGAATTTGCCCACCTTCAATTCATACCCGGCATCTTTAGCCTGCTTTTCTGTATAACCTACCGAAGCTATTTCAGGATAGCAATAGGTGCAACCCGGCACGTTGTTATAATCCAGCGCTTCGGGCTGGTGATTGAATTTTTTTTCATTGTACCCGATCGCTTCTACGCAAATAATCCCTTCCTTGCTGGCAACGTGGGCCAATGCCTGTCCCGGCACACAATCTCCGATCGCATAAATGCCGGGCACATTGGTTTGATAATTTTTATCTACCATGATGCGGCCTTTATCTGTTTTTATGCCGAGTTCTTCCAGCCCTATACCTTCAATATTAGCAGCTACACCCACAGCACTTAATAAAATATCAGCCTCCAGTATTTTTTCACCATCAGCTGTTTTCACTTTTGCTTTTACTCCATCGCCGGATGTATCAACAGCGGTTACTTCACTATTCGTCAAAATAGTAATTCCATTCTTCTTGAAATTCTTATCTAATTCTTTAGAAATTTCTTCATCTTCTACCGGCACAATCCTGGGAAGAAATTCAACAATGGTAACTTTTGTGCCCATGCAATTATAGAAGTATCCAAATTCAACACCAATAGCACCGCTACCTACCACGATGATTGATTTAGGTTGAACAGGAAGATTCATTGCTTCCCGGTAGCCAATGATTTTTTTGCCATCTTGTTTCAGTGCCGGCAATTCACGACTTCTGCCACCGGTGGCAATAATGATATGTTTTGCCTCTACGACCGACTTACTACCATCTGCAGCAGTTACTTCCACCTGGCCTTTCGCTTTCAGTTTGCCAAACCCATTTACTACATCGATCTTATTTTTCTTCATCAGAAACTGAACGCCTTTACTCATTTTATCTGCCACACCCCGGCTGCGTTTAATCACCTTATCAAATTGGGGTTGGCCTGTCGCTTCGATGCCGTATGATTCAGCATGTTTGATATATTCCACCACCTGGGCACTTTTCAATAATGCTTTGGTGGGTATACAGCCCCAGTTAAGACAAATGCCTCCCAGGCTTTCCTTTTCAATGATCGCTGTTTTAAAGCCTAACTGTGATGCACGGATAGCCGCCACATAACCACCGGGGCCGCTACCGATCACAACTACATCGTATGCCATAATGTATTGAAGATTTATAGTGAATATTTGTGTATTAAAGAGGAGCGAAGTTATTTGAAAACAGGCAATTGGGCAAAAACCGTGTATTTGGCACTTCATCTGTCTGTATATCTGCTAAAAGAATAAATCCTTCTGCAAATTTTTTCTTTGGATATTTCCAAAAGGACCGGAAGTGGGGCAACAGACGAAATAAGCAGGTTGGCACCGGGAATTAACCAGGTTATATAATTTTGTCCTGAAAATCAATATACAGACTCAACTCACCCTTTTTCAACAGATGGGTAAAAAAAACTCCATTGCCCGCTGAAAGTCTGTAATGTTTCCCCTACCTTTGCCGTCCCAAAATTTGTATCAATCATGGCCAGAGTATGTCAGGTTACAGGTAAAGTTCCGATCGGTGGAAACAAGGTTTCTCACTCTAATATCAAAACGAAGCGTCGGTTTCTGCCCAATTTGCAGAAAAAGAAATTTTACCTGGCCGAAGAAGATAAATGGATTACGTTGAAATTATCAACGGAGGCCATCCGCACCATCAACAAGAATGGTTTATTGAGTGTGGTGAAAGAACTAAGAGCCCGGGGAGAAAAAATCTAATCTATTAAAGTTTTATAATCATGGCAAAGAAAGGCAATCGTGTACAGGTAATACTGGAATGCACTGAGCACAAAACAAGTGGTCAGCCAGGCACTAGTCGTTACATCACGATCAAAAACAAAAAGAACAATCCTGAGAGATTGGAACTGAAAAAGTTCAACCCGATCCTGAAAAAAGTAACTGTTCATAAAGAAATCAAGTAATCATGGCAAAAGCAGCAAAAACGGCGATCAAAAAAGATCCGAAATTAGCCGCAGAGGCAAAGAATTATACTAAAGTAATTAAAGCTGTTCGCAGTCCTAAAACGGGTGCTTACACTTTTAAAGAGCAGATCGTTCACAAAGACAAGGTGAAAGATTTTTTAGCACAAAA
>DASVOE010000060.1:0-18443 GCA_036383515.1 Chitinophagaceae bacterium | reverse complement strand
GATATTTTACATGAGTTAAGTAAGTATAAAAATTTTGGTATAAGAACTTTCCAGGCCGAAGATGAGATCGCTGCTATTACCTCAGCCATTGGTGCGGCGTATGGCGGTTCATTAGGTATAACAACTACATCAGGTCCGGGTATGGCATTAAAAGCTGAAGCGATGGGGCTGGCCGTGATGCTGGAAATTCCTTTACTGATTTGCGATATACAAAGAGGTGGCCCTTCTACTGGTTTGCCTACCAAAACAGAACAATCAGATCTGTTGCAAGCCTATTATGGAAGAAATGGTGAATGCCCGATGCCGGTTATTTCTGCCTCTACACCGGCTGATTGTTTTGAAGCCGTGTATGAAGCAGTGCGTATCGCTGTACAGCATATGACACCTGTAATTTTTTTAAGTGATGGTTATATTGCCAATGGTGCAGAACCGTGGAAGTTTCCTCAATCGGATCAACTACCGGCAATACCAGTAAAATTTAAAACAGAACTGGGTCATGGCGAAGACAAACTGCAACCTTATTTACGGGATGAAAAATTAGCAAGACCGTGGGCGGTACCCGGCACAGCCGGTTTGGAACATCGCATTGGTGGTTTGGAAAAGCAAAACATTACGGGCAATATCAGTTACGAACCCGAGAATCACCAGCTGATGGTAAAGATCAGGCAGGAGAAAGTAGATAAGATAGCAGAATACATACCGGAACAAAAATTAGACAGTGGACCAGAAAAAGGAAAGATACTGGTGCTGGGTTGGGGATCCACCTATGGTTCTATTAAAAGTGCGGTAGCTGAATTGCAGACCAAAGGTCATGCGGTGAGTCATGCTCATTTAAGATATGTTCGTCCTTTTCCTAAAAACCTGGGTGATATCATTAAGAACTTTGATACCGTATTAATTCCTGAAATTAATAATGGACAACTGATCAAGATCATCCGGGATGTATATTTTGTAGATGCGAAAGGGTATAATAAGATCATGGGAATACCGATTACCAGGACGGAGTTGGTGATGAAGATGGAAGAGATGCTGGCACAGTAAGAATGTCCCGCTAAGTCCACTAAGAAAATTACTTTGTGATCGTTGTGTCTTTGTGGGAAACAAAACTTTGGTAAGAATTTAATAAGTTAATCCACTGGCTACCGCTGGTGGATTTTTGTTTTTACGGGGATTCCCCGTTTGTATATGGCCGATGCTAAATTAGAAATTGAACTGATAGCCCATTTGCCAAAATAATTCAGGCCACAGAGAGCCACAGAGTTTATGAGAACCACAGAGACAAAGAACTTGCATTCTCCGAGTCACGCTGTTCCTCTGCGGCCAATTCCTCTAAATGAGATAGCCCACCAGGCATGATGGATTATAAAAAAATGTCTATGACTTTACGGAGTAATAGGCGCTGGTTCCACTGTTGTGGTTACAACGAAAGCTTCGTAAGAGATCATGATACCATAGAGCACCATCGAAACAATGAGTCCATACATAAATATGTTGTAGGAGATACGTAACCATTTATATTTTTTAGCCAGTACTACTCCAAGAAAGTAAATATCCTTTACCATGCTTCCATATAAATAGTCGCGGCTGTTGAGCATTTCTTTCATTGCCCAGTCATAATCGGGCAAGGTCATGTTGTGAAAATTGCCAAAGAACAAAAGGTTCGTTTTTTTACTTTGAATATCTTCTTTAGTAAAAGTTCCTTCTGAAATATTAGGCCTGGTTGCCTTTACTGCAAATACAATGGTGGCTACACATACAAGCACTAAAGTGACAGTAGGTAGTATAAGATTGGGGCTTTCATCGAGATGTCGGATCAATACGGATATGACAACAGAAAGAATGATCGAATTTACCGAGATCATGATATTGGCTTTGCTATCGGCCATCTGGCTCAGACTGGCATGGTTGCTCGCCATGATGCGGAAGACAGTAGAGATGCCTCTTTCGGTTTGTGAATCTTTATCCTTTTCTTTTTTCTTTTCATCTTTCGGAGCTTCTTCAGGGAAAATAGTAGCTAAAGCTTCTACTTTTTTTTCTTTCTTGCCTGGCTTTTTTTTAGTGTCCTGGTCCTTGGCTTTTAATTCTTCAATATGTCTTTCTTTAGCCGGCTGTAATTTCCTTTTTCCATAGTCAGTAAAGTATTTGTGGTTTTCCATAAATACGATATTCATCTTTCGCCATTGTTTCCGCGGCAGTTCTTCTTTTGAAATTTCGATCAGCTCTTGCCGTAATTCCTCATTTTTTAATTTAAATTCGTCTGTTCCCAGGTGAAAGAGATCAGCATCGCAAAGAATTTGTTCAATCAGGGGCCCTGCAGTTTGTGGCATCTTAGTTGCCTCGATGCACTTGATAATTTTTTCTGTCAGCAGGGGTTCCGCATTTCGTTCTTTTAAAAATGAACTGGCCAATTCAACGCTTACGGCTTCATGGCCTTTGCTTTCACCTTTGGAGAAACCGGTATCATGAAACCAGGCAGCAATAATAACCGCATTGCGATCTTCGGGTGGCAACTGGTAATAATCAGCTAATTCCTCGGCAGCTCTTACCACGTAGCGGGTATGATCGAGGTTATGATAGACAAAGCTTTTGCTAACTTTATTTTGAAAAATAGCAGTAGCAGATTCCCGGGCGGCGGCCACCAGGTCTGTTTGCGGTTCAGTCATACTTTAAAGTTTGAACATGATAAATTTAAATAAAAACACTAAGAACGTGATAGTTAAAATAAAAACCCTGCCAGCATACTTTTTTTCAGCTTTATTTTTAGTGGTCCTAATAACAGAAGGGTGCCAAACTAAAAAAGTTATCTATACGCCTACTGGTTATATAATCAATGAGCCGGAAACGTTTGAATTGGGTACTAAACTTAATGAAATATCGGGTATCTGCTGGATCAACGACAGTCTTATGCTGGCCAATAATGATGAATCCGGGAAAATATTTGCCATTAACCTCGCCAATATGCAGGATTTTGAGTACCGCAATGTAAAGTTTGCCGCTAAAGATGATTATGAAGACATCGTCAAAGTAGGCTCGTCCATTTATGTCCTTATCAGTACGGGACAAATCATAAAAATCAGTAATTATAATTCAGCAGACAGCCTGCAATCTGAAGTTGTGGCCCAACTGGAAGGAAAAGAAAATGAGTTTGAATCGTTGTATTATGATAAAGAAGTGAATTCCCTGGTCATGCTTTGTAAGAACTGCCATAAAGAAAAAGATAAGATAAGATCTGCCTATCGGTTTGACCTCGACAGCAATGTTTTAATTGATACACCCTATTACCAGATTGATATGAATGTAATCCGCAAAAAACTGGATGATAGCCGCCAGGAGTTTCGCCCTTCTGCTGCGGCAGTCAATCCAATGGATAATAAAGTCTATATCGTTTCTTCTATTGGCAAACTGATGGTAGTGATCAATAAAAAAGGAAAGGTGGAACAAGCTTTTGGTATATCAGGTATTGATTTTCCCCAACCGGAAGGAATTACGTTTGCCGACAATGGCGATATGTTTATCTCTAATGAAGTGGCGACAGAAGCAAGAGCCACACTATTGAAGTTTAAATACAAAAAACCTAAGTGATCATTGAGGAGGATTGGCCAGCGCTTTACGGGCAAACCTTTTGTGCTCTATTTTTTCAATAGCCCACAGCGCAAGCAGCAGCCACCCCAGGCCAACCGCAAAGCCAGCTATCACATCACTGGCATAATGCACCCGTAAGTAAATACGGCTGATGCCAATCAGCAGTATCAGCAAAAACAACAGGACGATAATGCTGAAGCGAAGCCACTGTAATTTGATCTCTTTCCAAACAATATAGATAAGAAGCCCATAAAAAGTGACACTCATTAATGCATGACCGCTGGGAAAACTGAAACCGCTTACTTTTTCCAGTAAGGGAATATCGGGTCGTGAACGTTGAAAAGAGAGTTTCAGCAAAAACATGATGCTTAAGCTTGTTAAGGCTAATGCTGAGATGCGTACAGATAACCGTTTATTTTTTCGGATAAAAAGATAAAAACTCAGCAGCACCAGGTTGGCCGGTATTAAAAAAGTGTGTTTACCCAAAAAAGAAATAAACACCATCAGGTTGGTGAGAAAAGGATTTACCAGTTGGGAAATATAACTGAATATTTTTTCGTCGAACGACGTTGTTTTTTGTACAAACACCATATTGACGGCGTATACAAAAACGATGACCGAAGAAAACAGTAAAAGAAGAATAATAATAAACTCTGTGGAGAGCAGGGTAAGCCATCGTGACCATCGGGTCTGCTGTTTGTTATCAGTTGAAGGGTCACCCATGGGTAATAAATTAATAAATCAGATTTTGAGCGCAAATAATTCCATGTCGAGGTTCTTGCCTTTCAGATCAACAGCACCCATGCTCTCTGTTTGCCAGTCTTTCATCGCTACAAGTTCAGTCATTTCCTTTGATAACAAAAACTTTTGGTTAAGATCGGTACAGGCGCTTCTTATCCTGGATGCTGTATTAATAGTATCACCACTCATCACCAGTTCTTTTTTTGAAATGCCCACCTGTCCCACCATGATGCTGCCGGTATGAATGCCGGCCTTGTATTCAGGAAGTATATCGTATCTCCGTTTAAAAATCGCCGTGTTTTTATTCAGGATCTTACGGGATTCGATCAGTGATTTGACAGCCCTGCGGGCATTTTCTTTACTACTCGGCCACCAGGCTACGATCTCATCACCTACATACTGGTAAATACGTCCGTCGTGTTCCATAACACCGGCTGAAATACAAAAAATAAAATCACGGATAAAGGCAAAATATTCTTTGTGTCCCAGCTTTTCTGCAATGGGAGTAGAGCTGCTAAGATCAATGAACATAATGATCCGTTGTTCTTCCTTCGGTTGCAAATATTTACCCAGCATGATATCAAGAAACACACCCCGGGAATATTTTTCATTTATTTCGAGGGCCAGGAAAGTAACGATAAACAGGATCACCCATTCCACCATTTTAGGAAGAAGCCATTCAACACGGGATGTGTTGTTCCAGAATTTCTGAAAAACTTCTGAAAAAGAAGTATGCTTGAACAGCATTTCATAACTGGCATAAATAAAAAGATTCATCACCATGGCAATAACTATCAGTATGACAGTTTTTGCAACAAGGTTTATCCAGAGTGATGCAAACCGTAAGAATTTCCGGAGAACAGAGACAAGAAAAAACCCAATGATAAAACTAACCAGCAACACATTTACCTCCCGCAGTAATACTTCTTTTGTTGTATTAATAGAAGGATCAGAATATTTTAGGGGAAGAACATTAGAATATTTGCGGATGAGGAACAACAAAAAATCGGCGATGGTCCAGAACACCGCAATAAGAATAACGACCTTTAATTCATATTTTTTTACAACAGAGCCTCTTGGTAATATTAGCTTAGATCGATTCATTATTGTAAGATACGCAACGTACTTAACCTGCTGTTATTGAAATATGCAATCCATATGAATTAAGGTTTAAAAACTAAGATTGATCTTTGATCCCAGGCTGAAATTGAAGAGCCTTTCCTGCCTTGAAAACCCTACCGAAGCAGATATCATCAGCATATTGAAGGGGATAAAATAAAATCCTCCTCCAATGGCGGTATGCCAGAGCCGCGATGATTCATTTTTTAACCATACTCTTCCCACATCATAAAAAGTAGTGAGACCAAACGGACCGGGAAACAAATAGGATTTTACGTCAAATAATTTAGTTCTCAATTCCAGGCTGCCATACATAGATGATTGTCCTAAAAAACGATTTCTTCTGAAACCATGCAGGTTGTTGCCACCAATTTGCATGGCCTGGAAGTATTCAAAAGATTGATTGAAGATTTTACCACCACCCAGTCCTAATACGGCTACAATCCGTGCCGGATCACTCAGGCTTGCATAGATCGTCATATCTGTCGAGAACCTGGTAAAGTTATTACTGCCTTTGGAAATCCCTGCAGCCGACACCAGTTCATTATTCCATAATATACCACGGGTAGGAAAGGTGGTGTTATTCCTGTTATCAAAATTCATAGCGACTTTGGCACCCAGGTATGTTTTTTTAGAATAGATATCTGCAGAATCAAGCCCACCAAAAAGAGGTGCTCCTAAAATACGTCCGGCATTGTCTTTATAATTATTCCAGTAATATTGGAAATAAGGACCGGCCATGAGCTGCAATTTTTCAAAATATCTTTTTCGAAGCAAAGCTTCGAGTGTTACCGTTCTGGAACGGCTCCGGTAAAAACTATAATCAGGTGTAGAAGGAACTTTGGTAGTATTACCAAGACCAAAGAAATTTTTCAGGGCCGGGTAAGCAAATTCGCCATTCAGAATAACATCAATATCACGGGTTATATGATTAAACTCACCATAATAATTGAAACGATAAGCTCCCCGCGTCAACGAATATAGACCGGAGAACTTTTGATAGGTGGAATACGGGTCATTACGGAATCCATGCGTGGTGCGGGAGAACCCGGCTCCTACGAGCAGCCCGTCATCCGAGTTTACTCCAAACTCTAATTGCGGAAAACGGGCTTTGTTATATTGGTAAACTGGTATCCTGTTTGAATTAACAGGAGGATCGTTTGAAAAACGAACTTTTGCCCGGTGATGGTTCTTAATATAGTTTCCTTCTACATTCAGATCATATAACAGGGTTTGCACATTGCCCCTGATGTCAAACGTATCATTGCCTTTACCACCAATGATGCGGATCTTGATCCTTGATTTAGCGGATTCATCAATATCAAAAATATCATCATCATTCAATCCATATAAACGGATCTCGTATGTATTCTTAGGCTCAAACGTTCTGTTATACATGAGGAAACTGGTGTCATTTCCTTTTTCTCTTGCATACACTCTTACCTGCAAACCATTTTCTGTATTGCTTACCTTAAAATATTCTTTCTGGTTACTTCCTAACACATTCACCTGCCTTGAAATGAAATGATAATATTTCATAGCAGCAACCGGTAAAGCATTCCTGCGGGCTTTGAGTTTATTGACGATCGTTTCGCCATCAATTGCATAAATTTCCGGGGGTAATCTTTTAATGGCATGTGTAAGTACAGAATCATTTAATGCCAGTTGAAAATCATCAATGGTCGTTTTCCATTCTTTCGCATCCAGGTCGGTTAGAAACAAGCGGTCAAAATCTTTTGCTGAGTAACTAAGCCAGTTCACTTCCTGGATATCATTTCTAAATCCTCTTAAGAAGGGAAGAAGGTTGCGGCTGGCAAATTTCAGCAAAGCGCCGTCTGAATAAAAATAAGCCTGGTCCCTGTCTCTTGGAATAGGATAATATAATTTTCCTTTACCCGTGTCATTGGTAGCCCATTTCCATTGATCAAAATGGCGATCAAAATCCCCGATTAAGATATCCAGTAACCTCGCTCTTAACACAGCAGGCTGATCGGCCCGGTGATCATTTTCTTCTACTAATTTATCAAACACTTTGGCGGTGCTTTTTGTATCCGAACCGTCAAGTGAAGCATCTCTTTCTTCAAGCAAACAAACCGTGTTGGCAAAAAGCGGTCTGTAAAAACCCAGTGCCGGATCATCGGGTATAAAAAACAATTGCGGGTGTGGCACTACTACATCTAACGGGGCTGCAAGGCCGGGTATGGTTAATGCTCCATAAGGATTCGAGGCAGAATTAAATTCCTGTACCAGGTCCTGCGCAAGTGTGCCCCTGAAGTTTTCAGGCAATGCTTTGGTAGGGTTTTTATCAATCGCCCGCATCACCCATTCTTTTCCATTCTTATCTTTTAACCGTAATGATTTGGTTTGTTTGCCTCCTCCTAAACCTGTAATGGTATAACCGGCATTCGTGATATTAAATACTTTCATATTTACCGGCGCTGACCATTCAGACCGGTAATTCTGTCCAATAATAAATCGTTTCATCCCTTTTATAAGCGGATATTTTTCACTGGCAGAAATGCTTATGGTGTCTTTATACTTTGCAAACGGGTCATCAATGACCCGGGCGGTTGAATCCTTTTTTTCTTCCGGTATTTTGGAAAAATTAAGCATATCACCTTTAAAAGCATGCTTTACCGAATCACCTTCTACTGTGTAAAAAGAAACGGTGACATTTTTATGAATAGACACTTCCATTACAGCAAAGCCGGTAGATTCTGATGCGTAAGGACTTTTTTTACTTTTTGATACCCGGTTTGTTTTGCTTCCGCCACCGCTTACTATATAGTTGAAGCTGCTATCTTTTATCCATTGCAGACCATGATCATGACCGGCTACGAACACAATGTGAGGATGTGATTTAACGGCGGCAGTTACTTCATGGATCATATTAGCGTATGCCGGATGGCTAAGATCCTGGGGAGTACCAAACACACTTCTTGCAATAGGATATATAGAACCCAAAATTGGTAACGGGATGTAAAGATTTTTTTTCATGTCCGTGAACGGAAAGATGTGCTGCTTCAACGGATAAAATCCACCGTGCACACTATTGCTTTTGAAAGGATGGTGATCAGCGATCAGCACCAGTTTTTTTGAATTCCGCGTTACTATATCCTGTATCTGGGTAATCAGTTCATCGGTAGTTTTGCACTGGCAGTCTGATTCGATACCCGGTTTATCATAGCGATGTATCCACCATTGACTGTCAAAGATGATAATAGTCACATCATCACCCAGGCTGACCTCCACAGGCCCGGGACAACCATCTTCAGGATAAAATTTTACATTGGGTTTGCCCAGCAGGTCTACGTATAATTGTTCCCGTATTATGGAAGCATAACCATCCCGGCCTCCGTTAGTCCAGTCATGATTACCCGGTATCATGTATATTTTGGCCGGAGTATTATCAGCAACGGATAGTTGAGAATCCAATACAGCCCTGGCAGAGTCATAAAAATTAGATTGATCATCGGGGAGCCCTGAATCATATAGATTATCACCTAAAAAAAGAATAGTTGTTTTTTTATCCAGCTTGATGTTATTCCTTATAGCATCTACTACCGGGTGTCTTCCCTTCGTTAGCTCACCGGCATCGCCGATCAATACGATCCGTTGAAGAATAGTGTCTTGTTGCGCAAGCAAGGAGTAGGTAAAGCAAAAAAAGAAGATGCTGAATCCGATACTTTTTTTAATCGCAGTCATAAGAATTATTCGAATTAAAACCTGGTCTGAATGTGGCAGGAGAATTTACTTCTAAAAAAACCGTGCCGGACATCATGTCATCGTGTAACAAAGGAGTAGCCTCCCAGACCAGAACAGGTAAGATACGTAAAAGTTTACCTCATCCTTTAAGCAACAATCAAAAAGGGTATGGTTTTTATTATAACCATGAAGCTTTTGACGGAGCGGTTTATTTTGCCGTTCGTTTAAAAGTTGTACCTTAAATCGTTCAGAAGAGTTGGGATGAGTAAGTAATAGTAAACCGATTAAACCAGCATTAACATGAAACTGCTTCGTCTGCTTCTTGCATCTTTTTTATTACCTGTAATTGACTGTGAAGGTCAGGCCAGGATGGACTCTTCCACTGCTGCCGGTACAAGACCTTTTAAGATCAGCGGATCAAAATCCTTTTGGATGGGATCGAACTACCGTAAAGAATGGAATACTACGGTGTCGGCCCCGGTGATAGATCTTGCTACAGAAAAAGGAGGGCTTACTCCCAAAGAAAGAGGTGGAGGTAAACAAACCAAATCGCTAAAACTGGAAGGTGCCGATGGCCGGACCTATTATATCAGGTCAATTCAAAAATTTATTACCAGTAAAACATTACCCGGCAATTTGCAGAGTGAAGCAGCCGCAGACCTGGTGTCAGACGGCGTCTCTGCATCTTATCCTTACTCTGTTTTTTCGGTGTTGCCTTTATCGGAGGCTGCCGGCATTCCACATGGACAATCAAAACTTGTATATGTGCCTGATGATGCCCGGCTGGGCGTGTACCGTGCCGATTTTTCCAATATACTTGCCCTATTTGAGGAAAGATTGCCCGATTCAGTGAAAAAAAGTTTTGATACAGAAGAGGTCGTAGAGAAATTAAAAGATGATAATGATAACGATGTTGATCAATATGCGCTTTTAAAAGCAAGAATATTAGACATGTTTGTGATGGACCTCGACCGGCATGAAGGTCAGTGGGAGTGGGGTGCATGGGATAATGGTAAAGGCAAAACATATTATCCCATTGCTAAAGATCGTGACCAGGCTTACTTTATCAACCAGGGCGTATTACCCGGTATTGTAAAATGGTCCTGGCTGGTACCACAGATACAGGGTTTCAGGGCCGAAGCAAAAAATATCAATCGTTTCAACTTTGCAGCCCGCAACCTCGATCGTTTCTTTTTAAATCAACTTACCGCAGCTGAGTGGCAGAAGGCAGTTGACGAGTTTTTATTGAAAATGACAGATGCCGTTATTGATAATGCCATTGATCAGCAACCAGCGCAGGTAAGATATATATCTGGAGATAAAATAAAGGCGACATTGAAAGAGCGCCGCAAATACCTCGCCGCTGAAGTAATGGAGTATTATCGGTTTTTGGCTGAAGAGGTAAATGTAACGGCCAGCGACAAAAAAGAACAGTTTGATATTACCCGCAATGATGATGGTTCTATTCTGTTACAGGTAACTAAGATCACGAATGAAGGTAACCTGACTACTAAAATGTATGAACGGTTATTTGATGCCCAGGACACAAAAGAAATCCGTTTATTTGGTTTTGGTGGCAATGATAAGTTTAATGTAAAAGGCAGCAACGATAAGATCAAAGTAAGAATGATCGGTGGTGATGGAGAAGATGTATTTGAAAGTGCGGTTACTTCGGGCAAAGGAGGCCTGGTATATGATACCAAAGATGGCAACAACAAAATAACGGGAGCTTTTCAAAACAAGATGTCTAACGATACCATCGTTAATTATTACAACCCGATCTATTATAAGTATAACCAGACGATCCCTTTTCTAACTATTGGCTTTAACCAGGATGATGGACTGTTTGTAGGAGCTACGTTAAAACTTATTCATCATGGTTTCCGTAAGGATCCTTACAAAAACATGCACCAGTTTGCTGTTAATTATGCAGCAGCTACCAGTGCTCTTAATTTCCGCTGGTATGCGGAATACATTGGCACATTCGGAAGAAAATCTGACCTGATAACGGATGTCGATATCAAATCTCCCAATAATACAACCAACTTTTTTGGGTATGGAGATACTACAACGTATGTCAAATCAAGTCCCGGCAAATTCAGGTATTACCGGGCCCGTTACAGTTTAGGTGATATCTCGATATTACTGCGTAAGAATTTTTCACCAAAAGTGATTATGACATTGGGGCCTACTTACCAGTATTATTCTTTGGAGAAAGATGATAAGTTTAATGCGGTGCGGTATATAACCAAGACCGGGTTAAATGGCCTGGATCCGGCAACCCTGTATGAAAAACAATCTTATATCGGTGGTAAGTTCACCTTTTCGGTAGATACAAGAGATAACCCGACCATGACAAGAAAAGGCATTAATTGGTTTACTTCAGTTCGCCATCTCTCTGGATTAAATGATACAAAATCTAAAGTGACCCAATTGAATTCTGATTTTGCGTTTTACTTAAAGGTCACACCCAAAACATTCGTGCTCGTAGATCGTTTCGGTGGCGGTCATAACTTTGGTGATTTTGAATTTTACCAGGCACAGTATCTGGGCAGTGAAGATAATTTGAGAGGATACCGGAAATACAGGTTTGCAGGCCGCTCTAAAATCTATAATAACCTGGAAGCAAGATTGGCATTAGCCAGGTTTACTACGTATCTCTTCCCGGGTTCATTGGGGATCCTGGCTTTTTATGATACAGGAAAAATATTTGATGAGGATGGCAACAGTAGTAAATGGTTGAGTGGTTATGGCGGCGGTTTTTGGATATCGCCATTGAACAGGCTTTTACTGACGTTTACTTATGCTACATCAAAAGAAGATAAAATGCCACTGGTGGGATTGAGCTGGAAATTTTGATTATTAAATAATTTGCTTGAATAAAAGAAGCCAGCTCATGAAAGGGCTGGCTTCTTAGTTTGAATTTGTAATGATCATTTTCCAATTAATTCCTGCGATGTAACGTTTGATAACTCCACTTTCGGCTCCGTTTTATTTTCTGTATCAAAATTTACATCAACCCGCAATGCTTTCAATCCAATCACACCCTGCAACTCTTCCAGGTCATGTTTTTCAACGCCGGGTTTTATAAATTTTTGACTTTGCAGGAATTCGATGTACTCAATGTATTCAGCTGCATCTTTTGCCTGTGAATATACAATAGCTATTTTGCCTGGCTGTGTCAGCCGTTCATTTGTTTCTTTGATACGGACCTTGTCGATACGCTTTTTGATGATCTCGTAGCGGATATTATAGGCGCCATCCACATCAAACTTCCTTTCCTCTGTTCTGAAAGTAATAGACAATGGTATGCTGTGTGCCAGTATCAATTGTGTGGTACGCAGCGTATGACTCAGTTCAGCCTCCAGTTTATACGTTGCTCTTGCTGCTTTTGCAAGCACGGTCAGCTGCCACATCTTCATATTGCGCAGGTACAATTCATCAAATTTTTTCCTGGGTGCAATAGACTGGCCCATGTAAATATTAAACTCCAATCCATCAGTAACATACCGTTCAAAATAATGCGGGTATACTTTCTGCGCTGCCACCTGTTCTTTATCTATCATGCGGGCCAGGGTATCATTGATGCGGCTGATGCTTTCTTCATATTCCCTGCGATGATGATATATCATCCCTAATTGAGGATCCAGCACTGTGAAGTAATGTTCAATATCATTTTTAAGGGCCGGTTGTGTATTCATCAGGTGATTAAAAATAGAAACAACCTGTCCCTGCAAAAAATCATGGATGGTTATTTCCTCATCTGATAATAAAACATCGGATGCCGAAGCGATATATTTATCCAGCTTAAATTCTATTTCATGCAATAACGGGAAAGGCATATCCGATTGCGCCTTTCTTACCACCTTGCGGGCCAGTTCCAATTGTTCTAAAAGGTCTAACTGGATGGAATGTGATCTTTCGGTAGATGAATTGCGTACATCTATCGCTCCATATAAAGGATAAACATCCGGAAAGCTGATCCGTTCGATCTTTACATCGTCCTGTTTTTGATGATTGACAAGATAGTTGAGCGCTACTTCTGTAAATTTCCATTCTACCGAAGGCTGAACAGCGGTAAACTTTTCTTTGATCACACTATCAATCCGGTTGTTCAGGTTCTCAGCACCTTTTTCCATCGCTAAGGTAAAAAGCGGGATTGCTGCTTCCAGTTTTGCAATATGAGCAGGTTTCAGCGTGCCCGGTATATCTGAAATGATCTCCAGCATACCCAATAATTCATTGTTTTGTTTTAAAGGGCAAATGATAATACTGCGGCCACCTTGCTGGTAATAATATTCCAGGTACTCTATTTCGCTTAACAGTTCTTCATTGATTGATTCGAATAATACCGGCTGGTTATTTTCCCTGAACAACATTTTGCAGCAATCACTCACTTCATCTTTATCGGTTTTCGTTGCAAATTGTTTGAACAAAAGGCTGTTATTGTTATGCAGGTCTGAATAAACATAGTGGCCATTTACTTTCAGGAAAGGCGTCAGTCCCACCCTGATGTCTTTAATGCCAACAAGGCTCCGGATATATTGTTCCAGGTCTGTATACGCAGCTTCGTCGGGAATAGCGCTCAGATCGAGCAGCTTATTTTTTATAAGCGATATCACTTCCTGTTCGGTTACATCATTCACCCGAACGACGGATATTCCTTCAAATACAAATTTTTCCAGCGGCACTTTTTCTATCAGTTCATCGATCGACATGATCGTGTTGGTGCGCTGGCACATGATGCTTTCTGGTAAGACCGGCATTTCATCCACCGGTTTTACATCAATAAACCGGGCATCGATTCGCAGCTCCATGTATTTGGTAAGACCGGATTGGGGATCAACATAGGGATGAACAGAACGGGCATTATCCGGGATATTATAATCCAGGTATTTGCGCAGTATCATGCCATAGGCAAACTGTAGTTTTTCGTTGCTTAGCTGTAAGCCGGTTTTATTATCAGGTACATTGATCTCGTTGGTACCGGGTTTCAGCAACAGCATTTTGAAAAGCGGTGATGCATATACCGTTTGAAACCTGAAGGGTAATGAGACTGCATGTAAATTATTGGGAGTAGTGGGAGGAAATACCGCCGATAACAATTCTTCTATGAGTTCTGAATGAGGTTCGAGAACTGAGAGATCGGTGATGGGCAATAATAATTCAGGATGTGAATTCAATTCTTCCAGCACGTGCCCGTACAATTTTTTCATGCCGGGGTTTCCCTCTGCAATATTTTTCTTTAATGCCTCTACAAGAGGCTTAAAAGAAAGCTGGCTGTTAAAAGACGATTCTTTAATAGTTAGATTTCCCGGTTGCATACGATTTTCTTTTTAGCACTACGATCAGATCCACTCATTTTCAAGGGCTACCGGATAGGTTTGGTCTGTTTAAGCAAATAATGAGAACAAATCTACTAAATAAGCGGGCTTCTCTACTACCCAAAAAGGGTTAGTAGTGCCAGATATACGGTGAATTGCGGTAATCAGGGCTTGAATTGAAGATGAGCAAGACACACCCGTTCATTTTCAATAAGAGAAAGAAGTTTGTTTTGACAATCAGCAGCTTACTTATTTTATGCTTATTTTTTTAGCTGCAGATTTCGATAATACAGGCAAACCGGACGTAAACCACACTGCTCACATTTAGGCTGACGGGCTATGCAAACATAACGGCCATGCAGTATCAGCCAGTGGTGAGCTTTGTAAACCAGGTCTTGTGGAATATTCTTTACCAGTTCTTTTTCTACAGCAAAAGGAGTAGAAGCGGTGGAGGGAACAAGCCCGATCCTTTTACTCACCCTGAAAACATGCGTATCCACTGCCATATTGGGTTGCTGATCTATGACCGAAGTAATGACATTGGCCGTTTTTCTTCCTACTCCCGGTAGTTGAATTAATTCGTCGACGGTCATAGGAATCTTTCCATCAAATTCGTTCACCACTTTTTGTGCCATCCCGATGAGGTGTTTGGTCTTATTATTAGGATAAGAAATGCTTTTGATAAAGGGGAATAATTCATCAATAGTTGTGTTGCTTAATGATTCAACATCCGGATATTTTTCAAAAATAGCGGGGGTTGTTATGTTCACTCTTTTATCGGTGCATTGTGCTGATAAAATTACAGCTACCAGTAACTGGTACGGGCTATCATAGATCAACTCCGTCTCTGCTTCAGGAATATGCTGTTGAAAATAATCAATGACAAACTGGTAACGCTCTTTGCGGGTCATGTTGCAAGTTAGTAGTGAATCGTGAATGGTCAATAATCAGGGAGCATCCAAATAAAAAAGCACCCCGGTATTATGGGGATGCTTCAATCTTTTTCATCAGAGCTTTTAAAATTACTTTACTTCTTCAGTGGATGTTAGCCGGGCATGGTTTAAGACATTCAACACAACTTCTGTACGGGGTGCTACAGTGATCTTGTCTAATCGTTGCATGGATGTTTTGAGAACGGCCAGTTTTTCACGAAGAGTCCAGTCTTTTTTCAGAGCTTCTTCAATGGCAGCGGTCTGTTTAGAAGTACTTTCCTTGTACAAATACAATAAAAGATCCTCGGGGGTAAAATTTGTCATTGGCAATCCATTAATGTCCTTAAATGAGTGTCCAGATAGTGATTAGAAAAAAACGTCCGGATTATAAACGGGTATCGAATTGCCTTATTGTGTGAAATTCTAATTATTTGGGGGTTTCAGGGCTTTCGGGTATGATAAAAAGGTCCTCATTATCCCTTTTCATTTTGAAGTTTTCCCGGGCCTGTTTTTCTATCGCCTTTACATCGTGTGTAAGGGCTTCTCTTTCCTGGGTTAACTTACTGATTTCGTTGGTATAATAGGTTCGGCTCAGCTCCAGGTCTTTTAACTCTTTATTACGGGCCATCGTAGTAAAAACATCATTCTTGTCCAAAAAAAGCATGATGACCGCAAAGCTTGCCAATGCAATAAAGTATTTGTTTTTTAAAAAGGCGGGAACATGGGTCAGTAACTTCATAGTTCATGGTTTTATGTTCATAGTTGAGGAAGATTGTTCATGATTCGCTATGAACCATGAACAATCAGTTATAAACTACTTACCAAATTTAATCTTTCCTTTTGGATACACAGCAGAACTACCCAGCAATTCTTCAATTCGTATCAGCTGGTTATACTTAGCCATGCGGTCTGTTCTCGATGCAGAACCGGTTTTAATCTGTCCGCAATTCAAGGCCACTGCAAGATCAGCGATCGTTGTATCCTCTGTTTCTCCACTGCGGTGACTCATGATGGTATTATATCCATTGTGCTGTGCCATCGTAACTGCATTAATGGTTTCCGTAATAGTTCCTATCTGGTTTACTTTTACCAGCAATCCATTACCGATGCTTTTATCAATGCCTTGCTGTAATCTTGTTACGTTGGTTACAAACAGGTCATCACCTACCAGCTGGCATTTATCACCAACTGATTCGGTCAGCATTTTCCAGCCAGCCCAATCATCCTCTGCCATACCATCTTCAATAGAAGCGATAGGGTATTGTTTTACCCAGCTTGCCCAGTATTTTACCAGTTGCTCACTCGTCATTTCCTTGCCACTGCTTTTATGAAACACATATTTTTTCTTCTTCGCATCCCATAGCTCACTGTTGGCAGCATCCATAGCGATCACGATCTGTGAACCTGTTTTATAACCGGCTGCTTCAATAGCGATCAGTACTGTCTCAATTGCTTCTTCATTACTTTGAATGTTAGGAGCAAAACCTCCTTCATCACCCACGTTGGTGCTGTATCCTTTTTTCTTCAACACTGATTTCAATGCATGAAAGATCTCTACTCCCCAGCGTAATCCTTCGCTGAAAGAAGGGGCGCCAACAGGCATCACCATAAATTCCTGGAAATCTATTTTATTATCGGCATGTGCACCACCATTCAGGATATTCATCATCGGTATCGGCAATGTTTTGGCATTTGTGCCACCTACATACCTGAATAACGGAAGTGAAGCTTCTTCTGCCGCTGCTTTGGCCGCAGCCATACTCACAGCAAGAATAGCATTAGCGCCCAGCTTTCCTTTATTAGGAGTGCCATCTAACTGGATCATCATTTCATCAATACCGGTTTGATCAGCGATATCATTTCCCAGCAATGCCGGGGCAATGATATCATTCACATTCTTTACTGCTTTCAATACTCCTTTTCCCAAATACTTTTTCTTGTCCCCATCCCGCAGTTCAACGGCTTCATGAATACCTGTGCTGGCGCCACTGGGTACTGCTGCCCGGCCTAAAGCACCTTCATCGGTGATCACATCTACTTCTACGGTAGGATTACCGCGGCTGTCTAATATTTGTCTGGCAAAAATTTCGGAAATGTAACTCATGTTAGTTTGAAGATTTAAAAATTAGAATTAAATATATCTTCCAATGGCAAGCTCGTGTGTGCAAAGAAACGGCTTTCATTGGTTGCCACAAAAAGCCATTATCCATTCATCCCGTTCTTTTTCGTTTCCTAACAACTGTTTGACCAGGCTTTAATAATATTCCTATCTTTAAAACAAACCTCTAACTATGCGATCTATAATCCTCATTCTTTGTGTATTGTTACTGACCTTACAACAAACACCGGCACAAACAACTCCTAAACTAATTACAACTGTAGAAGGTATTAAAGAGTATGAACTGAGCAATGGACTGAGAGTATTGCTGATGCCCGACGCTTCACAAACCAATATAGCAGTCAATATTGTGTACAAAGTAGGTTCACGCCATGAAGGTTATGGCGAAAGTGGTATGGCTCACCTGCTGGAACACATGCTGTTTAAGCAGTGTAAAAAATTCGTTGATATTAAAAAAGCTATTGCTGATAAAGGAGCTTCTGCCAATGGCACTACCTGGTATGACCGCACTAATTATTATGAGATACTTTCTGCCTCGGACGAAAACCTGCGCTGGGCCATTGATATGGAAGCCGACCGGATGGTGAACTCTAAAATATTACCAGAAGAACTGAAAAAAGAATTCAGTGTGGTGAGAAATGAATTTGAAATAGGAGAGAATTCTCCCAGCGGCGTATTGATGGAAAGAGTGATCTCTTCCATGTATCTCTGGCACAACTATGGAAAATCAACCATTGGCAGCAAAGAAGATATTGAAAGAGTGAAAGCAGAAAATCTTAAGTTGTTTTATAAGAAATATTACCAGCCGGATAATGCTGTGCTGATCATAGCCGGAAAATTTGATGAGAAAAAAGCGCTGGCGAATGTGCAGCAATATTTTGGACCGATACCAAAACCAACAAGAGTTCTTCAGCCAACTTA
>DASVOE010000059.1:0-18344 GCA_036383515.1 Chitinophagaceae bacterium | reverse complement strand
TGTGATCGTTGGTTTTCCCGGGGAAACTGAAACAGAATTTAAAGAAACGTTTGACTTTCTTCATTCACTCGATATTTCTTATTTGCATGTATTCACTTATTCTGAAAGAGATAATACACATGCGTTGTCACTAAAGCCGGTGGTACCGGTAAATATCCGTCATGAAAGAAATAAGGCACTCCGTAATCTTTCTTACATGAAGATGCAATACTTCACGGGCCAGCATGTGGGGCAAACAAGGGAAGTATTATTTGAACAGCCGGATAAGAACGGGATGATGGAAGGCTACACGGATAATTATATCAAGATCACTGCTCCATTTAGAAAAGAATGCGCAAATGAGATCATTGGCTGGAAAATTTAATCAAACCTCTTATTTTTACAACCCCGGAACGTTAGCTCAGTTGGTTTAGAGCATCACGTCGACAACGTGAGGGTCACTGGTTCGAGTCCAGTACGTTCCACTTTTATTCCGGTAACCCTAATACAATATCTTACTTATGAAAATAATTACTACACTCCTTATATTAATAGCCAGCACATTTTCTTTTGCACAAACTATTTCGAAAGATACTTCAGTTAGTTTTATTGCCAACTGGAGTAAAGGAGAAGAGAAAGTAATAGAAATAGTGCGTACTAAAAAAACCTCACGTTCAGGAAAACCTGCACCTCCTTTTAATTTTTCCTATGAAGCTCATGTTTCAATTCTCGATTCTTCAAAAGAAGGATATACTATTAAATGGGTTTTTCATCTTACCGACAAATTCAAAGAAGAGAACCCTTTATTGGCTATGTCGATGCCTGTATATGAAGGGTTGAAAATGATTTTTACTACAACAAGTGTCGGATCTTTTAAGGAACTAATTAACTGGCAAGAGGTTAAGGATGCATATACTTCAATGATGGAACAATCAATTCCAAAAAATATAAGCGACTCGACCAGGATAATAATAAACAAATCGAATGAACTTTTTAATTCAAGGGCAATGGTTGAAGGTGCACTGATAAAAGAAATCCAGCTTTATTATGCACCGTATGGTGGCGAGTTCACCTCGCAAGGAATTAAAGTAGGTACATCGATGGGAAACCCTTTTGGTGGTGAGCCAATGCCCGCAATAACAGTACAGCTACTTGTAGAAAGCAATGCAGACTCTTACACAGCTTTCTTTAGCCAGGAATTAGATTCTACTGGAATGGACATAATGATGAAAAGCATGTTGAAAAAATTTGATATCCCTTTAGATAGTTTTAAAGAAAATGAAAAAAACATGCTGTCGAGTTTCCAAATGAAAGATTCTAACCAATACAAACTACAGAAATCTACTGGCTGGATTTCTGAATTAACCAATGAAAGAACAGCTATGATGGCAGATACAAAACAGACCGAAATATTCAGTTTTAAACTGAAATAGCCAGTAAACCAGAGTGTGATTTATTTCTTTTTCCAACCAATGCAACATTCCTAATTTTGATTTGTCTATTTATTTAATAGCAATGAAGAAATACCAGGCCACCATACAGTTTGAAATGAGTGATGAGTTCATGGATCTGGTGCCACCACACCGCACCTATATCAATTATCTTATCAATAAAGATATCATTGACCAGTATGCAGTAAGCATGGAAACGCAACGGGTTTGGATCACGATGAATGCTGAAAATAAAGAAGAGATCGAAAAAATATTGGCCAAATCTCCCCTTTTCAAATTCTGGACCTTCGAGATCGATGAATTATTTGTGCTGGATGGACAACATTACCGGTTACCGGCGGTGCAGCCGAATTAGAAAGACCGCAGTCAACAGATGATGGATTACAGTAGTGTACTGTGGCTAAAATTCACTTTCTTACCGTAGCCCATTTTGGTTTTTGTTTCAATACTTTTTTATAGACCGGGCATGTCTCTATATGGCAACCCGGTAAATAACCGGTGCTCATTAAAAATTCGTTGACGATCTCACCTCCGGTAAACCGGAATGTTTGTTTGAACAGTTTCACCCATTCCTCTTTTGATTTTGGATGATGATGATCGAGCCAGTTCTTAAAGGAACCGGATTCTTTCTGAATTACTTTTATTGTTTTTGCATTGTGAATAGCAGCCTCAATCTTCAGCCTGTTGCGGATGATGCCAGCATCCTGCATCAGCTTTTCTTTTTTCTTCTCGGTGTAGCGGGAAACTTTTTCAATATTAAAATCATCAAAGGCTTTGAAGAAATTATCTTTCTTCTTTAAAATCGTTTCCCAGCTAAGCCCGGCCTGGTTAATTTCTAAAACCAAACGTGCAAAAAGAAGGTTGTCATCATGGATGGGAAATCCATATTCAGTATCATGATAAAGCCGGTGAACGGTGTCTTTACCGGCATGCTGAACAAATTCACAATAAGAGGTTGCCATAAACGAAAAAACCCTGCATTTGCAGGGCTTGTGGGAGTTGACGGGTTCGAACCGCCGACCCTCTGCTTGTAAGGCAGATGCTCTGAACCAGCTGAGCTAAACTCCCTTTTTTTATTGGGAGTGCAAAGATAGGGTTGAATAGTTTTTTGCCAAATTTTTTTTCACTAAACAGGCGGTTCCCATAGCTCAATTTTATTTCCTTCCAGGTCTAATATCCATCCAAATTTTCCATATTCTTCGTCCAGCATATCGCCAACAACAGTCACTCCTTCTGCTTTTAATTTTTCAAGTAATTCTTTTAATCCACTTACCCGCAGGTTGATCATCGTCTGCTTATTACTGGGGTCAAAATAATCGGTATCGCTTTTAAAAAATGATAATACATTGGACCCCGGCAAAACTTTTCCTGCTGCATCCGTGAAGGGGAAATCGGTATATACACCTCCATTAAAATTAATATCCAAATACCGCTGGTACCATGCCGCCAGGGCTTTAGGGTCATTGGCTTTGATAAACACACCACCAAGGCCTGTAATCATTCCCATATAAATTGATTTTCCCAAAAGTACAATTTCGCTTTCACGCCCCGGGCAGATTGTTTATTTTTGTGAAAAGCCCCGATGGCATGCCCGTTACAAAAACAGAAATAGCAACCGATAACCGTAATGACACCGATGTACTCACCAGCGTGGAAGAACCGTATAACCTGGTTATATGGAATGATGAAGTGAATACATTTGAATGGGTCATTGAAACGCTCATAGAAGTCTGCGGCCATTCGCATGAGCAGGCAGAACAATGTGCTTATATCATTCACTTCCAGGGCAAATATGCCGTAAAGCAGGGAGGTTATGATGATCTCAAACCCATGTGCGATGCTATTACAGACAGGGGCATTGGTGCTACTATTGAAGTGATGGTGTGACAGGATCGCTATTTATTATTTTCCATGCCACTTTTCGCTTTAGATAAAGAACTTTACTTTCCTCCTGTCCATCTTGCCGAACCCGATGGGTTATTAGCCATGGGCGGCGATCTTTCACCTGAACGTTTATTATTGGCTTACCGTAATGGTATTTTCCCCTGGTATGAAGGTGAACCTATTTTATGGTGGGCTCCCGATCCACGATTTGTTTTATTTCCCGATGAATTAAAGATCAGTAAAAAGATCAATTCCTTATTAAAGCGAAATGCGTCCGGCCATTCCACAGGCGGGTTTGAGTTTACTACAAATAAGGCTTTTGCTTCGGTCATTCATCAATGCAAAAAAATAACCCGGCCTGGCCAGGATGGCACATGGATAACCAATGAAGTTGAAAAAGCATTTATCAAAATGCATGAATTGGGGTATGCGCACAGCGCCGAGGTTTGGAAAGATGGTGAATTAGCGGGTGGACTGTATGGCATTAAAATGGGAAGAGTGTTTTTTGGCGAAAGTATGTTTAGTAAAGTAAGCAATGCTTCCCGCTATGCTTTTATAAAATATGTGCAGCAATTAAAAGAAGAAGGGATTCAATTAATAGACTGCCAGGTGTATACAGAATATCTTGAAAGCATGGGAGCAAGAATGATTGACCGGAAAGATTTTATAACACAACTACAGCAATTAACTTCCCACACCGCTTCTCATTAGATTCGGAATTGCGTTTATGAAAATAAATTATTAACGAGCTTAAAATTTTGACCCGATGTAGTGTGGCAACATAGCTCTCCAGGTATTCCAGTCATGTGGCCACTCAGCTCCCCACACATCCAGTTCATACCTGATACCTTTATCATAGAGTTGTTTGGCAAACTTCCCACTGGCAGCGGGGTCCTCATAAGCGCCACTACCGGTAAGGATATGAATATGCTGGCTCCGTCTTATTTGTTCCAGGATATTGTGATCAGAAAGGTTGGGTATGTAATGAGCTGGGCTATTAAAGTAAACATCATCATCATAATGTCCCTTGGTATATTCGGTAAGATCATACACACCGCTCATAGCAATAACGCCATTGATGATATCAGGTCTTTTTAAAAACAGGTTCATACTATGCAACGCCCCGAAGGAAGCGCCACAGGTAATGACAGGAGTATCCGGGCTGGTGCTGTTTTTTATAAAGGGAATTACTTCATTGAATACATAATGATTCCACTGCTGGTGACGAATTGATTTATCCCGTGGATTCATATTATTATTCATCCAGCTTTCATTGTTGATGCTGTCAATGGAATATACTTTCACTTTGCCGCCATCAATGAAAGGCGCCAGGTGATCCATTAGCTGGAAACGTTCATACTCGAGATAATCGGCAGCCGCTGTTGGCACCAGTAATAAAGCAAATCCGTAATCACCGTAAGTTGCAACCGGCATTTCTTTATTCAGCGAAGGACTATACCAGGACGCTAATTCTCTTTTCATCAATTATTTTTTTAATCAGGTAGTAAAATACTGTTTATTACAATCCAGTCAAATAAATAATCCGTACTTGCTATATAGTACCCCTATTCAAAACCACCCTTTTAAACGGTATATTTTCAAAAAATTCAACGACAGTAGAAAAAGCCGTGCTAATCAAAGCAATGGTATGCCCGGAATTAAAAATTTCTAACAAGCATTCTCTTTTCGAATAGATTTTTTTAACTTTCACACATACGCAGTACTTTACTTATAACCGCTTCCCCTGCTATTCGAAGAACCTAGTTATCCCCATTTTTAAAAAAAGTTGATAGGTGAGCTTGGTATTATGACCAAGTAATACTACTTTAGATTTTCAGTAAATTTACTAACGTAACTTCCCGAACCTTTATCCCCTTTCAAGTAGACGAAAGTGTATTGATAAACTGGATACCTGGCTGTTAAGCAATAACTCTTTTTAGAATCCTGAGAGGCATTGTATTGCCTGAATTGATGAACAATCGGTTTTGTAACAATGAAACACTAACTGTAAATGATAGACCCAATCCGTCTGATGCTTGTGGACGACCACAAGCTAACCCGTGAATCCTGGAGCATGCTGCTGGACAACGATGAAAGATTTGATGTCATCCGCGAATGTGATAACGGACCTGATGCTATCCACCAGGCTGCCGAGATGAAACCCGATATATTGCTGATAGATATAAATATGTATCCCTTAAATGGTTTTGAAGTAGCAGAAAAGATTTTAGCTGCTAATCCAACAATGAAGATCATTGGTATTTCTGTAAACAATCATCCTTCTTATGCTAATCGTATGATCGGGATAGGTGCAAGGGGCTATCTTACCAAGAGCTCTTCTTTTGAAGAGATAACTAATGCCATCGTAGAAGTACACCACGGTGAAAAGTATATCTGCAGCGAAATAAAAAATATGCAATCGTAAGCGATCGCCCATTATTAATCACCATCGTCCACCTCATGAGTAGCCCCGCACCAACGGGGCTTTTCGTCATCTACTCAAAACCCGGTAAATTTGCGGCCTTACAGCATTTCGCCTGCTTTACCGGCAGGGTGCATCATAAAAACATAAGCGAAGTAGTATGGATCTGTCGAAAAATTTTGAACATAACGCCGCAGAATTGAAATGGTACCAGCACTGGTTGGATAAAAGATACTTCAACAGTACTCCTGATGAACGGGAGCCTTATACTATCACAATCCCTCCTCCCAATGTCACCGGGGTTTTGCACATGGGTCATTGCCTTAATAATACGATCCAGGATATATTGATTCGCCGGGCAAGGATGCAGGGGAAAAATGCCTGCTGGGTACCGGGCACTGATCATGCTTCCATTGCTACCGAGGCAAAAGTGGTGCAGATGCTCCGGGAAAGAGGTATTCAAAAAGCTTCGCTCAGCCGCGAAGAGTTTTTGAATTATGCCTGGGAGTGGAAGGAAAAATATGGTGGTATCATTTTACAACAGTTAAAAAAACTGGGATGCAGTCTGGATTGGGATCGCACCACTTTCACGATGGACCCGGATTATTATCAATCCGTGATCAATGTATTCATTGATCTGTATAAGAAAGGATATATCTATCGTGGCAAACGAATGATCAACTGGGATGTAATTGCAAAAACAGCGCTGAGCGATGAAGAAGTGATACGGAAAGAGACGCAACAGAAGCTTTATTATTTGAAATACTTTATAGCCGACGGACAACAGTCCACGGACAGTGGACCATCGGCTGTTGACTATATCACCATCGCTACCGTTCGACCTGAAACGATCATGGGTGATACCGCTATTTGTGTGCACCCGGATGATGAACGCTATAAACACCTGCAGGGAAAGTTTGCTTTTGTACCCCTGATCAATCGCCGCATTCCCATCATTACTGATGAATATGTAACGATGGATTTTGGAACAGGTGCCTTAAAAGTAACACCAGCTCACGATTTAAATGATAACCAGCTTGGACAAAAACATAATCTTGAAGTAGTTGATATATTAAACGAAGATGGTACGCTGAACGAAGAAGCACAGATCTATATAGGTGAAGATCGCTTTACTGCCAGGAAGAAAATTGCAAAAGAACTCGAAGAGAAAGGTTATCTCTTAAAAGTTGAAGATTATACCAGCGAAGTAGGTTTTTCTGAAAGAACTGATACTGTAGTAGAACCAAGATTATCCCTGCAATGGTGGGTAGATATGAAAAAAATATCCGGGCCTGCACTGAAAGCGGTGATGGAGGACGATATTAAATTCTATCCCGGCAAGTTCAAAAACCTGTATCGTCACTGGATGGAAAATATCAAAGACTGGTGTATCAGCCGCCAGTTATGGTGGGGACAAAGAATACCTGCATGGTATGATGATGAAGGGCGTTTTGTGGTAGCAGCAACTGAAGACGAGGCAAAGAAAATGTTCAATGAACAATTTCCAAATTCCAATGCTCTATTGAAACAGGATCAGGATTGTTTAGATACCTGGTTCTCCAGTTGGCTATGGCCTTTTGAAGTTTTTAAAGGCTACAGTAGTCCCGGTAATAAAGAAGTAAACTATTATTATCCTACCAATACATTAGTGACGGCGCCGGAGATCATTTTCTTCTGGGTAGCAAGAATGATCATGGCGGGTTATGAATTCAAAGGAGAAAAACCGTTTAGTGAAGTTTACTTTACCGGTATTGTAAGAGATAAGGTAGGCCGGAAGATGAGCAAGCAATTGGGCAACTCACCGGATCTTTTAGAAATGATCGAGAAGGATGGAGCCGATGCCGTTCGTTTTGGAATCATGATTTCCTCTCCTGCCGGTAATGACCTGATGTGGGACCAGGCCGGCAATGAGCAAGGCAAATTCTTTATTAATAAGATATGGAATGCACTGAAGCTGGTTCGCAGTTGGGAGTCGAGAGTTGTGAATCGTGCGTCAACAGACAACTTCGCTACCGATTGGTTTGAGAACAGGTTGAATGAAGTAAAAGCGGAGATAGATGAGCTGTATAAAGATTTTCGCCTGAGCGAGATCCTGAAAACGATCTATTCATTGATATGGGATGATTTCTGTAGCTGGTACCTGGAATGGGTGAAACCTGGCTTTGAACAACCCATTGATAAAGCCGTGTATGAAAAGACTGTTGGCTTTTTTGACGAACTCATGCTATTGCTGCATCCCTTCCTGCCCTTTATCACCGAAGAAGTATACCACCAGTTGAAAGAAAGAACAGATGATATTACAGTAAAACAATTGCAAGTTGGTAAAAAACCAAACGCAGCTATTTTACAAACTGCTGCTTTATTAAAAGATGTGATTACCGGCATTCGTGATGCAAGAGTGAAGTCGCAACTAAAGCCGAAAGAAGCGATCAGGTTGCATATTCTTACCGGGAATAATGATAGCTATAAATCTATCGAAACGATCCTGGCAAAGCAGGTAAATGCGGAGACGGTTGATTATATCCAGTCGGCTGTTACCAATAGTATTACTGTGGTAGTACAAAAAGATAAATTCTTTTTAGAAACCACTACCGAAATGGATACCAGTTTGCAAAAAGAGCAGTTGCAAAAAGACCTCGATTACCTGAAGGGTTTTTTAATTTCTGTAGATAAGAAACTTGGCAATGAAAAATTTGTCGCTAACGCAAAACCAGAAGTAGTGGAGATTGAAAAAAAGAAAAGAGCAGATGCTGAAGCAAAGATTAAAGTAATTGAAGAGAGTCTTGCTACATTATAAATATCTCGCAGCGCCGCTGCGAGATAAATTACCTTGGCAAAATACTTACCGGTAACACAAATTCAAAAAAGGTTCCTTTGAAACCATCATACTGATCCCGGTCAAGCAGCCTGCTGATACGAATGCCAAATGTCAGCGGGTATTGGTTCCACCATTTGGTATCGGCATATACTTCAATACCGGTACTTCGCTGATCGGCAGAAGCTTTTTTATCCAATGAATACACTTTGGTAAAATCATAAAAAACATTTCCCCGGATACGTTGCAGGTAAAGAATATTGGCGAAACCAAAATCCGTATGCCACACCGGAAAATGATAATTAGCCGATAAGCGCCACATCCTTGAAAAATATTGCCCGGTGTAGCCCCGTGAATATGGAAAGCGATCTGCAAAAACAGCATTCAGTGTATCGGTTTCCTGGAAAGCGCCTGTTAGCACAAGATTATGATTAGATACAAAACCGGGAAGATAAACAGTAGCACTACCGAGCAATTGCCAACTTTTAATATCACTTACCACATGACGATGATTTAGCGACACTGCATAACCCAATCTTGGATAGATATGCTGTGTAGCCCGCTGCACCTGCTGATTCCAGGAAAGAAAATGATGAAGATAACTGAACCCGATGCTGCCCAATGAATCCTTAAAAAATCCTTTATTGAATTCGTTGCGATAAAAATAGTTGGACCCGAAATTTAATTGCTTATATGTTTGACCGCTGGTAAAGTTGAGCGGCACATTGTAACCAATTCGTGAATCAAGCTGATCCCAGGTTCTTATTTTATTCCCCAACCTGCGTTGACGGTTAAACGTATATTCTGTGCCAAGACTTAAATAAGGAAATAAAGCGCCGTACACTGTATTAAAACCAACAGCGCTGGTTCTTTCATCCTGGTTATACAAATAATACAATTCTGTTTGCAGCGTATTCAATACATTCTCGCCATAAATGGAATAGGTAAAAATAGGATCTTCATAATAAGGCCGCCAGCTATGAAAATTTAAAAGCTTGGTGCTCTTACTATAATCTTTTACTTCAAAATTCCTTTTAGCAACTGTATTTAATAATATATCGCCAATACTATCAGCATGACTAACAGCAAATTTTGTTTGTAACTGCTCCAGTCCTGGTTCATTCATGGCATTCCAAACAATATCCTTTTCTTCTATTTGCTGCAACTGGTAACCATCGGCAGTGAAAACTGACCAGGTAATTTTTCCGTTAGCTGCATTCACATAATAATGTCCTAATGGGCCGTTGGTGATCCTGTATATTTTTTTGTCAGTTAAACGTATGGCAAAAATATCATCGTTGCCTCCGTAACTGCCCGTGAAATAAATAACTCCGTTATTCACAGAAGGATACCCAACGATATTAAAGCCGGGCGGAGTTAACCGCATGGTGTTGCCAGTTGATATCTCTGCCAGCGCCAATGCCATTTTCCCATCGTTTAACCGCACCGCTGTCACCAATAAACTATCGTCAATAAATTTCGGATCGGTGAATAACATGATCTCTGCTGAATGAATTTTTCTTTCTGCATTGCCGGTATGAGCATCGAGTATATGTAATTCGCTTCTTCCATCAGGAGTTACCTGCACAGCAGCGATCTTTTCTCCATTGGCAGAAATATCAGGTGTAAAATATTTTGTTTTATGAGTAAGCGTTCGTTGCTTGCCTGTTGAAAGGTCCATCAACTTTATTACACTATAATCCCGCCAGCCCCACCTGATGTCCGTTTCATACGCTGCATAAACCAGTTTATTATTACGATATGAAAACTGATCCTCCAGTGAAATATCTTTTGTCCTTACCCGATGTTCCCCGTTTTTATCTTTTAAGTAAAAAGCCGGCCGGTGGCGATACGTGGTTTTGAGGTATAACAAAGAATCCATGCCAATGCTGTAAGGAAATTCATAGGATGCAACATATTTCTGATTCACCGGTAAAAGATATTGATCTCTGCTTGCAGAAACCCGTTCTATGTTTTTTTTATAAAAGTCGAATGCGGAATCTCTGAATGATCTATAATCAATGCCGGTATGTTTTTTAATCGCCTTTTGAAAAGGATATATCAATCCCCTGAAAGCACTGGCATCTTTTGTCACTTTACTCCAAAAATCCACCCCATATTTTCCACGGCCATAGTTTACCAAGAGGTAACCTAAGTCGTAATGATTAGGAACATAATCTTTCAGTGACCCGTTGCGCAGTTTCATCCATGAATACTTTTTACCGGCTTGCCAAAGTGAGGGATAAACATTGAGAAAAAGAGGGATCCGTCCTCTACCCTGTTTGGTAAGTATTGTTTCATTATACACCGCATCTCCCTCAAAAAACCAGTCGGGAATGGAAGCGTTAACAGCTAATGCTAATCCTTCTTCACCAAATAAATAATACATGGCCTTACTGATGCCATTTCGGAAATTATTGAATTGCTGCACATGCCGGTATTCATGCACCGCCAGTTGATCGGCCCAGGGAATACTGCCTTCCGAAAAATTATTCAATATGGGTGTTAGATAAAATTCACTTCTAAAAGGTCCGAGACCAACATAGCCATTTCCAATGGTGGTTTGATTTTGTAAAACGATATTGATCTTGTGAAGATCGTTGCCAGGCGAAACCGGTTTTTGCGAAGCGAGATAATGAACAATCGAAGCGATCCTGCCGGCAGTGCTGTCCATTCCTGCAGGAAATATTACCCGGGCTGTATCTGTAGAAATCTGTTTCCATTTTTGAGAAGGTGGGGTACCACCAAACTCCTGCGCCATTAAATAACCATTGATAGTGAATATGCAAGCAACAAGCAACAACTTTTGCATCAATAAAAATTTATAGGGGAAGTTACGGCTATCAACCCATTCCATTACTTTTTTTGGATTACTTATATCTTTGCTGCATGGCAGAAGATTTACAGATCACTAGCGGTACTAAAGCGGAACAATACGAGTCATTACTCCCGCAGATCAAAGCATTGCTGGAAGGAGAACCTGACCTTGTTGCTAACCTTGCGAATATTGCAGCAGCATTAAAAGAACAATTTAACTGGTTCTGGGTTGGTTTTTATTTAGTGAAGCCATCGGTGATTAAAATTTCAGGAGCAGAAAATAATGAACTGGTATTAGGCCCTTTCCAGGGACCGGTCGCCTGCACCCGTATCAAAAAAGGAAGAGGTGTTTGCGGAAGCAGCTGGGCGCAAAATAAAACGCTGATCGTTCCTGATGTTGAGAAATTTCCCGGCCATATCGCCTGCAGTAGTTTATCCAAATCAGAGATTGTTGTTCCTGTCTGTTTTAATAATGAAACAGTAGCTGTGCTGGACGTAGATAGTGATGCATATAACCAGTTTGATGAAACAGACCAGTATTACCTTGAACAGATCGTTAGCCTTCTCCAATTTTAAATTGTATGCCAGTTACATATTCCATTGTGATAACGGGTAAAGTGCAGGGCGTCTTTTTTCGGCAAAGCACCCGGGAGAAAGCAAGATCCCTTAACATCAAAGGAACAGTCAGTAATCAGCCGGACGGTAGTGTAAAAATCATGGCTACAGGCCTTAAGGAACAGATGGACGAGTTCATAAATTGGTGCTGGCAGGGCCCCTCCAAAGCCAGGGTCGATATCGTTACTGCTACAGAAATAGATGAACAGGGATTTAGTGATTTTACCATCAGCAGGTAATTCACTTACAAGTCGTTTCGGCATACACGATTTCAAAACTGAAAAACGTAAACATCCGTATATGCATAGACGACTTTAAAGAATTAGTTACAAATCCTGTAATTGGAAAGCTGAAATGGGAGGAAGACCTTAAATTTGTCTGCGTTCTTCGATAAAAAAAATAAAATACATGGTTCCGGCGCAATTAAAAGAATATTATAAATAGTGAATATTCGTGAATATATAGCAAGTGGAATAATTGAAAGTTATGTACTTGGCCTGGCTTCTGAAAAAGAAAAGGCCGAGTTCGAAAGGTTTTGTGCTATCTATCCGGAATTGCAGAAAGAAAGAACCAGGTTTGAGCTCAGTTTGGAACAAACCGTATTTGAAAATGTGATGGAGCCTCCTGCTGAAGAGAAAATTAAGTTATTTGATGCTATCAACCAGCAACAGTCTGTTGCTCTAACCACTAATGCAGTATTGATGGACGCTGCTAAAAAAACACCTGTTCAGAAAGTTTCGTCTATGCGATGGGCAATAGCGGCCTCTGTTATTCTGCTGGTGGGTTGTGGTCTCTTTATCATCTCATTATATAAGAAGAACCAGGAGTTGCAGGCTGAAATTGCAGAGTCGATAAAAACAATTGATCAACTGGATCAAAAGACACAACAAATTGAAGAAAGTATTGTACCTGATGGCGCAGCTTTAAAGCAGGCAAAAGTAGTAATGCCTCAACAAGCGATAAAAGCTACAGTCAATGTTTACTGGGATTCTACCACTGCTGATGTATATCTTGTCATCAGGGATTTGCTGGCTTTACAGCCAGACGAAAAATATAATGTATGGTCGGTCACAAACGGCAATTACAATAGTCTTGGCTTGTTTGATTCCCCGGCCAACGCCAATCTTGTTCTTAAGATCAATAATGCCCGTAACGCAGACTCCTTTGCAATCACTGTAGTGAAAAAAGACAGGTAACCTTCTCTTTGCTTTCATTCACCATCCAAATACTTTTTTAATGAGTGGCATGCAGGTAAGCAATTACCAGGATCGAGATATGACATACAATCAATATAAGTTTACTAAGTACCCAAAATTTTGAATGGTGTTTTTTTATTTTTCTCACTCTTTCTTTATGAAAACGATGGATATGAGCTGTTTCATCCATAGTAGGTGTATTAGAATGGCTTTTTTCTGCAGGTAAGTGTGACTTGGTACCCTGGGGAACAGGCAATGCTTTTCCCTGGTTATCTGCCATACCGTTACTGGCATTTCCTGTTTCAGGATTATCAATTGAAGTTATGGCAGCCGCTGACTGATCATTGACTTTAGCGTTCAAACTACCTAAAGAAAACAGCAGAAAGAAACAAGCGGTGAAGATGAAATATCGTGTCATAACTGTTGGCTTTATGACCCAAATTTTCACTCACTGAAGCCCCTGAAACAAGGTAGGAAATGCGTAAAATGAAGATGCGGTAGAAGCGCTGCTAAACTCATTTAACAACTGCGTAGGAATGCCTGTGCTGCGATTAACTGTACAAGTACGGCTGATTAAGAGTAACTACGTAGATGAGATGTTTTTATTTACTGAAAATTCTTTTGAGGGATGGGGTTGATGCGTACAACTACGTATTATGAACGAGTATCTACGGAATCTCTGCATCAATGTTTTGAAAGTAGCAGCAGGCTTTTTAAATTAGACACGAATTTACATCTGCCTCCTGGAAACTCCCTTCCGATTTCTTAACCACCTAAATTTTATCAAAATGAAAAAAAAGCGTTCCACCTTGCAAGGGTTTATCTTGTGTTTCTCACTGTTTTTAATCATTCAATCCTGCAACGATGAAAAGACAACAGATAAAAAAGAAGCTCAATCCGCTGCAAATTTGACTGATACGGCAATCAAAGAAAGTACACCACTAACCGCAGGGCCATTTGCAGTTTTAAAACTGGAAAAACAGAAATTACTTGAGCTGTTCGCGGAAGGTCAGGTCAAAAAGCTACTCATCCAGTTTAGCCAGGATAACACACCTGGCGGCAACATACTTGGAATAGCGTATGGCGCCAAGCCAACGAATGTGTTTCTTACCGGGCCTAAAGATCTTGTTCAGGCAACTTCAGAAACATGGGACACCACGGGTAAAAAAATTCTTGGTAATAATGAATTGTCTGAAAGTAAAATAAAAAAAATAATTGGTGGTCCCATTGCTCAAAACGCACAAGATCTCTATTTCTATCCTAAAAAAAATGCGAACAATCATATTTACTATGTTGTGTCTACGCAGCTTATTGCTTTCACAAAAATGGAGGATATCACTACGATTACATATCCACCTACCAGCGAAGACACGAATCCCTCACCACCTGATCCTCCCTGCACCACTTGTGACCTGGATTTATAGTTTAACTATTTAAAAACTACTGTTATGAACAAAGTAATTTTAAAAGCTCAGAAGATGACCATTGAGGATTTCAGGAAAATAAAAAAAGCTCACAATGGTCGGCCTTACAAAAAAATTTTTTTTCAATGCGAGTTGCGGGAGTTTGTTGATGGCGATGCGATTTTTGGGTTGGTAGCATACGGAGGTTATAAAAAGAAAGGGAAACATTGCGGACCGCCTTTTCCACTCCAAAATAATGATGAAGGTTCGGATACAATATGTGATACCTGGCCATTGGCATTTGGAAATCTGGAATTTGACATAGAACCCACCAGCAAAAAAAAGGGGCCAGTCCACATTAAAATTTTTGAATTGCTAAAACTCAAAAAGGCAGATTATAAAGGGAAGATGCTGGATTTTAAACCCGGTATAACGAAGAACCCACATGCCGATTATAGCATATCACTGGACGGTTCTACCGAGATCCTGAATCCATCCCCTCCTGACCCTCCTTCTGATTACTAATGACTATCAATTATTTTTTTAAACAATTCTGGGACTGGATGGAGGTATGGGCTTTGTTGCTTATACCTCTTCCTTTCGTTTTAAAAAGAAAAAACATCCCCCGCTACCTGAAGCCGATTAAGCTTTATGTATTTGCTGCGCTTTTCCTGAATCTTGTCGCCGTTATTATATGGAAACGGTTTAAACTGGGGATTGATCTTCCTTATTGGTTAACCAGTAACAATTTTGTTTATAATATACATTCCATTGTAAGATTTTTATTGTTCAGCTGGTTCTTCATTGCATTGAAACAGCATTTCATGTACCGGGTAAAAGTGATCCTCCCTTTTGTGTTCATTGCATTTGTAATAGTGAACTTCACTGTGTTTGAAGATTTTTATAACTACTATATGTTCAGCAGCCTTTTATTAGCCACTGAGGCCGCATTGCTTTTATTTTATTGCTTGCAATATTTTATATTCCTGACACTGGAGGATAGAAACACTTCTTTAAATAAACAACCCGGCTTTTGGATAGTTACAGGGCTTAGTATCTATGTTGCTGTCAGCTTTATCGTATTTTTATTCTTTAATTACCTCATTGAGCATGACATTCGATTCGCCATAGATATATTTGATGTTCATAATATTGGCTTTTTAATTTTATGCATTTCGATAGCCCTTGCGTTTTATGAAAAAACCGACTGACGATCTTACTTTCCTGGTCATCGTAGGGATCGCTGTCATGCTGTTATTAATAACAAGTGTGCTGCTCGCTGTTATTTTTAGTCAACGGAAAAAAAACCAGCATCGCAAGGCTATGGAACAACTCCGTGAACAACAACAGAATCAGTTAATCGAAGCGGCTGTTCGAAGTGAAGAAACAGAAAGACATCGTATTGCGGAAACCCTTCATGATGAAGTGGGGGCCTTTCTTTCTTCTGCCAAGCTCCACTTGCTGGGAATTAAAACAAATAACCTGGATGAGAAAGATAAAAATTTACATGAAAAAGGAAGGGATCTGCTGAATGAGGTGATCCAGAAAGTAAGAGGCATCTCTCACAACCTGCATTCCAATATCCTGAAAGAATTTGGATTGAATGAAGCCATCCGGCATTTTATACGGAAAGTAACACAGGGCACCGTCATCCATGCCAGCACAGCCCTCGACGACAATTACACTACCGTTTATCCCGAAGATGATATCAGCATATACCGTATGGTGCAGGAGCTTATAAATAATATCCTGAAATATGCCAACGCCTCAGAACTCATCATCAGTTCCACCTACTATGATAATGTGCTTGACCTGGTATTATTTCACAACGGCAATGGATTGACACAAAAGGAATTCGAAGCATTGCGTTACCAGAAAGAAGGACTTGGGTTAAAAAATATTCAGAATAGGGTTATCTTACTAAAAGGAACCATTCTGTTTACTCACAGCGAAGAAGGATTCAGGGTGAATATTCATGTGCCTGTAAAACCACATGTCTCATGAACAAGATAAAAGTTGCTATTGCAGACGACTATAAAATATTCAGGGATGGTCTTAAAGTAGGGCTATCTGCTGATGATCGCCTCGAAGTAATTATGGAAGCAGATAATGGAGAGGACCTGATGAAGGCCCTGGAGACTTCTACTCCCGATGTTATTCTTATGGATCTCAAAATGCCCATCATGGATGGGATGGAAGCGACCAAAGAAGTGCGCAAGAAATACCCGGCCATGAAAGTGCTGATAGTAACCATGTATGAAGATGATAAATTTATCATTCACATGATGGAAAATGGCGCCAATGGTTACCTCTTAAAAAATGCAGAACCGGAAGAAATAAAAAAATCAATTTTTGCAGTGCATGAAAACGGTTATTATTTTAATGACCTCGTGAATAAAGCGTTACTGAAAAAACTGGTACTGAAAAATAATTTTAAACCGTCCTTTAATCAAAATGTAGAACTAACAGAAAGAGAGCTCCAGGTATTGAAATTAATTTGCGAAGAAAAAACAGCTGGAGAGATCGGTAAAGAAATTTTTCTAAGCCCCCGTTCTGTTGAAGGTATACGTCAGCGATTGGTTGAAAAAATAGGTGTTCGTAATACAGCGGGCCTGGTGATGTTTGCTATTAAAAACGGGTTGGTTGATTAGTTACGAGTTCAGCGTTATGAGTTACGAGTTGCTCTAAAGTTTTAGACTACTTTAATATTTATCTTGCGTATCCCTTTTATTACCCGACTCCCGACTCCCGACTCCCGACTCCCGACTCCCGACTCCCGACTCCCGACTCCCGACTCCCGACTCCCGACTCACCTCAAATTCTCCAGCATATCCTTCGTCATCGTTTCCAATCCAAACTCTTCTTTCCAGCCCCAGTCATTTCTTGCCACCGAATCATCAATACTCTGCGGCCAGCTATCAGCAATAGCCTGCCGGTAATCCGGTTTATAAGCAATAGAAAAACCAGGAACATGTTTCTTTATAGCTGCTGCAATTTCTTTGGGTGAAAAGCTCATCCCAGATAAATTATAAGATGTACGGATGGATATTTTTTCAGCAGGTGCTTCCATCAGCTCTATAGTGGCCCTTATGGCATCCGGCATATACATCATAGGCAGGTAAGTATCTTCTTTTAGAAAACTGGTATACTTTTTTTCTTCCAACGCTTCATGAAAGATCTCAATAGCATAATCTGTAGTGCCACCTCCCGGTGCTGATTTATAACTGATCAACCCGGGATATCGAAGACTTCGTACATCCACACCAAATTTCATATTGAAATAATTGCACCAGAACTCGCCTGCATATTTACTAATGCCATATACGGTTGTCGGTTCAATGATCGTTTGCTGCGGGCAATTCTTTTTTGGCGAAGTAGGTCCAAATACAGCAATAGAAGAAGGCCAGTAGACCTTATGCAGCTTTTCTTCTCTTGCTATATCCAATACATTTAACAGGCCCTGCATATTCAAATGCCAGGCAAGACCCGGATTTTTTTCCCCGGTAGCAGATAAAATAGCAGCCAACAAATAGATCTGTGTAATATTCTGGCGGATCACCTGCACATGCAACATCTCTTTATTCATTACGTCCAGGGATACATAAGGCCCAGTTCCTTCCAGCAATGGATTCTGCTCCCGCAGATCAGACGCCACTACATTTGCGTTACCGTACATCTTACGTAAAGCAAGTGTCAGTTCCACTCCAATCTGTCCTGAGGCACCTATAACCAGTATCTTATCTTTTTGCATAGCATCGTTTG
>DASVOE010000058.1:0-52429 GCA_036383515.1 Chitinophagaceae bacterium | reverse complement strand
TGGATTTCTTCGTCAGGATATGACGTTTGAAAGCTTTCTGATGCATGATCTTCCCGGTCGCCGTCACTTTAAAGCGTTTTTTGGCGCTGGAATTTGTTTTTACTTTAGGCATTTTACCCAGTATTTAATTATTACACCCTTTAGGCATTCCCCACCGGGGGACCTTTGTCGAACCTCTTCAGGTAATCCTACCTCAGCAGGGCTGAGGATTATAAAAGATCTGCCGTTTTTTCAAACGGAATGCAAAGATAGGGTTGAGAAGCTTATTGACAAGGGTTTTACCAAAATAAAAACGGAGCTTATGAAGAAGCCCCGTTTTGCAATAATAAATTGATATAAACTGTCTTAATCTTTTGGATTCAGGGCTTTATCTATTCGTTTTGCTACATCCTGCAGATGATATTTACTCATCTGGTCAGTGGTGCCTGCAGCGGCGGTCAATACTTCTGATCGTAATGAAGCCAAGTGGGCTCTTACCACACTTTTTATATCAGACTTGTCTACGTTAACCGAAGGCGTGGTTGATCCAAAAAAGATAGTGATGCCGCCTGTTGAAGCAGCTGAAGGGTTAAGCAGGTTATCCAAAATACTTATATAAGATTTTTGAAGGTTCCTGCGATAAACATCGATTGTTTTTCTTCCGGCTAATTCACTCCAGATTCCTTTCTTCAGATCGGCCAGTAATTCAGTGATCTGGTAAGCCCCTGCACCATCTGCAGCCTCTGCATCTATCAGTTTGCCCAACGTGCGGCTACTGAGTAAACGATTCAGCATATTATCCTGCATGTTTCCAATAGTGCTGATAGCGGTGAGCCCGGTACGGCTATAGATGTCCTGGTTGATTAACCAAGTTGGCGTAGCAAATAATTGTTTATTTAAAAAGTCGACAGCTTCTTTTTGCTTCGCTTCAGAAACGATCTCATAAACGGCTCCCTGCTCTTCTACCGTTTTGGGTGTTTCCATAATGCCACCTACATATTTGGCAACATGTCCCATATAGCGGCTGAATTGTCCTGTTACTTCTCCATACATTTCCCGGAGATTATTATAATTTTCATTGGGCTCTTTCGTCCATAGCATGAGGTTTGGTAAAATGCGTTGCAGGTTTTTAATACCATACATGCTTGCTTTCATTGCATCATCACCTACCTGCTCACTTTGTGAACGTGGATCATCGGGGTTAATTTCTGTACCAAACCACAAACGTTTATCCTTCAATTTTTCGATCACCCATTTATTGAGGTAAGCTTTCTCCTCTTCAGGGCTTTTGAACTGTGAGAATAATTTATAACCCCATTCTATGGCCCAGATATCATAATCGCCGATACGGGGATATAATCCTTTATCGCTGATATTATCCTCCGGTTGTGCTACATAATTAAAACGGGCATAATCCATAATAGACGGCGTATGACCATTGGCTTCCACCCATGCTTTATCCCGTAATTTTTCAACAGGCACAGTAGAACTGGATCCATAATTATGACGAAGCCCCAGTGTATGACCTACTTCATGCGATGAAACAAAACGAATCAGTTGTCCCATTAATTCATCATCAAATACCATTTTCCTTGCACGGCTATCTACTGCTGCCGTTTGCACAAAATACCAGTTGCGTAATAATTCCATTACGTTATGATACCAGTTGATATGGCTCTCCATGATCTCACCGCTGCGGGGATCAGAAATACTTGGGCCACTTGCATTGGGAACATCAGATGGTTTATAAACAATAGCGGAATAACGGGCATCTTCCAGGCTCCATTCAGGGTTTTCTTCTTTGGTAGGAGCCATTTTAGCCATGATCGCATTTTTAAACCCGGCTTTTTCATAGGCTTTCTGCCAGTCATTTACACCTTGTATCAGGTAAGGCACCCATTTTTTGGGAGTGGCCGGATCGATATAAAAAATAATGGGCTTTTTCGGTTCTACCAGCTCGCCTCTTTTATATTTTTCCATATCCTCATCCCGTGGTTCCAGTCTCCAGCGCTTTACAACACCAATAGATTTTACGCCCTGTGGATTCAGATCAAAATCTGTATAACCTACTGCGAAATATCCTACCCGGGCATCAAAATATCTTGCCTGCATGGGGTCTTTGGGAAGTAATACCATAGAACTGTTCAACTCAACGGTTATATTACCCGTTGCTGATGATCCACTACCTCCACCGCTGCCGCCTCCGGGAGTTCCGGTGGGAGGAGCTGGTGTTCGTCCGTATGTTTTTACGGTAGTGATCTCAACATTGATGGGGAAAGACCTTACTCCTACCACATACGATTTATCACTTTGCAACATGCCGATACGTTGTGAACTTTTAAGCGAACTATTAAAAAACAAAATATCATTATCGGCATTGATATAATCAGTGATTTCAATAACACTGCCTGTTGAATCTTTTGAAAATGCTTTAATATCAAACGAGGCAGATATAGGTTGAATATTAGAATTTGTTACTGCCGTAAACATGGGCGAAGTGGAATCCTTTGCATATTCTGCAAAAGAAATATTTCGAAGAAAAATTTTGTTGCCAGGTCCTTTTTCAAAACGGATCACATTCTGTCCGATCTGGTCACCTGCATATCCAAAAAATCCGCTACGCATACCAGCAGCTGCTTTGGAGATACGATTCACCACCAGCATATCTCTTCCCAATAAAGCATCAGGTATTTCAAAGAAATACTTATCCTCTATGCGGTGCACTTTAAACAGGCCCTCATCTGTTTTGGCTTTATCCGTAATAACTTCTTTGTAAGGTTTCGGCCCTGTGGAGGATGGTCTTAATCCTCCTAAAGGACTTCTTGTGGAATCACGGGAAGAAGGAGGCTGAGCTATAGCTGCTATACCTATAAATAGAGCAAGCATTGTCACCCCCCAACTTTTGGAAATTTGTGGCATATACATCTGTTTGGTGATTTTAATAGCGATGAAGATACGGAAAGGAGCGATTCAACCTAAGTTGACAAACCTTTTTAGTACCAACGGTCAAAAACGATTGACAAATATGATTTGTTCTTTCATCCTTGCTTTTTACAGGCAATAAAAACATTCATTCATCTTTCATCATCAATCTTTCTGCTGCTGCAAGAATAAAAAATGCCATCCTGAGCTTACAGGATGGCATTACTATATTTATACTTTTATTCTATGCTTTCTTTTTGCCTTTTGGTGCAAACATCGCCAGCATACGACGTCCTTCCATCTTCGGCATGCTTTCCAAAATACTTACTTCAGCCAATCGTTCTGCAAATTTCAGCAATAACAACTGGCCTCTGTCCTGGAATTGAATAGCACGACCTTTAAACTGCACGTATGCTTTTACCTTATTGCCATCTTTTAAAAATTCTACGGCATGCTTGGCTTTAAAGTCAAAGTCATGATCATCAGTGTTAGGTGTAAAACGTATCTCCTTCACTTCAGAGACTTTGCTTTTCGCTTTCATCTCTTTTTCTTTCTTCTTCTTATCGTAGAGGAATTTATTGTAATCAATGATCTTGCAAACTGGTGGATCAACTGTTGGAGAAATCTCCACCAGGTCGAGTTGTTGTTCCTGTGCCATCTTCAATGCATCCTGGGTACTATAGATGCCTACTTCTACATTATCACCTACCAATCTCACCTGCGGCACACGGATAAAATGATTGATCCGGTGTTCTGCTTCTTTACGTGGAGCAAACCTGCCCCTGTTAAAACCGCCTTTATTAAATCCGCCACCGCCGGGTTTGAAACCTCCGCCTCCGGGTGGCCTGTTGAACCCGCCTCCGGGTTTTTGTGGTACTGCCATTTACTTTTTTTAGTTAAGCTCCCTACCCCTGAAGGGGAGCATTCTTGTTTTTAATAATTTCCTCCTACAGGATCAGAGGATGTAAATTTTTATGTTACAAGCGACATAACATAACTCATCTTCGTTGCGTCGCTCTCTTCTACTTCCGGTTCTTTATTCAGCTCTTCTTTCTTTAATCTCTTCAACAGCTTCTTTCAAAAATTGTTCTACATCTTTCACGCCCAGGTCGCCCTTACCCTGTCTTCTCACTGCTACTTTATTTTCATTCACCTCCTTCTCACCTATCACCAGCATATAAGGTACTTTCAATAATTCTGTATCCCTGATCTTCTTCCCGATCTTTTCACTGCGGTCATCCACCTCTGCACGAATATCAGCTTTTTTCAGCTTTTCAGAAACTGTTTTCGCATAGTCCAGGAACTTGTCGCTGATGGGCAACACTTTTACCTGTACCGGTGCCAGCCAGAGTGGAAATTTACCGGCATATTGTTCCAGCAAAAATCCTATAAAACGCTCGTGGGTGCCTAATGGAGCCCTGTGTATGATCAATGGGGTTTCGGCTTTATTATCCTGGGTTGTGTATTCCAGTTTAAAACTTCTGCCCTGCGAAAAATCAACCTGGTTGGTGGCCAGCGTAAACTCTCTTCCAATGGCGCTGTATATCTGCACATCGATCTTAGGGCCATAGAATGCAGCTTCGTCCTGCACTTCTACATAAGGAATATTCGACTCGGTCAGCACATTTCTTACCATCGTTTCTGTCTCCTGCCATAGTTCCGGTTCATTCACATATTTTACTCCCAGTTTTTCCGGCGAGTGCAATGATAATCGCATCACATATTTTTCGATACCGAATATTTTAAAATATTTCAGGTACATATCATTCACCGCCCTGAACTCGTCATTGAACTGTTCTTTGGTGCAATAAATATGTGCATCATTCATGTGCAGGCAACGAACCCGCATTAATCCAAACAACTCACCACTTTGCTCATAGCGATATACCGTTCCATATTCTGCAATACGATAAGGAAGATCACGATAACTTTTTGGCTCAGCCGCAAATATCTTATGGTGATGCGGGCAGTTCATTGACTTCAGGTAATATTTTTCACCATCCAGTTCCATCGGTGGATACATACTATCTGCATAGTAAGGCAGGTGACCGCTGGTGATATACATATTCTCTTTAGCAATATGCGGCGTCACCACTCTTTTATAGCCTGCGGCCTGTTCGGTTTCTTTGGCCAGTTTTTCCAATTCTTCTATCACGATAGTCCCATTGGGCATCCACATGATCAATCCCTGTCCTACATCATCATCCATTGTATAAATGCCCAACTCTTTACCCAGCTTACGATGATCTCTTTTCTTTGCTTCTTCCAGCATAGCCAGGTGTTCATCCAATTCTTTTTGCGATGGGAAACTAACACCATATATCCGGGTAAGCTGTTTATTCTTTTCATTGCCTTTCCAATAAGCACCAGCTATATTGGTAAGCTTAACTGCCTTAATGAAACCAGTATTAGGAATATGAGGTCCCCGGCACAGATCTGTAAAATCACCCTGCGTATAAAAAGTGATCTCTCCATCGAACAACCCACCTAAAAGATCTAACTTATATTCATCTCCTTTCTCTGTAAAGTGTTGGATCGCTTCCGGTTTTGTAATTTCTTTTCTTACATAAGGACTGTTTCTCTTCGCCAGCTCATTCATTTTCTTTTCCAGCTTCGCCAGGTCATCTTCCGATATTTTTTTATCTCCCAGGTCCATATCGTAATAAAAACCCGCAGGGTTTTCAATAGCTGGTCCTACCCAAAACTTTACTCCCGGAAACAAGCTTTCAACAGCTTCCGCCATCAGGTGTGCAGATGAATGCCAGAATGTTTTCTTTCCATCCGTTTCATTCCAGGTAAGTAATTTTAAGCTGGCATCTCCGGTAATGGGTCTTGTAGCATCCCATACCTCTCCATTTACATTAGCCGCTAAAACTTTTCTTGCCAGTCCTTCTGAAATTGACTTTGCAATATCCAGTGCAGTGGTTCCTTTTTCATATTCCCTGACAGCTCCATCCGGGAGAGTGATCTTGATCATGTAATAAAATCCTTGTTTTTAAGAGAGTGCAAATTTAGCAAAGTCTGGCTGATTTTCAGGGATTCATAATCAGTTCCCCTGTTTTATGAATTCTTCCGGATCAGTTCATTCAACTGGTTCATTTTGATTTAATCTCTTGTGAAAATACTAATAGGACTTATCAAAATACAGGGTGCATTGAATAACGTTTATCCCACATCATCACCATTCATCAACCTCGTGTTAAAATTAACAAACTATTGCTCTTAGCCGGATTTTTCATTACCAGTCAATTCGTTAGTTTTGAACCGTGATTAGACAGCTATCCAAGAAGTATTTGCTTTTGTTATTATTGCTGGCCCCTGTTTTTAATCTTGCCTCCCTTTCGCAAAACCTAACGGGTATTTGGCGGGGTTATTTTATTACAGAATTTGGCGGCGATAATTATAAATTTGAGATCCAGGTAAAGCAAAGCGGAGACGGCGTCTCAGGTGTTTCCTATTCTTATCTTACTACTGTTTTTTATGGTAAAGCCACGTTAACCGGCAGCTACAATAAATCCGGGAATGTGGCCATTATACGGGAGATCAAAACCACTGAATTAAGAATGTCTGGTCTTTCTTCGGCCTGCATCATGAAATGCATTCTTGAATATTCGAAATCGGGCAACGAAGAGTTCCTGGAAGGAACTTATACCAGCAAACATGAAAAAGATGGCCTGGGTAGCAAGAAAGGGGATGACTGTGGTGGAGGAAAAGTTGTTTTGCGAAAAGTAACGGAGTCGGATTTTTATGTAGAACCTTTTCTCCGGAAAAATGTAACGCCGCTACCCCCGGTAAAAAAAGATGTTATCACTAATAATTCAACAACGGGTATCAAAAAACCTGTGACCTCAACAAAGCCTGTTACAAAACCCAATACCAAACCTGTTACAACAAAACCTGTTACTGAATCCAATAACAACGCTGTAGCAACTAATCCCAAAGTTGACTCTGCCGTAAAAATAAACCCACCCGTCGTAAAGAAAGATCCACCCATACAGGTAGCCACTCCAGTTCCTCTTAAAACCCGCTCCAATGAACTGGTAAAGACATTGGTGGTGAATGATGAAAATGTGATAGTGAAATTGTATGATAACGGTGAAATAGACGACGATACTATCTCCGTTTATCTCGATAAAAAACTGGTACTTTCTTCAAAACGGCTAACCGCATCTCCCCTCGTGATAAAATTGAAAATGGATGAGGATAATTCTGTACATGAACTGGTGATGGTAGCTGAGAACCTCGGTCGCATTCCTCCCAATACCTCTTTGATGATCGTAGAATCAGGCGAGCAACGGTTTGATGTCCGGATTACCTCAACAGAACAAAAGAATGCAGTGGTACGGTTCAGGTATGAGAAACCCAACTAATGAATGATGAATATGCCCTGACCGTTTCTGTAATTTTAGAACATGCTTATCGCAATTTCCCCTATTTTCATTTTAAATGCAGCGACTCCTGATTTTAGCAATTTTTGTTTTTTCTTTTTTCTGTGTGCAATCACAGGACATAAATGGTATCTGGAAAGGAAAATTGGTAATGGAACCCGGAGGTTGTTTTCCAGTTTATAATATCGAACTTCAACTCAATGTTGCTGCTAAAAATATTACCGGCGTTTCTTATCATTACTCCGACACCAGCAATTATGTAAAAGAAACGTTCCATGGAAGCTACAAGGCCGACAGCAATGCCATTTCCATCAATGAGATCGGGGTCACCACCTTTCATATTCCCCCGGATTGTATTCCCTGTATAAAAAATTATTCGCTGAGTTTTCATAAAGGAGGTAATGAAGAGCAGTTGCGGGGCAGCTGGACCGGTAAAACAATGGATGGCAAAACCAATTGTCCTCCCGGCACGATTGTATTAACAAGGATAACCAAATCTGCTTTCAGACCTAATCTGCCTAAATCATATACCGAAAGAAAAAATGAACTGATTCGTGAGATAAAAGTGGACACCGGTACCATCCGCCTTGATTTTTATGATAATGGCATCATTGATGGCGATACCATTTCTGTATATGTAAATGATATGCCTGCCGTATCCAACAGGATATTAACTACCAAACCTATAACCACATTAGTTAAAATAGATCTGCAGCGAACGGTGCAGGAAGTAGTAATGGTAGGTGAGAATATGGGAAGTATTCCTCCTAATACAGCCCTTATGATCATTAATGCAGGTGATAAACGTTACCAGCTTTATCTTACTTCTGATGACAAAAAGAATGCACTGGTACGGTTTATTTACGAGAAACCGGTAGCTGCCAGTAAGCTTTGATTTTCCCAGAATCTATTTCAAAACTCTAAAACTAATTCTTGCCACGAAGACTCGAAGGCACAAAGCTTTGATCTTCTATATTGAATTCCTTCGTGACTTAGAGCCTTCGTGGCAAAACTTGACTTTTGAGATAGCTTCTATTTTTATCGTGGAATAATTAGTAAACGAGTATAACTGGGATTAAAGTAAAAAGCCTACGTAATTCTCCTCCATAGAATGATTTTTTTTATTCCTATTTTACAGCTGTCCAAAATCCACTATTGTGAAAAAGCCATCTCTTTTTTTTATCCTGTTATTATTTGTGCATTATTCATTTGCGCAACCTTTAAATGATACATCAGGCGCATTAAAACCACAGAAAGAAAACATCATTACTGCAGAAACGATCATCAAGATCGAGAATCTTGGCATTAATATCAATACAGAATTACCCGAACTACGGCCTACCATTTCAGCCGATGGCAACTTATTATTTTTTATATGTGAAAACAACCCTGCTAATACAAAGTATAATTCCATCCGCAACTCGCAGGATATATGGATGGCAGAAAGAGATAGTAATGGCGTATGGGGTGAGGCGTATCATCTCGGGTACCCTTTAAATACATATCATTATAATGCGGTCTACTGGGTATCTCCCGATAACAACAGGATCCTGATAAGAAATGCATTCATTGATGGAGATTATGTAGGTAATGGCGTAAGCATGAGCTATCGTAAAGCAAACGGAAGATGGACAAAACCGGAGATGCTGAAAATCCGCAATTATTTTAAATATGACAGGGGCCGGCAGAATGGAGCTACGATGGCACATGACGGCCAGACGTTGCTTCTTTATATGTGTGAAGAAAAGGGAGGCTATAACAATGATATCTATGTATGTTTTTTATTAAAAGATAGTACATGGTCTGAGCCGAAAAGCTTAGGCAAAAAAATCAACCTGCCCAAGTATGATGAAATGACGCCTTACCTTGCTGCTGATGGAACTACATTATATTTCAGCAGCAACCGTCCCGGTGGTTTAGGTGATAATGATATATGGATGACCAAACGACTGGACAGTACCTGGCAAAAATGGAGCGAGCCGGTGAACCTGGGTGCACCCATCAATACGCCTGACTGGGATGCGTTTTTTACACTGGATGCAGGAGGTGAGTATGCTTATATGTCGAGCAGCCAGGAAGGATATGGCGAGAGTGATATTGTAAGAGTAAAATTGCTGGAAAGAGAAAAACCTGATCCTGTTATATTAGTAAGCGGCAACGTATACAACAAGAAAACAAACGAGCCTCTAAGCGCTTCTTTGTTATATGAAACATTACCGGAAGGAACGGAAGCCGGCAACGGCATATCAAGTCCTGGTGATGGTTCTTTTAAAATTGTATTGCCGTATGATAAAAATTACCTGATCAGGGCAACAGCAGATCACTTCTTCGCACAGTCTGAAAACCTGAACCTCGACTCCTTAATAAAGGCTGGTTATAAAGAGATACATAAAGATCTTTACCTGGTTCCGATCGAGATCGGGCAGGTAGTACGGTTGAATAATGTATTCTTTGATTTTGATAAATGGGACCTGAGGCCTGAATCATTCCTGGAATTGAACCGGGTAGTAAAATTATTGGAAGAGAATCCGGCCATCGTCATTGAAATGAGTGCTCACACCGATAGTTATGGATCGGATGATTATAATTTTAAGCTCAGTGATAACCGGGCCCGGTCAGTAATGGATTATATAATTGCAAAAGGAATTTCACCTGACAGGATCACGTCGCAGGGATATGGCGAAACAAAACCTGTAGCACCAAATGACACACCCGAAAACCGGCAGCTTAACCGCAGGGTCGAGTTTACGATAATGAAGAATTAATAACCCGGTAATAAGGAAAGATAAACGGTGTCTCCCTTATTAAAGGGGTTGTAATTTGTTTTAACCTGTATCAATTGTTGGGCAACCAGCACGTTGATGGAATAGAAACTTCCATAGAATAAAACATCGTTCACAATGCCACTGACCAGGTAATTATCTGCGGTGGCAATGCAGAATTGTTCAGGGCGAACCAGGATTTGTTTTTCGTTTAATATAACACCTTGTATGTTGGCAAAAACGGGATTATCGGTATCAATCAAATTAAAATCTCCAAACAGACCTGCACAATATTCATTAATAGGTTGTTTATAAATTTCCCAGGGTGTGCCCTGTTGAATGATCTTACCTCCTTTCATTACAAGGATACTGTCGGCCCAGGGAAGTATATCCAATGGATCATGAGCAATCATAATACAACTGATATGCAGTTTTTCAGCAATATCATGTATTACTTCTTTAATAATCTTTGTATGAACAACATCAAGGTTGGAAAAGGGTTCATCCAATAATATTAATTGTGGTAACGTAGTGAGCAGCCTTGCCAAAACAATTCGCTGTCTTTCGCCACCAGAAAGCTGATCTGTTTTTCTTTTTAATAAATGATCAATCCGGCAAATTGAATATATGAAGTCAGCCTGTTGCTGCGTCAATTCATTTTTGCTTTCCAGTTCTTCTTCTACGCGGTAATTATTGCGGAGTTCAAAATGCTGGCTGAGGTAAGCAATGGCAGGATGTCCCGGTAATAATTTTTCCAATGGACCTTCTACCCTTTCATCATTCAATCTTATTTCGCCGGTAGTGGGCTGAATGAGCCCGGCGATCATTTTTAGCAGGGTAGTTTTCCCGGAACCTGTTTCTCCGGCGATTGCTATTTTTTGAAAGCGTTGCTGAACAAAATGAATGTCTTTCACCACAAAAGATCCATTCTCCTGCCTACTGACACCCGACACTGTTAATAAAGCCATGCCCGAAAATAGGGCATACCGTGAAGATGAACAATCACAACCTTTTATTGCGGCGAATTGTTTTTCGTTTCCTTAGCTACTGGTTTTATAAGTTTAAAGTAAGTCGCTTTAAACCGGTTGTCAACTATTTCACCCTGCACTTCTGCTTTTCTTATTGCTTCACAAAAACCATCTTTGGCATGAGCATCGCCATGCTCATCTATACTTGTTCCGTCTACAAAATAGGCTTTGCCATTGATGCGAACTGCCAGGTCGCAACCTTTTCCCGCCAGTTTGAATTGACACTCTCCGCAGGATGCTTCAACAACCTGGATCTTTTTGGTGGGATCTGCTTTATGAATGTTGGTTGCCGGAGTTTGCCCATTTGCAGCGCTTGCTAAAAAAATAACGACGAGAAGATTGAATACAGTTTTCATACAAAATTTAATTTCTATTATAGTTCAATAATAATATTTAAAAGTTCACCAGCAACCTGATCTTTCTTGTCAGTAATGCCATGCTAAGGTACTTAATATTCAAAAATTCATATTGACGTGTAAGTAGCATGGTAATGGCAGCCTCTTTTAAAGCCACTGCATTATTAAAGCATTCCAGTGCTTTTTCCCTGGCTCCTGCGTTGCCATAGTCTATACCCATCCAGAGCTGCGAAATATATTCCCCCCGGGTTTTTAAATTGCTGTAATGATCATCTACTGCTGTTTCCAATAGAGCGTTATCAGCTTCTTCATAAAATTTAATCAACCCTTTGTTATCCGCTTTCACAGCCGCTGCTATTGCTTCGGTCTTATTATCAAACGACCAGTAAAGGCGGGAAAGATCTGTATAACGTTTTCTTTGAACAAGAGGATCATAGATCGCTTTATCAATTAATTCCTGTTGCAATCGTATGGCTTCGTCCGGGTTGGTATTGGCAAGAGCTCTCACTTTATTCTGAGTAAGGTAATCCCACATGGGATTTATTTCGCTCCCTTTATCATAAATTTTTAAAGCTTCCTGTTGCTCGCCTTTTGCTTCTAGTAAAATGGCCAGCCAGAGATATACATTTGTTTGATTGGGATTCAAGCTCATCGCCCGGCGATACGTTATTTCAGCCGCATGCCAGTCAAAATTCTGGTGATACCAGTAACCCAATGAAGCCTGGGTTTCACCGGAAGAAGGATCCAATGCGAGTGCGGTTTCAATATGTTTTTTAGCGAGCCACAACATTTTAACCGGGTCTTCGTAACCACGGTAAGAAGAAAGAAGACAGGTATCGGCCAAGCCTGAAAAGCCATTGGCAAATCCCGGGTCTTTATTAACTGCCTGCTGAAAAAATTCTCTTGCCATCAGCACATCAGTTTTATTTCTTTTTTCCACCAGGAATTTCCCCCGCAGGTAAAAATCATAGGCAGGCAGATTAGCGGTAGGGATCTGGTCGAGCTGCTGCGTTTCTTTTTTAGTAAGCGTAGTATTTAGTACAGCGGCAATGGCAATGGCCACTTCCCGCTGAATAGAAAAGATATCATTCACCGGGCGATCAAATGAATCGCCCCATAAATGTTCATCTGTAGTTGCATTGATCAACTGGGCAATAATGCGCACCTGGTCACCGGCCCGTTGCACACTACCTTCCACGATGGAAGAGACTCCGAGGTCTTTACCGATCTCCCGTATAGATTTGGGCGAATTCTTGTATTGCATCACCGATGTCCGGGAGATCACTTTCAACGATCGTATCTTGGATAGTTGTGTGATGATATCCTCTGTAAGACCGTCGCTGAAATATTCCTGCTCCTGGTCGCTGCTCATATTGGAAAAAGGCAATACAGCGATACTGTTTTCATTAGTAGCTTTTCCATACTGTTCGCCCATCAAAAAAGGGGAAGATAACACGGGTCGGCTGTTCTCTGTCAACACTTCATAGATGCGTACCGGCACTTTTACATTCCGCAATTCTTCTTCTTTTACAAATACCGATTCCATTCCCCGTTTATTGGCAATATTGCGGTATACCATTTCTGAAATATAGATACCTCCGGCAGGCGCCAAAGCCTGTATGCGGGCTGCAATATTTACCACATCGCCAAACACATTTCCTTCATTGATCAGCACATCACCCATGTGTATACCAATACGCACAGGCACCCGGGGTTCTTCACTAAAATCTGTTTGCAATAATTTAGCTGATTCCACAGCGTCAGTAGCGCTATGATAGAGTACCAGGCAGCCGTCACCATAGAACTGGATGATCTGGCCATTTAATTCGTCTGCCACTATATCCATTACCCGCCTGAACCGGGTTATTTTTTCCAACGCCAGTATCTCGTCTTCCTGCATCATAGCTGTATACCCGACTATATCGGTAAACATGATAGCAGCCAGTTGACGGGATTGTTCGGCCATGGGTTAAAATTGGGGGTGGAAGATAATAAAAAGGATACTTACTTCTGGAAGAACTCTTCGAAAAAACAGGGTTTCTCGTCATATAAAGAAGTTCCTTAACCTTAAATTTTCATGTGCCTTATGCAAACCCGGCAGGAAGGAAAAATTCTGTATCTTCATACAAATCTGTAAAAAACAACTGGTTTTCCTCAGATCTGATCACGCCTTAGTTTTCCTTAAACAGAACAATTTTTCATTAAAACAGTAACGCATTATGGCTGAAACCTGGAATAAAAAAGAAAGAGAAAAGAAAAAACAACAAAACAAAAAAGAAAAAGCTGAAAGAAAACAGGAACGTAAAGACAATGCTAAAGGCGATAACAGCCTTGAAAGTATGATGGCATATCTTGACGAAAATGGAAACCTTTCTTCACAACCACCCGATCCCAGGAAAAGAGTGGTCGTCAATGCAGAAGATATTGAAATAGGTGTACGCAAGCAGGAGCCTATCAATCCTGAAGACCTGATCCGCAAAGGCATCGTAACATTCTTCAATGATGCAAAAGGATATGGTTTTATTAAAGACATGGAATCGCAGGAAAGTGTGTTTGTCCATATCAATTCACTTACAGAAGAAGTAAAAGAACATAATAAAGTAACATTCGAAGTGGAAATGGGCCCTAAGGGTGCCAGTGCCGTGAATGTAAAACTGGTTCGTTAGTTCTTCATCGTTTCATTTCTTACTTCGCAGGCTAGCGGGTAAGAAATGATTATTCCCTCACAAAACTCATTTCATTTACCAGAGAGGTTATTGTTTACGCTTTTCGTACAGGCTGTTGCTTTCCATAAATCATACAAAAGATAAAAGTTTTTCGTGCAGACTATTTTTATCCAGCATGCCTGAATGACGCCACACGGGTTTTCCTTTTTTGAAAATAATAAAAGTAGGCACGGCCTGTACCTGGTACAACGTGGACATTGCCGGGTTGCGATCAATATCCAGCTTTAATACCCTCGCCTTACCCTGCATCTCCTTACCAATAGTGACAATGGCCGGGCTCATGGCCTTACAGGGACCACACCATTCTGCAAAAAAATCTACCAGTACGGGTTTGTCTCCATTGATGATTTGCTGGAATGTTTCCATCTTTTGTCGTTTACTATAAAATAACTCTAATAAGAACTTGTTTTGTTACCCGCTTATTTCAAATTACGTGTTTCAATCGCATTTATCTTTTCTAATCTTTCCAGGTGTCTTTTTTCATTCGAAAATTTTGCAGCAAGAAATGTAAGGATAATCTCACGGGCCAGTTCAATGCCGATAACCCGCTGACCTATACATAAAACATTCACATCGTCATGCTCCACGCATTGATGAGCCGAATAGGTATCATGACACACACCTGCACGGATGTTTTTGAATTTATTGGCAGCAACTGATACCCCTACTCCACTTCCGCAAATAAGAATTCCTTTCTCGGCCATTTTGTTTAAAAGGGCATGAGCTATCGCCTCGGCATGATCCGGGTAATCAGTTGGGTCTTCGGTAAAAGTTCCGAGATCACTGATGTCATATCCCTGCTCCCTGATATCTTTTATAAGTAAGTTTTTATACTGAAGACCCGCATGATCAGAAGCAATGACAACTTTCATAATTCAAATTTAATTCATTACAAAGAGATCCTCGCCTGGAGGACCTGTTGTAATGACTATTGAAGCAATGTAAGGAGAATAGCGGTCTTCATTTCATCTGCTTTTTTGGAAAGATCGCCATCAACTAACACCCCAAGGTTAGTAGTCAGGAACAAATATATTTTGTAAGAAGGTATATAGAGTAATGCGCAAACAAGTAATTTATTTACCAGCCTTTCTTGCTTTATAAAATGCACATACTTTATTCATAAGGCATATTTCACATTTTGGATCAGGTCTGCAAATTTCCCTTCCCAGGAATGACATGGCCATACCGGCATCCCATTCTTTTTGCGGTAATACCTCCATGATTTGCTTTTCAATTTTTTTAGGATCAGTGCCCGTTGCAATTCCTAATCTCGGTGCCACCCGGACAACATGCAGATCAACAATTACTCCTTCAGCAGGTTTACCGGCTTCTCGTAATATCACATTGGCTGATTTACTACCGATTCCTTTTAATTCAGTAAGGCCTTCATGGGTTAGCGGAATGTTTTTATCCTCTTTAAGCGTTGAAGCTATCTCCATCAGCCATTTTGTTTTATTACCAAAATTTCTCACTTTACTGATAAAAGGAAATAAGGTTTCTTCTGTGGCTCTTGACAACGCTTTCATATCCGGAAAAGCTTCAAACAATTTGGGAGCAAGTTGAGTGATATTCCTGTCAGAATCCTGGGCCGACAAAACTACCATCACTACCAGTTGATAAATATTTCCGTAATCCAGCGGATGTTTTTTGCTTTTGTATTTTTTAATGAGTGGCTTTATAGCTTCGGCCCAATCGGTTTTGGAAGGCATGATCCGTTTTTTTATAAATAAATCTACAATAAATAATAATAGCCGGCCCTCTCCTATTGTCCGTGTTTTTCTGCAGAAGGGAATTACTTCTCAACAAAATCTAATTCTTTTCCAAACGATTCTTTAGTATAAGATACCGATACTAAACCGATGGCCATTACGATAATGCCCAATACCCACGCTGCAGTAACATAATTATCTAATATCTTCTGGCTTCGCAAAAACTGGAACAATAGCAACAGCAAGGGAAGGCATCCTCTTACTAAATTGGGAATAGAAATAGCGGCGGTTGCTCTGAGGTTAGTGCCAAATTGCTCAGCGCTCATGGTAATATATAAAACGGAAATGCCGGAACCAAAACCAAGCCCCATGCAAATAAGGTACATATTGAAAGCGCTACCTCCGCCTTTTAGCATAAAGAACAAAAGAAGAAATACAGACGTGATGCCATAGAAAATAAGCAGCGTTTTTTTCCTGCTTTTAATATAATTGCTGAGAAACCCTGCACTCATATCTCCTGCTGCCAACGCTGTATATTGAAGCATTAATGCAGTAGGCTGATCAAATCCCTGTATGTGGAATTGTTTCGCAAACTCATCCGAGAAGGTAATAAGAATACCGATGATATACCATACCGGTAATCCAATAAAAATACTCCGCAGGTAACGAAGTAGCCGTTCCCGGTTATTTAGTATCATCCAGAAATTTCCCATTTTTACGTTTACCTGTTTTACCGCATCATACATACGGCTTTCTAAAACGCCCACTCTTAACAGCAATAATGCAAGCCCCATACCACCGCCAATAAAATAACAAAGCCGCCAGTTCTCTCCACTTAATTTATGAACGAAGTAAGCGGCTATCGTTCCCATTACTCCACTGGTTGCGATAATAGCAGCAGCAATGCCTCTTTTTTCTTTCGGTAATAATTCGCTGGTTAATGTAATGCTGGCGCCTAACTCACCTGCCAGGCCAAGCCCGGCAATAAAACGAAGCCATGTATACTGATCTACATCGGTAATAAAACCGTTGGCAATAGTGGCTATTGAATAGAGTAAGATGGAACCAAATAAAACACTCTTTCTTCCTTTTTTGTCGCCAAGTATTCCCCAGGCAATGCCACCTATTGTAAGTCCAATCATTTGCCAGCTGATAATACTCTCCCCAATCGTTTTCATGGCTGTTTCAGCAACACCCAGGTCACTGAAACTTGATCTTCTCACAATATTAAAAAGTAACAGATCATATATATCAACAAAAAAACCCAACGCTCCGACAATGACCGGGAGCGAAAAAATACCGTACTGTTTTAGTTGCATCTCCTTTTTTTATTTATGGGGTAAGATAAAAAACAAAGAAGGAAAATACCTGATTTTCTTTCATAACCTGCGGAAGGGTGAAAAGGATTATCTTGTCCGGTTCAACTATAATAATGAGTCACCCTTTTGATGTATTGATCGATAGCTATCTTGATAATAATATTGGTATCGATACCGGCTTTTTAAATGAACGATTATCAGCAGGATTACAACAAAACATACAGCAGTTTCAGCAGCATGGCCTGATGACTAATGCAGGCATTGGTAACGAAGAAATAAAAGATAGCCATCAGCAAACAAGAAGTGATAAAATTTACTGGATGGATAAAAGTCATGATAATATTTATGAGCAGGAGTTTTTACAACTGGCGGAGGATTTTATAACTCATCTCAACATGACCTGCTATACAGGTATCAATGCGTATGAATTTCATTATGCTGTTTATGAGGAAGGCAGTTTTTACAGTAAACATAAAGACCAGTTTAAAAATGACAGCAATCGAAAATATTCACTGATCAGTTACCTGAATCACGACTGGGTAGCAGCAGATGGCGGACAGTTGTTGGTATACCAGCAGGAAGAGGTAAAAAGTATTTTACCACACTCGCAAACGGCTGTATTTTTCAAAAGCAATGAAATGGAGCATGAAGTAACAAAAGCCAACCGGCAGCGGATGAGTATCAGCGGGTGGCTGAAGCAGGTATAGTATTGAACGGGATTTGCTGACCTTTTTAAATAAAAAAGTTTCAGATGAACTGCTCCATCTGAAACTTATAGATAATTTTTTTAAGCTCTTTGCGAATAACCCCTGCTATATTGCTTTCTTCTTCCTTCATCCCGGAAATTACCTGCAGATGATGGCCGGGCATTTTGAACCGGACGACTATACATCATTGAATTGTTCTCAAATTCATGTCCTGTTACAACGGGTATCGTTTTTTTGATAAGCCTTTGTATATCTGTCAGCAAACCTCTTTCACTTCCATCACAAAAAGAAATAGCGATGCCGCTTGCTCCCGCCCTTCCTGTACGGCCAATGCGGTGTACATAGGTTTCGGGAACGTTGGGTAATTCAAAATTGAGTACATGGGTCAGTTCGTCAATATCAATACCACGGGCCGCAATATCCGTTGCCACCAATACCCGGGTTCTCCTGTTTTTAAAATTGCTCAGCGCATTTTGTCTTGCACTCTGCGATTTATTACCATGAATAGCTTCGGTGCGGATGCCGGCGTTGGTAAGACTTCTTGCCAGTTTATCGGCCTGGTGTTTCATTTGTGTAAAGACCAGCACCGTTTCAATCGTTTCGTTTTTCAGCAATTGAATAAGCAGCGATTGTTTATTCTGTTTTTCTACAAAATAGACAGACTGCTGAATGATATCTACAGTAGAAGATGCAGGTGTTACTTCTACTTTTACCGGGTTGGTCAACAACATATTTGCTAACTGCTGTATTTCTTTGGGCATTGTAGCAGAGAAAAATAATGTTTGTCTTTTTGCCGGTAGTTTGGCGATGATGCGTTTTACATCATGTACAAAACCCATATCGAGCATGCGGTCTGCTTCATCCAATATAAAGTATTGAATATCGGCCAATGAAATAATGCGTTGCTGCATCAGGTCCAGTAAACGACCAGGTGTAGCAACTATAATATCTACCCCGCTGCGAATGACTTGCACCTGGCTATACTGCGGCACACCACCAAAGATCACCTTGTGTTTGAAATGAAGAAAACGACCATAGGCTTCAATACTTTCTCCAATCTGTATAGCCAGTTCACGGGTGGGAGTAAGAATTAATGTTTGAATACGACGGTATTTCTGTGGAGCTTGCTCTTTTTGCTGATGCATGAGTTGCAGGATCGGGATGGTAAAGGCAGCCGTTTTACCGGTGCCGGTTTGAGCGCAACCCAGCAGGTCTCTTTTGTCTAAGATCACGGGAATGGATTGTTGCTGGATTGGTGTTGGGGTATTGTACCCTTCTTTGCTCAATGCCTGTAATACAGGCTCAATGAGCTGCAAATTGTTAAATGACACTAAATAATATTTTGATTAATAAATGTGATAAGGCTATCCAAACAGTTCGGATACTTATCTGCCTTAGGTTAGAACATCACAATATTTGGGAGAATTAAAACTACACAAACAGAGAGAGCTGTAACATTAAGAGCCGTAAAGGTAATGTTCTTCTGCTGTAATTACTAATCTGATTTTATAAGGCAGTGTACCAGTTTCAAAACTTATCAGGTACTTTTTATTTCACGCAAAGGCGCAAAGAAAATAAGTCGCTAATGGTACAGGCTTTGCGTGAAAAATTCAAACTGGTACGCTACCTTTTCTAATATACATCAGGGCGGGAATATTTGTCCTTGGCAACGGTAACACATACCCGTGTACCTTTCCCGGTGTCACTTTGAATGGCCAGGTGACCATTGATAGAAGCTGTACGTTCCCTGATCCGTATCAAACCCGGTGTTGGATGTTGTTTGTGCATATCAAAACCTTTTCCATCATCTTCAATGCAAAGACTTATTCTGTCGCCAAGGTCTTCAATACAGATTGCTACATTACTGGCTTCTGCATGATACATTATATTGGTAAGCGCCTCCTGGCAGATGCGGAAGAAATCTATTTTGATCTCATGTGTCAATTGAGTCTCATCGTATTTACTTTCAAAATGACAGGGTATACCGTTTAAAACGGAGAACTCCTTACAATGCCATTCTAACGTTGCATCCAGGCCAATATCATCCAGCATATTCGGGCTGGTGGAAAATGAGATACGACGCATGGTATTAATGAGCAAATCAACAACGACCAGCGATTGTTCCATTCTTTTTTTAGCAAGCCCGGATAAAGGAGATAAGTTATTGCTAAGCCAATACACATCCATTTTTACTACCGAAGCCAGTTGTGCCAATTCTTCGTGTAATTCAACAGCCAGGTATTTTTTATCTTTCTCCAGTGTATGTTTAAAATGCGTAGCAAGGCCTTTATATTTTCTATACTTTTCCTCGATTTCTTTTTCGCTTTTTTTTCTTTCTGTAATATCTTTTGCAATGGCAAATACTATTTCCTTGTCAGGTACATAAATAGATGTCCATTCCAGCCAAACGTCATCGCCATTTTTTTTGACATACCGGTTTTGAAAATTGAGCAACGGGTTTCCACTTAATAGCTTTGTTCTCTCCCTGCTGGTACGATCCACATCTTCCGGATGAATAAATGATACAATAGGACGGGCAAATAACTCTGCTCCCGTATAACCTAATTTTTCAATAACAGCCTGGTTTATTTTTTTAAAGTATCCTTCTTTGTCGGCGATACAGACCAGGTCAGGTGTCATTTCAAATAAAGAAAACGTTTCAAGCTCCGCTTGTTTCAAATCTGTCCTATTCACTAAAATGTTATTTGATATTTTTTATGGAGATGTGCATTATGCTATCTTTTGTTGAAGATTGCACAGGAAGGAGGCTTAACCAGAACGTCACAATATACAACAGAGTTTTTAGTAGCAGGTATCAAAATACTATATGAGAAAAATGCTGTCTGCGAAAAGCAGTTAATAAGCGGGCATCTATTTATAATTGAATAGTGTAATATAAGAAGAGGTCCTCCATATCTAGCTCTTTTTCATACTCATATAATGAGCCTTTTGTAGTGTAGTAAATTTTTCAATTGAATAACGGAGTAATGTACGGGGCATTGTTGCGGCGTGCTTATCTAAAAAAACGAACAACTGTTTGGGGTTTTTGTCGCCCGCAAAACGCAGCATCCAGCCTGTTGCTTTATGAATAAGATCCTCTTTATCATTTACCAGCATCTCAGCTATTTTAAAAGTATCAGCCAGGTCGCCTTGCCGTATAAAATAACAGGTGCTGAGAATTGCTGAACGGCGTTCCCATATATTTTTTGACTTTGCTAATTTATATAAAATAGCACGGGATTTATCAAAGAGGTAACTACCGGTCATATATAAACAACCCAGGTCAACAAGATCCCAGTTGTTGATCCTGTCGTGACGCCGCATGTACAGTTCATAAAATTCTTTACGGCGGCTTTCGGTTATTTTTTTACTTCTTGACTCCTTATCCATAATGCTAATGCCTCCGGCCCTTACTTCATGAATAGGATGATCAAGCAATTTTTCAATCTCACGGATGGGCATACCGTTAAACTCAATGGCTAACGCAAATAATTGTCCCATCTTAACGCCCATAAATTGATCACCTTCCCCGTACTCTCCTTTACCCGATTTAAAATACCGTTGTATTTTCCTTAGCTCTTCATCCGACTGGTGAGTTTTTAATCTTTCAATAAATGCTTTTGCATTGAGCTTTTTACTCAAAGTAGTTTTATCCTTTGCAGGAATTTGTTTACTTGCTTCTTTAGAAACACTTTTTTTTGTTGTCATCTTTCTAACAACTTATTTCCCGTCGTATGCTTTTTGCAGATCGGCAATAATGATTTTATCCATTTTCATCATGGCCATCATCACCCGTTGTGATTTTTCAGGATCTTTATCAGCCATCCATTCGCCCAGCACACGGGGAATGATCTGCCAGGATATGCCGAACTTATCCTTTAACCAGCCACACCTGCTTTTTTCACCACCTGCCGAAAGTTTTTCCCATAGATCGTCTACTTCAGCTTGCGTATTGCAATCTACAAAGAAGGAAATGGCTTCCGTGAATTTGAATTGAGGACCTGCATCAAAAGCATGAAACCTAAGTCCATCCAATTCGAACGTACCAGTCATAACCTGCCCTTTCGGAAAAGGACTTCCTTCTCCCCAATAAGAGATTTTTATGATCTTTGAATTTTTGAAGATAGATACATAATGGTTGATTGCTTCTTCAGCTTTTCCATCATACCAGAGAAATGGAGTTATATTTTGCATATAGGTTTTGTTTAATGATTTAATAATTGATTAAGCAAACATACTTTTCATTTTTCAACAGGGACCGGGTAAAAAGCGACAAGTTGGGGAAGGATTACGACAAAATTTGAGCTCCGATTTTTTTAAGAATGTGTTTTTTTAGTTCAATAAATTCCCCGTGGCCTTCCTATCCGGTTTAACTAATGCAGGATCAAAAAGTGCTACCCGCTGTGTCCGAAAATCTTAGTAAATTCAGGATGTCAATCATTTTTTTTACCCGATCGTTTATAGTAATTGTAAGAGAAAAATGAGGGAGGGCAACCCAGCATAGATATACAGCGTTTTTAAGGGCATGTTTAAATCTCGTTATTTAATTTATTGAAGTGCACAAAATCCGACAACCTGGTATAAAAAAGTTTATTCCTTACTCTTTAGGAGGGCAATTGATCATTTTTATTTTGCCCTGTCTGTTTTCCTGCTTAGCTGCTAATACACAGATCTGTCCTCCCAATATAGATTTTGAAACCGGCACATTTGACAACTGGACTTGCTATACGGGTACAGTTTCAGCAGCCGGAGGTCAAAACTCTATAAATATATTTCCTTCAGGTGGGCCAGTGCCCAACCAGCACACCATGTATACTGCAGGGCAAACGAATGAACTGGATTATTATGGAGGATTCCCGGTCAATTGTCCTAATGGAAGCGGTCATTCTATCCGTCTTGGAAATAATGAAGCCGGTGGCCAGGCTGAAGGTATTTCTTACGAATTCACTATTCCCGACAATGCGGATATTTATTCACTTATTTATCATTATGCTGTAGTATTCCAGGATCCTAACCACCAGGAATTTCAACAACCAAGATTAGAAATTGAAATAACAAATGTAACAGACAACGAAGTTATCCATTGTTCTTCCTTTACATTTATTCCCTATGGATCTATACTTCCCGGCTTTTTCATTTCACCCCGGGCAAGTGATACCACAAGTGTATGGTGTAAGGATTGGTCAGCAGTTAGTGTTAACCTGAATGGGAACGCAGGAAAAACGATTCGTCTTTTCTTTAAAACAGCTGATTGTACTTTTGTGCGTCATTTTGGGTATGCGTATATAGACGTTAACTCCGAGTGCAGCAGCGAATTTGTGGGTGCTACCTATTGTCCTAATGACAGAGCCATTAATGTAACTGCACCTTATGGTTATCAAAATTACAACTGGTATAATAGCAGCTTTACTCAGTTGTTAGGATCACAACAATCAATCACTTTTGCTCCACCACCCCCGGTTGGTTCAACCATTGCCGTTGAAGTAGTGCCTTACGATGGCTATGGTTGTCTCGATACATTGTATGCTTTACTTATTGATACCTTAACGGTAACTTCCAATGCGGGCAGAGACACTCTTTCCTGTAATCATAATACAGTTCAGATCGGGGCTAATCCTGTACCGGGTCTGATCTATAGCTGGTCTCCTGCTGCGGGCCTTTCAAATCCTGCTATTTCTAACCCGAGGGCCGGCCCAGCTGTGCCTACTATGTATATACTTACTACCAGCAGCTTTGGAGGTGGTTGCATAGATACCGATACAGTTTTTGTAAATAGCTCAATAGTTGACACCAGTTTATTGTTATTGGGAAAAGACGCATTTTGCATTACCAGTGGTGATAGTGCTGTGCTGCTCGTTCCGCCTACTAATAGTATTCAATGGTATAAGAACGGCAGTCCTATCAGTGGAGCTAACCAGGCAACTTATAAAGTAATACAATCAGGAACTTACAGTGCGTTATTACGAAATAATGAGGGATGCACTCTTACTACTTCTGAAAAACAGATAGTGATTGAAACGCCGAGACCTGGGATTAATTACCCAGTTCAGAATGCAGTTGTCGACATCCCGTTGCAACTGGAGGCCCGGAACTTTGGATCTACTGTCTTGTGGCGACCTGCCAACAACCTGAATAACCCTAACATTATTGCCCCCATTTTTAATGGCAAGGAAGAAAAATTATACCTGATTGATATAACAACTGCGGGTGGTTGTTTGACGGTAGATACACAGATAGTAAAAGTTTTTAAAGAAATAAAATTTTATGTGCCCAGTGGTTTTACACCCAACCAGGACGGTCTCAATGATTATTTAAAACCAATTCAGGCCGGTATAAAAGAATTAAAATACTTCAGGATTTATAACCGGTACGGACAGATGGTGTTTGATCTGAAATCCAATCCACTTGGATGGGATGGTACTATTAAAGGATTGCCGCAATCAACACAGGTAGTGGTGTGGATGGCCGAAGGCATCGGTTTGGACAACAAAACTCATATACAAAAGGGCACTTGTGTTTTGATACGCTAAACACAAAGTGCTACTACCGTTTAATTTTATAAGCTCACGAAGCCCGCCCTGTTGCCGGGCACATCCTGTTTTATAAAAAGCTATTTTAAAAATCAGAATACTCAACAGGATACAAGAAACTGATGTCAATATGAGAAACATTGTTCTTGTATTCGGGCAGAGAAGAAAGTTTTTTCCAGTCCGGGTTACTGCTGAATTGCTTCCAGTGCTCTTTTCTGTCGGCCATATTTTCAAAACAGGTCATATACATCAGGTTGGGCATCTTATCTCCTGCTATTACTTCGCTGTAAAAAGCAGCATTAAAGTTTAGGCTTTTAAACAAAGCTATTTCGCCTCCTTCATTAAACATCTGCACTTTATTTTTAAAAAATTTTTCTGTAGCACTTTCATAACTGCGCAATTCATATACCCTTTCTTTTTTTGCTCCTTTTAATTGAGGCAATTGTAACTGGGGTGCCAGCGGAAAGGCGTGAAGTAAAATAGTTTCCATTCTTGTATAGGGAGCGTTTTTGGAATCGGCATTAATATATGCGGCACCTGCAGTTTGAAAAAGGTTATCGTCGTTTAATTTTTCCGGCAATTTTAGTAATACTTCCAATGACCTGGCAGGTATCAAAACATACAGGGATTTAGCAGCAGCCGTATCATTAGCTATTGCCTTAAAAACACCCACGTTGCTAATTTTATTCCGGTGCAATGCCGGCAATAATGCATTTTGGAGGTAATTATCAAGAATCGTTTCCTGTTCGATAGTGCTGTAATGATAAACGGAAAGCTGGTAGTACTCTCTTTTATTTTTGCCAGCTGCTGACCATCCTGATAACAAAACAACCAGTAGCCCTGCTAATAAAAAACTAACGGGAAAAAGACGAATCATTTTTTTCATTTACAACACGTTTTAATGATAATTAATAGATAAAAGTAATTAAACTAAGATTGATTTCGCCGCATTCTGATTCTTCCAATCCACAGGCTGAGCTGGCACCTATTTTGGTGCGTTTTCATACCGGCAATACTGTTGAATAATTAGCCGGTTAATAAAATTAGTAACAGCAGCAACTTTATCTTTTCTATTCACGATGAGAATACCGGCTAAGCTCCCCATACTCCGCACCTTGTTTAACAATTAAACTTAGCAGAGCTGAAATTTTAATCAGGCCCCTGGAAAGATTTTATTATTCACACTCAAAATAAAATAGTATGGAAAATATGTTGAACAGGGTTTGTCAATGGTGTTTGACAACAACATTGTTGTTGCTGGCAGCCAGCTGCCAGAAAAACATTGAAACAAAAATAGCGCCTGTGGAAGAAGTAGCTGGCAAATCCATTCCTCCCAAAGAATTAAAAGATTTTGTACAGGTGAACCTGGTAGGTGATAATGATGAATATAGCCCCGCACATATTGATGCCAATTTGGTAAATGGCTGGGGCATTACATTCCCGGCTTCAGGCCCGGCCTGGGTATCAGCCGCAGGCACAGGTCGTAGCACAGTTTATACCGGCGATGGTAATACTGCAAGAGCACCGGTCACCATTCCTTCTCCTGGTGCTACTACCGGAGGCAGTCCCACCGGAATTATATTTAATGGCACAACGGATTTTAAACTTCCGAATGGAAACCCGGGAAGATTCATTTTTGCAGGAGCTGATGGTGTTGTTTCCGGATGGAATGCCGGGAATGCTGCTATCAGGATGATCAGCAGACCACCCGGCAATGTTTATCTCGGCATTGCACTCGCAGCTGATGCAGGTAATAATTTTTTATACCTGGCTAATTTTGCCCAGGGTAAAATTGATGTATACGATAAAAATTGGCAGGAAGTCAATAAACCATTTACTGATCCTGATCTCCCTTCGGGTTATTCACCCTTCAATATTCAAAACATCGGTGGTAAACTATATGTAATGTATGCCAAAGTAGATCCGGTAGCACACGAAGAAGAAACAGGACCTGGTAATGGATATGTTGATATTTTTAATACCGATGGTTCGCTGATGAAACGATTTATATCAAGAGGGCAATTGAATGCACCCTGGGGTATTACCAAAGCGCCTGCAGGTTTTTGGGGAACTGATAATGATATACAGGATGTAATTCTTGTGGGCAACTTTGGAGATGGGCATATTAATGCTTATGATGCGGATGGAAATTTTCTCGGGCAACTTCGGCAGCATGGTAACCCGATTGAAATAGAAGGACTCTGGGGTATTTCATTTGCACCCTCTACCTCCACTGCCATCAATCGAAACTGGTTGTATTTTGCCGCCGGCCCTGATGAGGAAGAACATGGATTGTTTGGATATATTAGAAAATAGATACGCTTGCTTGAGACCGGTAAAGCCAGCTATGAATGCTGGCTTTTCTATTAGAAGCCATCTGTTTTTATGTCACCCCTTCAGGCAATGTCATTTAGTTAAGGATTGCATTTATGCTCCAACGGAGCATTTGGTGGATAACTCAACAAGCACAAGGAAGCTTTTCGTTCCATAGGAACGTCTGGTGTAAATTCGCAGCACCAAACATTCCTACGGAACAAAAATGTTTAACTAAATGACATTGCCTTTCGGGATTTAATATGTAAAATCGCCCTGGTATTATAATAATTTCAAACCTTCGGCCTTAGCATCCTGAAAGGATGGTATCATTATAACATGAATGCATAACGTTTGACCCAAACCCGAAGGAGTGAAATAGATTTTTGAGATAGGTTCTACTCTACATCCTGTTTTAATTACTAACAAAATGCCAGCATACTCCTGCGATATCAATAATATTTACTTCCCGGCCATACGACTGATTGGTGGGATTGCCTACCCGGATACCAAATTTTTGAGATAAATTTTTATTAGTTACTTCTTTCCAGAACTCATCTACATTATCTACACGTACACTGATCATCAAATTTTCAGCGAATGCTTTGTTATTATATTGCTGCAAAATGAATTTACAATCGTCCTTTTGAAAACCTATATAGTCGCCGGCATCCCAATTAATGGTAAAGCCTAGTTCAAGAAAGAATTGTTTAGATCCTTCAAAATTGCTGCCCGAAGGAATAAGGGTTCCAGGAAAATGAATTTCATAATTCAGTTTTGCGTAAAACTATTCATTATTCCTATTTTCACCGCATGCATCCTCATATCCAAACCTTATTACAATGCATCAATCTTGAAGAAAAAGAACAGGTGCAGCGATATAGTTTAGACCAGCAGCATACCCTGAAACAATTGAAAGCTGAAGGGCTTGCCCTGCATCCTATTATCGTTGTCAAAAAAAACTTTGGTTATGCTGATTACCCCGAGATCAGTTTTAAAATCAGCTTCCCTCCTGAAGCAAGTATGTTCAAAGATGGCGCAGCCATTGAATGTTTTATAACAGGTGAAGAACCTGTAAAGGGAGTATTGATAAGTTTGGACGGTAAGAATGGTGAATTCCGGCTCTTTACTCCTGATTTTCCTGACTGGATAGAAGATGATGGTGTGGGAATTAAATTATCGCCTGATACAAGAACAACCAGCATCATGAAAAAAGTGCTGAATGAACTGGAAGACGATAAATCGTTATTCAAATTGTTTGAGCAACTGCACGATAAAAACCCGGCAGCACCAGCGGTAACCTATAAACTTATTGATACTTCAGTTCAATTCCGCAATCAGCAATTAAACGAAAGCCAGCGACAAGCCGTTACAGCCATTACCCGAAACGAAACGATAACCATTGTTCATGGACCTCCGGGTACTGGAAAAACAACAACACTGATTGAAGCGATATTACAACTCATTGCAGCTGGTGAAAAGGTAGTAGTAGCAGCGCCAAGCAATACCGCTGTGGATAATATTGCCAAAGGTTTGATTCAGCGGGGCGTTAAACTATTACGGGTTGGCAACACCAGCAAAGTAGATGAAACCATCTTTGCCCACACACCTGAAGGGAAACTAAACAATAGCAAACAGCAAAAGGAGATCAAACAATTAAAAATACGGGCTGAAGAATTCCGTAAAATGGCGCTGAAATATAAAAGGAGTTTTGGAAAAGCGGAACGGGAGCAACGCCAGCTCCTCTTCAGAGAAGTAAAGAACATACGAACAGAAATAAAAAAAATACAAACTTATAATGAAGAAAAATTGTTTGAAGCGGCTGATGTGATAGCAGGTACTCCTATCGGATTGTATGATGCAAGAATAAATCATCTTTCTTTTCAAACACTTGTTATGGATGAAGCCGGCCAATGCATTGAGCCCCTGGCATGGTGCGTATTTCCATTGGCGGAAAAAATTGTATTGGCCGGAGATCACTGGCAACTCCCTCCTACCGTATTAAGTAATGATGCAGCCCGTTTAGGTTTCAACCGTTCTATTTTGGAATCAGCCATCGTTACCGTTCCCGCCGTTTTTTTGCTCAATACACAATACAGGATGCGGGAAGTCATTGCGGGATTCAGTAGTCAATATTTTTATAATAGTTTATTGTTAACAGCAGCTCACCTAGTCAACACAGGTGTACATCTTACTTTTATTGATACGGCCGGTTCCGGTTACAATGAAGTGCATGGTCCTGATGGTACCAGTTTACAAAACACAGGAGAATTGAGGATCGTTGAAAAAATATTGGAATCGGAATCGTTAAATCCATTAACGACGGCTCTCATCTCTCCTTACTCAGGGCAGGCAGCCGCAGCCAAAGAAGTTTTGCCAAAGCAATTACGCATCAGCACTATTGATAGTTTCCAGGGACAGGAAAAAGAAACGATCATTGTATCGCTGGTGCGTAGTAATGACGATGGTGATATTGGTTTTTTAAAAGACTATCGCAGAATGAATGTGGCGATTACAAGAGCCAAAGAAAAACTTTTTGTGATCGGCGACAGTGCTACCATTGGCGCCGATCCTTTTTACAACGCCTTTTTAACGTATGTAGAACAACAGGGCAATTACCGGACCGTGTGGGAACTGGAGTTGTAGATATTTTTTATGGCTGTTTATGTAAATAACCAACAGCCATTCATAAAATAAAATATCATAATGTTTGTATCCAGTTAAGAGCATAATCCGCTGTTTGCTTCCAATTAGGAAGACCCACCACAAAATGATTGTTGCCTTCAAACTCTTTGAACATGGTCACAGAGTTTTTGTCTTTATATCTTTTAAAATTTCGTTTGTTCAACGAAGAAGGTATGATGTGATCTGTGCTTCCTGCAATGAATAGTAAAGGTGCATGAGGTTTTTTGAAATCAATTTTGGCGGTGAGCGATAAGCCACCCCGTGCTGCTCTTTTCGATTCGGGTATGGTATTCGCTTCATAAGCGGCTTTCTGATCTTCCAGGCTCATTCCATTGGTAAACGCATATTGCCAGGTGGGGAATGACATCATATACGTTTTATCTAGTGAAGTGAATATTCCGAGCGACCGCCAACCTGCTTTCAGGAAAGAAAACTCATACGGTATAACACCCAATGCCGGCACGGAGTGAATAACAACAGCGCAGGCTGCCAGTCCCCGGTTCAGAAGAATTTGTGTCATAAGACCACCGAGCGAATGACCGATCACAATAGGTTTTTCAGGCAGGCCTTCTATAAGCTTTGCATAAAAGTTCACCACATCTTTTAAATGTAATCTTGCCAGTGGAAGATCGTTCGGTTTTCTGTCTCTCACTTCTTTGGCAGTACCTTCTTTGTGCGGCCAGGCGGGTGCATACGTTGTATAACCTTTGCTTTCAAAATAATCCTGCCAGGGTTTCCATCCAAGATTGGTAACAAAGGCGCCCGTAACAAATACGATTGTTTTTGATGTGATCGTTGACATATCAGTTTAGTTTTGGTTTAAGAAGAGTTTGTCCAAATAGCAAACGATCGCAGGAATATGCTGGTTCAGTACCCAGATGTTTGCACTCGTGGTACAGGTATGCAATATACATTTTACGATGGATATTTTTTAGAGGCGACAGCCTTATCAAAAAAAGACTATAGTACATAATCGCTTTGCAATTGATTAAAAGAAGAAGCCTGCAATAGCATTAACTATTGCAGGCTTACGATCTATAAAAGAAAATCAATTGGCTTCCGTATATTTTTTAAAATTATCCAGTATAGCCTGCCAGCCGTTTCTTTGCAATTCAATGGAATTTGTTTCCTCTGCTTCAAAGCTCTCTGTCACCTTGGTTGTATTTCCACTCGCTGCAAATTTTACTTTTACTTTTCTTCCATCACCAAGTGTAGATTCAATGTATTCATGTGGTGTCACTGCATCATACACTCCCCAGAAATCAAAACCCATACTGCCATCTTTGGCTTCCATGCGACAAGTATACTTGCCACCGGGGCGAAGATCATTCTCTGCTCTTGGTGTATGCCAATCGTCAGAAGCATTATTCCATTTAGTGATGTGCTCAGGTTTTGTCCAGTAACTCCAAACTTTTTCTACTGGCGCATTAACGGTATTCTCTACTGTTATGGTTGTTTTTTCCTGCGTTTCCATTTTATTATATTTTAATGATGCTAATTAAAATTACAATACAAATATCAGCCCGTTTTTTAAATTTATATTGTATAAAAACGACAATTGTAGGGCCATTTACGACAGGCACAATCTCTTTTACTTTCTTCTCAACACGATTGCAGAATTTTTTTGAAGATCGCCGGCAAACCGTATTTCATGCCGGGCTTCTCCATCCTCTACAATAAGCAGGCCTGTATTGGGCGGAATCGTACCCAGGTTTTCTGCATACATCACCAGTACCAGGGAATCGCCGGGAAAAGAAGTCATGTCAATGGTTTGGGTTATTGCCCTGGCGGTGAGTCCTTTTTTTGATATAATTACTTTGCCATTCAGTATCACACTTACTGTATCTCCATCCACTTGTCCATTATCAAATAAACTGATCGTTAAGCTGTCTGAATTAAAGTAAACGGTGGTGAGTACTTCTGTATTTCTATTTGTGATAGTGGCCGCAACTATTTCTTTTTGTTTTAGTGTAGAAGGAATAAAAGAAAGACCGGACAGCAAATTCATTTCATCCAGCTTTGACAATAAGGGGGTATGTGCTGAGTTATTTTGTTTCTGCAGGTAAAGAGTTCCTTTAATCACATACCTGGTATCATACCGCATATCCATAGCTCTTGTACTAAACGTTCCTTCCAGGATCATTGTCGTGTCTTTCTTTTTTAAAACCAAGTCGCCAAACAGGACCACACGTTTTGGAGGCGATGTGTAGTTGTTATAGATCATCTCATTATCTTCCAGCGATATCTTTCCTTTTTTGTTTTTAAGTTTAACTGATTTTACACCGGTGTTTTCTACGCCATCAAACATAAAAACGGTAAGAGAGTAACCTGTAAATTTTTCTTTATCTCCTGAAATGGCCAGTTCATAATGCAATGGGCCTTCCGCAGTTTTTAAAAACCCAGTCCAGATGCCCGTTATATCCTGTGCAAAACTCTTTAAAGGAAATAAAAGTAATGACAGCAGTATTGCTTTCCACCAATGCTGCATTATCGATAGCTGTCTTTTATCTGTCTTTCGGCTCATGTATCAAAAATTGAAAGCATACTTTCGAAGCCAATAAAGATAAATAAAAGCCATGAGCAACAAGGGTCGCTCATGGCCGGAAAACATTGATGATGATGAATTATTTTTTAGCGAGGCTATTTTTAAATTTAGTAAACCGTGAAGCTGATTTAGTGGAATCCTTATCGAAAGGAAAATAATCCAGCACATCATATTTCCAGATATTGGTGGGAAAGATCACCACCAGGTTGGCGGTTTTTGTCCCGATGTTTTTAAATGCATGTGGCATACCTGCCGGTATATTCACTATATAGGGTGCTTTGATGGTAAATGTCGTGTCGCCTAATGCATATAATACTTCACCTTCCAGCAAAACATGTGATTCCTCTCCCTCATGCGAATGCATAGGTGGCGCTCCACCCGGAAATGTTTCAGTAATTCCAATGGTCAGGTTTTTATAACCATGCCGCTGTCCTTCCATTACATGCACATATTCGCCGGGACCGGGATTGATAACCGGAAGTTTATCCAGGGTGACGGCATATTCATTAAAATATTTCATCGCCGGACTTGCAAAGGGGCCGGGCACAGTTCGTCTTTCCAGTACCTTGAGTTGATGATGTTGTGCATTGAGCGCTGCAATCACTGAATCGGGAACCTGCTTATCTTCTTTTACAAGGTTACTGATCGAAAAAGTTTCTTTTGTCTGACCCTTTGAGTCCGAAACTGTTTCATCCGCTGTTTTATGATTGGAGCAGGCATTCAGCAGTGTTACCAAAACGAAAATAGCCGGGATGAGCAATTGTTTTTTCATATTGATTTTTTAAATGGTGATAGCTTATAAAAAATGTGATTTCATGCTGTTTGTTTGGAATATAGAATTATCTTGACTACCCTCGTTTTTCAAAATACAAGCTGTATAAATTGAAGAGAAAGATAGATGAATTGTTTTTTTCGTACAACTATTTTAACCTTCCAGGTTTGTTTGACGAACCGCCAGCAGATTCAGTCTTGATGGCAGATTAAGGACAGTCGGTTCATCCCTGAATGGATTACCTTCGCCACCTTATAAATAAACCAGCATGAAAAGAGAGGAACTACTTTTACAAAGAAGCGATAACAAATGCGAACTATGCCAATCACCGGAAAATATTCACCTGTTTGAGGTGCTGCCCGATCCAGGTAGTAAAGAAGAAAATGATATTATTATTTGCGATACATGCCGTGCACAGGTAGAGAAAAAAGCTGAACTGAGCAGCGGGCATTGGGCTTGTTTAAGTGAAAGTATGTGGAGTGAAGTACCGGCCGTGCAGGTGTTGTCATGGCGCATGCTGAACCGCCTGCGCAATGAAAGCTGGGCCGCTGATAACCTGGAAATGATGTACCTGGGTGATGAACTTCTTGCCTGGGCCAAAGCAACCGGTGATCATGAAAATGATGCAAGCGTTGACCTGCATAAAGATTGTAACGGGCAGCTATTGCAAACGGGCGACAGCATTGTATTAATTAAATCGCTCGATGTAAAAGGCTCTACCCTTAATGCAAAGATGGGAACCGTAGTAAAGAATATCCGGTTGGTAGAAACTAACACAGAACAGATAGAAGGAAAAATAGAAGGACAGACGATCGTGATCCTTACAAAATATGTAAGGAAACAGAACGGATAAAATGTCAATCTTCGTTTGTAGACAAAGAACCCTGAACAAAAATTCCTTACTTCTCGTCAAGAAAAGAATGCCATAGGTGTAGCTTTGTGTCGCCACCAGCTCATTTATCTGAAGTTTATATAAACAAAGGAAAATGAAAATCATCCATGCACTTTTCTTTTTGCTCCTGCTGTCTTTATGCGCAGGAGCAAAAGAAATAAATTATACGGCCAGCACCCCTGCTGCTGCACCTGTCATAAGAACATTTCTCAACATTCCCGTTACAGATTCAGTTGACTTCATCCGCTGGAAATTGACGTTAAATGATAAGCAATATATTTTACACTGTAATTATGGAATCGGCAAACCCAATACCAACGGGTTTATGTATGATGGTAAAACGATCGCTATACAAGGAGTATGGGAGAAAGAAAAAAATATTCTTCAGCTTCATCATGACAATCATATTTTAAAGTTAATGGAGTTGGATGCAAACTTGCTTCATCTGCTGGATGCGGACAATAACCTGTTAGTAGGTAATGGCGGATGGAGTTATACGCTCAACAATATGACAGCTTCTCTTACTGACAAGATAAATAATCCGTCACGACAAATCGTTCTTAAAGACTCCATGGTTTTTGATGGTCGCACTCCTTGCGCTGTGCCGGGTATTATTGCCGAAGGGAAATTATGTTACAAAATAAAATGGCGTATCATTCTTTATGCTAATGCCATAAAGAATGATACGGGGTTATACCAAATTTTAGGAACTCCCTGGCGTGATAGAAGCGGCCGCAAAGGAAACTGGATAACCAGGACCGGAAACAATGGACAAACTATTTACCAGCTCAATGATGAAAAAGGAAACGGATTCATTTACCTTCTGCAAGCTGATGAGAACATCCTTTTGTTTACCGATGCAAAAGGTAACCTGCTGGTAGGTAATGAAGATTTTAGTTATACGTTGAACAGGAAATACTAAAAGCAATACTAGCCTCCCCTATTCCGGATTATTTAATTTTTCCAGATCGCCCCTACCCCGGCTTCCCATAATAGTTTATTAAAGGCCGGTATATTTTTTTCCAGTATTTCAGTGGCGCTTGCTTTTAGTTTCACCCATTCAGTATTCAGCTCCTTCAAAAGATCCAGCGATGGCTTGTTTACGCTTGGTATATCGCTTTCTGTCTGGTTGATGAGGAACATATAATTGGCTGTAAACTTATTGGGGAAATTTTCCACATCATCATAGGCTTTTGATTTGCGTTGCACCATCTCCTCATCCCATGCTTTCATTCGCTGCTGCAATGCTTGTCCTTCTGTTTTCAGCGCCGCAAATTTTGCATCTGCCGGTAAGTTGGCCAATAACGATTCCAATTGTTGTCTTTTCACAAAAATGCTATTCGTGAGTTGATGCATGGAAGTGAGTTCCTTTTCCATATTACTCATTACAGCATCGTATTCTTTATAGGTAGCAGCATCTGTAACATATAAAGGATTGGATAATATCGCTGCAGTTGTGCTGATGGCTTGTGTTCCTTTTTTAAGCGTAATCGTGTATTTTCCCGGCACTGCTTTATGACCGTTGTAGCTGCTTTCTATATATACACCCGGTATGCCCGGCATTGTTGAATGACGCATATCCCAAACAAACCTGTTCAGCCCTTTATTTTTTGAAAGCAACGGCTCTGCTGATGGCCCACCATCATAACGCCGGTAGGTGCTATCCTTTTTAGAATAAATTGTACGTACCAGTTTGCCTGATTCATCTCTTATTTCCATTGTAATATCATCGGTAGATTTTAATGCCGGCAGGTGATAATAAATAACAAGACCACTGGCGGGATTTACACCACGCAACGTACCCGTGCCATCAAAACTTTCATCCGTTTCATCTAATGGACTTGATGCATTGACGAGATAAGCGTCTTCCGGCTGGTAAACAGCGAATGAATCTGTAACAGTTTTGTATTGACGTATTAAACCAAGATCATCTAATATCCAGAATGCTCTTCCTGATGTAGCAGCAATCAGGTCACCTTTATGAATTCTTAAATCAGTAATGGGTGTCACCGGTAAATTCAATTGAAAAGGTGTCCATTCTTTACCACCATTCCAGGAGAGGTAAACACCCGTTTCTGTTCCGGCAAATAAAAGATCTTTACGCTGGTCATCTTCTCTTACTACTCTTGTAAATGCACCGATAGGGATGCCGTTATCAATCTTTGTCCATGTTTTGCCATAGTCAGTAGTTTTATAAAGCCCCGGCGTATGATCATTAAATTTATAACGGGTAGTAGCAATATAGGCGGTTGCTTTATCATGCGGTGATACATCAATAGCATTGATGAGGCATTCAGGTAAACCTTTTGGAGTTACGTTTTGCCAGTGTGCACCACCGTCTTTTGTTAAATACACCATACCATCATCACTGCCTGTCCATATTACTCCTTTTTCATGCGGCGATTCAATGATATAACTTAATGTACCATAGTTTTCTGCACCAACTGCTTCATTGGTATAAGGTCCGCCACCTTTTCCTTGTTTATCTTTTTCATTACGGGTAAGATCGGGTGAAACCTCCGTCCACGTTTTACCCATATCCGTAGTGCGTAATAAATATTGTGACCCATGATAATAAGTTCCGGGTTCATGCTTCGACCAGATAATAGGTGCATTCCAGTTAAACCGGTATTTCATGTCTTTAGAATCTCTTCCTAAATATTGAATAGGTGCAGCCATAATATTAGTGCTGGCTTTTGCTTTTGCATCCAGCACTTCAATGGTGCCGAGATAACTTCCTCCCAATACATAACGGGGATCATCCGGGTTGAAAGCAGGAAAAGAACTTTCGCCACCTGCTGTATATGTCCAGCTGGCAGTTGTTATACCACCACTTCCTAATTCCCTGTTTGCTATGGTAACAGCCGTATTATCCTGCTGACCACCATAGATGCGATAAGGAAATTGATTGTCGGTGTTGATCCTGTAAAATTGACCCGTTGGCATATTACTTTGTGTGCTCCATGTTTTTCCGTAGTTCACAGATACAGCAGCGCCACCATCATTGGCGATTATCATATTTTTTGAATTATTAGGATTGATCCACAGGTCATGGTAATCACCGTGTGTGCCGGAAAGATTTTCCCATGTTTTACCGCCGTCTTTAGAACGCAGTGCCGGCGCACTCAATACATAAACGGTGTTTTCATTAAGCGGATCAGTAAACAATTCAATATAATACCAGGCCCGTTGCACGAGGCGATGATCATTAGTTACCAACGACCAGTTTTTGCCGGCATCATTTGATACAAACAAACCGCCCTGCTCTTTATCGGAATCGCTTTCAATCAACGCATATACTTTTTCTGAATTAGAACGGCATACAGCGATCGCCATTTTGCCGAGTTCTTTTGGTAAGCCTTCCTGGATCTTTTCCCAATGTTCACCTGCATCGGTTGATTTATATAAGCCACTGCCGGGTCCACCACTGATCACTTTCCAGGGCAGGCGACCATGTTCCCACATAGCAGCATATAGTATCCTTGGGTTATTCATGTCAAGCGATAATTCCACAGCACCCGTTTTATCATCCACATACAATACATTCTTCCAGGTGAGGCCGCCATCTGTTGATTTATAAATGCCCCGTTGTTGTGATTTACTATATAAAGCGCCTTGCGCAGCTACATAAACAACGTTTGGATCTTTTGGATGAATAACGATCCTCGAAATATGTTGCGTTAGCTCCAACCCGATTTGCTTCCATGTTTTTCCTGCATCCGTTGATTTATATACGCCATCTCCATGATGCGTCATTACACCACGAACTGCGTGTTCGCCCATGCCCACATACACTACATTCGGATCGCTTTCAGCAACAGCCACAGCACCCACCGATCCTGTTTTAAAATAGCCGTCCGAAATATTATTCCAGGTAATACCCATATCCTCTGTTTTCCATAATCCACCGCCGGTTGTTCCCATATAATAGGTATTGATGTTTCCCACAACACCAGTGGCAGTAACCGAACGGCCGCCACGGAAGGGGCCGATGTTTCTCCATTTAACCGGTTTAAAAAAATCATGCAGCTTATTGCTTACAGAATCTTTTTTTGGTTGAGCGGTACTACCTGAAACGATGGAAAAGAGAAGTACGAAAAGCAGGAATTGTTTTGGCATGTTGAACGGTTTTATAAGGGAAGATAATGATTTGTGTAATATAATGAAGCGGAGTGTAAAGGCGATAGTGTACCAGTTTGAATTTTTCACGCAACCCCGGTAGCTATCGGGACGCTAAGTAATCCAAGACGCAAAGATTGTATCCTTAGCGGCTTATTTTCTTTGCGCCTTTGCGTGAAATAAAAGTACCTGATATTTTGAAACTAATACACTGCCTGAAGACTGCTGGTAAGTGTGCTGAAAAGTATACCTGGCCACATTCCATAAAGAACTATATCCGCAACGATAAAAATAAAAGTAACTTAACATAAATTTGAATATATGAAATGGCCCGTAATACTTCTCATCATCATTGGAGCCGTTTGTTTAATTGGTTTCCTGGTATGGCGTAATATTAAAGACGAAAAGGACTTTGAAAAAAAGATCAAAAATGATTACCCCAAACCAAAGGATGATGAAGGAGATGTTGAAGTAGACGATATAACGAAATAAAGTTGTACGGCAACCGGCATACTGGCTTCAAAATGGCGCAGTTAGAAAATTAGGACCACTGCTATGAATGCCTACCGGATGAGGTTATTACAATAAATACCCGGGATAATTTTTCAGTCTTCGCCCGGCAGTTTAATTTCTTTCACCACCGTATCCAGGTTCTTCAACGATTGGATAAGTTTTTTTTCCATTTTCTTTTTGTGAAATAAATTGAACAATAATTGTCCAGCTATATTTTTGGGTATGTAATAATCAAGTGTAAGTTTTATTTTATTAGTCCCTATTTTTTCCAGCGTATAATAAGTAGCGTTCTTTTTGGTTTCATCTGTTTCGCTGAATTCAATTCTTTCGGGATGAAACGTATAACTGCTGGCATAGATGGTTGCTTCACCGCTCTCCCCTATTCGGCGAAATTTCATACCCACACGGGGTAAAAAATGACTTACTTCCTCTACTGCTTTCACATCTTCCTGCCAGCGGCTCCGATAGTTGAAGTCACCGGTAGCATGAAATAAATGAATGATATCCGTTTCATATTCTTTCGATACAGACAGCACCTTCACTTTATCCGAAAGCTCCAGTTGCAACGGAGGATCGGGTTCTATTTCGTCTTTCAATTTGCCAAGCTGGGTATAATGAAAAGCTACTTCACCTGTTTCTGTTTGCCGGGCACTCTGATCCCATTTCATCCATTGTGCCAGGTCAGGCAACGCTTCATTCTGCAGCAGGTTATCAGTAACGAGCCAGTATTCGTGTTGTTCAATATCGTTTTTCAGCAACTGGTGAGCTACGATTACATCTTTACCGATCAGCTTATTAAAATGTTGAATGGTATAACCTGTAAACTCGCCATAATGTGTGATTACTTTTAAGGTAAGCGTAATAGCAGACATACAGGCATTGCATTGACAAAAACGGTTGTGATCATATACGATCAGCCGTTTGTGAAATGCGCAAAACATTTTTTGCACCTGCTGGTACAACGTTTTTAAACCGGGATTTTCGCCGTACTTATAAAAGAGGATAGCATCTCCTTCAATTTCAGATACCTCTAATCCTATTTCATTGGCATTAATAAGCACCTCCAGCAGTTCACGGATAATGAGACTGCTATGTTCAATATCTGTTTGATTGACAAAACGTGTAAAACCGCTTATGTCGGGAATAAAAAGCAGTCCCCTGCTCTCCATTTTTTATTTTAAAATTACAGCATTAGTAACCAAGCAAAAAAAACTATTACGTTCATTTGTGTTGAACAGGCATAAAGTTTGGGGAATATATCCTGTTCCAGTTTTAAGTAAATCATATTAAATAACGGCAAATGGAAACAAAAAGTAATACAAAGCAGGCAGCGACAACTGCAAAAAAAGAACTTGTGATCCAGAGGGTATTTAATTTGCCTCTGCATAAAGTATGGCAGGCCTGGACAGAACCGGAGAGCTATAAAAAATGGTGGGGCCCTTACGATTTTACCTGCCCTTCCGCCACCATTGATTTTAGAACAGGCGGGAAATATTTATCGTGTATGCGGTCTTCAAAGGGCGAAGAATTCTGGTCTACAGGTGTATACAAAGAAATTATTCTTAATAAGAAAATTGTGATGAGTGATAATTTTTCGGATGCTGAAGGAAATATTGTTGCGGCCTCAGCTTATAATATGCCGGGAGAATGGCCCAAAGAATTGTTGATCACCGTGAGCTTTGAGGAGGCTGATGGCGCAACCAAAATGAAATTGAAACATATCGGTACCCCGGATGAAGTGTATGATGAATGTATAAAAGGATGGAATGAATCGTTTGATAAACTGGAAAAAAATATCAACTGATACCTTGCAAAAGGAGGTCAGTAAATAGGCAACTTGTTAATCGAGTTCATTATCTCTCAATTCTCTTGTCAATTTAGTAAACCCAACTACTTCTCCATCGTCATCATGAATGGCAGTAATTAATATGCTGCCCCAGAAAATTGTACCGTCTTTTCGCAAACGTCTGCCTATATGTTTGGCTCTTCCTTCCCGTTTAGCCAAATCTATTAATTGTTCGGGAAGCCGTGCCTGCCTGTCCTGGGGCAAATAAAAAATGTTGAAATTTTGCCCTATTATTTCCACAGCTTTATACCCCTTTATTTTCTCAACACCCTTATTCCAGGTAAGTATGTTGCCATCAAGGTCAAGCAGAATAATAACGTAATCCTGAACCTCTTCCACCATTTTTCTGTACAAGGCTTCAAGTGTGTCTTTTTGAGTCATAAGTTAGTGTAGTATTGGGGATAAATCTACTGTTACACAATAAGTATGCTATAAATATACAGTACAAATGAACGCAGGGATGTGAATCTATTACATGCTCCATGTTCACACCAATACTTCCTGGCCTGGTTGGTCGCTTCCAAAATTTTTTATATCATTTTCTTGCATTATTTTGATCCTTTATTATTAAACACTACTCTTTTATGAAAAGTCTATTGGTGCCCGTATTGTTTGTCGCATTTACCTGTCTTTCCTTTCGTTCAACTACCGAAAATTCTTTATCCCCGTTGCCACTCTGTACTGCTATGAATAAAGCGTTGGCAGACGAAGAAGCCGGGTATAGCAGCTTGCAGGGAGAAGCCCTGGATAAAAATGATGATAGCTCGGAAAACTTTACCCTAAAAATTACCTTTGATGGCTTTAGCAGTAATCAATATGTAATAGGAAAAGACGGTGGTTATGTAGAACTGTACAATGAACACCCTACCAAAGAAAAAGCTATTGCACAGTATAATGCTGTAGTAAAGCAATTAGAAACATGTTTGGCCGTGAAAGGAGAAACAATCAAGCATGAAAGCCTCGATCGTTTACACGTCATCACGAAAGGAAAGTCGGAGATTGGTATTGTAGTTGCCAGTACCGAAACCAAATCCATCCTTATACTTACTATTGAAAAAACTGGTAAGGATTAAACAGCGCTTTTCCTGTATCGTTTTTTTAAGATAAGCTTGCTTTTAATACCTGAATAGGTTTCCGGGATTAGACCGGCATTCATCTCTGCTACATAACGCCTGCAATTTCCGGCAATCAAATTCTTTCTTAGTTGCCTGAAAATTTTATCTTCCACCGCAATTATTGAATATCTTTTCCGTCCAATCCATTTAGCCCTTTCATTCATCAAAAAATCAACACATGAGAAAGCAAATTATCCTGTTATCTATTTTTTGTGGTTGGATATGTTTTGCGTCTGCGCAAACAGATGCCACTGAAAAAATAAAAAAAGAAGGTCTCAGCCATTCCCAGGTAATGGACATAGCCTTTCACCTCACCGATGTCAGCGGGCCGAGATTGACCAACTCACCCGGTTTTTTCCGGGCGGCCAATTGGGCTAAGGATGAACTTACCAAAATGGGATTGACCAATGTTGCTTTAGAACCCTGGGGTGATTTTGGACAGGGATGGGAACAAAACCGCTGCTATCTTGCTGTTACTGCCCCTTATTATTTTCCGGTAATTGCTATTCCACGGGCATGGACAGGAAGCACTCCCGGTAAAAAAAATATAACAGAAGATGTAATACTGATCAAAGCCAAAGATTCTGCAGAGTTGTTCCAGCTTTATTCCGGCAAAATAAAAGGTAAGATCGTCATGATCTATTCTGTTGATACATTGAAACCGTCATTTGAAGCAGATGGTGCAAGGTTTACTGACGAACAACTGGATAAGATGGCCAGGTCACAACCCGATACAGCCCGCCGGCAACAAAATAATTTCAACCCTGATCAATTAAATGCTATGCGCCAGCGGCAAAGCGTGCAACGCCAGATGAATGATTTTTATAAAAATGAAAAACCCGCTCTTGTGCTCAGCATGAGCCGATCTGGTAATGATGGAACCCTCTTTGTACAAAATGGCGGCAGCTATGCAAAAGATGCAGAAAATAAGTATGCCTACGTGATGCTTTCGAGTGATGACTATTTGCGCATACAACGATTAATTATTGCAGGAGAAAAAGTAAAAATGGAAGCCGATGTGAAAACTACATTTTATTCTGCTGATCTGAAGGGATATAATGTAGTAGGAGAAATTGAGGGTACTGATCCTGTATTGAAAAATGAATGGGTGATCGTTGGCGGTCACCTTGATAGCTGGCAGGGTGCCACTGGTGCTACTGATAATGCAGCAGGCTGTGCGGTGATGATGGAAGCGCTTCGTATTATTAAAGCAACAGGACTGCAACCGAAACGCAGCATTCGAATTTGTTTATGGAGTGGTGAAGAGCAGGGATTGTTAGGTTCCCGCGGTTATGTAAAAAATCATTTTGCAGATCCTGCAGATATGGTAATAAAGCCCGGTCACGAAAAAGTATCAGCGTATTATAATCTCGATAACGGAACAGGCAAGATCCGCGGCATTTATTTGCAGGGCAATAAAGAAGCAGGTCCTGTTTTTTCAAAATGGCTGGAACCCTTTCATGATTTAGGCGCTTCTACGATAACGATCAATAATACCAGCGGTACCGATCACCTGGCATTTGATGCTATAGGTATTCCCGGTTTCCAGTTTATACAGGATGAGATAGAATATGATACCCGTACACATCATACTAATATGGATACCTATGATCATTTAGTGCCGGCCGATCTTATGCAGGCATCAACCATCATTGCATCATTTGTGTATAACACGGCGCAGCAGGAAGAAAAAATTCCAAGAAAAGCATTACCCAAACCAAGGGGAACGGGTGCCAGAGGGTTTTAAATAACAGGGTCAACTAATTGGGTAGCATAATTGCTATCATTGTTTTATTCAGTTAAATAAAACGAAATCATTATGTCATCCGCATTTAAAGAAACCTTTACTATTAAAGGCGAACAACTACTCAACAAAGTTAAAGAGCTTATAGAAGAAGGTAACGTGAGGAAGATTACCATTCATGATAAGAATAATAAAGAGATCATGTCTTTTCCGTTAACGATTGGTGTAGTAGGCGCCCTGTTCGCTCCCGTATTGGCAGCCGTAGGAGCATTGGCTGCTTTAATCGGTGAATGTACGCTGACGGTAGAAAGAGAAGAAAAAGTTTGAACATCTTCTTTATTTATGCGGTGAGCAGGCTCAACGTTTCGGGCTAAGCAGGTCTGTTGTAAAAATTAAAAAGCTTAAGAACAAAGAAACTTATATTCTTAGCCGGGGAAATATATTCATTGAAAAGGCTGAGTGCAAGTTCTATTTATTCATTTGAATAGCCCGGTGCTGTATTAGTACCGGGCTATTAATGATCAGATACGGACAATATGATATTCTTTACCAGGGAATATTATAATCTATGATAGCTAAACTTCTGTCCGCCTATTGAGGCTTCATACATCAGGCCTCCTTTTTCCTGTGTAAACACCATTACACCATTCCTGTATTTTACATTAGTAGAAGCTCCGGCTGTAACGGCCACTGCTGAAGCCTGCGCAGCGAATTCAAATTTATTTTCTTTGAACCGGTCCAATCCGGCTTTGCTTTCAAAGAAAATTACTTCACGATAGGCTTGTCCGCCAAACTGGAAACCCACACTTACCTGTTTCATCTTTGCTGTTCCAACCACGGTTCCTTTTTCAAATACTGTTCCATTGCCTGCCGCACCTCCTACACCTATAGCACCCTTTCCTACGTTGGGAAAAATGACGTACCCGTAAGCCTTTTCGAACAAATTTTTCATCAGTTCATCGGATTTTATAAACGCCGCTTTCGCTTCCTTACTGTCTTTTATTATCTTATTTTCTTTCGAGCCCTGTGCCATCAGCTTTGTAGGTAATGCAAGGGTGGTAAAAGCCAGCAATACTGCTGAAAGACGAATTATGCTATTCTTTTTCATACTTGTATTTTTAAGTTTATTATTCTAAATAAATAGTACAAAGAAATAAACGCAAAGATGTTGCCAGTATAAAAATAAGATTCCACCAAGTCGGGATACGAACTCCGTTACTTTGGAAAATTCCAGTTGAGGTCGGTCTTGTTGTTACAGATGGGGCATCGCAATATGGCATAAATTTCTGCCGTTTTTCTGTTCTGTCACATTCTGTAGAATTAAATGCCCTTGTTTCATTAGCTAGGATTGGTCCTGGATCCTGTACGAAGACCCGAAAGTTGCCGCCTTCGAAAAAGATAAGGAATCAACAAAGCTGGATAATAAAGCGCTGACAAGTTTTTCGTTTGGGCCACAGATTAGCACGGATTAACACAGATTAATATTTCTTCAGAGAGCTACCTTGTTAATGCCTCTCTCACCTTCGGTGCAATTTTAGTTCCATAGATCTCTATTGATTTCATCATGGATGCATGTGAAGGTCCGCCTACATCCATGTGTGCGGAGAAACGGGTGAGTCCAAATAGTTCCTGCATGTGTAAGATTTTATCAATTGCTTCATTGGCATCACCAATAATTAAATGCCCCTCACTGCTTCTGCCAGCTACATATTGTTGAGGTTGGTAAGCTGGCCAGCCGCGGGAAGCGCCTACCCTGTTCATTTGAGCTGAGTAAATGGGATAATATTCATCGGCAGTTTGTTTACTGTCATCACCAAAAAAAGAATGCATGTGCACACCCACCTGGAATTTACTTATATCATGATTGAAATGCTGGTACACTTCTTTGTAATAATTAAACAGGGGTTTAAATTGTGCCGGGTTGCCACCGATAATTGCAAAGATTACCGGCAAACCTTTTTTACCCGCTCTTAACACCGACTCGGGTGTGCCTCCCACTGCTATCCAGATATTCAGGTGATCGTTTACGGCACGGGGTAAAACTTGCTGATCCATTAACGCAGGTCTGAATTTTCCTTTCCAGGTAATACGTTCTGCAGTATTTATTTTCAGCAGCAGGTCTAATTTTTCTTCAAACAGCGCATCATAATCTTCGAGGCTGTAACCAAACAACGGGAACGATTCAATAAAACTTCCACGGCCAGCTACTAACTCTGCCCTGCCATTGGTAAGCAGATCAATCGTAGCAAAACTTTGATATAGTTTTACCGGGTCTGCGGAACTTAATACAGAAACAGCGCTGCCCAATTTGATGTTCTTTGTAACAGTGGCGGCAGCTGCTAATATTATTTCCGGTGTTGATACAGCATAATCGGGACGATGATGCTCACCTATGCCGTAAAAGTCAAGACCTACCTGGTCCATCAGTTTTATTTCTTCGATCAGCTCTTGCAGCCGTTGCCCGGCGGGTTGTATCTCCCCTTTTTTATTAATGTGCAAATCGCCAAACATGCCAACACCTAACTCCATAGTTCTATTATTTAGGTGTAAAGATAAGTTATGGCTTTCCTGCCTACTGATCCGTAATAGCAAAAAGATAGTTACCTGCTCTTACATGCATACTCATTACCACATTAAAATGTTTGTTTAATAAAGAATCCTAAATTGATCAACGAGGTTTTATGGGTTTTACCGGTTTGAGAAGTTTCGCTGATGAACCCAACTTGTGTTTTTTTGATTTCTAAACCTGATCGTATACGTTGAAAACTCTGATCGTAGCCCCATTTCAGAAAGCAGATATAATTTTCATAGTGAAAAACGAGTTTTACTTTCTTTGACAGCTTGTGTTTGTAAACCAGCGTTAAATAATTTTCCTGCCGGGTAAATTTGTTCAATTCGTACGTTGACAGGAAATAGAGGTAGAATGAGCGTATCGTTTTTTGGTATTGAAATCCGGTTGCGGGGCGTAACTTATTGTTACCGGCCATTAAAATGGCGCCTATGCCAATGCCGTTCCTGAAATGATAAGCCAGGATGTTCGTAGAAAAAAAACCAGGCTTACCTGTCTCATAGTTTGCAGCAACACGATTGTTGCTATAAATGCTCCATCGTTTGCTTTTATCAATGTAACGAAAACCTTTTACATATGCCGCTATCCGTTTGTTACCCGCATTCAACTCCAGTGAGGATTGCGAGTTTGACAATTTGCTAAAAGCAATCAAAAGGACAACAATGCAAATCTTATTCATGACTCCACGCTTTTTATTCCTTCTATTTTTAAGATTAAAAAAATTAAACCCTTTTCATCTATAAATTGATATGGGCAGGTTTGACCAGCCCTTTTGCTTTCTGCTAACTACCCTGCTTGGTATTTATTTTGTAAATACTGCCTGCGCCTTCTCCGGACCTACGGAAAATTAATGTAAGAGGTAAACGGGACAAACAGGTAATGATCAGGGATGTTTGGATATTACGTAATACAGCGTGTTTATTGAGTGCTGCAGCCGACGGGACAAGCCGTTTGCAGTGTTTGCTTATTGCTGTTTATTTGTAAGCTTCACCGATGAAACAAATGAAAACCTGCTCCGAAAAAACCGGGGCAGGTTTTCATTTCGTATGAAAAATTTTAATGCAGGTGCACCAACGGATTGGTAGGATTGAAAACGCCGTCGGGGTTATACTCCCAAACCCATGCATGCAATGTCCATAACACTCCCTGGTACACTCCCCAAACATCATTTGTTCCTGCAAAACCTGAAGGTGGGGCATTGGGTGATAATGCAATAGGAACAGCATATTCTACTGCCACTAATTTCATCCTTCCGTTTTCTTCTTTGTTATATACCAGTATTTCCGGTTTATTATATTCAAATGTTCCATCAAGATGTGCAACCTTCAGGTAATGATAACCCATTTCAGGAACTATTACATTGATATCAACATAATCATCATTGATCGCATTTTCAAAGTCGTTGTACCTGGCCGTAGCAATTTTGGCTTGTTGCAATTGCCACTCCGTTTCAGGAGCCAGACCTTTATAATTTCCAAATCCATTCGATTCTGCTTGTACTGCCCGGTTGTTTTTGCTTTGAATTTCTTCCTGTCGTGGAAGTAAGTTTTCTTTCTGACACCCGGTCATTAAAAATGCAACCGTAAGTGTTGTACAAAAAAGTAATACGCTGTAGTTACCTGTTTGCGTTAAAGCAAAAGCTTTCCTGTGGCAGCGCAAAAGGCTGCTGAATAAATGTTTCATTTGTTGATGGTTTAATGAGTAACGATCCAATAAAGGGGGAGTAAAATTTTTTTTGGTTAAACAGCCATTTCTGCTGTAGCCGGGCTAAATGTTCCAACTACTTCGTGTATGAAGTTGGCCGGGAAATCGCCTCTTCTCGCATGTTCACGAACGAGTTCTTCATTCTCTGCTTTATATATACACCAAAGGTTATCGCTGGTGATATAACTATGCAGCCATTGAATCTGGTCAGAACCCATTTCTTCGAGTACCTGACATGATCTTTGTGCTAATGCTTTACGTTCTGCAGGCGTGAACTTACCGGCGCCGGGAACATTTCTCTGGATAAGATAGGTTTTCATTTCATTTTTATTAAGTGTTAAAAGATGAATCAAAAATAATATCGCCGGCCACGGATGGCATATAACAAATCATTCATTAAATGGTAAATGACTTGGCACAAATCGTTCAATAAGTAGTAAAAATTATTCAGCGGGAAACAGCAAGGTATCAATGCAGCAGATCGAGATACTCCATGGGAAGTAGACCGTATTCCTTTTTGAAGCATTTAGTGAAATAAGAAGGACTTGTGAATCCTGATTCAAAGGTTATTTGTGAAATGGAATAATGCTGTTTCTTCATCAGCTCTTTTGCTTTTTCAAGCCTGAATTCTTTTAAAAGTATATTACATGACCGGCCTGTGAGTGCAATTGTTTTCCGGTAAAGTTGCGATTGACTCATGGCCATGACATGGCAATACTCTGCTATATCAAAATCAGGGTCCTGCCAGTGTTCTTCCAGTTTATCAAACAGCAACTGCAACAATAATTCATCCTGGGGAGATAAGGATAGAAAATAACCTGTTTTGTTCTGGAAATGATCTTTTGATACCAGCTCCTTTACTTTGCAAGCAACAGCAATATGTGAGCTGTTGTTAAGGGCACAGAGATAGTTTGCAAACTGAATGGCATCCCCAAAAAACCTGCTGCTTTTTTCAATGGGCTCACCGCCACTGATCCCGATCCTGAAATTGAGCAGGGTTCTGTCAACAGCGGTCATATCTTTTTGTATGGCCACTGCACAGGAAATTGCTTTGCTGGCTGAAGTAAAAGAAATAATAAATCCATTTCCCCTCTGTTCGGCTTCACTTCCATCATGCAGTAAAAGGTTTTTCCGGATGGTCTCATTATGCCTGTTTATAAATTCATTTGTTTTTTCAACGCCCAGCTGGTGCTGCAACAAAACAGGATCTGTCATCTTCGTCACCAGCAATATGCGGAAAGAAGGGTCGCTGAAAATCTTTAATCCATCTTCTGAAGGTTTTACTTCTTCGGGATCATAGATGCGGCCTAAAAAAGATGCAACAATGGAGCTGCTTACTTCGATGATCTTATTGGGCACCATGCCATGTGCCTTGCTATGCATTTCTTTTACGGCATCTTTATCTGCGGCGTCTATCAGGCAAAAGATCGTTTCCCGCTCTTCATCTATCCAGTAGGTCATACAATTACAGCCATATTCATGCTGGTGAAGCAGGTCTTTACGATGAGCTTCGGCAACATCCTTAGCTTTCACGCCGGGAGCAATGTGAACATCCATGTAAATAGGCATATTTCCGCTTCTGAGCTGTGAATTTAATTTTTTTTATACACAATATAATATTCTTGATTGTGTGACTGCATATCTTGAGTGGCGTCTGCTGGGGCTATGCGTAGAAGCAGGCTGCGGTTGATTGAACAGCGGTTGATCGTTTGGGTGGAGAAGATAAGTGCAGGTTTTCCGGAAAGAAGCCTGGAGGTGGATATAATTTCTCTGCCAAAAGCAATTGAGGCAGGCAATTTGCTGCAATGTTATTCAGGACACTTTCCTGGACCGGGATTCAAAAGAATATTATAATCATTAACCCCAAAAAAGTCATGTCAACTACAACTACGGTGAAACGAAATGCGGCAAAAAAAGTGCTGGTTGTTGAAGACGATGGTGAAATAGGGTTAGTGCTGGATATGATCCTTACGGAAAGAAAATTTCAATTGGATTATGTAAATAACCTTTTGTCTGCCGATGAGTATCTCCAGCGACATGAGCCTTCTGTCATCCTGCTGGACAATAAGTTACCCGATGGATTCGGGGTTGATTTTATCAGCTATATCAAGAAAAAATATCCTGCTATTAAGATCATCATGATCTCGGGGTTTGGTTCTGTGCGGGATGTTGCTTTGGAAAATGGCGCTGATCTTTTTTTTGAAAAACCGTTTTCTTTAGAAGAATTTAATGCGGCGCTCGACCAGTTTGTATAGTGCGATAAAGAGTATCCGTGAAGCGGTTACATTTTATTCTTCTTTTGCCAATAGTTTGATGTCTGCTATTTCCAATACCTGTTTCGGGTAGCCTTTTATTACAGCATGGATCATGGCCAGGCCTATCTCCTGCATAGTGCACACTCTTTTGGGAGAGATGGCCCTGATGAGCTTAACGATAAATGTATAAAGTGCTTTTGCATTCCGTTGACCGGGAGTCGTGAGCATACCACCCGGACGAAAATTATATTCGTTGCTGAACGGCAGTTTCATCAGTGCATTTTCTGTTTTGCCTTTTACACGGGCCCACATCAGTTTACCTTTTTCCGAACTATCAGTATGACTACCCGATACAAAACAAAATGTCATCGACTTATTTACTTCCAGCAATGCATTTGCAAATGCCATCGTAGTATCGTAAGTGATATAGCTGTATTTTGTTTCGTTCATGCCGACTGAGCTGATACCAGCACAATAAAAACAGGCATCATAACCTTTTATCGCATCACTGAATTGATGCAGTTGAAAAAAATCAGGCACCAGCAATTCTTTTAGCCTGGGATGCTTGATGGGTGATGAACGCCGGTTGATCATCAATACCTCCTGCACAGCCTTATTATTCAGACATTCCAGCAGCACTCCCTCTCCTACCATACCTGTGGCGCCTGTAATTATTACTTTCATCGTATCACCGTTTATGGAAATGAATTTGACAAACTGAAATTAAAAAGAAAGTTGTTGGGAATGATTACTCTGCTGCTAAAATAATATTACCGGCAGCAGGTTGCTATTTTATTTCGGTGAACAGTCGTTTATTTATTGTAAACGAATTTTTTGGGAAAGAGGCTTTGCTTGTTCGTGTTGTTGACAAGAATACAGCAGTCATGGCGTGTTGCTGTATTTTATCGAATATATGCGCAGCAGAAGTTCGCAATGCTTATTCCTTTTTCATAAAGTAGAAATTCATGGGCCGGGAAATGGTAAATCCGAGCCGTTCATATATCGCAATGGCCCGTTCATTATCGCCACGAACATGCAGAAAAGGTTGTTGACCTTGTTGCAGGATGAGTTGCAGTTGATGTTGTAATAAAATGGATGCATATCCTTTGCCTAAATGATCCGGGTGAGTGCATACGGCGCTGATCTCTGTACAATTTTCTACATGCAACCGCTGACCTGTCATAGCTACCAATTTATCCTTTTCAAAAATTCCGAAGTAATATCCAAAGTCTATCGTTTTGAGTCCAAAAGGCCCGGGCTTTGTAAGCGCAGCAAGTTGCACCATCTGTTCTGCGTGTATTTCCATTAATGGGAGCACGTTGGAAAATTCGGTTTTGATTTCTCCACCTGCTTCATATACAAATTGGAACCCTCTTATTTCATGGATTAATCGCCAGCCTTTGGGTTGAGAAATGGGAGAAGGAGTAGCATATAAAATTTTGCGGCCAGCAGGGAGCAATTCATACAGGTCAGAAAATCCTTTGTCATAATCATGGTCAAAGCCTGCAAATGGCGAAACCTGCTCATCAAAAAATTTCACCCGCTCATTACCAAAACTGAGGTGCCGGTCGCCGGAGAGCAGCGCATGATAAACAGGATTATGCAATAAATGATTCATTGTGTAAAATTATCTGTTTTGCCCACTTCTTGTTATTACGTTTGTGCAAACGATCATTCTTACTGCATGGTTGACGGCTCTCACTGTTTGACTATTCAAGCCTAACGGTTACTCATATAAAATACGGCATGTTCAGGGTAATTTTTTTGGAAGTCATGTTTGATCTGTTGGGCTGTGTATTTCAGAAAGTCTCTTTGCGCATGTGTGGGTGTATCAATGGCTGCGTTTGTTTGCCATATCAAATGAATATGGTCAACCATGATTAGAAATGCATAAAGTTTGATACGCTTATTCTCTATCAGCAACCGGAGATTGTTTATGATGATGTCCCTATACTCATTCAGATCCAGGATATACAGCAATTTTATGGGTTCTCAACAAATACGGAATGCTTTTCATTTCTGTGCCATTATTAAAATTAAGCGACTTTGAAACCTGGAGCGGCATATGGCAATCAATACAATTTTTGCTGCTCGTCTTCATTTGCAAGGCATGTTCGGAATTTTGGTGACACGCCATACATTTCGAGATAAATACATTTGTTTGGTTTTGTTCCAATGGATGCGAATCGTGACATGATTTGCAGGTCATCGTGCTTTGCTGAAAACATTTGCTCGACTGTAGTAATTGCATCTGCTTGCCATGTACATCTGGTTCACTCCCACCTGATCCGAAATGCGGATAATAAAAATTCGCTAACGTATCTCCGGGTCTGAAAGCAAATAGCGACCGTTGTACGTCGAGGTCGTTCCCGGAATGACAGGAAGCACATACATCCAATTGTTGTTGCCGCGTTAAGGATTTGATAGAAGTAATGAACTTCGCCTGTTGCGCAGCCGGATTTTCCTGGTGAAATTGTACATGCTGGGCTGCCGGCCCGTGGCATCGCTCACAATCAATTCCAAAAACGATGGAGTTAGCCGACAGTTTTTCGCTCATCTCCAACGGACCGGTTTGAAAATCGGTTTTCGTAACATAAGAAGCATGACATTCCAAACAACGGCTAAGGATCACCCTGTCGAAATAAGGTTTCCTGGTGGGATAACCAGGACTATTCGTCCAGCTTTGCCGGGCCGTAAAATAGGTCAGCGGAAATTGGATCAATTGTTCATTTTTCCAATAGGCATAGGTTTGTGCCTTTTCACCCGATCCTATTTCAATGTCAAGCGGTTCAGACCGCAGCTCTTTCCCCTTTACCTGGTACGATTGAAAAAATTGTGCATGTTTCTCTTCGACACTTACTCTTGCGGAGTCTTCATAATAAACGATGTTATGTGCAGAGCCGACCATTTTTTTTAGTTCGTCATAGGAAA
>DASVOE010000057.1:0-24468 GCA_036383515.1 Chitinophagaceae bacterium | reverse complement strand
CTCCAACCTATTAAATCCGTTCATACTGCAGGTGGTGGATGCGAGACCTATTATTCAACTACAGGATGGCACACCTCCAACACACCCCCTTGTTTTTCGTAAAACAGATAAGGAAACGATTGCACTTTGGATCAATTATGCAACGGTTGTCCAAAGCACCCAGGAAAGAACAGTGGTTGAATACAATACCATGCTGGTAAAAGCAAAACAGATCATACTTGCATTACAAGAAGAATATCACCTGAAATAAATTATTTATGGAAGTACATCATCATTCTCATACGGCTTCCGACCCCGATAGCCATCGGGGCAGGAAAAAATGGACACATTATCTCTGGGAATTTTTAATGCTGTTCCTCGCTGTGTTCTGTGGTTTTCTTGCAGAGAATCAAAGGGAGCATTACATCGAAAATAAGCGGGCAAAAAAATTTGCAGGCTCTCTTATTGAAGATTTGCAGGGAGATACCTCAGAAATACACCTGAATAAAAAAACTATTGAAGGTTTTTTTAAATCCGCTGATCTGGTACTTTCTGAATTAAAAAAGCCCCGTTCTTTTCAGAATGATACGGTTTTACAAATAAACGGCACCTACGGGCTTTTGGAATTTAATTTTTTTGACCCGCAAATGGGAAGCTATGAGCAGATGAAAAATTCCGGGGCTCTTCGCTATTTTAAACAAGACCTTATTAATAAGCTAACCCGTTATGAATCCAATGCAAACAGGCTGCTTTTGCAAAAACACGAATATTTTAATTTTCTTGATGATATAATTACACCATTCATTATTAATACACTTAATACAGATTTTACAGATGCTTTAAAGAGGAAAGAAACGTATAAAGGAGAATCTGTTTTTGTAACTGAACCCGATAGAGCGACCCTGAATAAATGGAAAAATATTATTCTTATGATGCGGAGAAGACAAGAAATTGAAATGGATGGAATTGAAAAACATGAGAAATGGGCATTAGAACTGATCGATGAATTACGAAAGACATATCACCTGAAATAAATACAATACTATGCAACCATTAACTGCCACCCATCCAAGAAGAATTGAATCTATTGATCTGCTTCGTGGATTGGTTATGATCATCATGGCCCTCGATCATACCCGTGATTTTTTTCATAAAGAAGCTTTTACCGGTGATCCACTGGACCTGGCCACCACCACACCCTTCCTGTATTTTACCAGGTGGATCACTCATTTCTGCGCTCCCACTTTCGTTTTTCTCTCCGGTCTTTCTGCCTGGCTGCAAAGCCGGCGTAAAACAAAAAAAGAATTAAGCCGCTTTCTAATCACCCGCGGGCTTTGGCTGGTATTGGTAGAAATAACACTGATGACTTTTGGTATCACGGGCGATATTTATTTTGGAATGTTTATGCTGCAAACCATCTGGTCTATCGGTATCAGCATGGTTATTTTGGGTTTGGTTATCTGGCTTCCTTTTTCTGCTATACTCGCTATTGGGTTGCTGATTGTTTTGGGTCATAACAGTATTGATTTTGCCGAGGCCAGTCGCCAGGGGAATGTCCCGTTATGGTGGAGTTTTTTGCACCGTCCCACTGTTATTCCTTTATGGGACAATCATGTGCTGGGTATCTTTTATCCTTTTCTTCCGTGGACAGGATTGATGATGCTCGGTTATTGCTGTGGTAAATTGTTTACCAACACTGAACCTCAACGAAGAAATAAAATATTGTTATGGATGGGTATCGGCGCCCTGCTATTATTTATCGTCTTACGGGTCATTGATAAATATGGTGATCCGGGTCATTGGATACAACAAAAAAATATGTTGTATTCTTTTCTCGATTTTATGGATGTGCAGAAATATCCTCCCTCGCTTCTTTATATGTGTGCTACTATTGGAGGAGCGCTCCTTTTCCTGGCTTTAGTAAAAAATACCAATAACAGGCTGGCAAAAATAATAAGTGTTTATGGCCGGGTGCCTTTCTTTTATTATATCCTCCATTTTTACCTGCTTAATATTCTTCATGTCATTGTTTATATAGCAAGAGGGCATTCTTTCTCAGAAGGAGTGAAGGGGTTACCAGGATTTCCTTTCAAATTTATTGTGCCGGGTGAGGGTTACAGTTTATGGGTTGTTTATTTAATATGGATAGCTGTTGTTGCTGTCCTGTACCCGGTTTGCAAATGGTATGACAGGTATAAAACAAACCATAAAGAAAAATGGTGGCTGAGTTATTTGTAAAAAACAACTTATTATAAAAATGAAAAAGATACTCTTCTTCCTTGCCCCGCTATATGCTTTCAATGGCGATGCGCAAAAACCCCGTGCTAGAGATATCGGGATTCCCTTTGACGGAATACCCGGAAAATTCAATGCCATAACAGATGTAAAAGGCGTGGAAGTTGGTTATAGCACCATCATCACAGGACAGGGAAAAAATATTCGCGGAAAAGGACCGGTACGTACAGGCGTCACTGCCATTTTACCAAGAGGGAAGAAAAATAATCCCGTTTATGCAAACTGGTACACCTTAAATGGAAACGGTGAAATGACCGGAACAACCTGGGTAACTGAATCTGGTTTTCTTGAAGGCCCCGTGATGATCACGAATACAAACAGTGTTGGCACGGTAAGAGATGCTGTATTAAAATGGTATGTAAAAAAGGGTTGGTACAAAGAAGATTTCTGGTACACTTATCCTGTTGTTGCAGAAACTTATGATGGGTTCTTAAATGATATTTATGGTTTTCATGTAAAAGAAAGTAATGCATTTGAAGCACTGGACAGTGCTAAATCAGGTGTTATAAAAGAAGGAAATATCGGTGGTGGCACAGGTATGATGTGTTTGGGATTTAAAGGCGGGTCTGGCAGTTCATCAAGAGTAGTAAAAATTAAAGACTCTGCTTATACAGTGGGTGTATTCGTACAATCAAACTTTGGCAGAAAAAATAATCTCATCATTGCCGGTGTGCCGGTTGGTAAAGAATTAATGGATACGCTGAACAATGAACTCAAGGCAGCTCCATCTTACCGGCAGGAAGGTGATGGATCTATTATAGTAGTTGTTGCAACGGATGCCCCGTTATTACCACACCAGTTGAAAAGAATTGCACAACGAGTGTCGCTTGGCATCGGCAAAGTGGGCGGACTGGGAACTAATGGTTCGGGTGACATTTTTATTGCCTTCTCCACAGCCAATCCAACCGCATTTCAAAGAGAAGATGTTACCAAAGTAACTGAGTTGCCAAATGATTTAATGAACCCATTATTTGAAGCAACTGTGCAGGCAACAGAAGAAGCTATCATCAATGCAATGGTGGCGGCTGAAACCATGGAAGGGATCAATGGAAACAAATCGTATGCGTTACCTCACAAACTCGTTATTGATATACTGAAAAAGTATAACAGGATAAAATGATTTAATTTGCCACATAAACCAAAGAGCTATGGAACAAACAACTCTCGGTATTGGCACCCGCTTACAACACACCCATCATGGACCGGGTGTTATTGTAGGAATCAGGTATGCGACCTATCTCATTTCATTCATCAATCATGGTATAAAAGAAATTGATAAAACAGATCCCAAACTGGATGAAATTATTCCCGAGAATGTATCTGCTGAAGTTGAAACGACAAGTGAAACGGAGAAATCTTTATTGAAAATTCTGAGGCTATGGGGTGGCATCACCGAAAACGTGTCCCTGGGTGATAAATGGTTAAAAGGAATGATGCTGTTGCAACCCGCTGATAAAAGTTTAAAGCCAAAGGAAATTCCCATCGAAGATTTTTTTCACAAGATCGTTATGCTGCGGGACCGGCTTCGGGTATTGGAGCAGCATATTAACAGCAGTAAGAAGCTGACCGATGAGGATAAAGTAAATACTCAACAATACATTACCCGCTGCTACGGTTCATTAACCACTTTCAATGTCTTGTTTAAAAATAAAGAACAGTGGTTTGTAGGAGAAAAAGGGAAAGAAGAATGAACAACTGGAAAAAGAATCCAACACCTCTTTCCAGTTGTTTATATTGGGTACAAATCAGAAAGAGCTCCCATTCGAATTGGTAACAGGAGCTTTCTTACCAAACAGATTACTCAGTCCTTCAAAGTTTTTATCTACAAAATCTTTTCCTTTTTGTTTAAGTCTGTTCTTTTGTTCAGGAGTCATTTTAGAATATTTATAATAACCCAACGCTGCTGCGGCTGCTACAAGCAAGCCTAATCCGGTTCTTTGCATAATTATTTTTTTAATATTAATAATATCAATTACGATATTCCTTATTAAAATATCATGCCGCAAAAAATGATTTCACCTTACGTGCAAACAGGCAGTAGTTTCCTCAAACCACAACCATGTTAAAAATGAATGGTTTGAGAAATTAGTTCTACAGAAACGCTGAATAAAAAATTATGAGAAAGATTACAATGAAAGGGAAGCTTTCATGGATGTGTTGCGTGTTTTTGCAACCCCGGGTATTAATGGCGAACCAGCCTCACAGAATGATTATGACTAGCGCTACATATAAAAAATGGTCGCCGCCGCATACGAAAAAGATCATTTACTAAACACTCATAAAATTTTTGGATTAGTAACTCCTGTTTTGCAATTATCAGTATCTTGAACGCATGAAATGGATATTTTTATTTTTACTCTCCCCCTTTCTGGCAGCTGCCCAGAACTGTGATATTTTAATTGTTAATGGAAAGATCCTGGATGGTACCGGCAATAGCTGGTACTATGGTGATATTGCTATAAAAGATGGAAAAATAATTAAGATAGAAAGAGACCTGAAACTAACTGCCGCTAAAACAATAGATGCAAAAGGTTTGATCGTGGCTCCCGGGTTTATTGATGTGCATACACACCTGGAAGGTGATGAAGCCAGGGATCCGCGTGCCACCAGTTTTATCCTCGATGGCGTTACTACCTGCGTCACCGGCAACTGTGGTTCTTCCCGTACAGATATAAAAAAATATTTGCAGTGGATTGATTCCTTACAACTTTCCATCAACGTAGCTACCTTGATCGGGCATAACGATGTAAGAAAACAAGTAATGGGCAGGGCCAATCGTGATGCCACTCCGGCTGAAATGAAACAAATGGAAGCTATTGTTGACAAAGCAATGGCGGATGGCGCTGTGGGTCTGTCAACAGGTCTTATTTATATACCCGGCACGTATACAAAAACACCGGAGATCGTTGACCTGGCAAAAATTGCTGCAAAGTATGATGGTGTGTATGCCAGCCACATGCGGGATGAAGGCGATAGTGTTACTCAAGCTATTGAAGAAGCATTGACCATAGGCCGTGAAGCTAAATTACCGGTTGAGATTTCACACTTTAAATTGAGCGGACAGCAAAACTGGGGACGCAGTAAACAAACCGTTGCTATGATCGAAGCAGCAAGGAAAGAGGGAATAGATGTAACGATCGACCAGTATCCCTATACCGCCAGCAGCACTTCCATAAGTACGTTGATCCCTGATGAGATACTGGCTGACGGACAGGATTCGATCAAAGCCCGGTTAGAAAGACCGGAAATAAAAAAATATGTGATCAACTCAATGATCAAAAGATTGAAAAAAAGAAAGCTGAAACATTTCAGCTATGCTGTGGTTGCTTATTATTCTCCTGATACTACTTACAATGGCAAAAGCATTGAACAGATCAACCTGATGAAAGGAGGAAAACATAAGGTAAAATCCGAGGCAGAAACAGTGATTGATATTATGAAGAATGGGGGCGCCAGTGCTGTTTTTCATGGCATGGGAGAAGAAGATGTAAAACGCATCATGCAATATCCCTTCAACATGTTTGCCAGTGATGCCAGCATAAGGATATTGAATGCCGGCATGCCACACCCAAGAGGGTACGGTACCAATGCAAGAGTATTGGGAAAATATGTACGGGAAGAGAAAGTAATTTCTTTGGAAGAAGCGATACGAAGAATGACTTCCTTACCGGCACAAAAATTCCAACTGAAAGATCGTGGCTTATTGAAAGAAGGCTATGCAGCTGATATTGTCATCTTTGATGAAAATAATGTAAAAGACATGTCCACCTTTGAGCAGCCACATGCCTACTCCAGGGGGTTTCATTATGTGATCGTCAATGGAAAAATGACGGTTGAGAATGAAAAACATCTTGGCGTCAGGGCAGGAAAAGCTTTATATGGTCCGGGATACACTAATCAAATCGCATCTTTTTAGTTTCCACCAACTGATGATAGCATCGGAGAAACAGAAGAGGCTGTGAAAACAAAATGATTTTTCGGAAGAAGTTTTAGCTACAACTGTCAATAAACAATCTTCTTATCTCTTGGCATTGTTCCGTAAATTGATAGCATTACTTTTTTATTGCTATGAAAATTCTATGGACTTATTTTAAGCCTTACCGGAAATGGATCATTCTTGCACTGGTATTAGCAGGCATTGGCCAGGTACTTTCATTGTATGACCCGGTCATTTTTGGAAAGATCATTGACGATTATACACTGAACCCCGGCACTAAAGGCGAAAGTGAACTGGTGAATGGTGTACTCTTCTGGCTGAGCATTGGTATCGGCATTGCTTTAGTTGCCCGGCTTGTACTGGCCTTCAAAGATTATTTATTGCGCCTGGTGGTACAAAAATTCGGGATGCAGATCTTTAATGATGGTTTACGTCATACACTACGTTTACCTTACCAGGATTTTGAAGACCAAAGCAGTGGTGAGATACTTTCCATTCTTCAAAAAGTAAGAAACGATACCGAACGTTTTATTACCAACTTCATCAACATTTTATTTTCATCGTTCGTCGGTATTGGATTCCTGATCTGGTATGCTTTTACCAAACACTGGACATTGATACCTGTTTTTCTCATTGGCGTTGTCATATTAGGAGGATTAACCAGTATCCTCAGCCGTTCGATAAAAGCATTGCAACGATCACTGATACGGCAGAACCGGCAAATGAGCGGCACCATTACTGAAAGTTTACGCAATATAGAGCTGGTGAAAAGTTTAGGTCTTACCTGGCCGGAGATAAAAAGATTGCGAAAGCATACACAGGATATTTATGATCTTGAAATGGCCAAGGTAAAAAAGATCAGAACACTCACTTTTTTCCAGGGATCCATTCTTACGGTATTAAAACAATCCATCCTTTTTATTTTACTCTGGCTCATCTTCCGGAAGATATTATCACCCGGCGAATTAATTTCCATGCAATTTATTTCTACAGCTATCATCGGCCCTTTGCAGGACCTGGGCAGTATCATTCTCTCCTACCGTGAAGCGGAAGCTTCGTTGCAGGTGTTTAATGAACTGATGCAAAAAGAAGCTGAGTACAGCCCGGAAGACCCGGTAGAAGTAGGAGAGATAGAACATTTAAAATTTGATCATGTTGTTTTCCGTCACAAGAACGCAACTTCGAATGCAGTGGATGATATTTCGTTTGAAGCATCCCTTGGTGATACGATCGCCTTTGTAGGGCCATCGGGTTCTGGTAAATCAACATTGGTAAAATTGCTGGTAGGATTATATTCACCCGTCAGCGGTAGTATTTTATATGATGGTGTTTCCTCCCGTGATATAAAATACAACAGGATGAGAAAGCAATTAGGGTTTGTAACACAGGATACGCAATTATTTGCCGGTACCATCCGGGAAAATATGCAGTTTGTAAAACCCGGTGCAACAGATGAGGAAATTAATGAAGTAATAAAGAAAGCATCCGCCACGCATATTGTGAGTAGCTCAGGGGGATTGGATGGAAAATTAGGAGAAGGTGGCAGAAAAGTATCAGGCGGTGAAAAACAACGTTTATCCATTGCAAGAGCTTTATTACGAAAACCGCGACTACTGATCTTCGATGAAGCCACTTCGGCATTGGATTCATTAACAGAAGAACAGATCACCGAAACGGTGAAAGAAGTTTCGGCATTGAACCAACAGATCACCATTCTTATTGCTCATCGGCTTTCTACCATCCTGCATGCCGATACTATTTATGTTTTGGAAAAAGGAAAGATCGTAGAAGAAGGCAGTCACAATGAACTGGTAGATAAAAAAGGATTGTATTATGCCATGTGGCGGCAACAGATCGGCGAACGTAAGACAATGACCACCTGGGCAACAGAAAACCAGGAAGAATAATTCAATTCACCTGTTTCAATATTTCTCTTTCGGAGTAGCGCATGAGTGCTTTAAATTTTTCATACCACTCTTTCCAGCCGGTGCCTCCTAATTCTTTTTTAAGATCTGCTTCATAATCGGCCAGTGTTGCGTAAGGCAGCTCAAGGATAAGCCGGTATCCTTCGCCGGTAAAATCAGTTAATATCCTGCTGCCAGATGGTTGCAGCAACAAATGTTTTTGCATACCCTCATCAAGCAATGCTTTTGCTTCCCGGTAACGGCCGAATTGGAGGTGAAAGATTTCACGAACGATATACATATAAAACGTTTTGTTTTCTTTCTATGGTGATGGCTTTTTCTCTCTTATCAACTCCCTGATATGATATTCTTGTATCAATGGCGGGTTTTCCGGTGAAAGAGTAAAGTATATTTCTATATCAGCTGTCTCCCCGGTGAGTACAAAAGAACCTCTGAGTTGATTCTCCGGTTTTACGGCACTTACAGAAAGTATCTTCCCCGCCTTGACATACAATTCCCTTGCATACTTTTTTAATGTATCAATGGGATAATCAGGAAAAAAGTTTTCTGCAAAAACTCCGCTTTGCTCAGCATTGTTCCAGTCGGGTAATATTTTTATTAAATCATTCTTTCGTTGCTCCAGGATTTTTGATGGTGGAAGTTCCATCGGTTTCAACCCGGCAATTTTAATGATGGTATCCAGCACTTTCAAATTCACAAACCCCATAGGTGAATAAGTTCTGTTGGCAAACGAAACGATCCCGATTCCATATTCGGGCATAATGCGCCACTGGCTTCCAAAGCCGGGCAAACCACCGCTATGTGCAATATAGGTTTTACCATCACAGTCTTTCATCCATCCTAATCCATAACAATAGGCGGTAGTCACTGCACAGGTTCTTCCATCCGGGTATTTAAAGTTTGGATTAAAGCCATTCCATCTCCAGGGATGATGCATCTCTCTTACTGAACTTCTTTTTATGGGCCCATCATCTTTTGCATTATTGGGTGGCCATGCTGAAAGATGAAAAGCCATATAGTTGGCAAATTCATCAATAGAAGAGATCATCGCACCCATGGCGCCCCAACTGCCATCTTTAGTATCGTGGAGCAGTTCTTCTTCATTCCACTTATTATTTAGCCAGCGATAACCATGTGCCAGTTTCTCCGGTGCTACTTCTCCATACTCATAGGTTGTTGTTTTCATACCCAGCGGCTCCAAAATATTTTTTTTGATATAATCCTGGTAATGCATCCCGGAAACTTTAGTGATGATCATGCCCTGTAAAGCAAATCCTAAATTGCTGTACTCATAAGCAATGCCCGGAGGGTTTGAGAACGAAAGTTGTTTTTCAATCAAGGCCAAAAGATCTTTATCTGTGTCTGAAAGTTGGCGGTCACCCCATGGATTATCTTCAGGAAAACCTGCGCCATGTGTCATTAAATGCCGGATTGTGATATGCGGTGCATCAATAGTTGGATATTTCAGGTTCTTTAATGCAGGTATATAGAGATAAGCCGGATCATCAAGATTTAATTTTCCTTCATCCCGCAGTTTTAGGATTGCCATCGTTGCAAAACTTTTACTCATACTCGCAATGCGGAAAAGAGAGGTGGATGTAACCGGTATTTTCTTTTCAATATCCGTGTATCCAATATTTCCTTTGTAAACCAATTTACCATCTACCACCAATCCATACGCCACTCCGGGTAAATGATTAGAGTCTGCATAGTCCCTGAAAATTTTATCAATTACCGGGAAAGTCTTTTCAATTTTTTCCGCTCTTGCTGCATCAGTAAAAGCAGCAGGCTGATACGAAGAATCGTATTGCACTGAAGCAACTTTCTCCGTTTGGTTATTCTCGTTACAGGAAAAAAGAAAACTAACTATACAAAGAAGAGAAAAGAATTTTTTCATAGCCTGCCGATATTATTTCCAGTGTAAAATTAAAAACCTTTCTTACCGCCGATCTGTTTTTCAAACCATTCAATATTAGTTTGCATTGTTTTTAACACCATGGCCGGTTCTACCGGACCATGTGGCTGACGGGGCAATGCCAGCAAACGCACCGGCACATTTCTTCTCCGCAGTGCATTATAAAACATTACTGAATTACTGAAAGGAACTCTCTGATCAGCTTCTCCATGCTGCAGCATCACCGGCGTTTTCACGTTTTGTACAAAGCGAAGCGGAGAATGCGCATCATACTTGCTCCAGTCATCCCATGGATTGGCTTTGAAATAAGAAGGAAGAAATCCTTCAATATCATCCGTAAGATTTTGATGAGCCAGGTCAACTACCGGTGCGCCGATAGAAGCAGCTTTGAAACGATCCGTATGCCCAACGATCCAGCTACTCATAAAACCTCCGTAGCTCCATCCCATCACTCCCATTTTAGTTTCATCAGCCACTCCCATTTTTATTACCTGGTCTACGCCTGCCATCAGGTCAAGAAAATCTTTGCCACCCCAGTCACTTCTGTTGGCAGTACGAAATTCAGTACCATAGCCGGATGACCCGCGGGGGTTAGGTCGCAACACAGCATACCCCATTTCGGCAAAAGCGGCAATAGGGTAGGTGCCCTGGTTATTCGCTACACAGGTTTGCTGAAACACACCTGCCGGTCCTCCATGCACATTTAGTATAAAAGGAACTTTTTGACCTGCCTGGTAATTGAGCGGATAAGTGAGAAGTCCTTCGATTTCTTTTCCATCAGCTCCTTTCCATTTTATTACTTCTGTTTTTGGCAACTGTTTGGTTGAATAAGAAGCATTGAGACTGGTAACCTTAACCGGTAAAAAATTATTTGCCGTGCTAATGTATGCTTCTGGTAATTGAGAAGCGTTTTGCAGTGTAAAGGAAATAAGTGTTCCGGTTGAATTGAGTGATGCGGCGCCAATCAGATCTTTGGAACCTTTGCTCCACTCAGAAATTGATTTTCCATCCGCACTTAATTGATAAATACTATTCAGTGTTTTATTGGCTTCACTCCATAAAACATTTTTCCCATCTGCGGTCCAACCGATAATATCGCCATTTTCATCAGGTGTAGCTTTTAACCGCCAGCTTTTGCCATCAGCTATGGAATAAATACGGGCATGCTTAGGACCTGACCAGTCCACCGGGTCTGTAGTGCAGTAATAAGCAATCAGCTTTCCATCAGGACTGAACTGCGGGTTTGTTTCACCGGCGCCGGTAGCAGCGATGGATTTTATTTTCCCGGTTTCGATTTCTATCAAAGAAATATCGCTGTAGATATTATGATTGACCTCTGGTGAAAGACCATGACTGTATGCAATTGATTTTCCATCAGGGCTCCAGTCAAACGCATTGACATTGTAATTTTCTTTTGTCAGTTTTTTCTGAATCCTTTTACCGCTGCTGTCTTTTTCGTTTAAGAAAAGAACATAGAGCCGGTTTTGTTTTATTTCTTCGTCCATAAAATACCAGTCGTTCTTTGCTTTCTTGTTTTTCTCTTCTTTATCTTCTGCAGCATCTATCATAGTAAAGGCGATAGCATTTCCATCGGGACTAAAATCATATTCTCCTACTGCTGATTTTACATCGGTTACTTTTTCAGCTTCGCCGCCATTTACCGGCAACACGTAGAGGTTTGTTTTGCTATCCCTGGAAGAAGTAAAGGCGATCCATTTACCATCAGGGCTCCATTTGGGATTAGATGAATTCTTATCTCCCTTTGTAAGCTGCACGGTATTACTTCCATCAGCATTGCATAGCCATACCTGGTTTACATACTCACTCCGGTCATCGGTCATTACCGCCTCCCGGACAGTGTACAATATTTTATTACCATCGGGTGAAACCCTAACGGCGGTTATGTTTTTTATTTTCAGACATTGTTCCGGGCTCCAGTTTGTTTTTGTTTGGGCTGAAATAAGCTGGTTGCTGAATAGTACAATAAAACTTACAAGTAATAATCGCATACAATGAAGTTTACGGTTTGAATGAAGAAGTTATTCTGGTTTACTAATATAAGTCATTTCAATAAGTAATATCGGTACATCACTTTCTAAAGGGTTGCTTCTTCCAATACGTCAGGCTTCTCCACGCCCATTCCAAAGGACCAAATCTGAAATAATGTAACCAGATATGACTCCATATAATTTCAAGCGCCCATGTGGCGGCAACTACATAATACATTTCATAACGCTGTAATTTTCCATACATACCAAAACCAACACCATAGAAAAACAATCCAACCAATAATGATTGCATCAGGTAGTTGGTAAAAGCCATCTGGCCAACCGGGCGCATGAGTGCAAACAACCATTTAAACCATCCGGATTTATATAGCAGCATGATCAACCCAAAAATTCCGAGTGCCCTGAAAGTGCGGGATATTTCATAAAATTCGAACGAAACATTCTTTGTGTAGTCAAAATAATTGAACTTATAATTAATCAATGGTTGAAGCCGGAAGTAAGAGAGAAGCAGACCCAATCCAAGTCCCCCGATAAACAAACCCCAATAAACTTTATTAGAAGCCTGTCCAAGTATAACGCCATTTTTAAAAAAAGCCATACCTAAAAACATAAACACCATAATATCCCATAGTCCATCATAGGTGTAGTGCACTTCTCCCTGGAAACTTCTTTCACTCTGGTATTTATAAAAGTCAGCATAATCTCCTCTTACTGCCGCCAGGTTCTTTTCCATTTTTTTCTTTTTGGCTTCGGGTGTCGTTCTTTCTTTAAAGCCAGTCATTTCTCCCAGGTCCTCTTTTTGATCATCTGTTAGTTTTGTAACGGTAGTATCCATTTTTGCGATCTGTTCTCCTTTAACAATCATTTGCCGTTGCCTGTATGCATTTACATTTTCTCTTGTTGTCATCAGCAAAAGTGAAAGAACAGCACCGATGATCAATGCTTTTGGCGATAAGCGTCGAAAAGCAAACATGATGATGCCGACAATAGCATATTGAAAGAGGATATCCCAAAACCATAAAAGAACAAACGCATTGAACAATCCAAAAACAAGCAGCCATAACTGCCTGCGCAAAAAATAATCAGTAGGCCAAAGTCCTTCGGTCTTTTTTTCCTGCCGGGTAATAAATAAAATAATCCCTGCACCAAATAACATAGAGAATAAAGCCCGTTGGCTGCCCTCCACAAACCACTCAATAAAGTACCATGTTTTAAAATTGATAGTTCCCGATTCATTAAGCACAGATGGATCATAATAAACCGGATCGGGAAGAGCAAAACCGGGAATATTCATTAATAAAATACCAAGTATGGCAATACCTCTTAATGAATCAAGAAGAATAATACGTTCAGCTTGGCTTACGGGTGCCGCAAGTGTGGTTGACATGTTAGTTTGGTTTTAGTGATGGTAAGGCAGGAATAAATAATCGCTTACGCAGGGTAGAAAGAAATACAATATAAAGCTTAGTGTGCAGAATGGCTAAAAAAGATAGTTGGAAAATCAACTACCTTCTTATAATTACTTATCCAATAAAAAAAATATTACCAGGGATTAGTTGTAACAAACTCCTATAAACTGCTTAACGATAAAGAAGTTTTTCGGGAATTAATAGGAGACGAGTTTCTGAACGGTTTCGTGTATCCTTGCTTGTGCCATAAAATTATTTTCCAGTTCAATGCTGAATGGTATCGGGGTATCTAAACTTGCACATCGCATCACGGGTGCATCGAGTATGGAGAAACAATTCTCGCCGATCCACGCTGCAATCTCACCTCCAATGCCTCCGACAAGTGTATCCTCATGTAAAATCAAAACCCTGCCGGTTCGCTGAACTGCTGCTCTTATAGCTAAATAATCAAGTGGTAATAATGTTCGCAGATCCAATATATCAATAGAAATTTCAGGATGCTCTGCAGCATAATCTTCAGCCCAATGCACCGCTGCACCATACGTAATGATGGAAATTTCATCACCTTCCCTCACATGTCTTGCTTTACCTATTTCAATTTCATAATATTCTTCGGGCACAGGTCCGCTTACCGAACGGTACAATGCTTTATGCTCAAAATACATCACCGGGTTCGGATCATTGATAGCAGCGATCAGCAACCCTTTTGCATCCATTGGTGTAGAAGGATACACGACTTTCAATCCGGGTGTTTTTACAAACCATGCTTCATTACTTTGTGAATGAAAAGGACCAGCACCCACGCCGCCGCCTGTTGGCATTCGTATAACCACATCAGCATGTTGCCCCCAGCGGTAATGAATTTTGGCGAGATTATTAATGATCTGGTTAAAGCCAACTGTTACAAAATCGGCGAACTGCATTTCCATCATGCTTTTAAATCCTTCCAGGCTTAATCCCAGTGCTGCACCTACAATGGCACTTTCACATAAAGGTGTATTTCGTACTCTTTGTTTTCCAAATTCATTGACAAACCCTTCTGTTATTTTAAATGCACCGCCATACTCTGCAATATCCTGTCCCATCAGGACCAGGTTAGGATGAGCTTTCATACTTTGATGCAGTCCTTCTTTGATAGCATCGATCAGTCTGAGGTCGTGAGTCGCAAGTCGTGAGTCATGAGTGACTTTTGAATTGTCAACCACAACTATTGACTGTTGACTATTGACTATTGACTTCTCCGCATACACATCCCCCAGTTCTTCTTCCGTATCAGCTACTACAGGTTTGGTATTAAACCCTATTGCCAATTCGCTTTCTATTTTCTCTTTGAATTCTTCTCTTATCGTCTTTATTTTCTCTTCACTTAACACGCCGGATTTCAGTAGCCACTCTTCATAATTTTTAATGGGATCTTTCATTTCCCAGATCTTGAACAAATCCTGTGGCACATATTTGATCCCGCTTGCTTCTTCATGTCCCCGCATCCGGAAGGTGATACATTCGATAAGATAAGGCTTTTGATTTTTTATGCAATAATCTCTTACTCCTTTTATCGTATCATATACCTGCAACACATTGTTGCCATCTATCTGCACGCCTTCCATACCATACCCTTTGGCTTTATCCACTAGGCTGATGCAACGATACTGTTCATTTACCGGTGTGCTTAATCCATACCCGTTATTTTCAATAACAAATATTACCGGCAGATCCCACACGGCAGCCGTATTCAGGGCTTCATGAAAATCGCCTTCGCTCGTGCCCCCATCGCCTGTAAATGCTAAAGAGATCTTTTTCTCTTTCCGAAGTTTATAGGCCAATGCTACGCCATCTGCAATTGCCAGTTGCGGACCGAGATGGGATATCATGCCGCAGATATGATGTTCCTTATTACCAAAATGAAAACTTCTTTCTCTTCCCTTACTATACCCTTCCTGTGCTCCCTGCCATTGCATGATAAGTTTATGCAGGGGCATTTGGCGACAGGTGAAAACGCCGAGGTTGCGATGCAACGGCATGATCCATTCATCTTGTTCTAATGCCAGCGTAGCGCCAACGGATATTGCTTCTTGTCCTATACCACTAAACCATTTGGAGATCCGCCCCTGCCGCAACAACACCAGCATCTTTTCTTCAATCAGCCTGGGCCAGAGCAGGTTTTTATAAATATGAACAAGCCGATCGTCAGGAATTTCTTTTCTATCAAAGGTCATGTTGCAAACCTATTAAAAAAGGCACAAGCAACAAGGGTTAAACTAGGACCACACTATTAAATTGCTGTTTCCTGCTTGCAGCTATTGTTGATCCGGGTAAAAAGGGTCAGTCGTATGCAAACTCCCGCCACCCTGCATCATGGATCAAATACTTTTTATGCATCAGCTGTTAAAACCCTCCGCTGCCGTTTTTTCCATTTTTTTCGGCCTTGCACTGCTTGATATTACCTTACCCGAAACAAAACGTGCAAAACCACCCATGGTGGTAAACAAAAATCCTAAAATACAGGCTGCCATTTTACTCGATGTCAGCAATAGTATGGATGGACTGATCGAACAGGCCAAGACCCAGCTCTGGAATATGGTGAGTGTAATGGGTAAAGCAAAATGCAATGAAGCAACTCCTCAAATTGAGATCGCCCTGTATGAATACGGAAGAGACAGCAATGACCCCAAACAAGGCTATATCAAACAAATCTCTGGTTTTACATCGGACCTGGATAAACTTTCACAGGATCTTTTTAAGCTTACTACTTATGGCGGCAGTGAATACTGTGGCCATGTTATTCATACTTCATTAAATGAATTGCAATGGGATACTGCTGCGCTTAACTATAAAGTGATCTTTATTTCGGGAAATGAAGATTTTTTGCAGGGTTCAATTTCTTATACCAAAGCCTGTGAAGAAGCAAAGGCAAAAGGAGTGATCGTAAATACTATTTATTGTGGTAGTAAGGAAATGGGTATCCGTGAACATTGGAATTTAAGTGGTGAATGCGGCAATGGAAGTTTTACCAATATTGATCAGAATGCAAAGCCGGATGATATTGCAACCCCTTATGACAGTACCTTATTTGTATTGAATAGCCGGCTTAATACTACTTATATCAGTTATGGTGTTGCGGGAGCTGGTAGTTATTATCGCCAGGCTGAAATGGATAAAGCAAATTATTCGTTGAATAAAGCAGCGATGGCGCAACGTGTAGCGGTGAAAGGTAAAAAGGAATTGTATCAGAATTCATCCTGGGACCTGCTGGATGCATCAGACCGGGATAGTACATTTATTGCCAACGTGGATATGAAAACCTTACCCGATAGTTTAAAAAATAAAACAAGGGCCCAGTTGCAACAGATCGTGGATGAAAAAAATACCGAAAGAGGACTTATTCAAAAAGATATTGCTGCGATCAGTAAACAGCGGGAAGAATATATCGCTGCCGAAAAAGCTAAAAAAGCCGCTACTAATAATGCAACATTAGAAACAGAAGTGGAAAGAACGATCAGGCAACAGGCTAAGCGTTTTAATATGATAATTCAATAAAAATAATCCCACGGAGCTACAAAGAACAGTGAGAAAAATACTTTGTGTATTCTTTGTGGCTCTGTGGGAAAGAATCTGAAAAGCATCAGAACAATGATTTCCGTTTTTCCTTCTCCACCTGCTTATCAATAACAGACATGATAAGGGAAAGCAATAGGCTGAATAATAACCCCCACCAAAAACTATCGATACTAAATCCTTCTACAAATTTGCTTGCCAGCAATACGATCAACGCATTAATGACAAACAGGAATAAGCCTAAGGTGATGAGTGTAACCGGTAATGTAAGAAGTATAAGCAGGGGTTTGGCAAATACATTCAATACGGCCAGTACTACGGCAAAAATGATGGCGGTCCAAAAGTCTGTGACATGCACGCCACTTAACACATGGGCAAGCCCATAAGAAACGGCTGCAATAATGACGATCTTTAATAAAAAGTTCATGGTAGTTGTTTTATTACTCCCTTTTTCAATCAATATCTATACCACGACCAGTTCATAAAAATCTTCGGGATTGAGGTATTTCTGCGCCAGTTGTTGTATTTCTTCGGCTGATACAGTCTTGATGGTATTAATGGAGTCGTAAAAATATTGTTCATCCAGGTTATTCAGCACCATGTTCTTCCATCTTGCTATGATCTGGAAAGGACCATCGAGGTCACCCAGGATTCCTCCCATCAGGTAATTTCTTACCAGCAACAATTCATCTTCTTCCACCAATTCCTCCCGCAGGTTTTTCATTTCCTTATAAATTTCCGTTACGGTGGCCTCGCTTACATCTTTACCGGCTTCGGTGCTGATCATCCACGCTGAATCATGCACATGGTTTTGCAAATAACTATGAATGCCATACGTATAGCCTTTGTCTTCGCGGATATTACTCATCAGTCTTGATCCAAAGAAACCACCAAACAGTGCATTCAATACCTGCACTTTTAAAAAATCGGGATGATGACGGTTAGGGAAAGGCCGTGCGATACGGATAGAACCCTGCACACCATTTGGGTCATTGGTAATGCGGAATTTCTTTTCCGGAGCAGGTTTAATTATTTTCTTCTCCAGCTCCACCGGTTTATTGGGAAGATCACCAAAATAATTATTCAATAGCTCTTCGAGATTAGTCGGCAGTTTTCCGGCCACAAACATTACCAGCTTACCGGAACGATAATACTGTTCATAAAAGCTAAGCAATTGTTCCCGCTGCACCGCATCAAAATCTTCTGCCGAACTGTATTTCCCGTAAGGATGTTTTTCACCATATAAATAAGTATCGATCAACCGGCTCGCCACAAAATCACTTTTCTTCAGGCTCACCTTCAACCGCTGTTTCATATTTTGCTTATAGATATCCAGCTCATCCTGCGGCATCACCGAGTCGGTGATCAGTTCTTTTACCACGGGTAATAGTTCCCCTATATGCTTGGTAAGACAATGTAATGTGACCGAAGCCGTTTCGTTATGACAAGCCCTGTTGAGGTAAGCGCCATAATACTCAAAATGCTCATTAACCTGGAAAGCAGATTTATTGGAAGTGCCATTCCTTAATAAAAAATTGGCGGAAGCGGCTATAAGGTTTTGTTCTTCCTGCCAGTTGCCGGCATAAAATACCCATTCCAGCGACATCACGTCTTCGGCGCCCGCATTAACAGCATACACTTCCACACCATTCCGGAGTGTAAGTTTATCGGCTTGTTTTAAACGAAGGTTGAAATTTACTGCGTCAACAATTACCGGCGCTTTTCTTCTTTCTAACATTGTATTGATTGCTTTCATTTCGTCTGGTATCAATTCTCCGATAAGTAATAAATAGTATTGCTGTTTTCTTTACGGAATATGTTACGGCTGGCCTGCAAAATATCTTCTGCCGTTACCGTACCATATTTTTCCAATTCAAAATTCATCCATGCTGCATCACCCAGTAATTCATAATAAGCCAGGCTCTCGGCACGGCTCATTACACTCATGTCTTCGAACGCTGTGATGCTCTCTGTTTTATTTTTTACTTTCTGTAACTCCGCTTCTGTCACCAGCTCACTTTTCATTTTATCCAGCTCTGCTTCGATGGCTTTTTCTGCCTCTTCTATCTTTATTCCTTTCACCAGCTTTCCTTCAATGGCCAGCAAGCCATTATCCGTACTGCCAAAGTGATAACATTCCACGTTGCTGAATAATTGTTTTTCCTTCACCAGCGATTGGTATAACCGGGATGAACCGCCTCCGCTTAAAATATCAGTAAGCAGATCGGTGATATAATATCTTCTGTCGAGCCTCGGATAAATATGCCAGCTTTTATACAACGCATCCAGCGGCACTTTTGCTTTTATCTCCATTTTCCGCTCTTCATTTTGTTCGCCTTCCTGGGGCAGGTTGCGTTTATATTTTTCCCCTGAGGGGATATCACCAAACCATTTTTCTGCCAGCGCTTTTACTTTTTCAGTAGTTACATTCCCCGCCACAACCATTATCGCATTCACGGGACGATAGTATTTGAAAAAGAAATTCTTTACATCTTCCAGTTTTGCATTTTCTACATGGGATAATTCTTTACCGATGGTCATCCAGCGATAAGGATGTTTTTTATACGCCAGTTCCCGCATTTTATGCCAGGCATCGCCATAAGGTTTGGTGAGATAGTGTTCTTTAAATTCTTCGCACACTACTTTACGTTGCGTCTCCAGGCTTTTTTCATCAAAAGCAAGCGATAACATCCGGTCGCTCTCCAACCAGAATGCTGTTTCGAGGTTTTCAGCCGGCAATTGAATATGGTAATTAGTCAGGTCGTTCGTTGTATAGGCATTGTTCTCTCCTCCTGCCATTTGCAGTGGCTCGTCATAATCGGGTATGTGCAAAGAGCCGCCAAACATCAGGTGCTCGAATAAATGGGCAAAGCCTGTCTGGTTGGGATCTTCATCCCTTGCGCCTACATCATACATGATATTCATAACGGCCATTGGCGTAGAAAGATCCTGGTGAACGATAACTCTTAAGCCGTTGGCCAGCGTAAATTTTTCAAATTGAATCATACTGATAAATAACAGCGATTAAATGATAAAGTTGAGACTGCTTATCAAAGCAGTCCTGTTTGCAAGCTGTAAAATTATTGAAATTGGGGTAGTGTGCCAGTTTGAATTTTTCACGCAACGCCGCTAAGTAATCCAAAACACAAAGATTGTATCCTTAGCGGCCTATTTTCTTTGCCCCTTTGCGTGAAATAAAAAGTACCTGATAAATTTTGAAATCCGATAGCTATCGGATGATACACTACCGTATACTTCCGGTTTTAAAATTGATCTCTGCCAGCTCGCCGTTACGACGAACAATGATCTTCATTTTGGCATTGGTTACCTGCAGGGCAATCTTATACTGGTTGAGGTTTTGTGAAAAATTATTGTTAATAGCTAATACAATATCGCCTTCTTTTAACCCGGCTTCTTCAGCAGGTGATTTCTTCGCCACATCACCAATTACGATATACCCGTCAATAAAATACAATTCAATTCCGGAATAAGAATAATCAAAGGGTTCTAAAAAATGTGAATTGGGCACCAGGTAAAAATCTTTTTTATCATAGTTTAAGATGGTATTGAACCGGCGAAGAATATCATTACCGATCAACCCTCCCAGGTAAGGATAGGAGGTAACATTATAATCATCATCAAAAATATAGGTAGGCACATTCCGAAATCTATACGGGCCCAGTTTCACTTCTTTTATCACGGTTACATCCATATCAATTTTGCCCCCCACACCTTCACCTTCTTTTCTCAACAGTTTTCTTTTTTTATTCAGCAGTGCACTATCCGTTATAAATTCACGGGTCAGCATCATACATACTCCTGCACCTATATCATATAAAAATCTTGCGTTGATCGTTTTTTCATCTTTTACCCGCAGGCTTTGCACCGGCAAACTGCTGATACTGGGTTTAAAAAGATAGCCGCCCCTTGGATAGCGGATCGGTCCTTTGCTGCATATATCAATATACATGCTGTCGTAATTGATCTTTACGATATACTTGCTGAGGAGTGAATACCCAATGATCCCATCTATTCTTTCTCCGTATACCGCCGTTAAAATGGAATAATCATTGACATGAAAATCGAGACTATCCACCGTCAATTTTGGGAATTTGAGTTGCTGGTTGTATAAAAAAGGAACATTCTTTATTCCGGCAATACCCCGGATAGACCGGGTAGTCGGTGAGGGTTTCAATTGTAATTCATCAGCGGTGGTAGAGTCTAATGAAATGCCGCTGCTGCCGGTATCCAAAACAAAACTCAGGGAGTCGGGGAAATTATTTAACTGGGCCCGTAAAATAATGATGCCGCCGGTGAGCTGTAAAAACGGCAAACGGGTAAGCAATCGCGACGGCGGTTCAACAAATTCTTCCTGGGCAACCGATGATTGACTGCTAAAAAGCAAAGACAAAAAAGCCAGACGCTGAACTATTTTTCTCATGCCGTGGTGTTTGGTAAGCAATCGATGTTTCAGTAGGACAAATCCTGCTTTATAAATGATGCAGCCGGGCTCGCCATTTAAATAAATTTACTCCAATAAACCGCCTTTGCAAAACCGTTCGGCCAGTTTTCTGTTATTCGCCTGTACCTTTGCTCCCAATTATTATTAATCAGTCCACTAAGCAGTTTATTACACACAAAAGATATTTAGCTATTGATAAGTGCTATTAGTGGGATAGAAATGAGTATATGCAGTTAAATGAGTTGTACGATAAAGCCTCCGGTTTTGGTTTTTTATCTGTAGAAGAAGGGGTGTATCTCTATCATCATGCGCCGCTGGCTGACCTGATGTTCATCGCTGATGAGCTTCGCAAAAAACAAGTGCCGCATGGTAAGGTTACCTGGCAGATAGACCGTAATGTAAACACCACTAATGTATGCATTGCCAATTGCAAGTTTTGTAATTTCTATCGCATACCCGGACATGCAGAAGCTTATATCACTGATATGCCCACCTACCGGCAGAAAATAGAAGAGACGTTTAAGTATGGTGGCGACCAGTTGTTATTGCAGGGTGGTCATCATCCTGATCTTGGTTTGCAGTTTTATGTAGATACATTCAGCCAGATTAAAAAAGAATATCCCACTATAAAGCTGCATACACTTGGCCCGCCGGAAGTAGCACATATTACAAAACTGGAAAAAAGTACACACCGTGAAGTGTTGATCGCTCTGAAAAAAGCCGGTATGGATTCATTACCCGGTGCCGGTGCCGAAATATTAATTGACAGGGTACGCCGCCTGATCAGCAAAGGAAAATGTGGCGCACAGGAATGGCTCGATATTATGCATGAAGCACATAAATTACATATCACTACTTCTGCTACGATGATGTTTGGTCATGTAGAAACGATCGAAGAACGTTTTGAACACCTGGTAAAGATCCGTGAAGTGCAAAGCCGCAAACCTGAAGACGCAAAAGGTTTCTTAGCGTTCATCCCATGGACCTTCCAGGATGTGGATACATTGCTCGCAAGGATAAGAGGCGTACATAATCTAACGACGCCAGAGGAATATATCCGTATGATCGCTTTAAGCCGGATTATGTTGCCCAATGTAAAAAACATCCAGGCTTCGTGGCTGACGGTGGGTAAACAAACAGCATCAATCTGTTTACATGCAGGCGCCAATGACTTCGGCAGTATCATGATTGAAGAGAATGTAGTAAGCGCTGCCGGTGCTCCACACCGGTTTACCTATAAAACCATACAGGATACTATCCGTGAAGCGGGGTTTGAACCTCAATTGCGAAACCAGCAATATGAATGGAGAGAGATCCCGGAAACGATAGAAGAGCAGGTGATCAATTATTAAAAACCCTTGACTCCGATGGGGCAATGTCATTTAGTTAAGCATTTTTTGTTCCATAGGAACATTTGGTGGGTTAGAAAGATTCTATAGTTTAGGCACGTTCCGTAGGAACGTTTGATGCTGCGGGTTTACACCAGGCATTCCTACAGAACGAAAAGCACCCTCGTACTTGCTGAATTACCCGCCAAATGCTCCGTTGGAGCATAAATGCAATCCTTAACTAAATGACATTGCCCGAAAGGACTTTGGAAAATTTATAAAACGTTGAAGTGAAAATTAAATGCAAAAGAATTCAATGAAAAATACATTTAGCTGGTTCAGGAAGGTAGCGATGGCCGAAGGCATTTCCTTTCTTATATTATTATTCATTGCTATGCCATTAAAGTACCTGGCTGATCAACCAACGGCCGTAAAAATTGTTGGCAGCTTGCATGGTGCTTTATTTGTAGCTTTTATGATCCTGGTTTACCTGGTAAAAGATCAACACAACAAAAATGTTGGCTGGATGATCAAAGCATTTCTTGCCTCCATTATCCCATTTGGAACTTTTTACATGGATCGAGTATGGAAGAAAGAGCAGGTAGCTATTGAAACGCTATAGTACGATCCTATTTTAGTTAAAATTTTTTGTGCGGCTGTCAGAATAGCATCCGGGATAAAATCGGGAACTAAAATTGATACATCCACTGCATGAAAATTTTAAATCTTCCATCGCAGTTGAAGCCGGGTGTATTACGTCAGCCTTCTTTATTGCTTTGTATTTTTTTTGATCTCATTGGCTATGCCAGTTATTCAGTTCCTTTCCTGGGTGAGTTTGCAGATATTATCTGGGCACCGCTATCCGGTTTTATTTTCTTTATGCTTTTTGGCGGATGGCGGGGTGCTATCGGTGGCGTCTTCAGTTTTATAGAAGAGCTATTACCCGGTACTGACTTCATTCCATCGTTCACGATTATGTGGTTGCTGCGGAATGGACAGAATAAACATCGGGGATACAATAATTAAATCAATAGGATAATGCACTTTTGATTTGATTGCTGCTACCGGCAACTATTTTATCATCCCGGTATTAAATCACAAAAAAAGCGTCCTGGCAATAACCAGGACGCTTTACATACAAACGGGGTTTCCATGATTACTTCGGAAACTTATCCACTTTATTATTGACGGGTTTTACAGTTCGCAGGTAAGCATAGATCGCTTTCAGGTCATCATCCTTCATTCCGGCCATCTCACTCACGGGCATAATCGTATTTTGAGTGCCCGCATCAAACGCATAAGAGGCGGGTTCCCTGTATTTAATAAATTTATCAAGGAACATAGCTTCTGACCAGGTGCCGATACCCGTAGTTGAATCAGGAGTAATATTCGCTGATACTACTTTATGTGTGACAAGGTCAAACGGGTAACCACCTTGAAACATCCTGCTCATATCAGGCCCCTGGGGACCAAGTGGTGAATGACAGGTGGCGCAGTCAGCCGCATTGACAAGGTATTCGCCATATTTTACTTTATCTGTTTCTGCCGGACGAACATTGTTGTCAACAGACGGTTGCAGCATAGGTCCCGGGTAAGCCATAGCGATCGGCATCATCAACTGCCGGGGAGCAACTTTATTACTGATCGGCTTAAG
>DASVOE010000056.1:0-5258 GCA_036383515.1 Chitinophagaceae bacterium | reverse complement strand
AGGAGCCGTCTTCGGTGGACTAGCAGTGGCATTGGGTGCATTTGGCGCTCATGGCCTGGAGAAAGTAACTGCTGATGCGAAGACACTACACGGCTTCCACACGGGAGTGGAATACCAACTATATCATGCACTGGCGCTGCTGGTTGTAGCAATTGTGTTTGAAAAATTTCCTAACTCATTAGTGCGATGGGCCGGCAATCTCTTCATTGCAGGTATTCTTCTTTTTTCAGGCTCGCTTTACCTGCTTACTTTTTTAAAAATACAGGGAAGCTCTGTTACGGGCATCGTGGGCCCTGTTACTCCCATCGGCGGCCTGCTGATCATTGGCGGTTGGGTGTGTTTAATGGCTGGCGTTTTAAAGAAAGGTCAGTAATCCAGAAGACCAAAAGTCAGAGGACTCATTTAAAAAAGTAAAATACTTCCAGGTTTCTTGTTTTTGGACAATAATTAAAGAGGAAGCGTTAATGTAGTAACAGTGCCATTACTATTTTCTATATGGTAAGTGCCGCCGATACTTTCCATTCGCCGGGCAATATTCTTCAACCCGTTTCCAAACTGCCGGAGTTTTTGCAGATCAATTCCTGCACCGTTATCGGCAATTCTAATCAGCAGTTTGTCATTGATCTCAAAATCAATTTTTATGGCAGATGCTGCTGAATGTTTCAATGCGTTATTCAAGGTTTCTTTTACACATAAAAAAATATTGCGTCGTTTATCTCCGGTGATCTCTATGGCGTCAATATTGTCAGGTGTAAGTACCCGGCATTCGATAGGTGTTCCTTCAAAATATTCAATCGCATAAGAACGGATATAAGAAACCAGGTTATCCAGTGTATCATTGCCGCTGTTCATACTCCAGATGATCGCATTCATTTTATTCAATACTTCATCAGCAGAGTGCGATATTCTTTCTATTTCCACCGGTGTTGATTCTTTCATTTTATTCCGGGCTATCTCACTCATCAGCCGGATGGCCGTCATACCTGCACCCAGTTCATCATGCATGTCAGCAGAGATACGCTGCCGTTCTTCCTGCTGTGCTTTATATACAGCCAGTTCTTTTTCGTATTCTTTCATCTGGTTCTCTGTTCTTAATCGTTCCCGTTCCTTGGTTTGCTCAATGATCAGGCGACGGTTTTTATGATTTAAACCCGTCAGGAATAATACAAGTTCTAAAAAAAGCCCCATCTCATAATAAAGAAGAGCCGAACCAAGCAGGCCGGGTAAGAAACGATCCTCTGCCAGGGCAGAAAGGAAGGAAAGAAGTGAAAAGATGAAAAGACACAGGTTGCCCCAAAACATATAGCGAAGTAATTTGTCATTCCATTTCCTTACGCTGTAGATAAGAAAAACGATGGTCATGGATAGTAATAATATCTTGGTCAGGTTTTCTATCCCTAATTCGGCTACATAATTATCAGTGGAGTAATGGAAGTAACTGAACGCAGCCAGGGCTATCACAATAAGTACAATACCAAAATTATAAAACCGGTAAAGGAAAGGATGGTTGGTGCGGGTAATTAGAAACTTCTGCATAAAAATCATATAAAACATGATCCCGATGCCCTGCATAATAAAATCAAAATACCCTTCAAAAAAATTGCTGACCGGGTTGGGGTGATAATCAAAAAGAGCTTTGGTAAACAACATACCCCCAAGGAAAAAAGCATAACCTGAGTAATACAGGAATTCCCGGTTCCCTCCCTGCAAATAATTAGCAATGGAAAATAACATCATCATCAGCAACAGGCCGCAAAAAACAAAAGTGGCCATATTCCTATCATCGTTTTCTGATCTTACCTGCGTTACGAATGTTTGAATCCGATCTGTATGAATGAGTCTTGGCCTTATAGTGTTAACATAGGTTCTTACAAACTCAAGCTCTGCATACACTATAGCAGAATCATAGGCAGCTAATGAAATTTGACAATAGCCCAGGTTGTCTTTAATGTGGGGTGTTACCACCGGTAATCTTTTTAATGTATTCCCATCCTGCTTGTATAGTGTAACCCTTTTATAAAAGAAACCGGGGAAGAACCATATCTTAACGGCAGTATCCGCAGTGTTGCATACCTGGAAGCGAAGGATTAATTTTTTTGATACCAGATTGCCGGGCACAGTGCCGCCCGGGATTGCATTGCCGGGTTTATAATTCAACTGTGTAAATACAGTTTCAACTGAGTTCTCTTTACTGATATAAGCATGATCTGTCCATCTTGTAATGGCTTTGGCCAGCTGGATCTTACTGATATCAATACAAGTCAATGATGATTGAGCTCCTGCGCCTGCAACTAATAGCAGCAATTGAATGATAAAAAGCGTTATGGCTTTATTGATGGAATGACTCGTCATGTTGGTGGTGGTAAATCCTTCAAATGTAATGCCTTGGTTTTAATTTTTTTAATTTTCCGTCTACCACTTTCCGGGTAGCCGATGGGGCAATCCCTCTATAAATCTGGTGTAAAAATGCAAACTATGTTATCTTTGTCGCCATGGCCCAAAAGAAGAAAAAGAAAGCCGCTGATACTCCTAAGAATAAGCCGGGAAAAACGAACCCTTCGCCATTAAAACAGGAAAAGGAAGCAAGTATTGACTGGCGTCAATTGGTTAAGGATGAACGCACCTGGAAAATAACAGGCGCTGTCTTCTTACTCATTTCCATTTTTTTATTCATTGCCTGCATCTCTTATTTTTTTACCTGGAAAGAGGACCAGGATAAGGTAGCCCAGGGAGCTTCTATTTTATTCGACAATGGTGTTAAAGTAAACAACCTGCTCGGCAGGCTGGGAGCATCTATTTCCCACTTTTTTATTTATAAAGGATTTGGTGTTGCCTCTTTACTGATCTGCACTTTCTTTTTCGTAGTAGGTGTGAACCTTCTTTTCACCCGAAAGGTTTTTTCTATTTGGCGCAATCTCAAATATGTTACGCTGGGATTACTGGTATTGTCTGTTTCCATGGCCTTCGTTATGGGAAATGCAGGCTTCCCGTTTGGCGGAGCGGTAGGGGATATGATCAGTGAAAAATTAATTGGTGCGCTCGGTAATGTTGGCACAGCTGCAGTGTTACTGGTGTTAGCATTAGGTTATTTTATCTGGCAGTTCAATCCCGCATTTAATTTGCCACAGAAAAAACAAGAAGCAATTCCCGGAATGGAAGTAGCAATGGATGAAAATGCAATTGAACCAGTAGTAGTGCATAGTTCCAAAACGATCAACGACCTGTATAACGAAACCAACGGCCAGGGCAACAAAGGAAATTCTATGAATGCTGCGGGTGAAATGGTGTTGACGATCAATGAAAAACCTTTGCATGAATTCAAACTGGTGGAAAAAGACGAACCCATTGACGATGAAATAGAAAAGCAGCAGCCGATAGTTGAAAAAGAAATTGTGAACGAGATATTGCACGGACATGAAATGAATATTGCTGAAAATGCTTCCTATCAATTTACTGAAGAGAGACCGTTGGAAAAGAAACCTGCAAAAGAAAAGATTTCTTCAGATGATCTTGAACTGGAAATAAAAGCTGTTCCGGAGAAAATAGAAGAGGAAGAAAATGAAACAGTAGTAGAAAACCTTCCGCCTTATGAACCTACACTTGACCTGCGGGATTATAAATATCCCACATTAAGCCTGCTTGAAACACATGGCAGCGAAAAGATCATACAGGATCCCAATGAGCTGGAGAATAATAAGAACCAGATCATTGCTACCCTGCGCAATTATTCCATCGAAATTCAAAAGATAAGTGCTACTGTAGGTCCAACCGTTACACTCTATGAGATCGTGCCGGCAGCAGGAGTTCGTATTTCACGCATCAAAAACCTGGAAGACGATATTGCACTAAGCCTGGCAGCGTTGGGCATTCGTATCATCGCCCCGATACCAGGAAAAGGAACGATTGGTATTGAAGTTCCCAATGTGAAAAAGACAGTCGTCAGCATGAAAACATTATTATCGTCTGATAAGTTTCAGCATAATAATTATAGCCTGCCGATTGCCATTGGTAAAAAAATTGATAACGATAATTTCATTGTTGACCTCACTTCCATGCCTCACCTATTGATGGCAGGTGCTACCGGGCAGGGTAAATCAGTCGGACTAAATGCCATATTGGTTTCATTGTTGTACAAAAAACATCCTTCACAGATGAAGTTTGTACTCATCGATCCCAAGAAAGTGGAGTTGAGCATATACCGGCAGATTGAAAAACATTTTTTAGCGAAGCTGCCGGGTGAAGAAGATGCGATTATTACCGATACTAAAAAAGTAGTGCATACCCTGAATGCTTTATGTATTGAGATGGATAACCGGTATGATCTGTTGAAAGAAGCCGGTGCCAGGAATATCAAAGAGTATAACGAGAAATTTATCAAGCGGAAATTAAACCCACTGAAAGGACACCAGTTTCTGCCTTTCATCGTGCTGGTGATCGATGAGTTTGCTGACCTTATTATGACAGCAGGTAAAGAGGTGGAAATGCCTATTGCAAGATTAGCACAGCTGGCCAGGGCTATTGGTATTCATCTTATCATTGCTACGCAACGACCTTCAGTAAATATTATTACAGGTACAATTAAAGCAAACTTCCCGGCCCGTATCGCTTTCAAAGTTTCTTCCAAAATAGATTCAAGAACCATATTAGACACGGGTGGCGCTGAACAACTCATTGGTAAAGGCGACATGCTTATTTCTCATAATGGAGAAGTAACCCGTTTGCAATGTGCTTTTGTGGATACACCCGAGGTGGAAGAGGTTGTTGATTTTGTTGGCAACCAGCGGGGCTATCCCCAGGCCTTTTTATTGCCGGAGTATATTGATGAAAAAGAATTGGAAGGAAAAGATTTTGACCTGTCTGACCGTGATTCTTTATTTGAAGATGCAGCAAGATTAATTGTACAAAACCAGGTAGGCTCTACTTCATTGCTGCAACGACGCATGAAATTGGGTTATAACCGGGCAGGCCGCTTAATGGATCAGCTGGAAGCTGCAGGTGTAGTAGGCCCCAACCAGGGAAGCAAGGCAAGAGATGTGCTGATCAAAACGGAGATGGAATTAGCTGAGCACCTGAATAGCTTAGGGTAAAAATATCCCTCTATTTGTGAGTTAAATGCGTTGAGTTAGTGGAGTGTTAAGAAAAAAATAGTTATTGCAACCCGGTATGATGATTGCCTGTCCTGATAGGGTAAAAACATATCTTTGCACCCGTTCATAAAAAAAGATAATATGATGAAGAAATTGTACCTGGTTATTGCA
>DASVOE010000055.1:0-115286 GCA_036383515.1 Chitinophagaceae bacterium | reverse complement strand
TTATATAAGTTTTCTCATGTGAACGGTCAACGAAGACCAACGCAGGTGGTTGTCTAGCCAGCCTGCTTTTTTGTTGTTATAAATGTAAGGATTAATTCAATTTGGCAAAAAAAATATCAGGTATTTTAAAGCCCGGGTTAAACATTTTTTAAATAAATATACCCGGCAATAATAATCCGGTTACAGAAATAATTGTTTCCACTTATATCCAGGATAGGTAGTGCACCAGTTTCAAAATTTATCAGGTATTTTTTATTTCACGCAAAGGGGCAAAGAAAATAGGTCGCTAAGCATACAGTCTTTGCGTCTTGGATTACTTAGCGTCCCGATAGCTATCGGGGTTGCGTGAAAAATTCAAACTGGTACACTACCCCAGGATAAAAAATTTTGCCCTTTCTACCAACTGCTGAAAAATTCTTTGATCATCCGGAAGCCTTATCATTTCATGCAAACCCATTAGCCGCCTTAATCATCAACAGGATCATCAGTCTTCATCTATAAAAACGTTTTTATAATCAACTGTTCTATCCTGCTTCCCTTTTTATAACTTGTAAGCGAATTGATAAACAATAACAGATGTTATTATTAGGAATTGACCTGGGCACATCTTCTATAAAGGTTTCTGTGGTAGATGCGTCGTCGCAGCGATGCATTGCATCGGCTCAGTATCCGGATGAGGAAGCAGCCATTATCTCTGTACAGCCGGGTTGGGCCGAGCAAAACCCCGAACAGTGGTGGGAGTTTGTGCAACTGGCTATATTAAAATGCCATGCAAGTGGAAAATATAATGCTCATGACATTACCGCTATTGGCATCGCTTACCAGATGCATGGCCTGGTAAGCGTAGATAAAAATCAGCAACCATTACGCAATTCCATTATCTGGTGCGACAGCAGGGCGGTTGAAATAGGTAACAAGGCGTTTCATGTTATTGGTGAAGAACGATGTTTATCACATTTACTCAACTCGCCGGGAAATTTTACAGCCAGTAAACTGGCATGGGTAAAAGAAAACGAACCTTCCATTTTTGAAAAGATCGATACCATCATGCTGCCCGGTGATTTTATTGCCATGAAAATGACCGGCGATTGCACCACTACAGTATCTGCATTATCCGAAGGCATTTTCTGGGACTTTGATGAGAATACTATTTCAGAGGATGTGATGCAGTATTTTGGTTTTGAAAGATCATTGATTCCGCCCATTCAAACTTTATTTTCGTCACACGGGTTTTTGAAAGATGCTATTGCTTCGGCATTATCATTGAAGAAAGGTATACCCGTTTCTTATAAAGCCGGTGATCAGCTTAACAATGCCTTATCCTTAAATGTTCTCAATCCCGGCGAAATAGCGGCCACTGCAGGCACATCCGGTGTTATATATGGCGTAAGTGATCAACTGAATTATGACCAGCAATCCCGCATCAATAGCTTTGCACATGTAAATCATACAACTGCTAAAAAGAGGATCGGGATTTTATTATGTATAAATGGTGTCGGGATTTTTAATCGCTGGATAAAGAAGATAGCCGGAGCAGACCTGTCATACGAAGCATTAAATAATGCTGCTGCTGCAATTCCTGCCGGATCAGCAGGACTGATTGCATTGCCATTTGGTAATGGCGCTGAACGGATGCTCAGCAACCAGCTCATCGGCGGACATTTTCACCAGTTGGATTTTAATATACATACAACTGCTCACCTGGTGAGGGCCGTGCAGGAGGGGATCGCTTTTTCATTCCGTTATGGTTTAGATATCATGCGGGAGAATGGAATTGATCCCGGTGTAGTGCGGGCAGGTAAATCCAATTTGTTTTTAAGTGAGGTGTTTACCCAATCATTTGCCAACACTAATAAAGTAGCTGTGGAATTTTATGAAGGCGATGGAAGTTTTGGGGCTGCTATCGGTGCCGGCATTGGCGCTGGTATTTATAAGGATGCAGCATCTGCTTTGCAGGGCCGCCAGCCTATAGGTATTGTTCAACCAACAAATACCAGCCGGTGCGATGAATTATATGAACAATGGAAAGAACGATTGAATATTCAGTTGCAAAAAATAAACCAGGCGGATTCGTTATTATTGAATCCATTATAAATATTTAAACCCACACAAAATGGCAATCACAACCGGGCAAAAAGAATTTTTTAAAAACATTCCTGCGATACGATATGAAGGAAGGGAAACTGATAACCCGCTGGCTTTTCGCTGGTATGATGAAAATAAAGTAGTGGCAGGTAAAACCATGAAAGAGTTTTTACGTTTTGCCTGTGCTTACTGGCATAGTTTTGTTGGCAGCGGCGCTGACCCTTTTGGCGAACCCACACATATATTTCCGTGGAATGAAAAAACGGATGCGGTAGAAAGAGCAAAAGATAAAGCAGACGCCGCTTTTGAATTCATTACGAAACTCGGGTTGCCTTACTACTGTTTTCATGATGTAGATGCTATCGATTATACAAATGATATAAAAGAAAATGACCGCCGGTTAAAAGCAATCACTGCTTATTTCAGTGAAAAACAAAAAGCAAGCGGCGTGAAGTTGCTATGGGGCACTGCCAATCTTTTTTCGAACAGGAGGTATATGAACGGCGCTGCCACCAACCCTGACTTTCATGTATTGACACATGCTGCCGCACAGGTAAAAGCTGCGCTAGATGCAACGATCGCATTGGGTGGTGAGAACTATGTATTCTGGGGTGGGAGAGAAGGCTACATGAGCCTGCTCAATACAAATATGAAAAGAGAGAAAGAACATCTCGCCACATTCTTACGTACTGCAAAAGAGTATGCAAGAAAAAATGGTTTCAAGGGAAAATTTTTTATTGAACCCAAACCCTGTGAACCTTCCAAGCATCAATATGATTATGATTGCGAAACCGTCATTGGTTTTTTGCGCCAGTATGATCTGCTGAATGATTTCAGTTTGAATATTGAAGTGAATCATGCTACACTCGCCGGGCATACGTTCACCCATGAATTGCAGGTAGCGGCAGATGCGGGTTTACTCGGAAGTATGGATGCCAACCGCGGCGATTACCAGAATGGATGGGATACCGACCAGTTTCCCAATGATATCAATGAACTCACGGAAGCTATGCTGGTAATATTGGAAGCTGGTGGTTTTAAAGGTGGTGGCATCAACTTCGATGCAAAGATCCGCCGCAACTCTACCGATCCTGAAGATCTTTTTCATGCTCATATTGGTGGCATGGATGCTTTTGCAAGAGCATTGATAACTGCTGACGCTATTTTAAATAAATCTGAATATAAAAAAGTACGTACAGATCGCTATGCAAGCTATGACAGCGGCAAAGGAAAAGAATTCGAAAATGGTAAGTTATCGTTGGAGGACCTGCGCACTTATGCTATAGAAAATGGTGAGCCGAAAATAAGAAGTGGCAGGCAGGAGTATATAGAAAATGTCATTAACCGGTTTATTTAATCACGGAATACTATTGAAAGAAAGCGCCTGAATCAACCAATTTCCCAGGCGCCGGGAAATTGGTTGGTAAACTATTCAGTTGCCTGTAAAAGGGATTTTTTTGAGTAAGTTCAATTTTTTTGGATATACCGGGTCTTCGCCATTACTTTATTATAATAGTCAGCAGGCATATCAGGTATTTGTTTTCGAACATAAGTATTAGAAGGTATCGTGAATTTAATCACCATACCACCCATACCGGTTACTCTTATAATATAATCACCAGTTCTTACATCTTCGAATTGATAAATACCTTCTTGGGAAGTAATAACGCTCCGGGCTCCCGGAATATTTTTTATCGTGTTATCATCAAACAGGTTGTACAGGTCCTGCGCCAGGGACAGGTTGGACGCTGTATTCGGCATTAAAACAACCCGTTTGGTAGAGGCGGGATATTGATTGCCTCTTGACTGGTTATATATTTTGCCGTAAACCAATCGAACCGCATTTTCATTTACCTGCAGCCGGACAGCTGTAGCTGTCTGCGCTTTTACTGCCGGCATATAAAAACCAATTAACACAAACGTCAACACTGCAAAACAATAAATTATTCGTTTCATGTCTTTAAAAATTAATGTTGTACTAATGAGGTGTCTACCGCTATCATTTCAGCATGATTTACGGAAGCTGTCATCCCGTTTAGATTATTTTCAGGCTCCAGCACGATCTTATTTTTTACCCGGATGATCCTTGACCGGTAATCAATGATAGCATAGTTAGTGGTATCAATATTCTTCCTGGTTTTATCAAAATCTAAAATGGGTAATGAATATTGTTTATAATTATAGGCAGCCAGTGTAAGCATAGGAAAACTTAAATACCCTTTTGTATCTGCTGTTGCCACCACCTTCAGATCAAAACATTTCATATGAAAACGTTGCCCGAGCGGATCTATCGTAAAAGCGGGTTTATCTTCCTGCAGGTTGAAACGATTATCTGTTGATCCGATATCTCCTTTAATGGTCCATACTTCATCGGTTGAGTCTGCTTTTTTCATCTAGGATGCCATAACATTGTAAGAAATAAAGAATAAGATCAGGTAACCGGCAAAAGCACCGCCGAACTTCAGTTGCATTCCTTTAAGTGGTCCTTCCACGTTGCCTACGCTTGGCAGGAATTTAAAAAGAATAAAAGCCGGTGTCAACGGTAATATAAACCAGGCCAGGATATAGATGAGTTCAGGCATTGCTATAAATTTTAATCATGAATCAATCTTACAGGGATATCCGGACAACAATGGGGTTTTGTTCAAGGGGTTGAGGAAGCGGAAGGGGATAATCTCAATATAAAATTAGATCAACTTATGAGCGAAGTCAATTACCATTTAGTAGTATTCAGCGGTATTTCCTGTTAAAATTGGATGTGAGCCATTTAATTCTATTCGTTACTGAATAGCGTGATGAGGAAGGCAGTTCAATGATTAATTACAGGCCAGGATAATTTGCTCGGATATAAGTCAGCATCCGGTCGCCTTCCCAGCCGTTATTATATTTTTCGCCATTTATAAAAAAGGTAGGCGTTGCATTCACGCCGCTGCGGATACCGCTTTCAAAATCAGCTTCTACCTTGCTGGCCAACTCCGGTCTTGCCATATCCTCTTCCAGTTGCGTTACATCTAGCCCCAGCGTTACAGCATATTGTAGTAAAGCGCCTTTGCCCAGGTCATCCTGGTTTTCAAAAACGATATCATGCATTTCCCAATAACTGCCCTGCAAAGCAGCAGCCTCTGTTGCTATGGCAGCAAGAGTAGCTTCGGGATGGATCTTGGCCAGGGGGAAATTGCGAAAAATAAATTTTAATTGATTGCCCAGTTCCTCCTGCAGTTGTTTTACAATGGGGTAAGCTCTTCCGCAGTGGGGACATTGATAATCGCCATACTCCACTAATTCGATGAGTGCATTATCATTTCCCTGGATATGATCTGCAGAAGATACGGGTGGACGCAGCGGCATGGTATAATAACTTTTTAGATCGTAACATTATTTTTAACCTTATCCATTTCTTCCAACGCATCAAAGATGCCATCAGCACCCGGGTTGATACCCACGGGCGACAAATGATTCCAGCGGATGATCCCTTCTTCGTCAATCACAAACAAAGCTCTCCTGCATTCACCATTTTTTTCATCATACACATCATACAATTGTGCTATAGCTCCTTTGGGTTCAAAATCGGCGAGCAGGGGAAAATGTAATTTCCTGTCCTGGCTAAAAGCAAGGTGACACCATTTCCCATCTACAGAAATACCGATCAGTTCGGCATTGTGTTTATGAAAATAATTCAGCATTTCATTGTACAGCGCCATTTGATCACCACATACCGGGCTCCAGTCAGCAGGATAAAAAGCGAGAACCACTCTTTTACCCCTGAATTCAGAAAGGCTGATTTTTTGATCAGGTGTGGCAAATAAAGAGAAACCAGGTGCTTCTATTCCGATAGATAACATACTACAGTATTTTAAAAATCAAAGTTAGTTTTTTATATACCCGGTATCAAATGACAAGAAGCCCTGTTGTAATAAAACCATCTGTACATCCCTTATTTAGCAAGGCAACCGGGATGGCAAAGATAGAAATTATAGTTCCCGGATAAAGAAGCGCCTTATAACATCATTTTTTTTCTTTCGAATGATAAAAAAGAATACTTGTGTTGATGACCAACGAGAATTGATGCTTGCCGATATTGGAAAATGGGTATTTATTGGTAGAAAAATTATAGCCATACATAATATTAGCAAAACCTAATCCGAATCCGTACTTAGGCGTAATCATCACATCTTCCTTATCGGAATTAGCCAGGTATTTAATTTCAATGGCGCCTCCGGCACCATTATTTATTAATTCAGCACCGCCCTTTACACCATATACAGGTGTTTCGCCCGAAGTACCGGCTGTCCTTTCAAAGGCCGCATAGAATGTGGATACCATAAACCCATGCCTTGCTTCATACACATATTTTTGAAGCGACAGACCTGCTTCAAAGTAAAAAGATCTTTGTATGCCGGCGCCTGCACGTATGCCCAGATGAAATTTTTTCCATGTTTCTGGAACGTATGATTGAGCGCTGTCTCTTATTTGACCGTTAACAATGTTCAGCACAAATAAAAAGGTAAGGAGCAAAATAAATTTTGTTATGATTCTCTCAGCCTGCATTTGCTATATGTTATCTGAAGTTAAATTCTTTCTACCAATATTTATACAGCTTGTTCCCAGTGATTGTGTTATAAATAAAATAAACCTTTAGGTTTTATTTCAGCAAATAAGCGATCATAATAGTTAGATCTTCATTACCTGCCGGCTTAATGCCATGACTGCTGCCCGGCCTGGTTAAAACAGCATCACCTGGTTTTACCGGAAAGTTATCACCGTTCATCTGCATCATACCGTTACCACTAAGCACATAATAAATTTCATCTTCTTCCTGCAAGTGATAACCGATGGAAGAGCCAGGTTTTAAGATACGTTTACGAAAGGCCATCTTAAAATCTTTAGTGCCTTCAAAGAAAGGGTAGGCGATGGTAGTACCACCACCATCATGCGGACCGGGTTGTTCTTTGGCAATATCTTTTTCGTTTTGCAGGATATATTTTTCTGCTGGAAGTTTACCTGTAAAGGCCAATACTGCATAGAGTGTACCGGCGCCTGCAAGAAAGCTAAAAAGGAATTGCAACTTTTTCATATAAACTATTTAGAAGTTTAAATGTAAGAAAGTAAAGGCTAACAATTGCTTTGCGTTTGCCTAAACAAAAACAGGGCAGTATTACGCTGCCCTGTTTTTATAACTATTAAAGCGAATAATGCATTTATCGTTGTATGACCAGTTTTTTCGTTAGCTGTTTTCCGTTCACAGAAAGTTTGATCGCATATAAACCTGGCGGCAATGTATTGAGGTTGTAGCGAACGGTATGTGTGCCGCTGCTGGTTCCTTTATCGATAGTTGCCAGTTTTGCACCATGCACATTGTAGAGATCAACACTGTATATTTCCTGTGCTGCTGTGTTGAATTGAATGACTGCATGGTCGGCAGCAGGATTAGGTGATACTGTTAAAGAGTAGGCAGCTGCCTTCTCTTCGCTCAATAATCCGTTTCTGCTTTGAACAGCAATGCCGCAAGCTCCCAACTGGTAACCATGACTCATTTGATCCGGCACGCTGGTAGGGTCAATACATTTGCTTTTACCTTCTTTGCAAAGCAATACCTTATCCATATTGTTGCCACATCTTGCATCGATTACTTTCAATACAATAACTGCGCTTGCTTTACAACCATATTCATTCGTTGCTTCAACCGTGTAGCTGTAGTTGCCCGCAACAGTTGGTGTAAACACGGTTGCTGTAGCACTTACTGTATTCAGGTAAGTTGGAGGAGCCCATGCAAAACTGCTCTGGCTGCTGTTGGCATCCGAAGCGGTTAAGGTTAATTGTTGTGCACCATAACCCAGGAAAACAGTATTCGGTTCGCCATTGGTATAGGTGTTATTGCTGCGGCTTACTGTTATAGCAGGGGCGGGGATGGCGCCCACAACAGTAACAGTTGTCGTAGCTGTACTCACATTATCATTGTTATCCGTTACAGTTAAGATCACTTCGTGTTCACCGATCTGGCTGCAATCAAATGTTGTTTTATTGATCTGCAGTGTTTTGATTCCATAGTCATCAGCGCTGCCATTGTTGATCTGTTCGGGAGCAATGGTCGCCGTGCCGTTTACTAATGGAACAGAAATGTTTTTCGCAATGACTGTTGGCTTTGTTGTATCCACCACGGTGAATGACCATGTATCGCCTGTAGCCACTTCACCATCACGTACAGCATCTACACGCCAGTAAAGCGGACTGAGTGTTGTGATATTTTGCAGTAAATAGTTTTGTGTTACAACTCCTGTTGCAACCGGTAAGAGGTTTGCAGGTGAACTGCCTGAGTAAACATTATAGGTTTGTGCAGCGCCTTTCCATGCCAACGCAATATTGCCATAGCTCACCTGTGGATCTCCATTCACCGGTGTTGGATCGGTTACTTTATTTACCAATGGGGTTCCGCTTTGAATACGCTGAATTTCTTCTGCACTCAATTTATAATTGTACAAACGCACATCATCCATTTTATCGTGGAAAGGTTTATTCTCCGGTGAATTGCCCAACACTAATGGCAGGTTTAAACCGGTGTTGCCAAGCGTTGCCGGATACGTTATCGAACCAGCTTCCGTACCGTTGATATACACACGGATGCGTTTAGCAGCAGTATCTTTTACAGCAATGATATTCGTCCAGCTGTTATTGAAGATAAAATAGGGTGATGCTTTTTTAAGGTTGATATTTAATGTTGGTTTGGTGGTGGCATCATCAATCGCAAACGTAAGCGTACTGTCTCTCAATTGTAAGCCATACCATTTGCCACCGGGATCAACAAATTTTCCTTTGTGTATCAAATAACAATCTTTACCAACTGCGGAATTGTAATTGCTGTTGCCATTGGTCAAATATACCCACATAGAAATACTGAATGGATTGGTATCGAACAACAGGTGATCTTTATGTGCAGTTGTAGCAGTACTTGTTGAAACAGGATTACCAAATAGCAGGCTGTTGCCGAATTTTCCTGCATCCCAAACTGCACCGGGCATACTGGTAATATTGCCATTCCAATGATAGTTGCTGTTATCGTTCACAACGGTTCCTGTTGTTTCATCGAGTTTATAATGTGCCACCAGTCCTTTGGGTGATACAGCTTTAAAAGACCATACATTACCAGTGGTTGTTCCAACAGGGCCAATGGCATCTACCCGCCAGTAATAAACAACGCCTGCAATTAAATTGCTGAATGTAACAGAAGGATTTACCAAGGCTGCATCTGCATAAAAGGAAAGGTTGTTGGCATCTGTTCCAACATAAACTTTGTATGAAGTGGTATTGATTTCACCCGACCAGGATGAACTTACTGTTGCTTCATAACCTTCTAAACTTGTACCCGAAGGGAGAGTTGGTGCATACGGTTGTATGGGCAATGGGCTGGTGTGAAATAATTTCAACACATCCAGGTTACTCAACACATAATTGTACATCTTCACTTCATCGAGCATGCCTTTATAGGGAGCAGGTTTATTTGTTGTGGTAAGAAATTCCAGCTCGCCAATATTGCCGAGGATAAGATCACTTTCTTCACCAATGGCTTGTGCTGTTGCACCGGTTGCTTGTTCTTTGATCATTTGCCCATTGAGATAGACACGAAGTTTTTTTGCCAATGTATCACGGACGATCACCACATGCACCCAGTCATTTACGAAGAAGGGAATGCCGCTGGTGGTTAATTCATACTTGGTTACATCATCATCAATGGCAAAACGGAATTCTTTATTCTTGAACTCAATATCAAAACGCTTTCCTGTTGCGCCTGTAGTTGTGTTTTTAGTAATAGAACCTTTACACAATAAGTAAGAGCTGGTATTATTATCTGGAGGAAGTAAAGAAGGTGCCGCTTTCATCCACAATGAAATGGAAAAAGGGGAGCGGTTGAGATAAAGCTGATCTTCATGCGGAATGCTCACTACATATTTATCAACCGATGCTGTTGCAAAATTCACCCCACCATTTATTTTTCCGGATACACGGATCGTAAGATCATCATCATCCAGGCCAAGAATACCGTTGTTTTGATATGCTGAACTGTCGATGATGTCAATTCCTTCAGCTTCATCAAAACTCCAGTGACCGATCATGCCCAATGGAAACGATTTGGTTGTTCTGAAATTCCATGCATTGCCGGTAGTTGTTCCTTTATCGTTCTTGGCATCTACACGCCAGTAATAATTTGTGTAATCAGTAAGATTATTTACTGTGTAAGATGGCGCTGTGCTGTAAGCAATATCAGCAACCTGTGAAAGAATGGCTGCATCCGTACCAAAATAAACGAGATAACGCAATGTGTTGCTGCTGCCTGTCCACGTAAGTTTTACACTGCCATTGGATAATTCCACCTGTTGCGAATTATTAGCTGGAGAGGGATTGGCTGTAACAGTTGGTGCAGAAGCAATCGGTGGCGTTGTAACGGAAATAACAGGACTGTACGCTGACTCAAGACTTCCGGCAACTGCTTTGATGCGATAGTAATAAATTTTATTGGGTAACAGGCCTGTTACATCATCATAGGTAGTTGTATTGGCTGCGGGTTGTGCAATAGCTGTAAAGTTTGTGCCATTTTCACTACGTTCAATGACAAAGTTAGTTTCGTTATCGGCATTATCAACCCAGTTGATTACCACTTTGCTGTTGGGGCCTGGTAATTCAAACGAAGAAGCAAGTAATGTAATGTTGGTGGGATGTTTTACAAAAGAAGGTGCAGGTGTATTGACCAGTGCGTTGATATATACTTCAATATTGAGATACTGTGGCATGCTTGCGCTGAACGCAATGGCATCAGCTGCGTTATTTTTATTTAAGCCATTTGCATCTTCCCAGGCATCGGGCATACCATCGCTATCGCTGTCTGTTGGTGCGGGCGCATTGAACACTTGCCCCACACCACCATTTGAAAATGGAAGATCCGTTTCACGGTATACATAAAAACCATCCACACCTTTCGATGCTACTTCACTGATCAGTAAACCATCTACCTGGTCACGACGTGGATAATTGCTGCCTGCATTATTCATAACATAATCATACGCCTGCGCCGCACTCAATGTTGGGTTTGCAGCAGGATAAGCAAACGGAGATGTTTTAAAACCATCATCTGCAATACCGGGATAACCTGTTGCTGAACTGTTATACGGTACTTCATCGCCATCTAAAATACCATTGCGGTTATTATCGTAATAGTTGCCTGCACCATAGAGATAAAAAGATCCTGTACCTCTTGAAAAGGGTGATGCTTCAGAAGGAGGTGTAAGCGGACCACTCATGAAATAATTGTTGATGATGTTTACTTCCGATACACCAGATGAACCACCCATGATATAAGCTTCACCCGACCAGCCATAGTTGGGAATATCACCCAAACGATTGCCATTACCCCAATCGTACACCACGTTGTTTACAAATTCGTTTATACCTTTTACTTTGGGATTGCGTGTTTTATTGCTGATGTATAAATTTTTCAACAAGCTCACTTTACCGCCATCAGGTGTTTGTATTAAACCACCTGCTGAGTGATTCTCTCTGTGCAAGCCTTGTGCAATAATTGAATTTTGGATGGTGATATTATCAGGTGCGGTTCCTTTTCCATCCCAGTTAATAGAAAATACTTCATCCATGCCCCAGGAGAATGACATATGATCCATGATCATATTACTTCCATTGGCAAGACCCGATGCATCTTTACCTGAGTTATTTGTAGCGCCTAAGCGAAACCGCAGGTAACGGCAAATTGTATTGCTGGAACCTGAGAAGGTTACACGTTTATTAAAGATCACGATTCCATCACCAGGAGCAGTTTGTCCGGCAATGGTACAGTTGGCTGATACAACTACATCACTTTGTAATGTAATGATACCACCCACAGCAAACACAACAATACGACCCGGTTGGCTCACCGCATCACGAAAGGAACCGGCACCTGCATCATTGAGGTTGGTAACAATATACACCTGTCGTGTTGCATTGGCTCTTGCACCTTGTGCATAACGTCCAAAGCCATCAGCTTCCGGGAAGGCGAGTGTTTGTGCATTGATAAATTGAAAGGTAAAAACAGTCAGTAAAAGCAGCAGGACAGGCACTGCTGTAAACAGAGTACTTCTTTTCATGTGGCAAGTCAGTTTAGTCCATGAAATTAGTCGGGTGAGGTTTTTAACTATCCTGTACTGTCGTTAAATAAGAGGGGAAGAAATTTTTTTATCTGCAACTTAATTGATCTGGTAAAGCAATACATCCATTGCTTCTGTTGCGCTCTCCAGCACAACACGACCATCCGGTTCAACGACGTGTATCGGCCTGGAATTGAAATCAAGTAATCGTATGTCGATACGGCTCATTAATTTCCGTCGTCTTTCTGTTACGGTCTTATGTAAACTCCGGCGTTCCTTATAAGAAAGTTCATATTGCGAACGAGCCTGGTATCCATTGCCACGCGGAATAAAAGGAAGGAAGCTCACCAGCTTCACATTATTTTCAAGACAGAAATTGATGCTCCAATCAACAATATCCAGGTGGCCTGTGACGATGGTAGTTTGAACGGAGGTGGATATACCTGCGGAACGCAAGCGTCGTATGGTAGCAGTGGTAGCATCAAAAGCATCGCGGTCAACTACTTCGTTATGATGTTCACGGGGGCCATGCAGGCTTACCTTTACCTCGGTTTTACCTGCATATAAAGCATCAATCAATTTATCGTTGATAGCAATTCCATTGGTAGTAAGTTTTGATTTTTTGCCCTTCTCACTTACATAGTTAATCAACTGGGGAAGATCGTGATGGATGGTGGGTTCTCCACCACAAAAATGGATTGTCTTCACCCCGTGTGCAAACAGCCAATCAATCCGATGTTTAAGATCCTCAACCGGCGGGTGAATACCGCCGTCTGGTGGTGCGAGGCAAAAACCACATCGTGCATTACAAAAACGGGTAACGCGGAAACAGATCATTAATGGTAAATCTTTTCTAAACACAGGTTGTGCCGGCTGAACGAACCCCTGCGATGGTATAAGAAGTTTACTCATGATACAATGACATTATCTTTCTTGCGATGAAGAATATTAGTATTTAACCATTGTTCAATCACATGATGCCCTCGTTTGACAAGAGCTGTATTCCAATCCTTGCAATGTCCCGGTGGCGTAACGCGATGAATATTTGCATCAATAAGATACTCCTTATAGAAATTCGTTTGCGATTCGCCCGGATTATTACCATCGAATGCGAGAATCACCTGTTTCCCTTTACATACGCCGGGCAACCACGGAGCCAGGCGTCCTACTGTTGCTATAGAACTGTAACCACATACAGCAAGTGATAAGGCATCAAATAAACCTTCAACAATAATAACCGGGTTAGCATGAAGCCCATCACCTACACTTAGTATTCCGCCGCCGGGACCGATCGTAAACATCTTGTCCTGGTTGCCAGTCTGGTGCAGGTAACGTCCATGCACAGAGCAGAGCTCGTCGTTCTCCCCACGCATAGGAGCAATCACTGCAGGCCGGCCGTTCCAATCAGGATCAAAACGAACGTCGGCATCATGGGCAATAGCAACCGGTATTTTCCTGTATTCAACATATTGCTCACCCCGTGTACCTACAAGTGATAAACCACGATCTAATCGTTGTTGTGGCAATTCGCCGGTAACGGGCATCACCCGTGGATCAATCCGCGGTCTCAGTCCTGAGCTCAGTTTGTAACGATTTTTCTGTTTCATCGCTGTCAGATTTTAATCTTAAGCCCCATCTTATTTTTCATAGTAAGTAAAGCCTCTGCATTTCCTCTTGCATCGTCTACAGGATGATGGGAATGTTTTGTTTTTCGCAGGTGTTTAAAACTGACAAACATATCTTTTTGCATACCCTTGTACAAGCTACCTAAATTTTGTGAACTAAAACCGAAAGGATTTCTGCCAATAAAATGATGAAAATACCAGCATATAAACATCCAGTCAAAGCCATTGTTGTCGCTTATAAAGATGGGTCTGTCGTTGCTATTTGCATGTATCCATTTTTCAAACCCGATCATTACCTGTTCCGGGTCATCAAACTTCATTACTTCTTCCCTTGAATGACCTGATATAGCCAGGGCTTCCGGAAGAAATTTTTCTGAGATGGGTTTAAGACGGCCATAAAAAGTTTTATCCAGTTGCTCATCTACCAGCACAGCGCCGAAGGAGATCATTGAATAATCGCCGGGAATAGATCCGTCGGTTTCGACATCAACCATGATGAAAGGCATAGATCGATTGTTTTGGGAGTTGGAAACATTTTAGGGTGTTTATAAATATACGGAAGAATTGGGGGAGGAAAAAGGCCAGGCATTATGAGTGAGTAGGAGAGTTATAAATGAAATGCTGCCTCATTAGCGTGAGGCAGCAGAAAGGTTAGGCAAAGGGAAAAAACCCGAACCACAAACGATAACCAACTAATCAACCCGATTACCTTCATTTCTATTAGTATCTCTTCATTGCAAAACCGGGTTGTCAGCATCCTTGTATTCAAGAACACCGGAATTGCCAAATTCCGACAAGGCGAGTACTTTCGTTATCTATTTTATAACTGTTCTTTTAAGCCACCAAATTAATTTCGGCGCCAAAAGCATGGTCTATTACAATTTTCCATGTGCCATCTGTTTGCTGTTTCATTACTTCAATGCCCTTTGCACTTATTTTTACTTCATCGCCATCGGTAATATTCCATTCGGATCTTCCCACGGCAATGTTTCCTGTTTGTAAACAATAAACAGTTTTAATTTCCATTTTTCCTTTAATGGATAAAATGGCTTTTATCGCTTCTTCAAATTTTTCTTTGCCGGATACCGGTTTTCCTGGTTCAGGTACAATGATGCCTGTATCGTCATACATACTTATTACTGTAGCTAGATCACCCGTGTTAAAGGCGGCTGCAAGAGTTGTGTGAACATCTTCCGCTCTTTTTGATAATTTCATTTTTTTAAGTTTTTATTTGTGATTAATTAGTTGACTTTGTTTAAACAATAACAACCTTTAAGAAAGAAGTGAAGAAAAATTTTGAGTAGTAAAAATTTCCTGGGAAAGCTTTGTGATGTTACTATAAAGTTTATTAAACAGGAAGGGCCCCATAGAAATCCGTTTCACCCCAAGTTTATGTAGCGTATTAAAATCAGGAAGTCCTGGGATGCACATGACATTCAGAGGTAATTTTGTATTGCTTACTGCCTGTGCTATGTCATCTGTATTACTGATGCAGGGTAAGAAAATCCCATCTGCACCTGTTGTTTCGTAGATATTTAACCGGGAGATTGTTTCTTTTAGTTTGTTCTCAACATTTAAAATATAGGTATCGCAGCGAATATTGATGAAGAGGTTTAATTTTTTTGATGCCAGTTTGTTCTTTACGTATTCAATCGTTTTTGCAAATACAGCTGCTTCTTTCAAAGCCCGCCCCGAAGGATTAACTGAAGAATCTTCGATATTAATTCCTGCTACTCCCAAATCAATTAGTTGCAGCATGTTTACAAAGATCTCTTCATTTGTTTTTCCGTATCCCATTTCCATATCCACTGTCAATGGAATTTGTAGACAAGATAGTATCTGCTTAATAACAAAGAGGTAATCAGCAAATGGCATTCCTTCACCGTCTTCATAACCCAGGCTGGTTGCAACTGCGGCACTTGATGTTCCTATGGCTGGAAATTTATTTTCCTGGAACAGTACAGCACTTTTTGCATCCCAGGCGTTTGGTAATATAAATGAACGATCTGATTGGTGCAGGTCTTTAAACGTTGAAAATTTTGAGGACATGATTTTTCTATTATAAATGAATGAATAGGTTTCTGATACTATTTAGGTATCAGGAACAAAACTATCCCAATAGAAAAACCTGAAATTGTACAGAACGGAACAACTTATTTAGTTGCAGAGATAAGGATTGCAGAAGAGTTCGCAGGTATATAAGCCGAAGGTGTGAAGCCTGTAAACGATTTGAATTCCCGTATAAAATGCGACTGGTCAAAATAACCAGCATCATAAGCAATAGAAGTCAGCGATGATCCTTTTTTTGCAACAAGCTGCAGGCTGTTTTGAAAACGGTTTATTTTGCTGAATAATTTGGGAGTAAGACCTGAATATTGCAAAAATATTTTTTGCAGGTAACGGGAGGTGATGCCATAGCGGGATGCAACGTTTTCAATATTGTCAAAAAAATCATCCTGCTTTAGCTCATTTATGATATTACTTATCAGCTTTACTTTGCTGAATCTTTTTTCAAAATGCGAAAGCTTATGCAATAAAAAATCTTCAACTATTTCAACCCTTTTATCCAAGGATGGATTTTCCAGCAATTTGGAATGCAATATCCTTACGGGTGCTCCGGCCACATCTTTAAAATCGAAAACCTGGTTATTAAACTGTTCAATATTTTCATTCAAAAAAATCGAAGCTGTGTGAGGGAAAAACCGGATACCAAACATGATGTTCTTTCCAAGAGATTTAAAACTCAGGGGCTGTATAATCTGTCCCCATAATTCAATATCCGGAGTAGTTATATACTCTCCGTTTACTACTGTTTGCCAGCTTCCAGTTCCCAGGTTGAACATAATTTCGACACAGCCCGTTGCAAATGCCCAGTCTTCTAATGATTCATTCATTGAAGTTTCAGAAATGTAGTAGCATTTCACATAATCATTTAATCTATCCCCCGGACTGAGTTCTTTATAATTCATTTTCCCTGCTGACTTTTAAAGCGACGATGATTCAAATAAAGTTACAAAATCGACTACTATTGGGTTCCGGTAAAACTACATTGAACGGGAGTGTCCGGGATTGTACAAAACGGAACTACGGGTAAAATCTTTAGGCTATCTTCAACGCTATTTTAATACTCAGGTCATCCATTATTTGCAGCAGGCGGGTTATACAACAAATGAAATTCTGGGGGTATGAAATTTTATAAATAAATGGTCGGTTGAGATCGGTCAATGATCTAAACCAAGTCAATTAGCTCATGCTATGTATGAGGTTTAAGTGAGTTAGCTTGTCTGAATTTTACTTCAATGTCTTTTGCAAAGGCTTTACATTCTTCATTAAGATGTTTACTTAAAAACAAGCCGCCGAAACTACTGAACCATGATGCAATCTTAAGAATATAGCCGGAGAAGTCAATGCCGATCATACAGACGAGGCGGCTTGTTGTTGGTGAAACAGGCTTTATATATAATTCCCAGGGCACGCCAACTGTTGCCGGGAACCATCGTAAGATATAAGCTTTGCTTTTGGAAGAATAAAACTGTACATGATTGGCGGAATGGTATTTCAATTCGTAATGTTGTACTAAGGTTTCAATACCAATATTCTCAACATTCTTCATGAAAAATGTTTTGTTTCTGATATAGCTGACCATTGCTTTATGGGCAGCCGAGTAAGAGGTATAATCCGCATCTGTCATTTCGGTTATCCATTTATGGAGATCAATTTTTTCAATTGGTAAATTGACAGGAAAACTCTGAAGATACCTTGCCATACATTTTGTAGGAGGAGTCTTTAGGCCAATGAATTTATTCGCCATATCATTTGCATTTATACAAACAGATCATATATCTATTTTTCCACCAATACTGACCCTTATCAGGATTTAATAAATGCAAGAATATCTGTATTAATAGTTGCTGCTTCCGTTGTTGGCATTCCATGCGAAAAGCCAGGGTATAAAATAAGTCTTCCATTTTTTAAAAGCTTCGCGGCTTTGACTGCGGTAAGTTGATATGGAACTACCTGGTCATCTTCGCCGTGCTGCAGTAGCACTGGTATGTCCACTTTTTTAAGATCATCTGTAAAATCGGTTTCTGAAAAAACTTTGATACAATCGTAATGTGCTTTTATAGCGCCCATCATTCCCTGGCGCCACCAATTATCCCTGATGCCCTGTGATATTTTTGCGCCTTCACGATTATATCCATAAAATGGGATTGTAAAATCCTGGAAAAATTGTTGCCTGCGTGTTGCTGTGTTCAATCTTATGTCATCAAACACTGACATTGGAACGCCATCCGGATTATTCGCTGTCTTTGCCATTGTTGGTGTGACTGCACTAATGAGTACTACTTTCGCAACACGACCTTGGCCAAATTTTGCAGCATACCGAATCGCTTCACCTCCCCCGGTTGAATGACCAACATGTATCGCATTTTTTAAATCAAGAGCTTTTGTGAGTTCGGCCAGATCAGCTGCATAAGTATCCATGTCATGCCCAATATCTGTGGGAGTTGATCTTCCATGTCCTCTTCTGTCATGAGCAATTACTCTGAATCCATGACTTAAAAAAAACATCATTTGTGCATCCCAGTCATCGCCGCACAGAGGCCACCCATGATGGAAAACAATTGGCTGACCTGTTCCCCAATCTTTGTAAAAAATTTCAGTGCCGTCTTTTACTTTGATCTTATTCATTTTTTTTGGTTTTTATTGTTACAGAAAAAAAAATTCAAAGAATGTGATGACATAAACTATATTCCAAATGCCCATTTGATCATCACTGATTTCCATTTGCTAAAAGGATAGTATTTGAGCGGCAGTTCGAACCAGGTAGGTTTTTTGATGATACTTTTATAATGAGAAAAGCATTTGAACCCGGCCTCGCCATGATAATCACCAATGCCACTGTTTCCAACACCTCCAAAGGGCAGCTCATCATTGATAAAATGCATCAGCACATCGTTCACCATGCCACCGCCAAACGATATTTCATTTTGTATTTTCTTACGAAGAGTGTTGCTTTCAGAAAATAAATACAAGGCCAGGGGTTTGGGCCTGGATTTAATAAATGCAATGGCGTTGTCAATATCATCATAAGTCAATACAGGTAATATCGGTCCGAAGATCTCATCTTCCATAACTTTATCATCTTCTGAAACATTGATAAGTACAGTTGGCGCTAACAAACGCTTTGCCCTGTCATATTCACCGCCAACAAATACTTTTCCAGGTTCAATCAAATTTACCAGGCGATCAAGATGTTTTTCGCTGATGATCTGGGCATAGTTTTGATTGGCAAGTGAAAGTTGGGCTTGTTCTATTTCCTTTTTAAGTATTTCAAGAAAGATCTTTTCGATACTCTTATGAACCAGCACATAATCGGGAGCAATGCAGGTTTGCCCGGCATTAACAAACTTTCCCCAAACCAACCTTTTTACACAGATCTTTAAGTTGGCATCTTGCGCAACAATCAATGGACTTTTCCCTCCGAGTTCTAATGTAACCGGTATAAGATTTTTTGCGGCTGCCTTGTAAACAATTTTTCCTACGGGGACGCTGCCTGTGAAAAATATCTTATCAAATGGTTGTTCCAGGAGCTCCGATGTTTCTTCAACACCGCCTTCAACAACTGCAAAAAAAGATGGATCGAAATTCGACGTAATTATAGTTGATAATACACTGCTGGTATGTGTAGCAAGTTCGCTGGGTTTTAACACAACAGTATTTCCGGCGGCAATGGCTGCTATTGCAGGAACAAGGCACAGGTTAATAGGATAATTCCATGCACCGATAATGAGACAAACTCCTAATGGTTCGGGCATGATGCAACTGCTGGCGGGAAGATTGACCATATTCGTTTTAACTCTTTTGATCTTTGCCCATTTGTGAAGTTTTTTAATAGATTTATCCAGGTCAACATATATTCCCGCAAACTCGGAGAGGAAAGTATTAAAACTTCCTTTTTGGAAATCGTTGAAAACAGCATCGGTTAATTCCTGCTCGTAAGTTTTTAAAACAGACTTCAGCTTCTTTAATTGCTCAATCCTGAAATCCAATGGCTTTGTTGCATTACTGTTGAAATATTTCTTTTGCAGATTGATTAGTGCTTTCATAGTGATGTTACTTAATTTTTTATTGACTTAACATGTTGTAACGATTCATGAATTAAATTGGCGTAGGTGATGATCGAAATGACGATAGATCAATTTTCCCCATAGTTTTCTTGACATGATGCCGAATAATGGATGAGGGTAAGTATCATACGTTGAAGCATAAGCTTTTTTCAGGATGATCAACGCTTGTTCTTTTTCCGTATTAAAATCAAGTGCGTTGTTCATTTCGATTTTAAAGCCCTCGGCCGCTTTTGCGCCTTTGGGGAAACGTTTAAGAACAACCAACGCAATAAATTTTATGATCGTCCGCCACAGGAATGTACTTTCATCTTTAAGCTGATATTCATTTATCCCGCTTCCTGTCGCAATTTTTAAATGATTCAACATCTGGACAACATTCATTTTACCCCATTGTCGTTGTGCACCTGGGTTTATTTTAATTACCCTGTCATAAATTGCCAGGAAGTTTGCAGGGTTAAAAATGGTATCCCCTTTAGCTTCCCTTATTGCCGGCAAGGCAAATGAATGCAGGCTCATGGTATTATTTTCCATTGAGATGATAGTTTAACTAGAAAAAATGACTTACTGGTACTATTGGTTGCGGCATCTATCTTAACCAACTATTCAAAGATATTGTCAGCATCCGGGCGTATCCAAGTAGCAAGTATGCCAGTCAGGCCAAATGGATGTTGAGTTGGCCATTTTTAAGATTGAAATTTTTCTTGTTGCTGTTGGAGAATATCTTGGTCATTCGTTGATCTCTTTCTGAATGCCCAGTTTTTTCATCTTTGATTTTAATGTTGTTGGAGGCAGGTTTAATATTTCGGCCGCACCACCTGCACCCCATATTTTGCCATTGCATTTTTTCAATACACTGATTATGTAGTCCCGCTCATTTTCATGAATTGTTTTTATATGCGTATCATGGAAAGCGTTTGTTGTGTGAACAGCCGGCAATGCGATGTCCTCAATAATTGTTCCTTTTGAAAGTAATACGCCTCGCTCTATTAAGTTCTCCAACTCACGAATATTGCCGGGCCAGTTATAAGCCAGCATATTCTTAAGTACTTTATCGGATACACCAGTGATCTTCTTTCCGCATTTGCGGTTATAAATATTTACGAAATGATGAACCAGGGCTGGTATATCTTCAAGCCGTTCCCTCAATGGTGGTAACAGGATTGGAAAAACATTAAGCCGATAATAGAGATCAAGACGAAAGCGACCCTCACCAACTTCCTTTTCTAAGTTCCTGTTAGTGGCGGCTATAACACGAACATTTATTTTAACGGGTGATCTGCTACCGATGGGTTCAATTTCCTTTTCCTGTAACACACGCAAAAGTTTTACCTGCAGATCAACCGGCATTTCACCGATCTCATCTAAAAAGATCGTTCCGCCATTCGCCTGCTCAAACTTACCTATCCTTTTATCTGTAGCTCCTGTGAATGATCCTTTTTCGTGACCGAATAATTCAGATTCGATGAGCGTCGCCGGCAATGTTGCACAATTTACTTTGATCAACGGCTTACGTTTACGAGGTGAAAGGTTATGAATGCACTCGGCAATTTTTTCTTTCCCTGTTCCGCTTTCTCCCAATACCAGCACAGCAGTGTCAAAGGGAGCTACCTGTGTAATCAGATCAAAAACATTCAAGAGTAAATGGCTATTGCCTACCATGTCATCGAATCCCGGAGCGTCGGGCGTTGCATTATCAAAAGATAGCAATTCGTTTTGCTTGTTTATCTTTTCAATGCCTGGCTTTCGGTTAACGTTTTTTAGCAGTGTTTGCTGTAAACGATAAAGCACATCTAAATGCACTGTACTATATGTATCGGGTCTGCGGCTGTAAAAGCAAAAGGTCAACCTTTCTCCATTTTCCAACGGCAGCGGGTATGAAAGCAAGGATTTTATTTGAAATGTTTCCGATACCAGTTGCTTTAATGAATTTTTCCGGGTGAGCTTTTCAAGTTCCTCATTGTTGAAAAAGGCAGGGCTTTTTTCCTTCCGGGATACAGTTACAATTTTGATCAAATCATCTCTTGTGGCGCCGGTGATCATTGACAGTTCCTTTATACCGATCATTTGGTATTCGTCAAAACCGATTCTTAAAAAACTAATTGCATTGTCATCCAATTTTTCAGGATCATCAAAATCAACAGCGAGGTAATCGAAAGGTATTTCCTGCTGGATTATTTTTGCTATGTGGAGCAGTCTTTCCTTCCAGTCAATATTTGCAGTTACTATCGTCTCAAGCTGCTGTATCACTTCAGCTTCTCTCCTGTATCGTGATTCCAGGCTGTGTTCGTGGCGGTATCGGGCAATTTCTAAAGTAACAAGCAGATCTTTTTCGCGGAAAGGTTTTACAATAAACCCGTATGGTTCAGTTGTCTTTGCGGCTGACAATATCTCTTCGTTAGAATTTGCAGACAGGTAAATAAAAGCAATGTTTTCCTCTTTCAATTGCCTGGCGAGGTCAATGCCCGTCAATTTCCCTTTTAAAAAAATATCAAGCAGTACAAGTCCCGGTTTTTCTTTTTTTATTATTTCCCGTGCACTATCAACCGAACGGGCAATGCCACAAACTTCATAACCTGCTTTGCGAAGCATGAGTTGAAGATCATTGGCTTCTACAAACTGGTCTTCTACAATGAGAACTTTTTTATTCACGTTGAAGTTTTAATTATTCAATACAAATGAAGAAGCTGGCAAATCATGTTGTTTGACAACAGGATCATGCACGAATGATATTTTTATGGTAGTGCCATTATTATTTTCAATAGAAAAATTTCCGTCGAGGTCCGCACTTAATCCCTCCATTAAACTCATACCCAGCGAACCGGGTTTTTTATTATTAAAATTAAACCCGGAAGGTAGACCCACTCCATTATCTGAAATACTTAAAACAAATTGATTGGTGGCAGAACCAGAAAGTGAAATAGATATGACGCCATTCCTGCCATCGGGAAATGCATACTTGATTGAATTGGTAATTGCCTCATTCAGGATCAGACCGAGAGGAACGGCCTGGGTAACATCCATTTCAAGAGTTTCGATGTTAAACTCAAAGTGAATTCGTTGTCCCGTATTAAAACTATCACGCAGGTAAGATGCTAATTCACGTATATAAAAAGATATGTCAATGGAAGAAAGGCTTTCCGAATTGTATAATTTCTGGTGAATAAGCGACATGGCATGTACCCTATGCTGGCTGTCGTTAATAGCTGAAAGGGCTGGCTGGTTGTCTATAAAAGCAGATTGCGAATTGAGCAGGCTCATTACGATCTGCAGATTGTTTTTCACACGATGATGGATCTCCTTTACCAACCAATCTTTTTCCTGCAGCAATTTTGTTTGTTGTTCATTTAATTCTTGCAGTTGTTGCTGTTGTGTTAGCAGCAGCCGGTTTGTTTTTTTATTTTTTCGATACCTGTGATAGATCCCTGCAAGCAATATGAATAATAAAATGGCACCAGCAATAAACAGGTTTCTTAATAGCGTTGTTTTTTGAAGCGCTGCTGTTTTTAGTTGTATGTCTTTATTCTTTTTATCTGTTTCATACTGTATTTTCAATTCTTCAAATTGTTTATTCTTAGCCTGGGTGAAAATAGAATCGTGTAACAATTTATTTTCCTGCAAGTGAGCGATGGCATTTTTATAGTTACCCATAGCAGAATCAACCCGAAATCTCATCAATGCCAGTTCTTCCTGGATATACAAAGGTTCCAGGCTCTTGTTTTCAGTTGTTCCCAATTTGCCGAGCCATGGCCCTGCTTTATTATATTGTTTTGATTGAAGATAAAGCCTGCTTAAAGCCACATAGGTGACAAGACGATGATCGGGCGTCATGCTCTTTGCCAATTGCAGACATTCCAAATAATATTCTTCTGCCTTATTATACTGTCCCAAAAACTGGTAGACAATTCCTTTACTTTCTAAAAGATCTTTTAAATCTTCATTGACATATTTACCAGTCTTAGTGCATTCATCCAGGAGAGCCAGCGCTTCCTGCGGCTTATTTTTGGCAAGATAGGCCCTCGTTAAATACTTTATAACGCCACCGTCGGGAGTTATATGCCTGCTTCGCGACAAAGCAATTGCTTTTTGCATGTAGTTAATGCATTCGTCAATGTTTCCCATACGGAAATATGCCTGGCCAATAAGATTATAAGTGAGATGGGGCAATAACCTTGCGTTGTCCTTCTCAGCTAATTTCTCTGCTTTTATCCCATTGTAGAGGCACTGCATCAAATCTCCCTTCATAAAATATACATAACATAATGATCCATAAACTAACGGGCTTTGTTCAGCCGTTTTTCCAAAAAGATCAATAAGTCGAAAATAGAACCTGTCTGCATTTTCGAAATTGTATGCCTTTGCAGCGTTAAAGTTGATAACTGATGATTTCTCCAATAGCTGCTGGGTCGCATCCTGCATGCATTTGGTTTCCGCAGCATTTTTACTATCCCCCAGGATAATCTTCCAGGTTGATTTGATCTCAGTATAATATTGATCATCGTTGCCAAACGTTAGCAAAGCCAGTAGCAGTGTCTGTGATAGATCTTCCGTGAGACCTGCATTTCTGCAGGATTTAAATCCCTCGATCAAAAGAGGTTTCAAGCTTTCGAACGCTAACTTCTCACGGGTATATTCGGCTAAACTGAACCTCGCTTGAATTTCGAGCATCACAGAACCAAGTACCTTCGCATGCTCCAAAGCCTTGCCCGAATAATATATCGCAGAATCCCGTATCTCTTTTGTATTACCCTGGGTACCCCATTTATATTCAGCAATTTTCAGCATCACTTTAATTCTATTCGTATCTCCGAGCATTTTCATTTGCGATGTCAACGCTGAATAATTTTTGGCTTCTACATGAATCCATCCTATCATATAATCTGCATGTTCTTCACCCTGTTTAAATTTCAGGTTTCTGCTTAGCAATTTTGCCTCCTCTCCCAGCATTAACGCACTATCAAGATCTATTGCTAATTCATTCGGCTTAAGAAGATAAAATTTGCTTAGTTTCAAAAGCAAGTGTACACGGGCGGTGTCAGGTTTGCTTTTTGCATATTGATTTAATAGATCATCCAAATAATTATCCTGGCTTTTGACCGGCTGGACTAATACAACAATCATGACCAGTGGAAATGATAGCAGTAATAAGAATCTGTTTATCATTTGAAAATGTTTTGGCCTTACTATTCTTATTCCAATAAGGAGCCAGATTTTTAAAGTGTATTTAGCGGGGATAAACCGGGTTCAAGATAGGATATTATGATGTTGAATACCAAATGTAAAAACTCATAACCACTCATATTAATTGTGCAGAAGCACTTCCTTTCTTAGTATTGATTCTAAAATTACCATTTTATTTCGTGGTCAGTCGGAGCTCTCCACGATATTTCGTGGTAATAACTATTGGCACAAAATCACAGTTACCATGATTGATAACGACTTATTGTAATGGCATTAGGTTTGGGTTTCTCTTTATCCAAACAAATAATTGATTAGATGGAAACACAACCAACAAATATCATAAGTACAGGGAATCATGCCATAGACCAACTAATGGTTAATGAAATTATTACTTCAGCCGCCAGGACAACAGATGATATAAAAGATTTCTTTCAGCAGTTTCGTCTTCCATTGCTGGATGATCTTTTAAAGAGGCTTACAACTTCAATTGGTAAAAGAAGTTTCCTGGTTTTCAAGAATAATAAGTATGTCAATGTACTTACAGAAAATATTGCCTTCTTCTATATCAAATATGAATCTGCAATGATCATGTGCTTTGATAAGCAGGAATATTTTGTGAATTACTCCCTTGAACAGCTCCAAAGCCTTTTAGCAGAGAGACAGTTTTACAGGTTAAACAGGCAATACCTTATCAATTTCGATGCAGTAAAAGAAGTTGAACATTATTTTGCACGGAAACTTCTCGTGAACTCGGTGATACAAACAAAAGACAAACTCATCGTTTCGAAAGAAAAAGTAAGTGAGTTTTTGCATTGGCTTGACAACAGATGACGTTTAGCTATTCTCTCGGTATTTAATCCAATACAACAATTGTTCGCTTCTCTTAAAGATTTTTTTCAAGTTAACCAATGACCGCTTCAGGAATGACTTAGTCCGGCTTGCATAGTTGAAACTTGACTCCAGGATTAGAACAAAATATTTTTGAATCATCAATTTAATAATATGACCATCCAAAATGTTACCGTTTGTGGCTCGGGGGTTTTAGGCGGACAAATTGCATATCAAACAGCTTTCCGCGGGTTTAAAGTCGTTTTGTATGACATTAAGCAAGAGTTATTGGAAAAAGCAAAAGAAAAATTTCACGAATTGAGTGAAATTTATAAAGCTGATCTGAATGCAACGCAGCAGGATGTGGACGATGCGATAGCCCGCATCTCTTATTCGATCAGTGTAACAGAAGCTGTCAAAGATGCCGATCTCGTAATAGAAGCTATTCCTGAAAATATTCAGATCAAGAAAAATTTCTATACTCATCTTGGCAAAGTGGCTCCTGCAAATACAATATTCTGCACCAACTCATCAACGTTGCTTCCCAGTATGCTTGCGCAGGAAACAGGAAGACCCGAACGATTCCTTGCCTTACATTTTGCCAATCATATCTGGAAAAAAAATACGGCCGAGATTATGGGTCATCCCGGCACTGATCAGGAGATATTTAACACGATCGTTGAATTTGCCAAAGCAATTGGTATGGTAGCACTTCCACTGAACAGGGAACAGGTAGGCTATATTCTCAATTCACTACTGATCCCATTCTTATTCGCAGGGATGGATCTGTATTATAAAGGGGTGGCCGATCCATATACAATAGATAAGACCTGGATGATAGCTGGTAAATCGTCCATAGGGCCGTTTGGCACTTTAGACCTTATCGGTTTTCAAACAGTGTATAATATAGCGATGAATGAAGCAAGTGCAGGGAACGAACAAGCGGGGGAATGGAGTATGCTATTGAAAGAAAATTTCATTGACAAAGGCAAACTCGGTATTTCAACAGGCGAAGGTTTTTATACCTATCCCAATCCAGCCTATGAAAATCCTGAGTTTGTAAAATAAAATTCAAAAATTAAATAGAAAAGACAATGAAAGATTTACAAGTGACGAATTCTTTATTTCGTTTCCGGGTAAAGAGTTCAACTATTAAACTGCTAAGAATTCCTTTCTCTTATTTTCTTTCTCCTATTTATCTTTTTGCACTGGCGCAGGTACCGGAAATCAATTGGTTCAATGCAGCTTTGATATTTATTATTCTTCATTTCCTGATCTATCCTGCAAGCAATGGCTATAATAGTTATATGGATCGTGACACGGAAAGCATTGGTGGATTAGAAAAACCGCCTCCACCAACGAGGGAACTTTATTTGACGACTATTGTCTTGGATATAACGGGAATACTGTTAAGTCTTATTATCGGCTGGTTATTTACACTTGTTGTGCTTTCGTATATCGGATTTTCCAAGGCATATAGTTACCGGGGCATTCGTTTAAAAAAATATCCATACCTGGGCTATCTTTTTGTTATTGTTTTCCAGGGCGCAGTCACCTTTTGGATGGTTTATTATGGAAGTAATGCTAACGCAAGCACCTGGGTACCCTGGCCGGGAATGGTCATTTGCTCATTAATAATCGGAGGTTTCTACCCATTGACTCAAATTTATCAGCATAAGCAGGATGTTGAGGATGGTGTTAAAACCATCAGCTATAAGTTAGGATACACGGGCACATTCATATTCTGTGCTATCGTTTATCTCCTGTTAGGGTTATTTATCATCCAGCTTTTCATTACAGAACGATCAGATCAACTTCTGACGATCGCAGTCTTTTGCATCCCCGCCATCTTTTATTTTATCAGGTGGTTTGGAATGGTTCATAAAGATGTTAAGTATGCGAATTTCAGTCATTCTATGCGGATGAATTGGGTGTCTGCAACCTGTGCAAATATTTCATTTTTCATTTTATTAATATGGAGGTTCTTTTGAGTAAGATTGTATCAATAGGAACAGCAGTGCCGGAGCATAAGCATGAACAACAAAGCATCTTTGAATTTATGAGCTGCGTTTATGCACTCAATGAAGTAGAAAAAAGAAAACTTCGGTTCATGTTCAAGCATAGCAGTATCGAAAACCGGTATTCAATTCTACCTGACTTCAGTCTTCCTGCAAATGAGTGGCAATTCTTTCCACCCACGGAAAACCTGGAGCCTTCCCCTTCTATGGAAAAAAGAATGAAATGTTTTCGGAAACACGCCGCACCGCTTGCATTAAAAGCTATCGCCGATTGTTTAATAGATTACCCCGATCAAAGAATCTCTCATTTAATAACAGTAAGCTGTACGGGTATGAGTGCACCGGGGCTTGATCTTGAGTTAATGGAGCTTTTGAATTTACCTGCCAACACCTGGCGAACTTCTGTAAACTTCATGGGTTGTTATGCAGCGATACATGCGTTGAAGTTAGCAGATGCAATTTGTAAAGCAGATGCCAATGCAAATGTACTGATCGTATGCGTTGAATTCTGCACACTTCATTTTCAAAGAGAGTATACAGCAGATAACATTTCCAGCGGTATTTTGTTTGCTGATGGAGCCGCAACAGTGCTCGTAACTGGCAACAAAGAGTTAGACGGATTGACTATTGAACATTTTTATTCTTCTGTTTCTTCAAAAGGTAAACAGGAAATGGTATGGGAATTATCCTCAACTGGTTTCCTGCTGAATTTGAGCGCCTACATTCCTGACCTTATAGAAGAGAATTTTAATTCCTTTGTTAACGAAGTATTGGATGATATTGCTTTGAAAAAAGAAGACATCACCCATTGGTGCATTCATCCTGGTGGTAAGAAAGTTCTCCAGGCAGTGCATAATAGTCTTCAATTCAGTAATGGTCAATTGCAAAATAGTTATGATGTATTAAGTGAGTATGGCAACATGTCTTCGCCAACAATTCTATTTGTCTTAAAGCGGATCAGGCAGGCATTGAATAAACAGCAAAGCAATAAAATATTTGGTGCAGCTTTTGGCCCTGGTCTTACCATGGAAACTTTTATTTTATCAGCATGATCGATCTCAGTCAACGAAGCTAGCAGAAAGAACTGATGGATGCCGGATGTATGATTTTTTTATTCTCCTTACAAATATTGCATCGCAAAGATTCCTCCCGGCTCTGTATTCGGATAATCATCATTAAGAAATAGAATGCCTGGTGAACAAATTTAAATGAATGCCTTATCCTCGATCGCATCTACTCCTTTGGGATTTAATACCACTGTAAAACTGTCCACTCCTTTTTTAGTGTACTGTGCCACATAACGCCCTTTATTCAATTCAGTGAGCAGCACATCCATTTGTTGTTTTGATAATTGCAGCGATTTACCCAACGCATTGAAGCTAAAGCGTGCCGATGTTCCCGGTGTCACTTCGTTGCTGATAGAGGTTAATATGGCGAGCTTTTGCTGATCAGACATTTTTAAAATTACTTTTTAGCAAGGTAGGTCTTTCGCTTGAACGCTCAGGCTTTGAATTGAAGGTGACTTAATGCGTATAGGTGTTTCTACTGATTTTTTAATCTTATTATTTTATTTTAATTTGTAGATGTTAATTCTTTCTTTTTTCTATAAAATGCTTAGAACTTAATCATTTTATTCAAGCACCTTCTTTTACCCTTGTGGATACCGTTTTTTCACCGTTTCCCTATATAATGATACCGTTTAATTTAGTTCAACAAAACTCCTGGTATGCTATAATTATGGTTATGAAAAACCCTTGTTTAAAAAAGTGAACTCCAATTCTATAGGATTGACATTATCCAGATTTTAAAATAAAGCCATGCCTAAAAAAACACACAAAAAAAGAAATTTCCTGATCGGGGGGCTTTCTTATGTATTGTTGTTCCTGGGTGCCAGTGAAGATATCGGCGGACATGATTCAGATAACGTCTGCGGGGGTAAACAACGATGGGCTGTCAAAGTACTTGCTGATCCAGGTGCTGCCACTATAAAAAAAACACCTGTTGTTACGACTATCGACCAACTTACCCAGATCGATACAGAAATACCGGAGCATAAATTTAAAGAGACGGCTCCTCGCATGGATATTGAACAGCAGGTGTACACGATCAAAAATTGTTTTATCACCGATATCCTGCGTGAAGATGATAATGATTATCATCTTGTCATTGAGGATGGCAAAGGGAATCATATGGTTGCAGAAATTCCTGATCCCGAATGTGATGATGCCGCTAATTCAGGATGGGTAGATGATTTCATCCAGGCGCGGACATTGATCGAAGAAGATGGTACTCGTTTCCGGCATTTCCGTTATACTATCACAGGTGTACTTTTCAGGGATAAAACACATGGTGTTACCGGAAGAGCCCCCAATAATGTTGAACTACACCCTGTCATAAAAATAAAACGTCAAAAAGCTATAAACCCCATTGAACAATGAATAAACCACTTTATGACCTGACTAAGTTCGGTCTCATCCTGATCATTTTAGGAACCATTGGTCTCCTCGTTACTGTCATCATGAGTTTTACCCAGTATGCCGGGTTTGACCAGGGTGCATTACCCGCCGCTTCTTTCCTGGGTATGATGCTAGGGATAGCATTTGCTTTTCCCTCCATGCTACAGGATACCAGTGGCGGCGTTTCCACCATGCGTATCATTGTGTTTGCTGTTGTCATGTTGTTTTGCACTATTTATTTTAAGATCGGCTGGAGTATCTCCAAATTCCAGGATCTGACCATTGACAAAACCTGGATCTATATTCTTGGCCTGGCCTTTGGCAGCAAAGCTATCCAGCGATTTACCGAGGAGGAAGAAGTCGTTGAGGAAAAGGAAAAGAAAACGACCACTGAAAAGAGTGTTACCCAAACGACGGAGATAACCGGTTCGCCGAAAGGTAAAGATACCTCGGGGGATGTGTCGAAGTAGTGATAAGCAACCTGTATTGTCACTACAATAAATATCTTCATTAATTGATATCTAATTAATACAGTAAGCATTCGCCAGCTTATTGAAGTGGGAATGTATTGTGGGATTGCATTCTGACGTAGATGAATCACTCCTGGATTTATTAAATCCAAGAGGGGTTTGCTTTGGTGATCATTTATAGTATCTTACCCCGCAACACAACTTACTGGATAAAATTTCTATTTTAATGGTTCATTTTTTTATAAAGTTCACTTCGTCTTCCTGTAGGATATTCCATTACGTTTGAAAATGTCATGAAACCATTCAACAGGATGACCACCATTCGGATTGGTGTGTCCCATGTAAAAATCGTAATAATTTAATTGAAATAGAAAGTTCTTCATTGTATCTTTTGCCCTGCTGACTGTTGAGGCCAGGGTTTAAAAAATAATCCACAGTCTGGAACATCATTTTAAATTTTGCACTAACTATTCATATGGTAACAGGCACTGGTTTACTTTTTATTATTGCTGCCGCTATTGTTTTTATCATTATTGCCAGTTCCCGGCTTAAAATTCATCCTTTTATTGTTCTACTTATAGCAACCCTGCTTACTGGTTTTGCTGTGGGGATGCCACTTAATGAAATGGTAATAACGGCTAATGAGGGTTTCGGACAGATGATGCGGCATATTGGCCTGGTAGTGATATTAGGAACACTAATAGGCACTGTGCTTGAAAAGACCGGCGCTACGCTGACTATTGCCAATGCCATCATTCAATTATTTGGTGCCGGCAGGCCTATTGCTGCCATTACTATTATCGGCACTATCGTCGGCATTCCTATTTTTTGCGATAGCGGCTTTGTTATCTTAAGCAGTTTGGCAAAACCGCTGGCACAGAAAACAAAAAAAAGTTATACGGCCATTACCTGTGGCCTTGCCAGTGGCTTATACATCACGCATACATTATTACCTCCACACCCTGGTTCTATTGCTGGTGCTGCTAATTTAGGAATAGGCCAATCACTCGGCACCGTCATACTGATCGGTTTTATCATTAGCATACCGGTCACCGTTGTAGCATGGTGGTATAGCAGCCGTCGTGCAGCAAAAGTTTACTACGAGCTAGTAGAAGAAACGACGGAGACTGTAACACCGATGGAATTGCCGGCTCTTTACAAAAGTTTGTTACCGGTGATTACCCCGATTGTCCTGATCGCTACCGGTTCGTTGACCATGCTGGTGTCCATGAATGAAAGTACAAAAAGCAAAATAGAATTTTTTGGCAGCCCGTTAATAGCTTTAAGTATTGGGCTTGCTTTAAGTTTATTACTGGTTTCAAAAAACCAGGTGAAACAATTTCAATTGTGGATGCGTGAAGGAGTATCACATGCCGGTAGCATACTTATCCTGGTAGGGGCCGGGGGAGTATTTGGCGCGGTGCTAAAAAAAACGGCATTGGCGGACATCGTCAAAAATATAGCAGCGCAAAATGAAGGCAGTATGTTATTATTTCTTGTAATAGCATGGCTCATGGGTGTATTATTGAAAACTGCACAGGGCTCAACTACTTCTGCTATCATCATTGTTACATCTATCATGGCCCCTTTAGCAACAGCAGCAGGTTTTGATACACCCATTGAATTATCGTTATTACTCGCTGCTATAGCTGGTGGCGCCATGGCAGTTAGTCATGCTAACGATGCCTATTTTTGGGTTATATCACAGTTCAGTGGATTAAACATGCAACAGACCTATAAGACCTTTTCGCTGGCAACAATTTTTATGGGTATATCCGTTTTAATAATGGTATTACTACTGGCGCTCGTTGTTTTATAGGGGGGTATATTCTTTTAATGAATAAACGCAAAACAAATTTGCTTTAAATAATTGTTTAGTGTGATAAGATAACTGCTGACTGCTGCATAAAGAAGAGAAGTGACTTTACTTTAGTAAAGTAGCGACTTTAATAGAGCAATAAATCAATATTATTGCTTCATTGTATTGAAATAAAAAACTGGAAGTATCACTTCCAGTTTTTTATTTGTGCCCGGGACTGGATTCGAACCGAAACTCAGGCTCAATTATTTATAGACAATGTGTGTCAAAATTGCGTCGTAAATTAATATAAGAGCTTAAATACGTGCTGGTTGTGTTACTTTTTCACGCTTTCTACCTGTCAAAACGAAGATAAAAATTTTTTTTGAGTGTCATTGATTTTTATAACTAAATAATGGATTAATTCCTTTGTGATAAAAGCGGTCAACACTTATTGGTTGGAGCATTCACATTTATATTTTGTAACACTTAATTTCATTATGTCTTCTTCATTACATAAAGTTTTGGATAGCGACTATAATTGATATTTGTCTTCTCGTTTCAAAAACGCATCCCTTCCTCCTTCTAAACCTATTAGAGTATCTCTCGTCGTTTCATTTTCTATAGTTGTAGGAGTAATCATTGTAATCTGAACTCCATCTGCGATTTCAAGTATATGGATTAATTCTGCGTCTCCATTTATGACAAAATTTGCATTGTGTGTTGCAAAGATAATCTGCCTATTTTGTTTAGACTTCTTGATTACATCCACAAGATAGTTAGCGATTAAATGACTGTCAAGGTGCGCTTCGGGCTCGTCAATTATAATAGGAGTGTTACCTAATAAAAGCAAAATAACCATGACTGCAGTGCAACGTTGGCCAAATGAGGATTTTTCAATGGGCCTTTTGTCATATTGTACATTGATCCGCTTGAAGTCAATCCAATTATTAAAAGTTCGTAGGGCAAGTAATCGATAAGCCTCAAAATTGGCATCATTGTCAAGTAACTCTAATAAGAATGGTTTGGCGCTTGACTGACTATAATAACTATTAAGGTATGCAAGAAAAGCGGCTTTGGTTGTCAACTTGGTTGGGTCGGTGGAAAATAAAACTTCTTTTAAAACTGAATCGCCTTTATGTTTGCTTTGATTTATTTTTCCTTCAAAAAGTTGTTTGAAATCTGCAAATAATTTGTCCTTAGCGTCATCAAAAGCAAAATCCAAACTTAAGCTGATTGGTTTGACAGAAACGCTGTCAATGTTTTCCAATAATTGACTAATTACTTTAATCTGCTTTTGTAACTCATCTACATAGCCAGCAGCTGCAATAGCGTTATCCTCAACTTTAAATGAGTCTAATTTTTTTTGAAGAGCAGCAATTTCATCTCTCTTTTTTTCTATATCCGATTCTAGCGTATTAATTTGAATATTCGCATTTGCAATATCATTGAGATTGTCCGGTGTCAGCCCCTTTGTAGCCAAATAGTTTCGGAGCTCTTCTCCTTTTGCACTCACTTCCCCGTTCAAACGTTCCAAATCTGCTAAAGAAGAGCTGAAATCTTTAGCGGAGCTTTCAGTTAATAGTCGCTGTATTTCATTTAATAACCTTGCGGTTTCAGTACTATAAGGATTAGAAGCTGTTTCCTGCTTGAATTCATCATTAATTCCTTCCAACTTCGAAACAAGTGATAAATATTTGAGCCGGGAATTATTAAGATCGTTAAATGTACCGGTCAATGCTTTAATCTCTTCTGTAATTTTTAAATATTCAGCACTACTAAAAGAATCAACAATTTTCTTGTTTGTTTGTAATTCTTTTCTTAGCTGCTCCAGTTCACCTGTTAGCCTATCGATAGTTCTTCCTTGAACAATGTGTGTTCTAAAAGCATCTAAGCTGTCTTTAAGTGCTGCCTCTGCCTTACCGATTAGACCGTGATCATCACGTTTCAAAATTCTAGAGTAGATTGCAGATGTAAGTTTAACATGATCTTTCGCAAACTCTTCCACTTCGTTCTGACTAAGAAACTCCACATACTTCTCTTCAATATCATTATCGATAGATACAGCAGCTTGAATAGGAATTATGTTGCCATTTTTGTCACGAATCTTTCGTTCTTTAAAAAACTGATTTTGTCCAGGACTTAACTTCTCATGGATAAGGTTCAAAATAGTACTCTTTCCAGTTCCCCGTCCACCAATTATGCAAGTGAAATTTGGGCTAAAATGGATGTCATTCTTACCACTTAAACAAAATACTTCACCTTCAAAAGTGGAATCTGTTGGAAAGTCAAGGGTTACTTTTTCAATCCTGATTGGTGGATTGATCGGTGGGTTCTGACCTATATGAACACGATGTTCAGGCTCAAAAAGAATTTGCTTGAGACCCTCAAAAGTTGGTTCTGCTTTTATCCAAAGGTTTTGTTTCGCAAGATATGCGCTGCAATCATGATTGTCTGAACAGATTATCATTGGCCTTCGAAACTTAATAGTAGGGAATACCATTTTGTTATAACGGTCCTGATCAGTTTCCTTTCCTAGTTCTAGAATATCAATGTGGTTAAGAACAAGGTCAGTTTTTAATGCCATTTTATGCGAAAGAGAGTTGGTAATATTTTCAATAGTATTTGTTTTGGCTCCCGCATGAACAGAAACAATCCCGCCGAGTTTGTGTATTAAGTCACAAGTATTGGCAAGATCACAGTAAATTTTTTCATCGCCGCCTTTTCGAATAATATCAGTTGGAGTAATTCCGCATCCCGATTGAAGTTTTATCCATATATCATCCAAATCACATTTTTCTGAAAAGATTCCAATGAAATGAATGGATTCACTTCCGCCAAGTTCGGCTCGATACTCAATGCCTGGCAAGACAACTATTTTTCCTGCTCCTATCTTTTGTAAGTCTCGAATACGATCAATATCCATCGTGTGATGATCTGTTATCGCTACAACCGATACGTTATTCTTTACTAGTGAGTCAATGATTTCTTGATTTGACAAAGACTTTTTCTTGTAATCATGCGATGTTTGAGTATGAAAATGTAGATCCCACTTTAACCATTGTGATCCGAAATTTTTATTATAAACAATAGGTGCTTCTGATGCTACAGTAGAAGGAGTTGTTGACGAGGTAGCAGTAGAGCCGTTCGATGGTGATGAGGTGTCCGTGGCACCTTGACATTTAATCTCCTTAATCTTATTAATGTAATCTTCTGGTAATTGATGCTCAATTGCACCAGATAGGCAATGAACTTTATACCAATCAAAAGGAAGGAGTGCGTCATTTAAAGCGTCTACATCTCCTAAATATGCTTGTGCTTGATACGTGTTTCCATCGGTATCAGTAAACAAAAGTTGACTTTCATTATAGCCTTTCCCCAAACCTTCAAATTCATCGAGGATAATTTTTTCTGAATCATGTATTTCATAGATAACACCCCAAACGATGTCGTCATAATTTGTGGTTTGCACCATATTCGCTTTTCCTGATCCATCACTACTGACTTTATTAAATTGTAGTTGATACCCTTTTATGAATACAGTAACGACTTTTTTAGCAGAAGAGACTCTTTCAGTAAGACGTTTAGAGTCCATATTTGAACCGTAAGCAAAGATTAACATGTAGTTTTGGTTTAATGATAATAATAAAGGCCAACCCTAATCAGGTCGGCCTTCCCGTAAAGATATAAAAGTTTGTGTAGTTCTTCCATTACATCTTTTTGCGCCGTTGTTGGTATGAGGCGCAGATATGAAGCTAAGCCTATCAACAATCCAACTGTGTTCATTCACGGTTGTTGGTACGCCATCACACAAGGCCATGCTGCATACTAACAACGGCATAAAAAAGATATGATGAAAAGTTGTAAGGGGGTTTGTTTAATAAATATTCTAGTTTATTCTATTAGGCGAATACGGATATATGGGAGTTGAAGAAATTCCTTTTTATATTTATGCTGATTGAGTAAAGAAAGACGAATGTCAAAACAACAACTTTCATCTTTAGCGAGACAGGCGATCTGGTTATCACATGGGAAGAAATGCGCTTATACTGGCGAACTTCTCACTATTGGAAACATGCAGATAGATCATATTATTCCTGAAAAAGTCGCCGATGACCCTAAGGCGCTTGAGCTCACAAAATCAGAGCTGAGGCTGCCTGCTGATTTCAATCCATATGGTTTTGAAAATCTTTTGCCAGTTGTACAAAGGGCTAATTTGCAAAAAGGAACCATTTTGTTTGACGAAGGTAGAATTCATTATTTCCTTGGTATAGCCGCAGCAAAAAAGAGTGAGATCGAAAGACGGATCGAGGAACTAAAAAAACAGATCGACAAGACCAAAGGGTCTCTTTTTGTGCAAAGCCTCTTGGAAAATCAGAAAATATCCGCAGAGGAAGTTGCCGAAATTTTGGAGCAATTTCGAGACGAGCCCAAAGAAGGGTTCAATCTACTTATGGCTTTGGGCTTTTTTGATAAAGAAGAGGTTTCACGAATAGAGAAATCAGATATAGAAAGCTTGAGAAGAAGTCCAATAAAATTAGGCCCGAATGAGGATATATATGGAGTGGATCTTAGGCATAATAGTCGGCCATCCGTTTTTGTAAGGACGTGTGTTGAATACGACGCTGCAGTTAAGAATGGGTACTATGCGGCTACAACCTTTGATATGAAAATGGCGGCATTTTTTGCACATCAGTGCGGACTATTAAGCGCACTAACTTCAGCAGAAATTCCAGAGACAAGCTTTATTTCAGATTTGAATGTCGGCATACATGATTTGCATCTCTTGCCATTCTCAATATTTCCCAGCATGACAAATAATGAAGAGATAAGTAATTCAAAAGAAACCTATTCTGATAAGATTAACCAGGGAGTGCTACATATTAAAACCACTCGCAGTAATCTGTTGCAAGTTGAATCAAGGGCGATGGGCCAGCAACTTATAGAAGTGGCTCGTGCCGATTTTAATGGTGATGGCATTGAAGATATTCTGCTGTTTGAGTACAGTTATGCTGTCAGCGGAACTTACGGTTCTGGTAACATCATATTGTTAACACGAAAGGGAAAAGAATGCAGATTTGAATCAATCCCTCAGGATTTTAACTATCAGACATAAGATAACGTTTTTATATAGGTTTCCTCCATTTCAAGCGTATCTGGGAAAGACAATAAATGCACTAGTTAGAGAATGTACTGATCAAATGTGGTAAAGTAACCTGAAATAACGGTGTTGCTAAATTACCTGCTACTCCTTCCAAAACTGACCTAAGAGAATTTAAAGCTTCTCCAATTATTGAACGTTTTGGTTTGGGCGAATTAGCTTGAGCATCCAGAGTCGCAATTTCAGCTATCACTTCGCTTTGTATTTCTACAGAAAGCTGCATTTTTTCAATTGCAGTTTTTAAATCGCTAAGAAATGATTTCAATTCAGAGATATTATCTGATGTGATCGTGACATTTTGAGTTGAATTTGTTGTTCCTTGCTGAATAACTGAATTATTCATTGAATGAACATGAATAATATTTAAGGGTAAGAAATGCTGAGTTGATTTATCAGGGTTTAATAATGCTTCCTCTACTTCCAGAACCCCCTCATGAGAAATTACAATCCCGCCTTCTTCAGTCATTGCTTCCAAAAGACCTTCATCAATAAGATATTGCGCAGTTCTTCCTGATGTCAAATTATCCATTCCCAATTCCTGCCCAATTTTTTCAATTTCTACCATACAGTGAGTATCACCCTCTGATTCCTTATAAACTTTTTGAAGAAAGAGAAATCGTTGTTTTTTTAGTTGCTGAATATCCATAACTAAGGTTGTTTATTAATGTAATGATAATATAATGCAAGATCGCTTTTCGGCAAGTTGGTGTATGGAAGCCGGGTGAATTTTTCACGAAGTTGAAGCACTTCCGGTAAATATTTGTTGTACTCTTCGATACTATTGATGCCAAAAATATTAATTGTCCTTTTGAAAAAACTTACAGAAGCAGATTTAAGCATCAATTCAGAAGTGTTATTTTTTCTTAACACTGAAGTGTTTGGCACCCAAAGCTCTCTCGACCGTTTATGAGCCGTCCAAAATAAAGAAATGAAAAATAAGAGTATATCAATGTCAACAGTTTCATCAAAACTGACAAAATTTATATCCTGGTGCATCGAGTGAATTAAATCAGCATATAAATTTTTATACTGTAACTCAAAGGCCGCTTTCTTATACCGTCTATTCTGGTCATTTATAGTTGGAACTGGAAGATTAAAATCTATAAAAGGAACACTTATGAAACTGGTAATTGGATGGCTACTCAGTTTTTGAGTAACACATTTTACCTGATAATGGCTATTAAGAAGTTCGCACCATTCTTCGATCATTTCATTCTTCGCCAAATAGGCAGATAAGTAAAGAAATATAGAGTAAATAAAAATTCTTGTATGATCTGTTTGCATTAGTCCCCAATCGTCTCTTTCAAATGATTCAAATTCATCGTAGCTCACCTGCATAAGTTTTTTTAAGCATTCAAATACTAAAGAGTTGTTATTAGAATTTTCGTAAACACAAACAAAGAAGCTTAACATTCTATTCCTCAATCCGATCATCTTAATTACCTCATCTTCAATTTTATCACCCCAAGGAACATACATGTTTAGCTCTTCAGGAGGGCTTATCTGATGTTGCTTCAATTCTGCTATCATTTGATCGAAATACCGAATTGCTAACTTCTGGGCATTTCCTAAATTATGGATAAAGGCATTCTCAATTGTGAGGAAATCAACTTTAGTATCAATTGATGTAAGGAATTTTTGCACTTCTTCCAGCTGCTCTTTTTTAATTGAGATCGTTGAATCACTTGTTGACTGCTGAATAGCAGAATTGATCATTTGATGTATATGAATGATATTGTTTGTTTGAGGTGTCTTAGGTGATTGAGAATTTTTGGTCTTTACCAGGTGTTCAAAATATTTACGACCTGAAAGATTAAGTTGATATTTATTCATTGGATTGTCAATGTATTTTCTCAACTCTATCTCAAGCATGTGATGGAAATTCATTGAATCATAGCCACTCGTTTTTTTAGGAGCTTCGTCTACGAATATTTCAGGGAATTCTTCAAACTTAATTGGTGCATCCTGTTCATATAAGAATCTCAGAAGTGCAAAATCATAATCATCATAAACAAACTGCCTGATTCGATCATTTTGCTGTTCGTAAAAGTGTTCAATCCATTTAATGCCGGAGTCAGAAATGAAGGCACGATCATTACGAAATTCAGCAAGCCCATCGGTATAAAGTGTCTTGCAGATCTCTTCAGATTTTTCAGCTGATCCCAATCCTAAATTGAAAGAGATACTTCCATAGATATGGCCATTGTCACCCCGGTGCTTATATAAATATTGTAAAACTTTTCTAGCTTGGCTGTTAATATTCATGAAATAGGCTTAAATGGGTAAAAGTACAGATAATCCGTATTTGGAGATCGAGATGATTGATTGCTGAATATTACGCTTCTTTATTGAGTCGAATCTGGTTTGTTGAAACAAAAAGGCGAGTTAAGCAATCGTCTCCAAAAGAATGGAAATACATAGGTTCTGAAATGCCGAAATGCGAAGTAGCCATTAAATATCATTCCTTGTTTTACGTCGGTGGTGTTCAAAAGTAGAGAAGGCTCTGATTTCAAGCTTTATTACCAACAACCGATCTAAGTCCAGTTCGAATGATATCAGCCATTACAAAACAAAGTTACTCTGATAACCGTTTGATGGTGCTTAGTGAACTAATTGTTATTGACTTAATTAAACACCAACAATGGCGTAAATCCCATACTACCTGTTCTGTACTTTTATTGGTTTCATTAGGATTTCGTACCACTCATTGCCATCATTATACAATAATTTTTTTCGATCAGTATTATTCACAATTGTACCTTCCTGTGGGTTTAGTTCAAGCATTTGTTCGTCAGTGATCCCTTGTAAAAGAAGTGCATTTGCAACTGAGAGTGATGTAGCAGTTATGGTAACTGCTGCTTTGGAATCAAAAAGGAAGCGAATTCTTCCGGGTTCTACGTTTAAATTTGAATTAACAGTAAATACCATTCCTGATGGGCTATTGCTTTCAAACGCAAAAGCATCATTTAGATAAGATAGTCCATTATTATTTGGATAAGTTGCAATACGGTTCGAAACATTTCCCTGAGTGAAGGTCACACCGGTGAAAGCATTTGTAGATGTACTTCCATTTATTATCTGAATATTGGTTCCTTCTGAATTGTTGGAGACGAAATACGCAATGGCATCTTGTGTCTTTTTCAATTGATCTTTATCACCATTTAATACAGTAAGACCTTGTGTGGTGAAAACTCCGCTTGTTTCTATTTCATCAGCTTTTAACGCTAGAACAGTCCCTGCAGGATTTCTGAAGCCAACTAAAGCATTTGAACCGCTTATAGTTCCTACAGCGAAACTATTATTATCTGAAGACCGTATAATAAAATAACTTTCTTGATTATTGTTGGAAACATTGGCAGATGGGTTTAGGGTAAATGAAGCTGCCTCGGTTGGTGTGCCTGCTTTCAGAATTGCATAGCTTACATTATCTGATCCATTCCAGTTAGTTTGATAAATACCCCGTTCTGTTACAACGCCGCCATTACCTGGTGCAGCGCTATACAAAGATGTTATTGAATTGCTGAAATTAGTTGTTCGAAGAGAAAGAGAATTGCCCTGCTCATCCATCAGCACATTTTCACTGAATTTAAACGATTGGATTTCATCCTTATTTGTATAGATTGCTTTACTAATATTTGTAAATGATGAAAATAGGATAAGTGAACTATCTTGAATTAATTCAGCGTGGTCGCCAATATTGGGTATTCCGAAAAAAGTATATGAGCTATTTGCAGATGTACTAATAGCAAACTGACTTTTTTGTAATGAGGTGTTCTTCAGCAACGAATCGAACTCGTATAAAAAGTTGCTTTCGGAGAGTCCGGCATGATTTATCATAAAGCTCCTGTATGTCGCTGAAGTATGGTCACCGCCCGCAGTAAAATTTGAAACATAAGAACGTATTGTTGATGCAGGCGATAGTACATCTTGTCCAATGCCGTTGCTTAAAAGCCATGAGTATTTCGATGCGTCAACTGATTTACTCATAGCAAAGCTATCAGTTGAGCCAAGAATGTCAGGATTTAAAGTTGGATTCGATCCAACTATATTCAGATTTCTATTTACTGCCCAAATTGAAAAATTGTTGATAGTCACCTGCTCATCCAAAGAATTATCTGCGATACGAAACGTTTTGCTCTTTAAGTCATAAAAATACTTCTCTGTATTTTGAGCTGCGGAAATTAAAGAAAGAATAAGCAAACAAAATGTATAAATCGTTTTCATGTTACAAATTTATATTTGTGCATTAATGATGATATTAATAATATTTTCTGATTCTTCTTTAGTTTGTTTAATTCTAAAGCGCTTGTTAGAGGATTTTGAAAGGTTATCACTTGTTCCTTTAGAGACGTTTTTATAACCCAAATCAAATAACTTATTAAATATCTCTTCTGCGTATATTAATGCTTCATTGTTGTTTGGTGGATAGAGGATTTGGATATTATCATTAATAGAACCAATACTTTTTAAATCCTGCGAGTCCTTATTAGTCAAATGTCGTTGACGTGGAATATTGTAATTAATCTCATTCGCAATTGTCAGTTGACTGTTATCATTTGTCGTAATCGGAGCATTAATTTCTATACTGCTTTTCTTATTATTTACATCTTGAATATTATTTCTTGATAAAGTTTCAGTTATTGTCTCAGTATTGGTTGTATTTGTAGAAGGCATGTCCGAATTTGTTGTTGACTGGCTGTTCACCGTTGTGATTGCTCCTGTTTTCCCTCTCGGACTATCATACATGAAGTAATATCCTAGTCCCACATAAAAGACCAAGATTATAGCACAAGTAATTCTTTTGTTGGATTTCGAAACCATTTTTAGCTCTAGGAGAATCGGAAAAATAAGGACTGCCGAGAGAATAAGAATAATTAGAGCCATTAAGCCGGGTAAGAGCTTTAAGAATTCGAGAATAAAACTTGCAATTAATAAGATTGACCCGATATAAGCTGAAGATTTGCCATACTTGTTAGCTAAGGACTTAAGGTTCATTTCAAATATAATGAATTAAAAATATTGTTTACTTGAACTATATTACAAAGATAAATCGCTGCCACTCGGAATATCTCAGTTAACCAACCTCTACCAAAGATAATGACTTTAGTAGAGTTCCGCTAATTTAATTAGTAATGGGATGTAGGTCCGTGCCTACCACGGGAACTCGCTTCTTTTAATTACTAATCATTTATAAGATAACTGTGTCAAAATTGTGTCATGATAGTAAATAAAAAAACTTTTTTTCGTAAGTGGTAATTTCAAAGACCAAAGGTGTAGAAAAATTTTTCTTGAACACGATTTCTTAAAGATCAATGCAGTATAAATAAACAAATTGAATTTGATTTTAAACGTACATCCCATAATTTTATAAAGTTATTCTCATCGATTTGAGTCGAACGATGTTGTACTTACCCTTTGGATTCCACTGATCCACCCAGGAAATATAGCTGATTGCAGTAGCGAAACAACTTTTCCTGGAGAGCAAAGAGATCCATATGACTAAAAATGTATTCAGTTGGTTGTTGTCATTGTATGCGGCGGGAACATCATCATCAGCAAATTTGTATGTAGAAGATTTTCCTGTGTTTATGCGCGATCTCTTTTTGATCGATTTTTTCGATTATACTATCGCCAATTAGAAAATGTTTAGCGTATGGCTATTGACGCCACAGGATTTAAAGCTTCTTATGTCAAATGGAAAGGCCTTCCTGCCCTTTGTCTGAGCTACAAGAGTCATGTCTCTAAAGATCCAAAAAATATTTATATTACGGAGATCAACAGGCAAACTGGTTTTACCGGAACCCCCTACTCGTTTTCTTTTTCTATTAACTCGCAAGACATACGGAAGCCCTACCCGGTGATCAGTATTATCGCTGGTCCGGGGGTGAACATAACGCTCGAAGGTTATCCGGTTTCTTACTTTCCATCATGGGAAGAGATTCCTGCAGTGCAGATCATTCGCGTTCAGGATTGTCATGTGATACCACCCATGGGATCTTCCTTTTCCAGTAGTCGTTATCTGAATATGTTCGAAGTGAACAGGCCCCGTGAGATCAGGTTTCAGACAGCCGATAATTACCTTGGTTATCCCGACAACTACTTTGTCGTAAAGAGAGTCGAGGATGGCGTACAATTCTACCACTATTTTAATAACCAATGCCTGGAGCTTATTGTTCCCGAATTTTCAAAGGAGCAAACGGACACAAAGGCAAGATTTGCTTACGAGATCGACGAGAATGGTATTTACGGCAGACCTGGTAAGCCGCTGATAAGGATTGTCAAGACCAAAGACGTCACAGCGAAAATGGTCTTTGATTTTTATAAAGATGAGCTTGCCAACCGCATTTACAGGCGACTCGACGAAGATCCAAGAGCAAACCTTCGTCCCTTTTGGGAAATTTGGGAGGTGGATGATATCAATTTGATCCCTCAGCAGGGAGATGCCATTGTACCGCAACCCGGCTGGCGGGTGGGAACAGTGTTGACATCAGAATCGCTCCGGTTCACATTGCTGACCACAGCAATGGATCTTAATATAGGAATGATCCCGGTGTTAGGCGATCTCGTTGACATAGGCGAATTCCTCTATGCACTTTTTACAGACAAGGACAAATGGGGGCGTAAAGTAACAACAGAGGAAAAAGTGATGATGGGAATTGGCGCACTTTTGCCATTCGTATCATCAGCTGTACTGAAGGGTTCTCAAAAATTGGTTGGCAAGTTTGGGAATCGTGCCGTGATAGCGGAGGAAGTGATCGAGGCGCTCAAACGCTCCCGGCTCACAGCTGAAGATGCTGACTTTATTCGAAATGTGACGAAGGCTGCCGACTTACCCATAAAACATGGTTTTGAAAATTCATCTGTTGCCATTGAGACCGGCATCCGGTTAAGCTCCATGGAAACAAAAAGAACAAGAGGGATCATCAACAAATTTGAATCGGGTTATTGGCAGGTGGAGCAATTTCTTGGTCCCAAAGCCAAAGGATTTACACATACGGAACTCCAGGAACTATATGTAAAATATAAACAGATCAATAAAAAGGAGCTTTCACCAATTCAGTGGATGATTGAGGCCACATCCAAAAAAACGGTGAAAATGCTTGAAACAATGTTTGGTAAGGATTTCCGGAAAGCCTTAAGTACGGCTTGGGCCGGCAAAATTAAACGATTGATAAATATTGTCGATATTCCGTTGCCGCCAGGTCTGAACCAAAAAAGGGTTGAAGAGATCATTAAATTATTGGATAAGGACCGTGAAAAGGTTTTCGAAAGATTACTTCACGTAGCAAAAGATAGAAAAACTGCAGATGGAGTAGTTAGCTTTTTGAATGGCCAGATCAATGCAGGTCATTTCAGGATTTTAAAAGGCAACATTGCGGAATCATTGTCGCGTGCGATCCAGCACGAGGTCCTTTTTAAGACATTAAAGAATCACCCAAATGCGAAAATATACACGGGTATCCGCATGAAAAAAGTATCGGGTAAAAGAGCTGTTTTATTTACCGATAATATCATTGCAACTGAGAAGGACGGCAAGTTGCTTATCCATGCAACATTTGAAGTGAAGTCAGGTTATCGCGGCAGGGCGGCCGGCGTCGAACAGGTTTTTTCGTGGCTTGAAGACAAGATCGAGGATGGGGCAGAGTTGATCATACCTGCCGGTTCAAAGGTCATTGGTAAAGATGGCAAGGAAACAATAATAAGATTAAGGAGATCATTTGTTTATTCACCCGATGGCACAGGCATTCCGAATAAGGTGGTTGACCTTCTCAGGGCTAAGCCGCACCTTATTACGGCTAAGGGGATTTCTTTAATAGATATTGGCGATGAGTTTGGCGTGTATTTAAACAAGATAAAGCCACATTTTCTTGATTTCACATCCGCGGAACTTGATTATATCGCTGGTCAAATGGCGCTTCGGCTGTAGCGGATCATACGGGGAGTGGTGGCATTATTTCTTCCACTACACTATTTTCCCATTTCATGGTCACAATGAAACTGGCCTTTGCAGGTTCGATAGTAATGCAAAAATCGCCGGAGGCTAATGCTTTCAAACCAAAAGTGATCTCGCAATTGGACGGTTTATTTTCTGAAGGAAGATTTTTTAGTTGGCCACTCAATAGGCTGGCTATCCCACTCAGGCTCGAAGTAAATGACGGGCTTAACGCATTCGAAGTACCATCTTTACTCTCCACTTCTATTTTAAGCTTGGAAGAAGATTCAAGAAAGTTTTTATAGAACATGTATCACGATTTATGGTTCAAAATTAGGTAGTGTCGCATCATTCTGGAGCCAAACGAGGTCCGTAGGGATCTTGGTGAGCCACGAATCGGGATCGTCCTTTGTGATGGTTACATCTGCGTCAATGTCCGGGATATCTTTCACATCGATCAGTTCCTGGAGATAAGAATTATAAAGTGTTGTGATCGGATCTGCCGATGCGAACGCAGGGACTGTACCTCCATTAAGTACTACGCCCGTTAACTGGTAGAATAGTACGTTCTCGGTATGCGACGGTTTTACCGGGACCCTTACTTTTGCAGCGCCAGCTTTCAGGAAGCTGTCAAAGATCGGGTCATTGCTCTGCGCAGAAAGACTGTCCAGCCACTGCGATTGCCTTCCCCAATAATAAGGCAGGAATTCATAGGTCATATTGCCCCATTCGAATGATGATTCGAAGAACTCCATAACGAACGATTCAAGTATCGCTATCGGAAAGATAAGAAAGGGAAAACTTGCCGGGGGTGGCAGGGTCGGGAACTGGAATACTGCCGGAGCTAAATTGAAATTCGTTAGCGTCCACATGGAGATGCAATACTTTTTCAGTTCTTCCATCTCCACCTGCCGGTTCTTTAATGGATTTCCTCCACCGATCAGCACGCCCTGTTGAATTTGGGCAGCTGCAACTTTCTCTTCATAGTCAGACATCTCCTTGGCATAGGCGTCCATGATAGCAGTATAAACTTTGATCTGCCATTGCTGATAAAAGGCTGTTGTGAGGCGACAGATAATATCAAAATTGAAGGCTAATGTTTTAATTCCATAGCCGGCGCCGGATATCGGCATCTTACCTACTTCCGAGTCAAACACCAATCCGGGATGAGAGGTCATGGTGATCTGGTTTATCCCAACCTGGATCACAAATGCAGGAGCTGCGGAGGTAAAGGTGGATGCCCCGATGTAGGTCCCATAAAAAGCTTCATACCCCTTGGGTATATCGAGTTCTTCATTGCTGAATGACCACGGATCATCAGTAGGGAACTCTCTCGAAATTGCTTTTGATACGACTAGTCGCTCAGCCGGTGGAGGTGTCACATCCTTTGCATTATATTTTTTTAATAAGGTCAGGTAGCTGTACCTGCTTATATCAGCAGGACTAAGTGGTTGCAGCGTGGTCAGTGATACCGGCTCAGAAGGTTTCTTTGGAAGGACCTTGTTTTCCAGGTTGGATTTTGAAGCATACAGATAAAAGAGTGCGGGTTCCGGTATATAGAATTCGTACATCAGTCTTTTCCCATAATCAACAACTTTATTTCTGTAGATCTTGTCTACCCAGCGATAAACACCGACGACAGGGTTACTACCGGCCGTGTTGTCAAAACCGTGATGGTTCTTTTCCTCATATTCATCCATCGTAATTGTCTGGCGCTCCAAGGTGCTTTTTTCTATGATCTTCTGAAGCGATTTGCTGGTAACCTCTTTGGCATATTTCGTTGCGTTCTTATCGGCCTCTTCCTTTCCATCGGTCATGGCGAATTTTGTTGAAGCATTTATGCTCACCGGGCCATACGAGGCAGAGATATCAACGCCTGCATTGAAGCTGGATTCCGATTTTAATGTCCGTTGCGATTCATTTTCCATTTCAAAGCGCTCGGTGGACTGCATGTCTTTTGTGTTTTCTTCACTACGTTCATTGGTGCTAGTAACAGTTTCAGTCACTCTCTTTAGGTGCCGGTGATTGCGTTTACGGCTTTCACGACCCATGATGTTTTCGATATGTGCAATTTCACCGGCTTCGTAACGAACAAGTTTTTGCTTGGTGACCTTAAGATCACCTACTCCTACAGGTTGGATAAATGGGATCATGATTTATGAGCGTTTAGATTGGAAAATATTGCCAGCGGTAATGACAGTTTGCTTTTCATCGAATGCATCCAGGTCAGCGATCACTTCAGCGATCAGGCGACGAACAGTGTCGATCAGTGAATATGCGTTACCATCAAGTGGAAGCAGCCGATATTTTTGAAGGAGTTGCTGAAGCTGGTTGTTTTTAATAAGGTCCTTATCGGTGATCTTCCAAGGGACGACAGACATGTAATCCGCTTTCAGGTCCGCAAACGAAGCCACACTGCTAGCAGTCTTTCCCTTAGCAGGTACTGTTACTTTGACCTGGTGAACGAACGAGTTGAATTTTTTTGTTTTGTTTGCAATGACGTCTTCGAGCAATCGCTCCAGTGTCTGCAGCTCGGAAAGTTTTGAAGAATATACTGATCGTTCAGCTTGTCGTTTTTTTTCGATCGCCTGCTTGTCTTTCTCTGCCTGGTCAGCAGTTTGCAGCTCATTCGGTTCTATGAAAATATCATAGGGAAAAGATAAACGCATAGTTGACCATTTCGCCAGGGCCTTTTTCAATTCTTCAACCGTATCCGCGTGTGCAAAAAGATGAAATAGTTTTATCCAATGTGCTATTTCCTCCCTGTCAGAAGGCCGCGAGGTAAAATTCATCATGCAAGCATAATAACTTAGCCATAAGGACTGTAGTAAGCTTTTGACCAGCGGATCGCGTAATGCGGAAGAAACTTTCGGTTTAAATGTCAAAGACGTTACTAGTTGAGCAAGTGCTGATACGAACTTTGCATAATTCAGTTCTTCGTAATGGCGTGTAACAAGTTCATTAATTCCTGGCCACAAAGAACGAATGATTTTAAAAAGCTTGTCATTCGTGTAGTATTGTAATGACTGCTGATATTGGGCGCCAACTTCCGCGAGCAGCTGTTGTTTAGAAGATTGTTTATTCGCTTTTTTCAGTGCTGCTTTAGCCTTGCTGACATCGGCCACCACCTGGGCCTGGACCTTGTTCTCAGAAATGATCCACTCCTCATCAAAAACTTTTGGTGGTCTGATAGATACGAACCGAAATAAATTATTGGTCATGATGTAAAAAGATTTTAAAAGACGCCGATGGAGTACGATGATCAAATCTTCTGAAGGTCTCGATCGTTTTGAATCGCAATAAACAACTCTAACGAATCACAACATAAATCACGATCACACAGAATAGTGTTTTCAAAGTGTAGATACTAAAATTATGAATATTTAAATGAAAAGAGAAGGTATATTATTAAAAGTTAAAACTAGTTCACACTTAACAAATAGAAGTATGGCGCAATTCCAGAAATTGGCAAATGATATCTCTAGGCATAACTCATTAGAAATTACAAACACACATAAAAAAATGTACGATCAAAAGCTTTAAAAGTAGTAAGTTGATCGATAGTGAGTTTTTGTTTACTGGAAGATTGGAGTTGCTCGAATGTTTAATGAATATCGTCTGAAAACAATTCCAGTCCCCTAACTTGTGATTAGATCAAGATGAATTTCCTAATCAATTCTAATTAGCTCAAGTCATACTCACTTGATACTCATTCTTACAAGATACTGTCTCGGATGTACTTCGTCCTATTATTAAATAAAGATGTGCTTGGGGCCGGAACCTAACTATCCTTGGTAATCAATTAGCTTTTAAATACTGGGTGTCAAAATTGAGTCGTAGAGAGAGCATGTTCTTGTGCTGCTTTTTTTTGCCCACTTTTTATAAAAAAGGTTTGCTTTATTCTGATTTTGCGATATGGAAATTGTTAGTTGCAATGAGTAATCTTTAAATCAGTCTTTAGAGTGTTTGTCCGGGTTAGTTTGCTTGTGGATAAGATGGACGGCCTCAATCATGCTTTCCACTCTTTCATAAAAATAAAGCAGATTAGATCGTTCCCGGGTATTTTTCTGGTGAAATGTGCCCGAGACCTGGGTTTTCAAAAATTCCCAGAGCATCTCTCTTATTTCAGGCAGATGGGCATAGCTGAAAAAATCATGAATGACCTGATACGGGTCTTCGATTTCCTCTTTTGTGAGTTTCCGAGGATGAAATTCGACAGGGGAGTAGTCTTGTAGAGGCATAAGAAGAAAATTTGAGGTTTGAAATTTCGGAATTCCAAATCAACGGAGTTTTTTTCTTCTATACTATTCCCTACAGGCATATTTTATACTCGGCAAGGGGATATTTTACCTGACCGAAATTACCTTATTTGCAGCCATCGTATTAATTTCATGAAACCTTATATTTGTAACATGACTTCTACAACTAATAATCCAAAAACTGTTCACGAAGGCCGTAACGTAAAGCGTTTTCGGGAAATGCTTGGTATAAATCAAGATACGCTGGCCTCAACCCTGGGCGATGAATGGAACCAAAAGAAAATATCGCTCCTGGAAGCAAAGGAAACCATTGAGCCGGGGTTGCTGGAACAAGTGGCAAAGGCATTGAAAGTTCCTGCAGAAGCTATTAGAAATTTTAACGAAGACACTGCTGTAAATATCATCTCCAATACTTTCACTGATAATCATAATTCTGCAATTGGCTATACAGTTCATTACAACCCGAGCTTTAATCCCCTTGACAAATATGTTGAGCAAGTCGAGGAAAATAAGAAATTATATGAAGCATTGCTGAAGAGTGAAAGAGAGAGAATCGTATTGCTGGAAAAGATGTTGGAGAAAAAATAATTGGAATACAAGGTTTAATATAATTTCGGCAGTTCTCATCAAAAAAAATAACCCATATTAACAATTTGCTGCCTAACTTTTTTATTATAATTCTTGAAAATTATTTATTGGAGTCATAGAAATCCGAGTTCTATTTTTCTGCGGAATAAAATTTTTTATTTACCAATTTCCGGCTCCGGCCGTACTGACTTATAACACAAAACGTGGCACTCATAGAACCGAGACTTACTATTTATCCCCTGTACCCAAAAGATAATCGCTATACCCCATCGAAAAAAAATAAGAATGTATTTCTTCTTCTAAATCCACATATAAAATACTCACATTAGGAGCATCATAAGTGGCGACATTTTTAGTTTTCTTTTTTATCTCATCTAAATATTCTTTGGGCTGTTCAGCAAGTTTTAAAATGAATGAATGCATTTCTTTCAATTCGCCTCCCCAAAATTTTAATATAATGTCGCTGCCATTACGTTTAAAAAGATGAAATTTTTTTGAATGTATATCATATAGTAAGCCTTCTTTGCCAGCAATTTCAACAATATAAAATTTCTGACTAAACTTGATTTTCGAACATAAATACTGTGAGAGTCTTTTCCATCTCGCTGCTATTGGTTCTATTGACAGAGTATCGAGAGAATCATATTCGTAATACGAGGCGATTGAGTTTTTTAGAATTGTGTCAATCTTTTCGCAATTGCTATCAATGCGAGCGTTATTGCATCCGTACGCAAAAAGAAGGATATGTAAAGTTAAAAAAAATTTCATCTTTTTAAAGGTTTTGGACGAGGTATAAAAGTATATGAAACCAATGCCATTGCAAGTGGTGACTCTGGACTCGCACCTGGCATATAAATAAACTCCCTACTTTGGAACATATGTGATTTTGGTGTTTCAAAGCTATGGCCATCCATTTATACCCGCCCTCGCTCATAAGCTTTTCGCTAAATTATTTAAATCTGAATACAGAGCTTAAATTATAGCTACAAGACCGTGGTATTGTTAAATTTGACAGGCTCATCTTTTTTATTTATTGAACACTAACGACAACTGAGGCCAAGGATGCCAACGGCCTAAGGCGGTGGAAGTAGTTTTATAACTACCGACCTCAAATGTAAGCCTAAACAATCAAACGCCAGAAGAAGTAAAAATACAAGTATTTACAAATGAAAACCTTCTAAAAAATACTGTCTGAGAAAAGGGGTATTTACAGCAGTTATAAAAATCTATGAAAAGCCATGTTTACTTAAGTTGCTAATAATAACTTTGAGTTCTTCAAAATTTCTTGGCTCTTTATTTAGATATAATCCAAATAGCTTAGGTTTTCTTTTTGAAGAAACATCAAATAACAGAATATGCGATGTGACTACTTGTCCTCCTTGTTGATATAAAATAAAACCAGTTTTTTTTGTTGAGTCAAGTCCCAAAAACATTAATTTCTTATTTGGGATACCACTATATAAAACGTCCGTAGGATTAAATGTGTCTCCGGTATTTGCAATTACGAAATCCTTGTTAGTTATTTTTTTATACCCTTTAAAAAATGATTTTGGAATATCAATTTTATCTTTGAATAAGGAATATTTTGTTTTTAGAAAAGAATAGGCCAAAGAGCTATCAATCTGGCTTTTTAATACACTGCATATAAAAAGACACACAATAAAAATAAATCCTCTCATATACTATGGGTTTTTATTTTCTGTTCTTGATAAAACGTCATTGACAGGATAATATCGGCCCTCACTTTTATACTTGCGCCTAGCACCTTCTCCTAACTTAAGCGCAGCCGGTAATTCGTATTGATCAACTACATGTTGCTCTTCGGCAAAAAATTTTGATGTCGCATTGGGATCATTACTCATAATTGCAGCTTTATGGAAAATGTCTCTATATGCATGGGCTATTTCGTGTAGCATAGCCATTGCCGCGGACTGAGTTACTTTTTGGCCATTTTCATTTTCTACCTCCAAGGCATGATCGGAGTCAAAATACACTGTATTCTCAGAAGGTTCATACTTAGAACCCCATGTGCGTTCAAGACGGTCGTATGTTTTCTTTTGCTTAATATAAACTTTGTCTTTACTGTCTACCAATGCTTTTACAGTGTTGGTGTTATCTTCTATGTTTTTATCCGCACCATCCTTTTGGATATAGTTGAGAGATTTTAAAGTCTGGGCTAAAAATTTATTATCTCCTGCATATTCCTTTCCTTTTTCATTATAGAGCTTTCCATCCTTATACTCAACCATCATTTCTCTTGTTTTTATTCTCCCTTTTCGGTCTCGTTTAAAATCACCATTTTTGTCTTTAAGCTGTTCTGTATAATAAATCCAAATTTCTTTGCCATTAGGGTCAACTATAAGTATTGGATTGTTTGCAGCATAACTGTAAGGAGAAATACCAGGATATTTTGAGGCCATTGGGTCTATTGTATGCCATCTGCCAATCTGATTATCATACATCCTTGCTCCGTAATCCAACCATTCCAATCCTGAACCATCTGTAAACTCTTGTCGCTGTTCTTCCTTGCCGTTGTATTTATATTTATTTTGAGTGCTACCAAAGACAAGTGCTTTAGATGAGATCCCTTGCATGACTAGCCCAAATGGATAATAATGTGTCTCCTCTAATATTGGTCCCCTTATATGCGTCACCTGCAAATTGTCAAAGAACACGTCAATGTTCGGTGTCTCATTGCTCACATAAATATACAAATATCCGTTCTTGGTAATCGTCAAATTATTTCTTAAATGTGTCACAAATTCTTCATTATTCCCTACCTGTTCATAACCACTGCTTTGGTACTCATATTTAAATTGCTCATCAAAAGCAATCCAGCTTACATAAGCTCTCGGTTTTGCCGAGGAGCTGTTTATTTTTTGCTGGTCCAGGAAAAAACCAACCAGTCCATTGGATGTATTTGTATTGACCAGTTCAGCCGTTGTTGCTTTGCCGCCAGAAACCCCCGCAATACCGGCACTCAGAGCATTGATGATATCTGTAACTGCATTATTGGGCTGATCTGGTGATACATTATTTGTTTTATACCAACTGTTCACACGTAGATTGAACTTGTCACCCGCCATCACCTTCAGCACAACGGCCGGACCAATCTTGTTTCCGCTACCATTAGTCTTGGCTACTTTATCATTCGGATTGGTGTAGGTATCTGTTGGATAACCAGCTGGCTTATCTGTTCTTGTCGTATTTAAATTAGAATATAACGCTTCTTCTGTTGTTGTTTGTGCTGTCTCCATACTTGCTACAGGGTACGGCTCTGTTTGTTGCTCTTCTGTGAGCACCATCCGCACATTCCCCAAATGATCCTTCAACATATAATCAAATTCAAAACTTGCTGGAATAGTGCCATTTGCAGGTTTGAATCGTACTCTCCCTTCTTCGTGACCGATAAATTGCAGTACATCATTTTCATAAACAGCACCACCTAAATACAAGGTTGTTTTTAATGGCTGTCCTGTTTCATTGACTTCTTTTTTCAGTTTATTACCCGTGGCATCATAAGTGTACGTGATTGTACCCTTGCCGGTTACGGTTATCTGTTGCGGCAGGTTCAGGTGGTTGTACGTAATATCGCTTATATTTTTATTATTGTCCAGTGTAAGATTCCCATTGGCATCGTAGGCATAATCATTTCCATAACCACTGGACCCATCATGAAAATCACCCAGTTTGGTTTGGGGATCACTATAATTGTCAATCACTCTTAAAAGTTTGTTGCTGTTGGATTCGTAATCGTAATGCAAGGCATCAAGAAAAGCTGTAGGGTTCCCTATTTTAAATCCCCTGTTGATCATTCCAAGTATATTGCCGTTGGCATCATACTTGATTTTATAGTTATTGTCTGCATCTGTGCCGTAGGTGCTAAAATCCATAGAGCGGTCCCAAGAACTTCCCGCAGTATTTTGAAAATAATCTGCATAAGCCAGCCTGTTTACATTATCATATCCAAAATCATATTTTCTGGCTACATTATCTCCCTTACTCTTCCAGATTGTCCCGCTTATATTACCATTGTACTGAAGATTAGTATAGGCGGTTGACCCGATTGCTGCAGTAGTTTTATCATAACCTAATTCAAAGCCAAAATAATTGGTACCGGTTCCCCCAATATAGTTTCTGTTCATCCCCAGCATCCAGCCCCGGATATTATAATCATAAGTTAGTGTTTCCAAGCCGGCGTTGTTGTTATATTCAGGCGCCAATTTTTTCTTTTTTAATTGTCCTAAGGCATCGTATTCGTTTTGGACTATTGTTTTTTCTCCTGTACTTACACCAAATGATGTATAAACTATCTTTTTAACATTTAAAACCCTGCCTAAATCATCGTAATTGTATAGACTTCTTACGCCAACGCCCTGGCTGTTTTGATTATTGCCAGTTAGCTGATAAGTTACTAATACATGTCCGTCAAAGCTATACTGGGTAGTCATAATATTTCCCCCACCTGTAGTGTTGTGAGAATGGGTTTGTATTACTCTTCCTTTTTCATCATAGTAGTTAATACTATATAAATATTGTAAGGTGCCAAGCACTTTTGTTTTTGTTCCGGTTACAGATCCCTCGGTCTGAAAACTTTGGGTGAGTGGCTGAGGATAAGGATAATCAGTAAAATTGGGAGGATAAAAAATAGCATCATCATTTGTATACCGGTTTTGACTAAATGGATTACCCTGACTTCCTAACCAGTCGTAACTATCATAATAAGTTATAGATAAGACTTCAATATTTGCTTCTGGCCAGCATCGGGATGTAAAGCCTGTACCATTTCCGCCGGAAGTAATGGGTTCTTCAAAACGAAAAGGAGCATAATTTTTTGCCAAATCTCTCGCCTCCTGGATAGATCCCCAATAATTATAAACCCCCGTTATAATAGGCCTGTTTAAGACATCATATTTTGTAAAATTATATTGCCCCTGTGTCCGCATCTTGGCATCCTGTGTTAAAAGCAGCCTGTCCCATGGATCATAGACCAGGAAAACTTCACCTGCCCCTGGTATTTTTTTTATAATCATCCTGTTTCTTTCGTCATACTCATACCGGAAACACTGCTCATCCAGGATAGTTGTACTTAATGCAGGCCAGTTATTAGTAAAGAGATATTTCACTCCTTCTGGTTGTATCACGCATCTTAGATTGTTCAGGCCGTCGTATATATAATAGGTGCATAGCCATCCCGTATAATCCCTGCCTGTTCCGTCATCTGCTGTTGTGGTAAGCTGCACTTTCTTAAGAATTACTTTTCCTTCCTTATCCTTAAATTCGATCACCTGCTTGCCATGTTCATCTACCGTTACATTTTTATACAGTTCTCCCGCAAGATAAGAGCCGACTGCTGCATAGGTACCCAAACTGTTGTTGAACCCATCTGTTACGTTCCATATCTTCACATCATCGGTTGCCGTGTTGACCCAGTATTTAGCTTCTATACCTTTATTGTTACCCACCCAGCTATTACCCGGTGCCATTGACTTCTCTACTCTATTTAATGGAGAGGCTTCAAAGTTTGTTTTGCTATAAAAATATGTTTCTCCCTGCGGACCATACTGCGAAGTCATAAAAGTTGCCTGCTGTTGGAATGGATTTAATTTAAACAGGCCATCACTGATTGATGTATTGCCTCCTGTATTATTTGCTGGAGAAGGAAGATACTTGTATTGCTCCCTTCCAAATTCATCATACACCACAGCACTTATCATATCTGTGGGGGCACCACCCGTTTCTAATGAACCTTGTTTTATTACTGTTTGCAGTGACCTGCCTAATCCATCAAAATATTGAGTGGCCTGCTTAACATCTTTAAGCGACCTGGTCATTAAATTATTGGGATCAGTTTCCGGGGCTGTCGCATCCCAGGTACGGATAAAGTTTTTAATAGCAGTTTCGGCATAAGGGGATGGAAGATTTTGAGCCTTTAACAACGTAATAGACAGGTGGCCTAAAACAAACAGTATAATTAAAAATCTTTTCATGAAATATCTTTTGATTTGATCTATTAATTTGCAAGGGGTCTTGCCGTATTAAATGATGACCTGCTGATTACCCTTCTTCGTATCATTTCCAGGTATTGATCATACTTCTGTTCGCCTAACCGGCTTTTAACTGCATCATTAGTTTGTTGGACTAATGCCTGGATAAGCACTTCTTTTTGCTGATCATTCCGGGTAGAGTCTTCATTGATCGACAAAGATTGGGTTAGGAAATTGTTACGGATATTATATATCTCGACGATGATGGAATCGTTGATATTTAATGAGTCTTTCATTAAACTCCTTTGTATAGAGTCAGCATCCGTATTGGATTGTGCTTTCGAAATAGCGCAAGTAACTAGTGCGAAAATTGTGCAAACAAATAACTTAATATCTTTTTTCATAGCTGTTATTTTAATATATGTCAATGTAGCCCGTTCCCGGCATCACATGGTATTCGAGTTCGTAGCATTGTGTACCTGTGCCATAGGATTCCATTTTCTGGTTGCCCAGAGAGATAGAATAACCTGAGCCACTTATCGTGTTATCAGTAATAACCTGGGAGCTGGAACAAAGAATTTTGATCTTCCTGTAATTGACAGAAAGATTTGAAACCGAATAGGGAATTGTACATGCCGCATCACTGTAAAATCCTATCCATACATTCGCATAACTGCCTCCTGCATCAAAATACCAGTTTGTATAGGAAATTTTTGCATATATGTTTTGTGGAGGAAGAGGGCAAGCTGTTGTATTATAACCTGCCGTTACCCAACGTAGCTGGTTGTAAGTCGGGCTGCAGAGATTCATATCCTTTTGCTCCTGCTCCTGGTATCCCGTATTCTGGTTAGATCCATTTAATTGACATCGCAATGCTGTAATGGTATTCTGCCAATCTGCAGAAGTGTTCGTGTTCGTACAGGTCACGCAGTTTTCAACTTGTCCGGCATAGTTGTAGCAGATTTTTTTGATAACATTTTTTTTCTCATCTTTTACTAATGTCAACCTGCCTAATCCGTCATAGCTGTAATAAATAATATTATTATTTATATCTGTTTGCGATGAAATACCAATATAAGGTTCATAGGTCATTGAGACCATTTTTGCAGCATGGGGATATAACTTAACCTCATCTATTATACCATTACCAGATATTGTAATTGTCCCGGATATTGGCGAAACATCGTTATGTATATATAATGTCCACCCATTAACTGTCTTAACCTGATTTGAAGGGCTGGCATTTACAGCATACCCGCCTCCTTTACTCCAATAAGATACCGTGTAAACTTTATCGTTGGGTACAGATCTGCTTAAACTTCCGTTGCCTAAATTATATTGGTTTTTACCCGTAATGCTATTATCATCCAAAATGGGCGAACCTGAATATGTCCAGTATCCTTTACTTTCCTCTTCAAATGAAGTATACGCCACCTCTGGTGCATTGGCATTTTGAATTTCTGCAATAGGATAATTTGAATTATGTCCCCATATATATGTTGTTGTTATGTCATTCGGTTTTCGCTGTTCAAGCAATTTACCCGTAGACGAATACAACGGGAACTCAATTCTTTTTTCCATTACACCATTGCCCTTTTGCGAAAATTTAGCGAATGGTAAAACAAGTCCGGTTGAAGAAAAGAAATTATAATTGTTTTGAATAGCTAACAATGGTGCGCCGCTCTTTTCAACAGTTTGTTTTAAAATTGGCGACACTATATTTTTAGAAATAAGGGTAGTACGTGCAGTTTCTTCCGGACCGGTAAGAAGTATATCTTCAGGATAATAATTCCGTATTATTTTTTCAGTTCCATCGCTCGAAAAAGTCTTTATTTGCGATGGTAATACATGGGAAATGTTATCGTAGGAGGTAACCGATTTCTCTTCAACAAAATTAACTCCGTCAGGAGAATAGGTTTGATACTGAACGATCTCGGGATAGATCCATTTTTTCAATAAAGAATATTCGTACAAGCTATAGGCATCAACTTCATTGAAACTAGGCGGATCTGTTTCGCAGTATACGCTATAATTTTTTCGGGCCAAATAGCTCTTAAACTGCTGGTCAATCCTGGTATCTTCTTTATAAGTAGTGAGTGTCTTTTTAACAGGAATTACGTTTCCGTTCTGCATGCGAAAAGCGCATTGGTAATACTCAAGACCATTTTTATAGCTATAACTTGTCAACGGTGTATTTTGAATGTATGTCCCTGTCACATTATTTCCCTGAACATCCGGAACAACAAAATATTTGTGCTCAATGCCACCATTTTCATAATTCTCTCCATAACTTTCAAGAACACTTGAATAATAGACAGAAGCCCCGCCATAGATAAAAATATTGTGCAGGCTATTAGAAGACATAGAAGCAGAGCTGCATTCATTGAACTCACATGTCACAAGGGTTCCGCCAGATTCGGAATTAACAGGATCACATTTTACTTTTGTGTTTACATAGTTTTCGTATAACGGGCTATAAGTTGGCCCGCCTGATGAAATAGAAGGAGTTGACAGTGCATGATACCTGTATCGCTTAATACTGGATACACCATCTGAACCATTAATCGTTGTTATCTTACTTACTCTTACTCCCCCCGTTTCTTTATTCACTTGCTGGGTGGTAATTTGTCCCGCCCTGTACTGAAGAGATCCCGAAACTCTTACCTTCACGCCTGATGCTTTAGCTTTAACCTGGTAAGTGTGATTAGCGTTTAAACTCTCATATATAAAATCTACCACATCGCCTGGTCTAACTGTCCGTGTAAAAACCGTTGTATTAGTAGTGATATCTATCAGGTATATCCAGCCTTTATTATGTATAGGGTCTGCTTCGGAGGTTGAACCATAGAAATCGCAACTACCGTAAATATGTCCTTCCTGCTGAAAACTAACCACTCCAGTTGAAGAATACCCCTCATCACCCGGCTCATCAAAAATTTCAAGGCTTTGCGCTTGAGCATCTATTGATGTCAAAGGAGGTAATACCTGGATCGTAGTGTAAACAGAGTTGGGCTCGTATAAAATTTCATCACGACCGCCTGTAGGGTAAGTAACAACAGATAATAAGCCTTTCGCCGCAAAGACGCCATTCGTTTCTCTGTTAGCCGTTGCTGTCGGGAAATAGGCTTGCCATTCGAGAGTAGATGGAGTGGGTAAAAAAGTAGTGTTACCGGTTGCACCATTATAATAACCATAATGGTCCTGGGCAAAAGAAAGACGTGTGGGCACGTATTCTTTATCATTATACTCAAAAGTAAACTTCTTTATCAGTGTGCCGTCGGTCGATTTCTCGATATACTCTGTAAGAAATGGTCGCCACGCTAAACTTAGATCTGCGGAAGTATACGAATTACTGCCTAATAATGAATAGACTTCCTGGTAATTCATCTCAAAAATGCGAAAGGGAGTTATTTGTCCCGGTTGATAGGCTTCTATTTTTTTGATCAGCTTATCTCCAACGTCATTACGTCCCGTATAAGTAAAAGTCAACTTCCCTCCATTTACTGCATTGATCTCTGTTAATAAAGGAGTAGTTACCTGGTAATAGGAATAGCAACTTGAATTGCTAAGATCGGGACAGGTTCCTGTTCCTGTGGGACAACTGGTAAAGTTGGTAAGCTTTTTAAATTTCGTTTCACTAATAGATGCCTTATAGTTATACCCGATCTGTGCGTATAAAAAATTTATTTGATCATTATTAGGATGAATAATAGTGATCAGGTACCAGGCAGTTACCTTAAATGCATCATAACTTTTCCCGCAATTAGTTCCTGTAGAAAAGGTCTTGCTTTTTTCTGTTGCATTGATCCCTCCAAAAAAATATTGAACCCCATCTGGTGTTGTGATTTTAAAATTCCATTGCTCAGAAAGAAAGTTTTTTTCAATCTTTATGGGAGAAGGAGTTAGTAATACCGGATTCAGGTTATTATCCAATATGAATCTCCCATTATATCCTGAAAAATTGAAGGAAAAAATATCTGGTTGCCCATCATAGGAAGGTGAATCCCCAACCGTACTTAAACTTTGCATAAAGTTAATAAGGGCCCTGTTTCTTTGAGGATAGGTTACAGGTGGTAATACACGTTGGGCTTCTTCATCAGCATTGCCTAATACACTTCGTGTTATCACTCCACCCGCCTCCAAATCCCAACCTGTTCCCGCTCTGGATGCTATAGCATCCACCTTTAAGCCGTTACTATTATAAGCAATGGAGATGGGTACTTCAATTTGAGAAGAATTAAGTTTATATACCGGAACCGAATAAGACATTGTTCCTGAAGCGAGGCCAAAATTAATTCCTCCATATTGTCCCAGAGAGGCTGCGTTTGGAGATGGCGGAAGTATATCAACAGGCTTATTAACGTCACTAAGATTTGGTTCCGATCCCCCAGGTTGAGAATATACTACCGACGCAGTTAATAAAAATAAGAATGTGACAAATTTTTTCATACCTGTAATTGATAATTATATGTTGTTGCTTAAAAAACGATTTATTTAATTTGATAATTAATTCTGAATATAACTGGCTGCGTTCTCGGCATCTGCTGGTAACTCAAAAAATCCCACAACAACTGCACTTTTGTTTTCTTAAAAAACGTTGTCTTCAGTGATATCACCTTACTGAATCCTACTAACCCGCTTTGTTGCCATGAAGATTGATTTTGCAATTGAACAAGCTCACTGAATGAAGATTTATAATTCTGTTCATAGCCGCCACTAAGCCAAAACGAACCTTTCAGTTTTACATCCGCATACGTTCTCAATCCCACTCCCTGGTGAGATATACGCATATCATTCCATCCCTTACCCCATCCCATTTTATAACTGGCGCCAATACCAATGATTGATTTATCAGTAAGCTTGTAGCCAACCGATAATCCGATATCACTGGTCACCGGAAAAAAATAAGTCGCCTTTTGTGTTTGAATATTGGTCCCATATTCTAATCGCCGGAGAAAAGATTTCGTCTTTTGATTGTTGGGTTTAAAATCTGGCATTGCTGCATCACTGCTACCACCACCAAATTGATTGATCTTATTTTTTAGTTCATTGAGTTGTGATTGGGCGGCCTGCAGGTTTTGGCTAAATTGTTGTTGTGCACCAGGACCACCTGCTGCAATTTGCTGCTGGATCAGGTTATTCACCTGTACTCTTGTTTGCAACCCTGCTAAACTGGCTTGTGCTGAAGGATCATTGAGATCACCCGGTAATCGGAACAACGAAGCCAGCTGACTATTCTTCCGCATAAAGTCTTTGAACAGTTTTGTTTTGCTGAGTAATTCTATTGCTTTACGTTCCGTTTTCCTGGAGTCTTTCAGTATTTCTTTATATTCATTGACCTGCTGCGCATAATAGTAGGCTTCTTTATTAATTTTCTTTAGTTCCTTTGCAAATCCGAATTTGCTCAGTTGTTCATTCAGATATCTTTTTCGTTCGTTTAAAAATTTTTTGATTTCTTCTGCTTTCTGAAATTGATCTTTCAAGCCATTCACTTTATCCAGGGCATCTTTCACTTTTTCTTTTACTTCTTTAACCTGGGATAATAATTGTGGGTTCTGTTCCAGGAATTTAAGTGAAGTAACTAACGTATCAATTTTAGCGATATACTGTCCAGTTGAAACCTTTTGCATTCTTTGCTCCAGCTCTCTATATTGCCTATCAGCATCACTAAATATTTTGCTGCCAGTCAATGAGTCAAGCTTCATCAATTTCTTTTTCATCATTGCCTCTCGCTTTTGTAGTTGCCGCAAAGCCCTCTCTGATTTTTTATCCAACTTTTCCTGTATACCCTTTGCTTTGAAAGAAACCTCTTTGCAATACTGTGGAGAAATAGTTTGAATAATCGTGTCGCTGCCGTACTGTGCTAAGACTGCATGGTGAAAGCATAGAAAGCCCATGAGAATGGTAAGCCTGCAGCAATAATTTTGCATATGCAGCTGGTTATTAAATAAAAACTAAATAAAATAAGAATGGGGGGGCGGAGTTTGGAAGGGGACGTATTAAGAAGTGTATAGTCTAGTCCTGTGCAAAATTTGTTCCTGCTTTAAAACGCCTTATGAGTTGAAAAAAATTGTCTCTGTATCAAATTGTCAAAATCACTTATTCCATAACAATGCTAATTCTTTTTTTGACTTACACAAGATGGTTAGTCCCGAATAATTTATCCACAGTATTCTAAAATAAGTAATTACTCTTATTTAAACTTTAAACAAAATATGTCCTCCTATTAGGAAATATTTCAAAAGATATTGTATTCGGATATTACTTTCTAAAAGTCTGGCAACAGGCATTTTTAAGTCATCTACCATAATGAAAATAGCAATTGAAAAAATTACAACCAAGAATTCTGAGGCCATTTTTATAAGTGAGTTGTTTTGGGCTATAACTGAGTAATATCCCCTATTAATTGCAACCCATCCAGAACCTCTCCCCAATACCTCCCTAAAGTTTTCAAACTATTTTTTAACTCTTCCGGAAAGTTGACAGCGATAAATTTTTCTGATCAGCCCATCTTATCATGTATACGTTTACATCTACAAACTTTAAAATCAATCCTATGATAAAACGTGATGAGTTAATTGCAATGAGAGCAATTGCTCTCTGTTTTAAACCTTTCTTAAAGCCAGAAGAAGCTTTGATTTATTGCAATTTGGGACGAACTCAATTTGCTAAGAAATGTGAAGAATCTGCTGTATATAAAAATAGTGTGGGTTATTATAAAAGAGAAGATATCGATAAAATGCTTGCTGGAAAATCATTAATCATTTCTAATAAACCAACAAAATGATCTGAGATCGACTTGCCTATCGGCATTTTCGTACCAATTTAAATTTTTCTTATAATATGTTTTTGCCTTACCTTAATCAAAAATTGGGTATGTCAACCAAAGGTTCACAAGTCGTAGTTACAAAAGGAAACTCAGTGGTTGCAACGGGCTGGCTTTATGCCGATACAGGTTTTGGAGTATATATTGCTTTAGATAAAAAAGCAAAGGATATCCGCTTCATTGCGAGAGGCTCCTACGATTCGATTTCATATGCATACGAAGATGTCGCCAATTTTCCTGAGATTTTCCCTTATGAGCATAGGGATAACTTTCATAAAATCGATATTGATAAATCTCTGGAGAATAAGATAGAAAAAACCTTCGATAAAATTGATTACAACCGGATATATCGACTCAATTCTGATTTTAAATTATTGGAGAATCAATTTAGAGGCAATTATGATAATTTGGAGTTACAAAATCATTCAAATGAACGGGGAATATCGTCACCAATTACAATTGCCTTGCGGGTAAGAAGGTTATATGTAGAATTATTAGAGGAAATTGAAAAATCTTGGATTGAGGTTGTATTAATAACTCACAGTGAACAAATAAAAAAACTTATATCCCTGGGAGGATTTCCCAGATTCGACAGCTTACTTCAATCTAGTCGGGAAGATAGATTTTTATTAGAATCAATGATTCACAAAACAATGGAATCAAATCTAATTGTTGAGTCTCAATTGGGGAAAACCTACATAAAAGAGATCACTGAGGAAAAGATTGTGAATGTAATGATGAGCGAAAAATCTAAGATTACAGAAAAAAATAAACCTCCTTCGGACAAACCCAAGAAAATTAAAAAAATTGCTGCTATAGGTAAGATCGTTATCGGCGGCGGTTTAGCAACTGCAAATGCTGCTCTAGGCATATTTTCCGGAATAATATCTGCTTTACCAACATTAGGGATTGGAACCGTCAGCGGGGCTATCGGAGCGGTTACGTCGATCTATACAGGTATCAATGCCGCTTGCGACGGACTGAACAATTTTGCATCTGCAATGGAAACTAAGGGTTGAATAGTTTCTGCGGCATTGGCAAATGACTAATTGTTGCAATTTGATTTTTTGGTCTATGCCTTTTGTATGTTTTTCTTACTTGTTCGGTAGTCGTATGCCCCATTAGATAAGCGATAGTAGCATCATCCACATTTCTATCCTGCAATAAGATAGAAAAGCTGAGACGGGCGCAAGACCAGGTAACGTGCTTGTCTATGCCTGCTACTTTAAGCCATTCCCTTAATATCTTATTAGCCCCATTTGCTGTTGGAAGTCGGAATACTAACTGCTCCTCTTTCTTGGTAACTTCAGCTTTTGCTTTTTGCTTCTGCAAAATAGATTTTGCAATCTCATGAAGCGTTAACGTCACTGGTCGTCCCGTTTTTGTCTGTATAATTCTTGTTGTAAGGATACCATCCTTAATATCTTTCCATTCCAGTTTTTTCACATCAACCCAACGAAGACCTGTATAACAAGAAAAGATAAACGCAGCTCTAACTTCCTCATTAATGCAAGGAGTATTGAGCAACATCAAATACTCATTTACTTCAAGGTTCTCTTTGAGCTTCGATGATGGATTAGACTTGGCGAAAACGTTTTCAGTAGGGTTTTTTAGAAAATAGCCATCGCATGTTGCAGCTTTCACCACCCATTTAAATCGTGCATAATAGCCTCCTGGCGTTTCGCCGGTAAACCTGTCCAGAAGATATTGTCGAAAACGCTTGCAAAAATTCTCATTAATGTCTATTGGCGCTATAAAGTCACTTTTGATAAAGAGTTTAAAATGTTTAAAGCTATTTGATAAATGTCGGTTGCCCTTTCGTTTATTTATCTTAACGTACTCTTCATAATATTCAATGAAGTTTGTTTTGAACTTATGAGAAGGTATGAATGCGCTACCTATAGCTTGTTGTTCGATGATCACCTGGCTCTTTTTTGTTTCAATAAGGGCAAGTGCTTCTTTGTTATGATTTCTTTGGATTTGATCTTTCGGTTTTTTATAAATAAAAATTCCGGTAGATGGACGTTGACCCGCACCACGTCCTCCGAAGTCGTAATAAAAAGTGATCTTATCACCTTTTTTATTTAGTCGTTTTAAGATGTTCATAGGGTAGCAGTTTTTAGGGTGAGGAAATTGAATGACAATGAGCATGCCTTGCAATCAGGTTCTGCCAACCTTGTAACCTGTGTCCAGGGTTTGATTTGGTCTGTGGAAAGAACAGTTAAGAAGTGCGAAAAAGAATCTTTTTGAAAACTTTCATAGTCCTCACTGATGATGACATTTCGGCGATTGGAAAGCTGCCAGATTTGTGTGTCATTTCGTGTGTCATTTGGTGTGTCAAAAAGGGCAATTTGAGGCCCTGTTTTGACACACTTTTTACCCCTTTGTGCTGGTGGGGTGCTGGTTGTGTGCCAGCGATTTTCGTGTGTCATTTCGTGTGTCTTTTGAGTGTCAAAAAATGTGGTAGAAAGCGAGAAAAAGGACACATTTTTGACACACACGAAATAAAATAGCCTTGTAAATCAAGACTTACAAGGCTATAAACGTGCCCGAGACTGGATTCGAACCAGCACAACCTTTCGGATGCTGCCACCTGAAGACAGTGCGTCTACCAATTTCGCCACCCGGGCGGGCGGCAAATGTAAAATGAAAATGGTAGAATATAAAAAGTAAAATGAAAGAGTTTGTAAGTGTAGGGAGTATTGGATTTTGGAATGCCTCGTACTTTAAAGATCTGAGATGCATTCCTCAAGAACCGGGACAAACATAACAATCTCCGTTGGTGGGGTTCATTTTTACCACCCATGTATAAAATTTTTCTCAGTACGTAGATTGTCGTAGATTAGGAATAATCTAAAACCTGCTATTATGAGACATTCATTCCTTACTATGCTCTGTTTCGTATTGATTACGCAGACAGCGACTTCACAATTTACCATTACTCCCCGCCTCGGTGTTGAAAGTTCAAGAACCCTGGTTAGTGTTAACGACGGTAAATTCTTTGCGCCACTATCATCGCAGTTTTCACCACAGGCCAGCCTGCGGATGGATTATAAATTCAGGAAAGGACATGGCATTTTTGCCGGCATTTCCACCAACAATACCACGGTAGCTTTCAATTTTTCAAATCCTGAAGCAAGTGTCACTTCTTTTTTTGCTTCCCGATCTACTGCACAATTGCGGTCAGAACTGGGTTACCAGTTTACCAGTAAACCTGAGTTTTTCAAAAAGACCGCTGCAACAAAATCTGCTTCAACAAAGAGTAGCAGCTACTCTAAAAAAGGAGAGAGCAATACCCGACAAAGTTGCGGCAGTTATAGCTACCGTTCCTCTTGCGCAGACAAAGCCCGGCAGCATTGTTCCTCTTCGAAGTCAAAACAAACAAAGACATCCCCGATGAATCTTCGGTTTCAGCCACAAGTAGGTTTATCTGCTATCCATTCGCCCAAGGCTGATTTTACAGATAAACTGGAAGGCACGCAGACCAGTTATGCCTATCATGCCGGCAACGGGAGTACAGCACTAATAACGGGTATGGGTTTTGAATTTGCCAAAGGCAACAACAAACTATTCGTGGTAAACATTCAATACTTGAAAGGCATTGGAAACCTTAATGATAAAACGCTTACCACTAGTTCAGGCGGTAAATCATTAGAAACGAATTTTGCATCCCGCACTTCAGCGTGGAGTTTGAATGTAGGTGTTCCGCTTACCTTGTCCAGTTCAAAAGCCAGCAACACAAAAAACAAGTCAACACAAAAAAGTCAACCGCAACAAAAAAGAAGTTGCGGCCAGTCCAGCTATCGTTCTTGCATTCGCATCTGATTGCCGATAGTATATAAATAAAAAAATCACCGGAACTGATCTTCAGCCCGATGGTTTTTTATTACTATTAAGCAAACGATCAACTTTATTAGCACTCTTCTTTCAACTCTTCACTTATCATTAACGATCCAAACCTCCTCGATTCCTGCCTCATAATTCTCAACTCTTTCTTACACACTCACATTAAAATCCCGCAACGCATCATTCAAACTTGTTTTCAAATCTGTACTTGGTTTGCGCTTGCCAATAATAAGAGCACAGCCCACGCCATATTCACCCGCGGGGAATTTTTTGGTATAGGATCCGGGTATCACCACACTTCCTGCCGGCACTCTTCCTTTCATTTCTATGGGTTCACCGCCACTTACATCAATGATCTTCGTGGATTGAGTCAATACTACATTAGCACCAAGCACGGCTTCTTTTTCTACGATCACACCTTCCACCACGATACAGCGGCTGCCGATAAAACAACCATCTTCAATGATCACGGGGCTGGCCTGCAAAGGTTCGAGCACACCACCAATGCCTACTCCACCGCTTAGGTGTACACCTTTGCCGATCTGTGCACAACTGCCTACCGTAGCCCATGTATCCACCATTGTACCTTCATCAACATAGGCGCCAATGTTCACATACGAAGGCATGAGCACTACATTCTTTGCCAGGTAAGCGCCATATCTCGCTACGGCATGCGGTACTGCACGAACACCAAGTTCTTTATAATTTTTTTTCAGCAGCATCTTATCATAGAATTCAAACGGCGCCAAATCCCATGTCTGCATTTGCTGTATACCAAAATAGAGCAGGATCGCCTGCTTCACCCATTCATTCACGATCCATCCGCTGTCCGAAGGAGAAGCTACTCTCAACCTGCCTTTGTCCACTTCTTCGATCACATTTCTTACAGCAGCGCTGTATTTTGTTTCTTTTAATAATTCACGATTGCTCCATGCTTCGAGTACCAGTTCTTTCATTGAGAGTAAAATTTGCTGCGAAAGTATTTATAATTATGATACCAGCTTCAGTATTTCATGGCATCGCCTGTTGCGTCGCAATCCTTTCATCGTTCTGTTCATTGCTCAACAATAAGCGAATGTACTGTTGAACACGTATAACATGGATAACATGGGCAGGAGGGATTTGGACGGATGATTAAATAGCTGTCTAAGTCATCCGTGTTTCATCTATAGTATCTGTGTCAAAAATATAAACCCACCCCTTTCGTAAATTTCTTTATGACAAAACTCTTTGCCCCTCCAGGGAGGGGATAGAAAACCCTGAGAGGTTGAAGTTTTTGCAGCATAAAATAATTTGTGTTGATCAGCTCATCTGTGTCATTCTTGTTCCATAAAGACATAAACCCACCCCTTCGCAGATTTCTTTATGACAAAACTCTTTGCCCCTCCAAGGAGGGGATAGAAAATCCTGAGAGGTTGAAGTTTTGCAGCATAAAATAATCCGCGCTAATCAGTTTCATCTGCGTCATCCGTGTTCCTGTATTTACCTATCCTTACACATCAGTACATTTGCACTCTATGAACATTGGTTTCGATGCAAAAAGAGCTTTTCATAACGGTACTGGGCTGGGTCATTACAGCAGGACACTGATCCACTCCTTGTCAATCTATCATCCCTATCACCAATATTATTTATTCAACCCTAGACCCGGCTCGTTTGAAGTGAAGGGAAATAATATTCATGAAATATTGCCGGAAGGTATTGTCAATAAACTATTCAGCCCGGCCTGGCGTAGCAGCTGGGTTAAAAAAGACCTGCAGCGGTTGAAAATCGGTTTGTATCATGGACTCAGTCATGAGATCCCGGTTGGTATTGCTGAAACAGGAATTAAATCCGTGGTCACGATCCACGATCTTATTCATGAACGGTACCCGGAACAATACAAGGCCATCGATGTTAAGATCTACGACAAAAAATTCCGTTACGCCTGCGATAAAGCGGATAAAATAATTGCGATCAGCGAACAGACAAAGAAAGACATCATTGACTATTATAAAATACAGGAAGAAAGGATCACTGTATGCTACCAGAGCTGTAACCCGGCATTTGGCGTGCCGGTGTCCGAAGAAGAAAAGGAAACAATAAAACAACAATATGAATTGCCGGAGCAATTCTTTTTGTATGTAGGTTCGATCATTGAACGGAAAAATTTATTAAATATCTGCAAAGCTGTTTTCCTGCTGCGCAACGAACTGGATATTCCCCTTGTAATAATTGGCAATGGCGGAAAATATAAACAGCAGGTAAAAGATTATATACGACAGAACAGGTTGGATAAAAAAATAATTTTTCTTTCCGATACTCCGGCAGCGGCATCATCTATTTCCTTTTATTCAGCACAGGATTTCCCGGCTATTTATCAATCAGCCATTGCCATGATCTATCCTTCTTTTTTCGAAGGCTTTGGTATCCCGGTGCTGGAAGCGTTGTGGAGCAGGTTGCCGGTCATCACTTCCAATGTATCTTGCCTGCCCGAGGCTGGTGGAGAGGGAGCTTATTATGTAAACCCCAACAATGCGCAGGAGATCGCCACCGCTATGAAAAAAATTTATACAGATAAGGATGTTGCCGAGACGATGAGAGAGAAAGGATGGCAGCATGCACAAAAATTTTCCCAACAAAAATGTGCGGACGGAGTGATGAAGGTTTATAAAAGCTTACTGACTTAATTATTGAACAGATCATGCGAATCAATTTTGAAGAGGATATAATGAATTGCCTTGAAGTATTGAAGAGAGGCGGCCTGATCCTGTATCCAACTGACACGGTTTGGGGAATAGGTTGCGATGCTACCAATGCAAATGCTGTGGAAAAAATCTATGCATTAAAAAAAAGGCCAGATGAAAAAGCATTGATCGTTTTGATGGCTGACGAAAAAGAGGTGTTGCAGTATGTTGCGGCGGCAGATCCACAGGTGTTTAATTATTTACAACAAACCCAAAAGCCAACCACTGTTATTTATGAAGACGCTATTGGCTTTGCTGCTAACCTTGTTGCTAAAGATGGCAGTATTGGTATACGGATATGCAGGGATGCTTTCTGCAGGCATTTGATCAAACGTTTTCGTAAACCGGTTGTTTCTACGTCAGCTAATATTTCGGGTGAACCCACTCCACAAAAATTTTCAGCTATTAGTGATGAAATAAAAAATGCCGTTGATTATGTTGTCCGTTATCGCCAGGATGATAGCAGCATTGCTGAACCATCTTCTGTCATTAAATGGAAGAATGGGGAGGTGGAAGTGATACGACCGTAGAACGCAGATGACACGGGTTAAGCAGATTAGCACAGATTCGTTTCAATGTCTTATGAAGTTCTCTTCACATCCGTACCATACGTGTTATTCGGTTTCAATAAAAAATTTAAACCCACCCCTTTCGGAGATTTTTTTTGATAAAACACTTTAGCCCCTCCGGTGGAGGGGAAGGGAAAGCCTGAGGGTTGTAAATTTTGAAATCTGCGTTAATCAGTTTCATCTACGTCATCCGTGTTCCATCTTTATCTTTGCCGCGTTTATGGAAATCAATTGCACAGAAAGAGAATTACTCATTTTAAAGAAAGTAGCTACAGCTGCGGAAGCATCAGGTGTGGAAACATACCTCGTGGGCGGTTTTGTAAGAGATAAACTTTTAGGGAGGGCCACCAGCGATGCCGATATTGTTTGTGTGGGCGATGCGATTGCGCTTGCAACGGAAGTCGCTAAGCAATTCCATCCCATTCCACCTGTCAATTATTTTAAAACATTTGGGACAGCACATATTAAAACTACAGATGGGTTTGATATAGAATTCGTAGGCGCCCGTAAAGAAAGTTACCGCAGCGAATCACGCAAGCCGGAAGTAGAGCCGGGAACAGTGATCGACGACCAAAACCGCCGCGATTTTACGATCAATGCGCTTGCTATCAGTTTGAATCAAAAAGATCATGGTAAACTAATTGATCCATTCAATGGTATAACTGATCTTGAAAATAAGATCATCCGTACACCTCTGGCACCGGCTCAAACGTTTAGTGATGATCCGTTGCGCATGATGCGGGCCATTAGGTTTGCTGCGCAACTCGGTTTCGTAATCGAAGAGAAAACATGGCTGGGAATTAAAGATATGGCAGAACGCATCCGTATCATTTCGCAGGAGAGGATTACCGACGAACTGAATAAAATTGTATTGTCACCAAAACCTTCTATCGGGTTTGATCTTTTATACCGGAGTGGTTTATTGCAACTCATTTTTCCACCGATGGTTGAACTGGCAGGGGCCGAGTATAAAGATGGGCATGGGCATAAAGATAATTTTTATCATACCCTGCAGGTGCTGGATAATATTGCTGTCAATACGGACGATCTCTGGTTGCGCTGGGCTGCTATCCTGCATGATATTGCAAAGCCGGTGACAAAAAGATTTGAAGAAGGTCATGGCTGGACCTTTCACGGACATGAAGCGGTGGGAGGGAGAATGGTGCCCAAAATATTTACGAAGCTGAAGTTGCCCATGAATGAAAAGATGCGGCTGGTAAAAAAACTGGTCGAGTTGCACTTGCGGCCAATCAGTCTCACCAAAGAAAATATTACCGATTCAGCCATCCGTCGTTTATTGTTTGATGCCGGTGATGATTTTGATGCGCTGATGATGTTGTGCAATGCAGATATTACATCCAAGAATAAACAAAAAGTAAAACGCTACCTCGAAAACTTTCAATTAGTAAGACAGCGCTGTAAGGAAGTAGAAGAAAAAGATCATATCCGCAACTGGCAACCACCTATTAGTGGCGAACTGATCATGGAGACATTTGGACTAGCTCCTTCAAAACCGGTCGGTATCATCAAAGATGCGGTAAAGGATGCTATGCTGGATGGAGTTATCCCCAACACCTATGAAGCAGCCTATACTTTTATGGTGGCGAAGGCCAAAGAGATGGGTTTAGAAGTAAAGAATTCCTAAATTTGTTGCATGGCTATTTTAAGATTCAGAGCATACCTGGAAGAAGATGAAAGTGTATACCGTGATGTGGCGATCAGGCACACACAATCTTTTAAAGAATTGCATGAAGCGATCCTGAAAGGATATGAATTTGATACCAAGCATAAGGCTACATTTTTCCGGAGTAATGATCATTGGCAGCGGGGTCGTGAAATTTCGCTTGAAGTATATGAGAAGGAGTATAAAGTGCCGCCACTATTGATGAGTGACACAACGATCGGTTCTGAAATAAGAGACCCCAACCAACGGTTTATTTACCTCTATGATTTTAATAAGAACTGGACTTATCTCGTAGAATTGATCAATGTATCGAAAGAAGAAAATCCCAAATTGAGCTATCCCTCTATTGTTCGTGTTGAAGGCATTGCTCCCAGCCAGTATGGCACCAAGGGGTTGCTGGGCGAAAAATTTGCGGATATCGAAGAAAAATATGATCTCAATGCCGGTACAGATGGATTTGCTGAAAAAGGCGAAGATGGTGAAGACCTTGGGACAACGGAAGAAGCCGGTACTGCTGCTGATGAAGAGGAAGCCTGATATTTATCAATAATATTCAATACTTATTGCTAATGATTCAGCCATTGAAACCCGGGTATTGAATAGCGAATAGAATACTTCTTGAAACAATCTCCCAAAACAGTTATTATTGTTGCCGGTCCTACCGCTGTAGGAAAAACAGCTGTGGCCATTCAACTGGCCAAACATTTCAAAACGGAGATCATCTCCGCCGACAGTCGTCAATGTTATAAAGAACTGGTGATTGGTGTAGCCCGGCCATCGGTTCAGGAATTAGAAGAAGTTACTCATCATTTTATTGGCACTCACCCGATAGCTGGGTCTATTCATGATGAGATAACAGCTGCCGGTTTTGAGACCTATGCATTGCAAAAAGTAAATGAATTATTTAATGTGCATGATGTTGTGATCATGACAGGGGGCACCGGGTTATACATTAAAGCTTTTTGTGAAGGGATGGATACTATACCAGCTATTGATTCTGCCATACGGAATACGATTATACAGCAATATGAAGAAAAAGGGTTACGCTGGTTACAGGAACAGGTAAAACAAAAAGATCCTGCTTTTTATGCAGCGGGGGAGATACAAAACCCGCAACGGATGATGCGGGCACTGGAAGTAGTGGAAGCCACAGGTGAATCTATTTTGCTTTTTCAAAAAGGAGAGAAAGTAAAAAGAGATTTTAAGATCATTAAGATCGGTTTAGACATACCGAAGGAAGAACTTCATCGCAATATACATACAAGAGTGGATAGGATGATGGAATTGGGATTGCTGGAAGAGGTAAGATCTTTATTGCCTTATCGCCACCTTAATGCATTGCAAACGGTGGGTTATACAGAGTTGTTCGATTATCTTGATGGTGTTTATTCGCTGGAAAAAGCTATTGACAATATAAAAACCCATACTCGCCAGTATGCCAAGCGGCAACTGACCTGGTTCCGGAGAGATAAAGAACTGAAGTGGTATCACCCGGCCAATTACAAAGACATCATCAGCCAGAAAAATCTATGATTTTTACAATTCATACATTCTTCTATGAATTGTATTTCAAATTAAAAAGGCATCCTCATGGATGCCTTACGTTGTTAGGTTTGATTACGACTAAATCTTAAATCCAAAAGTTAGCACAGCGTTGCCGCCGGTATTTTTTACGGATGCTCCGGCAAAAGGACTGTTTTGTAAACGATAGGCGTAATGCACATCTTTACCCATAGTATGTACATAAGCCAGGTCAATGAATATGCCTTTATTACGATAGCCTAAACCACCGGTAAGCTGAAAGCGGCTGCCTTTTTCACCGGCAATGTTTTTATAAGGATTGCCATAATAAGCAGCACCGAGGCGAACCATTACAGTGGTGAATTTTAATTCACCACCTACTCTAAAATTGAAAGCTGCTTTATATGCATTATCAATAGCTTTATTCAATGATTTTAAATAATCTTTTGTAGACTGGCTGTTGTCGCCATCCGGGTCAGTGGTGAAGGAAGAGGCTTTGTAATTAATAAATTCAACATCCGCCGTCAGGAATCCTTTCTGTTTTCTTACATCTTCTACTTCACGTAATACATAGGACCCGCTGACCATAATGCGATAAGGAGTAAAATACCAGTATTTGAATTCTGCATCCTGTCCGCCGGTAAAATCACTTGATTTTTGATTTAATCTTCCCATGTATCCTTCAGTATCTGTTATGATCATTGCATTATACTTATCCGTGAGCCGGAAAAAACTGGGTGTATGAATTGCAATTCCCAGGCGAAGATATTCCACAGGTTTATAGATCATCCCTATTTTCAGGTTTAAACCGGTACCGGAAGTTGTCAGGTTTTCATTGATTGTAGCAAAATCAAATTTATTAGTAGTATTATTAGTAGCATCTGCTTCAGAAAAACTGGCTTCTTTTTCATAGTGTAAAAAGGGGATGCCCAGTGTAGCGCCGAAATAATATTTGTCATTGATATTGCCGGCACCGGCTATTGCCAATTCAGTAATACCCCCCCGGCTATTCACAATGTTTTCCTGTATTAGTCCGGTTGCTATGGGTGCTCTTGTCTGGAACTGGTAATTATTTGCTGATCCTCCTGCTATGGTATCGATCCAATAAGTGTTAAAAGCAAGGGTAGTTCCGAAAGGATAATTCTGGGCAACACTATTGGCATCTTTATCATTTTTACCGGCAATCTCCTCCAAAAATTTTTGGGAATAGGAGCTTTGATTGGTTTGGCCGCGGTATAATAAATTACTTCCAAAATTTGCTGTACGATTGATAGCGATTGCAAATGCTGACGCATTCTTTTTCTGTTCATTGTTTTGGCCGGTGCCTAAAACAAACCCGCTAGTGCCAAAGGAAAAATAATTTTTTTTATCTTTTTCAGTGTGGCCGTAATAAGAAGCTTTATTGTTTAAAAAATTATATCCCGGTGTCAAAACAAAATCTCCTGTTCTGTAAAAACCAAGACCGGCAGGATTTACAAACGTGGCCCCAAGATCGCCACCTAAAGAACCCATAGCGCCGCCTACAGCTTGCTGGCGGGCTGTGCCCGAAGAGGTATACCAGGAGTAGCGTAATGCATCAGCAGGTTCCTGTGCCAGCAGGTTTTGTGCAACAGCAATAAACACTGTTATGAAAAAAATATTTTTCATGATATATGAAGTTGAATAAAATTATTAATAGGTTCAGAACGGATAGTAGCTGAGCTATTTGAAAAACCCTCCTTTAAAAATAGAGGAGGGTTTTTCAAAAAAGTTAAAATCTTCTTACCGGTGCGCTACTGCCACTTCCGGATGATGATGAGCCGGATGAGTTATTGCTGGAACTGGAAGAAGAATTGTTTGAATTCGTGTTTGTATTGGTGTTGGAAGATGAAGAATTACTGCTGCTATTATTATTCCCGGTGAAAACATTTCTTAAAAAGCTACCTGTATTACCATTGCTACGGGTGCTGTTGCTATTGCCGCTACTGTTTTGACTGGTAGAATAATTATACCTTGGCCCGTTAGTTCCTCCTGCAGTTTTCGGATTTGAATAATTATTATTGGCGATAGAAGCGCTATTGTAATTGTTCAGGTTGAATGTACGGGGAGCCGAATAAACCGAACTTCTGGGTGAAATGATCACTGTACCCTGGTAATAGGGATTATAAGTGCAGTTCCAGTAAGTATAAGGTGTCCAGGGGTTATTCCAGTAGTTATAGTTGTAGTAACTATAGTTGTAACGGTTGCCATAATAATACCAATCATCCAGGTCATTCCAGCGATTGCGGTTCTGCACTTTCATGCGCAGGTAGCGATCATCATAATATTCATCTGTGCCCTCATAGCGCCGGTTCTCTTTTCTTTCCACACGAACGTACTCATCCTGTGGTTGCGCCGGTGAAAAATACACATCGTCAGGCGTTTGACCAGTTTTGTAAGCGGTAGTGCAATTGGTGAAAACAACTGTGGTGATGAATGCCAGGAGTAAAAGTTGTGGTTTCATGGCAAATGGTTTAAGCGTTTAGAATTGAAGTTACTACTTTTGTGCGACTTTGGAAATGGCACAACAGTTTATGCAACAAAGATTCGGCCACTGGTTTATATTATTATCAGGGCCGCTGTTAATTTAAAACCAAAATTGGTGCTGGTTGCTCTTGGTATGGCCATTCGTTTTCATACTAAGTAAAACAACCAACAACAAGAAACTAGCAACAAGAAACAAGCAACATGAGTAAAGAGATCACATCAAGGGCAACAGATTATTCGCAATGGTACAATGACCTTATTTTGAAAGGAGACCTGGCTGATTATTCGGCCGTAAAAGGTTGTATGGTGATCAAACCATATGGTTTTGCCCTTTGGGAAAATATGAGAGATACCCTGGATAAAATGTTCAAGGATACCGGGCATGTAAATGCTTATTTCCCATTATTGATTCCCAAGAGTTTTTTAAGTAAGGAAGCCGCACACGTAGAGGGATTTGCCAAAGAATGCGCAGTGGTAACACATTACCGGTTAAAAAATGACCCCAATGGCAAGGGTGTTATTGTTGACCCCGATGCAAAACTGGAAGAAGAACTCATCATTCGTCCTACCAGCGAAACGATCATCTGGAGTACGTATAAAGACTGGATACAATCTTATCGTGACCTTCCTTTATTGATTAATCAATGGGCCAATATAGTACGCTGGGAAATGAGGACAAGATTGTTTTTACGTACCACCGAATTTTTATGGCAGGAAGGGCATACCGCACATGCTACACAACAGGAAGCAGTGGAAGAAGCCGAAAAAATGCTGCATGTGTATGCTGACTTTGTAGAGAATTGGATGGGAGTGCCGGTAATCAGGGGAGTAAAAACAGCCAGCGAAAGATTTGCCGGTGCAGTGGATACCTATTGCATAGAAGCGATGATGCAGGATGGCAAAGCGTTGCAGGCGGGTACCTCACATTTTCTTGGTCAGAATTTCGCCAAAGCATTTGACGTAAAATTTTCAAATAAAGAAAATCAATTGGATTATGTATGGGCCACCAGCTGGGGAGTAACCACAAGGTTGATCGGTGCATTGGTAATGGTGCATAGTGACGACCAGGGATTGATATTGCCACCACGGATCGCACCCCTCCAGGTGGTGATCGTTCCTATTTATAAAGGCGAAGAACAGAAAGTCAAAATTGATGCAAAGGCAAACGAGATCATTAAAGAATTAAAGGCATTGGGCATAAGAGTAAAATACGATGACAATGATAATGCAAGGCCGGGATGGAAGTTTGCTGAATATGAAATGAAAGGAGTGCCGGTTAGGCTGGCATTAGGTGCAAGGGACCTTGAAAAAAATGAGATCGAAATAGCCCGCAGGGATACGAAGGAAAAAAGAGTGGTGTCGACAGATGGTGTCTCTTTGTATGTAGATGGGTTATTGAAAGAGATACAGGAAAACATGTTCAATAAAGCGAAAGCTTTTCAGCAGGATAGTATTACTAAAACGGATAGCTGGGAAGAGTTTGAAAAACTTTTAGACGGAAAGGGTGGTTTTATCTCGGCACATTGGGATGGCACGGTAGCAACTGAAGAAGCTATTAAAGAAAAAACAAAAGCTACCATCCGTTGCATTCCGCTGAATAATGAACTGGAAGAAGGAAAATGTATCCTGACAGGGAATCCTTCTACACAACGGGTGCTGTTTGCAAGAGCTTACTGAGTTTGGAAAATTATCTGTTTTCTCATAACGTCGCTGCGTCCGTTTTTTATCATGTGTATGTAGCGACTTTGTTATTTTTCTTCTATGTCTGGATAAAATTATTTGCTGGTAAGAACTGTCCCGTCTATTTTTAGTACAAACCAAAACTAAACTTATGGAACAAGCTCCTGAACAAAACAACTTATTCGGATTAAACGTTGATGATCCTATCAGGAATCATTTGTTTGAAACGGCTAAATGGGGAAGATTTTTAGCCATTGTTGGATTTGTCATTTGTGGTCTTATTGTAGTGGCTGGTATTTTTGCCGCTACCTCCTTTAATGATTTGTCAAGTGGTGGTTATCGGGGCCGTTATGATATGTATGATGAAAGCGCCGGATTGGGAGCAATAGGGCCAATGGTATTAGTGATATGTATTATTGTAGCAACCCTATACTTTTTTCCAAGCCTCTTCCTGCTACGCTTTTCTAATAGAATGAAAACAGCATTAGCTTCAGACAATCAGGAATTACTGGCTTCGAGTTTTCAGAACCTTAAAATAGTTTTCCGCTATACAGGTATTATGAGCATTGTTTTTATCGTTTTATATGTACTCGGGCAGATTGGCAGAGCGATGGGATCATAATAAAATTAAATAGAGCTACTATTTGCCACAAAGACACAAAGTGAAAGAATCAATCCTTAGTGTCTTTGAGCCTTCGTGGCATGTTTACTTTGTCGACAAATAATTATAATCTTTCAGCAGCGTATCCAAAAAATCAAAAGGCGACATACTGGTGTCGATCTTTAAATGCGATTTTATTTTTTCGCTGGCATTGGCCGCCATATCAAAATCGCCTTTCTTGCGGGCTGTTTCTAAAATGCTTTTAATGGCATTGATATCTTTATCACTTAACCGCATGATCTCCGGAAAGGAAGGAACGTAACTATCTGCCACTTCCTGGAAAACGGTATCTTCTATATCTCTCCGCTGGTTGGTACGGATCAGAATTGTATGGGCTAGTATATCACCAATGCGTTGTGATTTTTTAGAAGAAACTACAAGGATGATCTCTGTAATAAAATAGATGAGCGTAATAACAAGCAGGAATACAGCTTCCGGATCTTCACCGCCATATCCCATCACACTGAATAACAAAAAAAGAAACCATACATCTCTTACCAGCCAGCGGACGATGAATTGGCTGATGCTGGCCCGGCCCCCGTTTTCATTCACTACCCGAAGTCCCATAAGCTTTTTGCCTACACTCTGTCCGTTCATCGTTATTTCCATAATCGGGTGGTAGATAAGAACAGGTAATTGAAATAAAAGTTGCCAGGCCCCGAGGTTATACAAAGAATCGATATCAAAATCAGAATTCCTGATAATTGACATAAAGATCACATTCGCTATACGGAAATAAAAATAAAGGATCACTGCATCAATCAGTAAAGCCAGCAGCCGCCGGTAAAACTCCGGTATTTCAAACTCAAGCTCAATATTAAAATTGGTAGGTACTTTTATCGCCCCCATAAGTGTAATCACTTTATTAAGCCGGTAAATTACTGTTTTTTGAATATTTAATTCCTGGTAAGCTTATTCACGCAGTTGTAAAAAACAGTATTTTACAACCCAAAGCAAAAACGTGAGAGAAGCTTTATTCATAAAGAAAAATAAAGACCGGTGGTTACGCAACCAGCAGGCTCCTTCCGATGACCCCGATGAGATGGCCAAAGATTTTACCCAGCTGGTGGAAGACCTTGCCTATGCCAAAACATTTTATCCTTCCGGCAAAGTCACCCATTTTATCAATGCAGAAGCATCGCGGATCTATCTTGATATTTATAAGAATAGGAAAGAAGAATCCAACCGGTTGATCACTTTCTGGAAATATGATTTACCCCTTATACTCCGCAAGCATTACAAAACCATGTTATTTTCACTGATCGTTTTTCTTTTGTTTTTTGTGTTTGGTTTTTTTGCTTCCCGCCAGGACTATAGTTTTAACAGAAGTGTTTTAGGAGAAGAGTATGTGCGGATGACGGAGCGGAATATTGCTAATGGCAATCCCTTTGGCGTGTACGAATATGGCAACCCCGTATTAAGCTGGCTGCATATCATGATCAATAATATCAGGTTCTCCCTGCTCGTATTTGTGCTGGGTCTTTTTTGCGGGATACCTTCTATCTATTTTCTTTGTAAAACAGCGGTCATGGTCGGCGTATTTGACCAGTTATTTGCCTTTAATAACCTTGGCGCCGATTTCTGGCTGGTTGTCTTCGTACACGGCACCTTGGAAATTACAGCCATCGTTATTGCAGCAGGTGCGGGAATTGTAATTGGAAAAAGTTTTCTTTTTTCCGGTACTATCAAAAGAATGGATGCTTTTAAAAAAGGAGCGAAAGACGGAACAAAATTGATGATCGGGTTGATGCCGGTATTTGCACTGGCAGCATTTTTTGAAGGATTCATCACCCGGCTGTATAATGATATTTCCATTCTAACCACCGTTATCTTTACAGTATCTGTTGCATTTGTGATCTGGTATTTTATAATTTACCCGATCCGTTTGGGCAGAAAAATGAAGTTGCAATTAAATGAGGAGGAAGTATAGATTGCGGGTTTCTCATATAACATATCAATTCAAGCTGCAGGCAAAACAATTTTCCCTGTTGACCCTTTTTTTGCTTTTCACTTTTATACTACAGGCTCAATCAGGTGATGATCCACCGCCTGCTATGGATACTACTTCTATAGATGAGGAAGGAGAAACTACTATTGAAACACCTGCTAACAATCATGGTCCATATTATTTCCTTGAAAAATGGCTGCCTGAAGCAGCCATGGATTCTTTGCAGCTCCGGCATCTGCCTGATACCGCACTTGCGTCTATAAAAAAAGATGCGGCTTTCTGGTATGCTGATTCTGTTTTTAAAAATACAACACAGCGGCAACTGGAACAAAATCCCATGAGCCAGAAGCGGGGTAATATTATTCCTCCTTCATCGGCAAACACAAGAAAGGAAAAGGGAGTCTCAGGTCAATCATGGTTTCAAACCTTACTCTGGATCATTATCATTGCAGGCTTTGTTGCTTTTATGATCATGTACCTTGCCAATAGCAACGTAAGGCTGTTTCGCCAAAAAACAAAAGTTATTGAGGAAGAAATGGAAGAGGTGGGAACAGAAAATATTTTTGCCATTAACTACCAGAAAGAAATTGATAAGGCCGCAGCCAGTGGCAACTATCGCTTTGCCATTCGCTTACTGTTTTTACGTTTGCTGAAAGATCTTTCGGAAAGAAATATTATCGCATACAAACAGGATAAAACCAATTTTGATTACCTGGTGCAGTTAAGAACCACTGGTTATTACGACAATTTTTTCCGGCTTACCCGCAATTACGAATACGCCTGGTACGGCAAGTTTGATGTAAGCGACGATGCTTACAGAACGATCAAAAAAGATTTTGAAAATTTTGACACCCAACAGCGATCTTAAATTGAAACGATACGGCTATTATATTATCCTGTTTCTTGTTATGCTGGCATTGGCTATCCTGTTATTTACGGGCAATAACAGCAAGGAAAGAAAAATTGATGAGCATATCTCGCTTCGCAAAGAAGACAAGATGCCGTATGGCGCTTATATCGCACATCAAAATCTTAAGTATATTTTTCCACAAGCATCGGTGATGGTAAATAAGCAACAACCGGGTTATTGGGATTCTTTATCTAACTACGAAACCGGCCAGGCCATCATCATCATTTCTCCAAAATTTTATGCCGATGAATTCGAAATGAAAACCCTTCTCCGGTTTTTAGAGAACGGTAATGATGTTTTTATAAGCACCCGTAATATTTCTACGGAAGTGGAAGATGTATTGCGCAGCAAGATCAGTGTGATCAACACCACTGCCCTGCAGGATGGAGAAGGTAATAAAGTAAATGATAGCCTTTCGGTTCACCTCGCTGGCCGTTTTTTTCACGACACCCGTCGCTTCACCTATAAGGGAGCAAAATTCAGCGCCTGGTTTTACCAGGTGGATAGCACAACGGCAGATGTGCTGGGCTCTGGTGATATGACACAATCTAATTTTATCCATTTGAAATCAGGAAAAGGGAATTTATTTTTTCACCTCGCACCGCTTACGTTCAGTAATTATTTTTTATTGCAGGGAGATAACATGGCCTATTACGAGAATGTGCTTTCTGTCATTTCACCGGACGTGAAAAAATTAGTATGGGATGAATATTTTTTAGAAAAAGAATATAGCAACAGGAGTGACCAGTCGTATGGCGGCGGTAAGCAGCAAAGCGGATTTCTTACTGAGTTGTTCAAATACAAAGAACTTAAATATGCGCTGCTCACTGCTATACTCGCTTTGTTGATATATGTGCTAATGGAGATGCGGAGACAACAACGTTATATTCCTGTTGTTGCAAAGACCCGTAATGAATCCCTTGATTTTGTAAAAACAATTGGCCGGCTTTATTACGATAAAGGGGATCATAAAAACCTTTCCCGTAAAATGGCGGCTTATTTCCTGGAGCATGTACGTAATAAATATAAATTATCAACCGGTAATCTTGATGAAGAGTTCATAAGAAAACTTCAGTTTAAGACCAATTGTGAAGAATACGAGATAAGAGAGATCGTTTCATTTATCAAATACCTTGATGATGCGTCGGCTGTAAGCAACCGTCAGCTGATCGATTTTCATAAACAATTAGAATCATTTTATAAAAAAGCATAACCCATTCTATGGAAGAACAGTTATTTCAACAACGAACCGACCTTTCTGCATTAAATGAGGCAGTCCATTCTATACACAGTGAAATAAAAAAGATCATTGTGGGCCAGGATGAAATGGTGAAACTGATCATAGCCGCCTTGCTGGCAGATGGTCATGTGCTGATAGAAGGAGTGCCGGGCGTAGCCAAAACATTAACGGCAAAATTGGTAGCCCGTAGTGTGGATGCGGGATTCTCCCGTATTCAATTTACGCCCGACCTGATGCCTTCCGATGTGTTGGGTACACCGATATTCAATCCGCGGGAAGCAAGCTTTGAATTTAAAAAGGGACCTGTGTTTAGTAATATTGTATTAGTGGATGAGATCAACAGGGCACCTGCTAAAACTCAATCAGCTTTGCTGGAGATCATGGAAGAGCGGCAGGCATCTGTGGATGGAAAAACGTATCACATGGCTACTCCTTTTATGGTATTAGCTACGCAAAACCCGGTGGAACAGGAAGGAACCTATCGTTTGCCAGAAGCACAGTTGGATCGTTTTCTTTTTAAGATCGTGGTACCTTATCCCACCGAGTCGGAAGAGCTGGCTATACTTTCTAAGTTTCATAACATGGCGAATACACAGGTGCAGGATGTGGTAAAACCTGTTTTAAGCGGTCAACTGATCAATGATTTGAAGCAGCAGATCAAAACGATCATTATGGAAGAAAAATTATTGCAGTTTATTGCAAAATTTATTCATCAAACAAGAAATCATCGTTCCATTTATCTCGGTGCTTCGCCCCGTGCTTCTTTAGCTGTGATGAATGCTTCTAAAGCGATCGCCGCCATGCAGGGTCGTGATTTCGTAACCCCCGACGATATACGGGAAGTGGTGATACCTGTTTTGCGTCACCGCATCATTCTTTCTCCCGATAAAGAAATGGAAGGAGTAACGGAAGCCGAAGTGATCAGGCAGATTATTCATGCGATGGATGTGCCGAGGTAATACGGTTACGGGGTAGGAGTTATGAGTTGAGGGTTAGAGCAAAAGCAGTTTTGTAAAACCTGATCATTATGGAAAATAAAATCACATCTTTCGAAGATTTAATTATCTGGAAAAAAGCTCAGGAGCTAGCAATGAAAATTTATATTCTTTCAGAAAACAATGAATTTATAAAGAAAGATTATTCATTGAAGGATCAATTAAAAAGTGCGGCCATTTCTATTTCAGATAATATCGCAGAAGGGTTTGAGTATAATAATAATCCTGATTTTCATCGTTTTCTCCGGATAGCGAAAGGTTCTTGTGGTGAAATAAGAAATAAAATACTTTTTGTAAAAAAGATGAAGTTTATTACTGAAAAGATATCAAACGAATTAAACGAAGAAGCAATAATTCTGGGTAAGCAGATTGGTGAATTAATTAAAAAAGTGAAAATAAAATAGGAACTGATAAGAAACGACTGTCCCATAACTCATAACTCCTAACCCGTAACTCAATAACCGTTGTTAAGATCATTCTACCTCAACCGCTTCGTCTACTACATCCTCGGCTTTGCTGCGGTACTATTTCTATTGAGTTATTTTTACCCGGTGGTTTTTAAGGTAGCCCTGCTCTTTTTTCCTTTATTGCTGATGGCTATTTTAATTGATACGATTTTATTATACAGCAAAAAAGATGGGCTGGAAACGCAACGATTCTTATCGGAACGGTTTAGTATGGGTGATGAGAACAAGATCAGTTTGCAACTGATCAATCAGTATGGTTTCCCGGTAAGACTAAGTGTGATTGATGAAATACCTTACCAGTTCCAGGAGCGAAACTGGTTGAGAAAAGCAACGCTTGCCGTCGGCGAAAAACAAGAGATCGTGTATACGCTTCGTCCATTGGAGAGGGGAGAGTATTTATTCAATGATATCAATGTATTTGTTCATGGTCCCCTGCAGTTAGTGAAGCGCCGGTTTGTTTTTGAGGCTAAAAAAACAATAAAAGTTTACCCCTCTTATATGCAAATGCGCCGCTACCAGTTGCTGGCCGTTGCCAACAAGCTACAGGAAGCAGGAGTGAAGCGTATGCAACGGTTGGGACACAGCATGGAGTTTGAACATATAAAAGAATATGTAAGAGGTGATGATTACCGTACCATCAACTGGAAAGCTACGGCGAGAAAAGAAGGACTGATGGTAAATAATTATACCGATGAACGCAGTCAGCAGATCTATTGTCTTATCAATAAAGGGCGGGTGATGAAGATGCCTTTCAACGGGCTCACGTTATTAGATCATGCCATCAATGCATCGCTGGTATTATCCAATGTAGCATTAGTAAAGCAGGATAGAGCCGGGCTCATCACTTTTGCAGAGAATCAGGATACATTTTTGCTGGCTGATAAAAAGCCTACCCAGATGAATAGTATCCTGGAATCGCTGTATAAACAACAAACCCGTTTCCTTGAACCTGATTATGAAAAACTTTTTTCTGTCATCCGCAATCGCATTACCAACCGGAGCTTGCTGATGTTATTCACCAATTTTGAATCGATGGAAGGATTGCAGCGGGAGTTACCAGCGTTGAAAAAAATAGCTCATTATCATTTATTGCTGGTCATCTTTTTTGAAAATACAGAATTAAAATCGCTGGTTGAGCAGAAAGCTGCCACTATCGAGGGCATTTATATTAAAACCATTGCAGAAAAATTTTCTTTTGAAAAACGGTTAATGGTAAAAGAATTACACATGAACGGCATCCCTTCTATTTTAACTACGCCGGAAAATCTTACCGTTAATACAGTAAACAAATACCTCGAGTTAAAAACCAGGATGTCTATTTAGTAAAACAGTTATGAGTTGGGAGTTATGGGTTACGGATTTATTAAAGCATGAAGAAGTTGAAAGAATTTGCAGAGCAATAAATAAGTGAACAGTGAAAAATGAAACCTACGCATGACACATAACCAATAACCCGTAACCAATGCCCCGTAACTTGTATTCCCTACATTTGCAGCATGAATAGTTTTGAAGAAGGAAGGGTATTGTTGATCAACAAACCAATCGAATGGACATCATTTGGTGTGGTAAGTAAGATCCGTAATCTTATTCGTATCAAAAAAGTTGGACATGCGGGCACGCTGGATCCATTAGCTACTGGTTTGTTGATTCTCTGTACGGGAAAGTTTACCAAACGCATCAATGAATACATGGCCCGTGAAAAAGAATATGCCGGCACATTTACCTTAGGTTCTACTACACCCACCTACGATCTTGAAAGCGAGCCTGTAAATTTCAAAGAGATTACTTCTCTTTCCAATGAAAAAATTCAATGTGCTACAAAAAACTTTATTGGCGAAATTATGCAGGTGCCCCCGGCACATTCGGCTATTAAAGTAAACGGCAAAAGGGTATATGAATTAGCAAGACAGGGCATGGATGTAAAACTCGAACCGAGAAAAGTAACGATCAGTGAATTTGAGATCACCAGGATTGAATTACCTGTTGTTCATTTCCGGGTGGTGTGTTCTACCGGCACTTATATTCGCAGCCTCGCCAATGATTTTGGAGAAGCATTAGAATGCGGTGCTTATATGAGCCGCTTATGCCGAACACGGATCGGTGAATTCAAACTCGAAGATGCTATGAGTATTGAAGCGTTTGCAGAAGAAGTAAAAAGAATAAAAGAAAAAGATCAGAGCTTGAACGGATAATTGATACCAATCTGTATTTGCCCTTTGAGTAAATTAAAATTATCAAACCATTTATTCTGGCTGGCAGCATTGGTGGGATCGGGGCTTGGATCTTTAGCTTTGAATGCATAATCCACCCGTATCAAAAAGAAAGTAAAATCAACCCGCAGGCCTGTACCTACTCCAATACCAAGGTCCTGCCATAAGCGTCCCACATTAAATACTTCTTCCGGGGTGCCGGCTTCTTTTTTCAAAAACCAAACATTACCTATATCGGTAAACAATACACTTTCCAATCTCACACCGGCAAAATTGGCCAGCTTGAACCTGTATTCTGCATTTAACTCCAGTTGCACATCACCATAGCGTTCGGGGTTTTCTGCAAAATCTTTGATCACTGAACCGGGCCCGAGTTTTCTTAATCTCCATGCCCGCATACTATTAGGACCTCCTGCAAAGTATTGTTTGAAAAAGGGGAGATTATTTTTTTTACTGGGGTTCACCGTTGAATTCAATTCATATCCTGCACCGGCAAAACCATGAAGCACCAGGGATGCTGTTCTGAGTAATTTAAAAAGCTTGGTATACTCAGCGCTTACTTTGATAAATCTGTAAAGATTAGAGTCTAAAAATTTACCATGTATGAGACCGGTAAGTAAACCTGATATTTCTCCATTAAAGGAAAGTATATGCTGAGTTTTGGTATTGCCATTCGAAAAAGTAACGCCACCTGCAATAGAAGAAACAAACCCATCGGTAAAAATATTTTTTAATGCAGGATTATCTATTATCAATTTTTTCAGGCTGTCTCTTTCAGTCAGGTACGAGTACTCAATGTTGGGGATCTTCAATGAAATGGCCAAGGTTTTATTGGTGCCCGGCGTGGTGCGCTGGTATTCGTAGCCCCACGAACCGTTTATCGTGGTAAGGTTATAAAGTTCCCGCCGTTCTGTATTGGCTGCATTAAAAGACAAAACCGTGCGGATATTATCTCTTAGCCGGTCAGGTATCCATCTAAACGCTGGTACTGGCCGGGGGAAATAAATATTATATCCCACACTGGCCTGTTGTGTTTGAATAAATTTATTTCCCAGTTCTACTCCATAACGGAAATTGAAATTACTTTGGTTAGCAGCCCTCCACAAATTCCTGTTTTGAATACCGGTGCTTGCACCTATGCCAAATAAATTGCCGGCTACGGCACTTTGATTTTGTGATGCTTCGAGGTTGGCATTGAACAGGTATTTATCAGAAGGAGTTAACTCTATATTGAAATCAACAGTGTCGACTCCATATCTCGGGATTGGCTTTATGTTGATCAGTCGCCAGGTACTTAATGAATTCAGGCGATTGATCGTTCGCTGGTGTCTTCGCTGACTGTAAAGGGCGCCATGTTTCAGGGAAATATTTATCGGAAATATCTTTGGCTTGAATTTATTACGGTATTGAATTACATACATCGCCGTATCTACTAAAACTGTTCGCCTGGTAAGGCCCGCAGTATCGGGGCTGTAATCCGGAAAAATATTTACATTACCTACAAAATATTTGGTAAGCTTGCTGCTATCGTAGCCCGGTCGCAATCGTATTTCAATATCAGCAGTAGGTTTTTCACGTTGCGCTGCTAATTTTTCTAAAATGGCTAGTTGCTCCAGCGGATCTAATGATGGATGAAGTGTAGATACATCGAGGGTATCCCACAAACCAATAAATTCTTCCCGGCTTATTCGGAGGTAACCATTATTCCGGTATAGTTCAACCAACCTGTCCAGTTCAGCACTGATGACAGCTTTTGCAAAGGGATCGCCCTTTTTTAAAAGCGTTGCTTTCTGATTGGCCATTGCAAGGCTCTGCAATGCGGGGTTATGGATATTATGCCAGATAGAATCCATAATGACCAGGATGCCGGGCTTTACATCAAAAGTGAGAGTGACCCGCAATTCATCCGCTTTGTTTTTAATGGTGTCTGAATGATAAGCGATCGAATCATTAAAATAGCCCAATGATTTGAGTAAAGCCCTCATGAAGATAACCGACTTGTCAGCATTGGCCACCTCATACACAGGAGGATTCTTCATTACCCTGCTCAACACCCTGTTGACAGTACGTGGATTGACACTATCATCCAGCTGGTTTTCCAGTTTACTGGTGAGGTCTGCTTTCTCTGTGCTTGAAAAGTTCCCAATAACATTGATATTTGTTTTGTAAACAAAAGGCTTGTTAGGAGGGTATCTTTTTACTACCACACAGGAGGCCAACAGGCAAATGACATAACCGGCTATGATAAATTTAAAGCCCTTTAATATAGTAGAGGAGTAGCCGGCTGACATAAATTATTAAACGAACTGGAATGCTTGTAAAATCACAGGTCAAATATATCCAAAGTTTAGGCCAGAAAAAACAAAGAGACGAAGCCGGGGTATTCATTGCCGAAGGCCCTAAGATCGTATCAGAAATGTTGCGGGAAATTCCTTCACAGGTGCAGCAATTATATGCAGTAAAAGAATGGTTGGATGCAAACAAGGAATTAGCTGCAAGGGTCCGGACAATCGAAATTACTACCGGGGACCTGGAAAGGATATCACAACTCTCTACACCTCACCAGGTACTGGCCGTGATCAAGCAGTTGGAAATTCCTGTAACACTAGTAACCCAAAATAAACTCACCCTTGTATTGGATACCATCCAGGATCCCGGCAACATGGGTACTATTATCAGAACAGCAGATTGGTTTGGCATTACACAAATTGTATGCAGTCATGAATGTGCTGATATGTATAACCCGAAAGTGGTGCAATCAACTATGGGTAGTATTGCGAGGATAAAGATCATGTATACGGATATACATGCATGGCTTTCTTCACAACAGCATATCCCGGTATATGCTGCTATGCTGGAAGGAAAAGATGTGACAACGATAGAAAAACCAAAGGAAGGGATCATTATTATCGGTAATGAATCCAAAGGGGTAAGCAAAGAACTTGCAGCATTGGTAACTACAAAGATTACTATCGTTCAGAAAGGAAGGGCTGAATCGTTGAATGCAGCAGTAGCGACGGGGATTATATTATCATATCTAAGCTGATCACCTGAATTGAATGGCTTTTACCGGTTGCACTTTTCTCACCAATATAGAAGGGATCATCAGGATAAGAAAACAAACCAGCAACGTGCCGCCACATACAGCAGCTACCTGCCACCATATAATTTTTACAGCCGCTTTATTAAGATAATAAGCATCTTCCGGTAAAGTAATAAAACCGGTTCTTACCTGTAAATATAAAATAGCGAGTCCTGCAACAGCACCGATCAGAATACCAGTCATCGTTATAATTACAGAGTGACGGATAAATATTTTCTGTACGGTCCAGTTGCTGGCGCCTAAGGCTTTCAGGATACCTATCATTCGCAACCGTTCCAACACTAAAATGATAAGACAACTGATAAGATTGATAATAGCTACTATCACCATAAACCCGATCAGTACATTCCTGGTTACATCCTGCATATTGAGCCAGTCAAAAATATTGGGTGAAATTTCTTTAGCGCCACGGGTATCCAGGGTAGAAGGGAAATCATCCATGGCATAAATTTCATCAACCGCTTTATCAATTTTAGTGTAGTCGTTCAAAAAAACTTCATACCCGCCGATCTCATTCTCCTTCCAGTCATTTAACCGCTGAATGAGTTTCAGATCACCAATAGCAAAAGTTTTATCGTAATCTTCTATCCCTGTTTTATAAATACCTGTAATGATCAGCTTATCCGGTCGCAGTGATCCATCCGGGCGGATAAAATAAATGAGGATGCGGTCGTTCAGTTTTAGTTTTAATTGACCAGCTGTATAGGCTGATATCATGATCTCGCGACTATAACTGCTGTCATTAAATTGAATGGGTCTGCCCTCCATCATGAAAGACTGGAAGTGGGTAAAATCGTAAGTGCTATCAAGTCCCTTTACCAATACTCCTTCGATCTCATCCTTTGTTTTCAGCATAGCATAGCGGGTAGCAAAAGGATGTATCGTTTTTACCAGTGGATTTTTTTTTATCGCCAATGCGAGTGCATCATTCCGGGTAATAGGCGTTTCTTCAGCGATTACCGAACGATCTGGTTTTTTTTCCTGTATGCGGATATGTCCCAGGAAGCTAAATACTTTCTGACTCACCGTTTCCTGGAATCCATTGGCAAAAGCAAGCGTCACGATCATCACCATTACGCTGATAACGGTGGCAACAATAGACAGCCTGATAATGAACCGGGAAAAGGAACGCTGTTGATTAAATGCGATGCGGTTTGCTATAAAGCCTGCAACCTTCAAGTAATAATGTTTGTCTTTTCCAAAAATAAGCCCGTTGGTAGATTTATCAGCTTTTTTCGCCGATTTTTACAATATTGTTGTCTTATTATCACTGATCGCATGAAAATATATTTCTCCCTTCTCCTTTTGTTGCAGGCAATGGGTTCTGTTGCGCAACTTCCTGATCATATTTATAAATCCAATATAAAGAGCGTAAAGCTTTTTAGATCCGGAGAAATTTATAGTTACCCGATCATGAAATTAAATAGCGGCGAACAATTCGAACTCCATTTTGATGATATGGATGCCGATATCAAAAACTATTACTATTCTTACCAGCTCTGTAATGCAGATTGGACCCCCGCAACTCTTTTTACGTTTGATTATATCAAAGGATTTCAAAGTAACCGCATCAGCACGTATCGCAATTCATCCATCGCTTTTACCCGGTATACGCATTACCAGGCTTTTTTACCCGATCGTAATTGTGTGCCTACCCGCTCGGGTAACTATTTATTAAAAGTGTTTCTGAACGACGATACTTCGAAACTTGTTTTTACCAAACGGTTTCTTGTCGTGGATCCCAAAGTATCTGTTGCCGCAAGTATGGCGCAGCCTTTTGGAGGCGTTTATTTCAGAACACATCAACGGGTGCAGGTAGCAGTGAATACGGCGACTGCAAAACTGAATACATTTTCACAGCAGGATATAAAGATCCAAGTGGTGCAGAACTATACCTGGCCAACAGCCGTATATAGCGAACGGCCTACTATTTACCGGGGAAACTATTTTGAATACAGTGATGATGCATTGTCTTTCCCTGCAGGGCGGGAGTGGAGGTGGATCAATTTGACGAGTCTCCGGTTGATGAGCGACAGGATGCGGGACATTGGTAAAGGAGCCAACCAGACCGATATCTATGTAAAACCTGATGGCGAAAGAAACCAGCAGGTGTATGTATATTACCGTGATAATAATGGATTATATACCATTGAGAATATGGATGGCAATAATCCATACTGGCAGAGCGATTATGCCTATACTCATTTCACCTTTGTGCCACCGGGTAACAGGCCCTATGCAGGAAAAAATATTTATCTCTTTGGCGAGCTTACCAATTATGAAACCAATGATTCATCTAAAATGATATTCAATGAAGAAAAAGGGGTGTATGAGAAAACACTTTTTCTAAAGCAGGGATATTATAATTATTCTTATGTAACGGTGCCTGATACGAAAAAGAACAATGGGCAACTTTCATTTGAAAATACCGAAGGCAATTACCAGGCTACAGAAAACTCTTATATGGTATTGGTGTATTACCGGTCTTTTGGCGCCAGGGCTGATGAATTGATTGGTTATTCAAGCATAAATTCATTAACTGGTTTTTAATTTCTATTTGCTTAAACAAGTCGTATTTAACGATGCTTCCTTATCTTTGCGGCGGCAGGTCTTACACGACCAGCTCCTGCTGAACCCTCCCAGGGCCGGAAGGCAGCAAGAGTAGGTGGTTGAGCGGTGCGATGTAATTAGCCTGCCATTTTTTTTCTTCACCTCCGCCTGCAAGCGGAGAATTTTTATTTGTAAAATCAACAGCATGAAATTTTTTATTGATACAGCAAACCTTGCCCAGATAAAGGAAGCGAATGAACTGGGAATCCTGGATGGTGTGACCACAAATCCATCATTGATGGCGAAAGAAGGCATCAAAGGCCAGGATGCCATCATGAATCATTATAAAACCATTTGCGAACTGGTAGATGGCGATATCAGCGCTGAAGTTATTTCTACTGATTTTGCCGGTATTGTAGAAGAAGGTAAAAAACTGGCGGCTATTCATCCCAATATTGTAGTGAAAGTGCCGATGATAAAAGATGGTGTGAAAGCATTAAAGTGGTTTACCGACAATGGCATTAAAACCAATTGTACTCTTGTATTCTCTGCCGGCCAGGCGATACTGGCTGCCAAAGCTGGTGCAACTTATGTTTCTCCCTTTATCGGACGTATTGATGACAGTGGATGGGATGGAGTAGAGCTGATCGCACAGATCAGTAATATTTTTGCCATACAGGGATATAAAACCGAGATATTAGCTGCGTCTATCCGTAGTGCCCTGCATATTATTAAATGTGCTGAAGCCGGTGCTGATGTGTGCACCTGTCCGCTTGATTCTATTCTTGGATTATTAAAACATCCATTGACAGATATTGGTCTTGCTAAGTTTTTGGAGGATGCAAAGAAGACCGTATAAATAATTTTGTAATGAAGAACCCCGCCAAAAGCGGGGTTCTTCATTTAATTTCTTCCTTTATTTTTCCTGGGACGGTTCATGATCTCATCCTGGGTAGGTAATGCAGGGTCAGGTAATTTTTTGATCCAGATCGTCACTTCCTTCCATATAGAAGGATTAGATCTCAGCACAGCCTTCACCGTAACTTTCGATGCACCAAAATCAGCAGGGATGATCAGTTCATTTCCACTGAAAGTGGCCGCTGTACAACTAAAATCAATTTCTTTAGCCGATAAGGGCTGCCAGTTGCCATTGGAAAACTTGCCATCCACATTAATATAATTATGCTGACCTTTTTTGAGACTGTCTGTATACAAATGGAAATAAATGCTATCTATTTTCTGCGCTTTTGCCACACTTCCAGCTGCAATAAATATTAAGAAGAGTAAGAATTTGTTCACGTTGATGCGTTTTATTGGATCAATGACGGGAACTACCTGCCAAAGGTACGGTCATATACTACCTTAACAGTTTTTTTATTAGCTGAGAAAATGCGGGTTCTTTTAAAATGACAAAAGGACTTCGTTGAAGAAGCCCTTTTGTGCTTGAAAACCCCGAGCCATAGTCACATCATCTTTTGATAACCACTACTTTTTCTACGGTCTGTTCTCCTGTAGTAGGTACGGTGATCAGGACACTGTAAAGTCCCGGATCCAGGTTATCTACCTGCAGTGTATTACCATTAATCGATTTCCATTGTCTTATAATACGTCCACTCATATCTATTACATTAACATCTCTTTTCACTTCCTTATTATCTTCAAATACAATATTCACTCTTCCATCTGCACTTGGATTAGGATAAACGATCGTCTTTCCTTTCTGTCCATCTCCGCGAACCGAACGGATCTCACTTATTTTTACCCTGCCATCCAGGTCTGTTTGTTTGATGCGGTATTGCGAAATACCCCTGTAACTATTGATATCATTGTAAGTATAAGTGATTAAGGAAGTACTGTTACCACCTGCTGCTTTAGAAGGTATGAAAGCAACTGTTTCCCAATTATTACTACCGAGGTTACGTTGTAAAGCAAAACCACTGTTATTTATCTCCGTTGCGGTTTCCCAGGTCAATCCTACATTCGAACGATCATTACGACGGGCTGTGAAGGAACGGAAGGTTACGGGTAAAGCACTGCATAGTGTAGACGGAAGCACTATCACTCTGGAAGCTCCGGAAGCGACACCGCTTGTTTGCGTCAGTACAAGGAATACATCCTGGTTTAGATTTGCTGAAGGTACTGCTCCGCTTATAGAAATGTTTACACCCACTCCTGCTCCAATACTATAATTTGTTGTATCAACAATTAATGTATCAACGGGAGGTGAAAAATAACCATCGCCATTTATATCTGCATAAACCCTGTAATATCCTGTGATAGCAGCAGTGGTATTGTTAGTTATAGTAGCGAAATAAGTCAAAGAGAAACAGTTCACGAGGCCACCTGCCGTTACAAAACCTGCAGTAGACCTGATACCGCAGTTTACACAATGGGCTATCTGTGCTTTCGCTGCCTGGCTTGACCAGACATCAGCTACTATCACGGTTGGAGTGCCACAGGTTACAGGAACAGTTGTGGTTATACCATATAAGATAAATACAGCATCACCATCTGCTGTTACTGTTCTGGATACGGAATCTACATGAGTAATAGGTACAGATCCGTCCGGTGTATAAGAAGATAAAAGAACCGGGATGTCTTCGCTGTTATCAATTGCAATCGTTAGAAATTCATTGCCGAGGTCTGCAGCTTCCGGGGCATGGATCGCACCATTACCGGTGGGTTGACCATTTTCACACTTGAAATAGTTGGGATAATCCTGTTGCGTCCACGCATGAATAAAAATGTATTTATTACCATCGTTATTCTGAATAGTGAAGGATGCATCAAAGGTTACCGTGCAACTACCGGATGTCTGAACAGGCCCTAAAGAAATATTTTGAATGATAATATCAGAGACGGTGCATTGTGAATTACCGGTTAGGCCACCAGCTAATAAAATCCCGATAAAAGCGACGAAGCGTAAAACTGTTCTCATTGTTTTTACTTTTTAAGGGTTACATAATTTAACACGCAGTGCAGATCATTGCACCACTGGTTTTCGATGGGGTCTCAAAAGGGGATTATTATGTGGTCTTAAAAAGGAAGGGATTAGACACTACCGGACTAAGTTGAAATACCCGGTGCAAAAAGATTAGTTAAAAAAGCGTACCAGAAATAAAACCCTTTATTATTACAGGTTATACAAATAGTGAAGGGTTTTATGTAGAGGGATTTCTACAGCAGGTGGTATGAATAGTTCCCGTTTAGAAAAATACTTTGTCACTATTCAAATAATTATAATTGAAATTTGATCATTGTATAAACCAATCTGTAAGTATTACTATTATTTTCAATAAGTAAAACAGTTCGATTTAACATGGATAAAAAATTCCTGGTGAACGGTGGTCTACACATTATGAAAACTCATTCATCTCCCGATCACTTCATCATGCCATTCATTTTCTTTTGAATAGTCTGTTTGTCCGTGGATGTAGTGGCTAGTAGGAAGGCTTTTTGAAAATTTTGTTTGGCCTTTTGATTATCAATACCGGTATATAATTCACCCAACAGTGTAAAATAAAAATGATTGTTTTCCAGCTTTAGCTTTTCTGCTTCTGTAACGGCGGCCTGTTTTCCGTTTACTTTTGAAAATGCGAAGGTTCTGTTGAGAGCTGCTATCGGTGAATATGCTACCTGTAATAACCGGTTGTATAATTGTAAGATGGTTGACCATTTTTCATCTGTATCAGTTTTGTTAGTATGCCAGAAAGCAATACCCGCTTCTAAATGATATTTTGAAATGATAACTCCCTTCGTGGCTTCGTGAAGAAAATAGATTCCTTTGCTGATTAATTCTTCATTCCAGAGCGATTCATCCTGGTCATCGTATAAAATGATCTCACCATTTTTGTTTTTTCTTGCTTTAAAACGGGATGCATGAAAACACATTAAAGCCAGTAAAGCATTTACAGCGGGTTGATTGGTTGTTTCATTTTCAATGAGCAGGTAAGTTAGTCGCATAGCCTCCAGGCAGAGGTCTTCACGCAATACGGTATCATGACTCTCGGAATAATATCCCTCATTGAAGAGCAGGTACAACGTGGTGAGTACTGTTTCTAAACGTTGATTGATCTCCGTTTCACCCGGAAATTCAACAGGCACATTCTCCAGTCGTAGTTTTTCTTTGGCCCTGGCAAGTCGTTTATGAATAGTCTCTTTATTGGTTAAAAAAGCGTTGGCAATTTCATCAATACCAAACCCGCAAAGAATACGAAGTGACAAAGCTACCTGTGCCTCAGTGGAAATGCAGGGATGACATACTGCAAATAACATCTGTAACTGGCTATCCGAAATATTTTTATCAGAGAGATCTATTTTAATTTCTTCTTTTTCTTGTGATGCCGCTTTGATAAGCGGAGTAATTTTTTCTGTAAAAACATGCTGGCGGTTAAGATAGTTCCTTGCTTTATTTTTTGCCACCGCATATAGCCATGCTTGCGGGTTGGCCGGAATCCCTTTATAAGGCCATGTTTCCAGAGCGGATAAAAAAGTTTCGCTGGCAATATCTTCTGCTGCTTCTATATGTTCAATACCAAAAAGTTTACAGAGAACTGCTGTTATTTTCCTGAACTCAGTTCTGAACAAATGAGGTATTAATTGCTGTTGCTCCATATGGAAAAGAGGATTTGCCCAAGATTTATTAACAGGAAAGACGGTAAGGCGATAAGATGATCAACGATATAAACTCCATAACTTGTTTTTCCTGCCTTACTGTCTTTCCGGCAATTGGTTGTACGCAGCCCCTTTCAAATTTTTAATGAACTCCATCTCTTTTTGCAAGTCTTCTCACTTCCACCGTATTCCCTTCTCCCTGCAATACTGGTGAACCTTTTGCAAATTCAACAGCTTCATCTACTGAATCAGCTTTCACAATAATGTATCCACCGAGTGTTTCTTTGATGTCGCCAAAAGGACCATTGGTCACAACATTGTTATGTCGTACAACTTTCGCTTCTTCAAAAGATAAACCATTACCACCGCTGAATTTGTTTTGGGCGGCTATGCCACCGATCCAGTCCATTGTTTGTTTCATCCATACTTGTATCTGTTCGGGTGAGGCAACCTTATTACCGTCCTCGTGCCTGAAGATTAAAATAAATTCATCCATTGTGTTTAATTTTTTGATTTATGAATAACTGCATTCATAATCATAACAAATGAGGAAGCAGAAATAGGACCACCCTGCACTATTTTTTTAGAAATTTCTTTACTGAAGCAAGTTCAGCCCTATTGGAGCTGTCGGGGTTGGCAACAGTTAACAACTGCCGGTAATAAAAATCAGCTTTTTCAAGATTGCCAGCTCTTTCAGCAGCCAGGCCGGCTCCATAAAGTCCGTTGAAACGGTTGGGGCGTTTTTTCAAATTGGCTTCGTAAGCCAGCAAGGCCAGCTCAGGTTTATTTAGTTGCAATAGCATATCACCTAATAATTCTCTTGCCGGAATTACTTCACCCGGGGTAACAGGATGTTTCTCGGTCTTATCTTCCATATCAGCAGCAAGATTCATCAATGTCAACGCATCTTTGTTATTTCCTTCTTTGAAAAGGATCCATGCTTCACCCGTCTTCATTTGTATTTGTACCTGGTTAGCTTTATACGCATCTTTTTGTTTCGTTAGTGTATCATAGATATTGTTGAGCACTCTCCATTCTGTTTTGGCAGAATCCATCATCCCGGTATGAACAGAGCCCATTAACCGTGCAAAGTGGATAATCGCTTCCTGCCATTGAAAATTTTTCCAGGGAAAATTTTCGTAATCAGACTTCAGATGGGCTGCTTCTTTCCATAGTTTGTTTTCCATTACATATCGTGAAGGAATAGCAGCAAATGCATACGCTACTTTAAAATTCAGGTCATTCACTTCATGGATCGTTTTTAAATAGCCCCACTGTTTTTTTGCCAGCTCATTTTCTCCTTTTTGCAGGTAGGCGTATGCCAGGTAATCCAGGCCGTGCAGTTCCTCATCCCAATGACCTTTGATGCCAGCTTCTGCAGCATAGCATTGGGCAGAAGCAACAGAAGCAAGATTGGATTGAATACATTCACTCCAAAGCCCCAATCTTGTAAAAATATGCGATGGCATATGCAATGCATGTGCTGAGGATGGCGCTACCGAAGCATATTTTCTGGCAGCAGGTAATGCCAGTTCCGCCAGTTCGGGCGAATCGTAAGTGTGAATGATATAATGTACAATACCCGGATGATTGGGTTCGCCCGGGTACAGTGCATTTAAAATAGTACCCGCTTTTTTTTGTTTTTCAAATGATTTATCCGCAGGATCAGCGGCTGCTACCAATGCTAAAGCATAAAATATGGCTGCTTCTTTATCATCGGGATAATCAGTATGCAATTTTGCCATCGCCTTTTCAAAATTGATACAGCGGGTGCGGTGATCAATTTTATCCCAATCCGTATAAAAGGACGAGACGGCGTCAATATAACCCGTTTCCTTTTTTGTTTTTTGTGCTATTGATTTGGCGATTGCAATGGCCGTTATCCCTTTTTTAAGTTCAACCGCTGAGGGAGGAGCCCAGAGAGGATGAAAATTGCTCATCGCCACTCCCCAGTAGGCCATAGCACACCCTGGTTGTTCGTCAATGACTTTTGCAAAAACTTTTTCCGCTTCATCATATTCAAAGGAATGCAGGAGCTTGATCGCAAGATTAAAATCTTCCTTGGCTTTTCCACTGCCTGAAACTTCGAACACAACAGTGCCTAATTGTTTGTCATCTGGCCCGCAGGAAATAACTTCTCCTCTTTTAAGATGAATACTACTGATTATTTCTTTTGACGGGCCTTCGTTCTTTTCCCTGCAGGAAAAAGGTAGAGGAGATAATGAAATAAAGACCGCCAGTTGTAAAAAAGAAGATTTCATTTCTTTAAAATTCATTCAGGGTTACAAAATTTGTACATCCAGGTAATTTTAAATTCAAATCCTTGTTTTTTATTCTATTTCTATCTACTTGCTTACCAACGTCCGGAACTTTTTACAGTGCTATATTCCATCGTCTGTCAGCCAGAACCGCTACTGAGTAAAGTTAGTGAAGATGGGAATATATTTTTAACTGAATGTCGCTGGGCGAACACATACACCAACAGCTATAGCAAAAACAATTACATTTACATAAAACAAGCGGGTTGACTATACAGGAAAAACATATCGCAGATTATCCTTTTTTGCAAGATACTGGCGAGATAGGTGAGTTAATATTTCAATACGATTGGTCCAAAACATGCATCGGCGACATAGATAATTGGCCCGTGAGTTTGAAAATCACACTCAGTAATATACTTCACTCAGGTTTTCCGATGTTCTTATTCTGGGGTGAGGATTTTCTGTGCTTTTATAATGAGGCCTTTCGTCCAAGCCTGGGTGTAAATGGTAAGCATCCTGCTATCGGCAAAAAAGCAATCGTTGTATGGGGAGAGATCTGGCATATTATCGGTCCGCTCATTCAGCAGGTTGTTGTAACCCGTAAGCCAGTGTGGTTTGAAGACCAGCTCGTGCCTTTTTACCGCAATGGCAGGGTGGAAGATATCTACTGGACCTTCAGTTATAGTCCTGCGTTTGGTGAAGACAATCAGGTAAACGGTGTATTGGTTACCTGTATGGAAACCACTAAGTCTGTTTTGGCTCGCCAGGAAAAAGAATAGAAAGGATGGTTTTGGTTAGCTTAATAGTTTACACTTTTAAACCAACGTCCCGGCCTTAAGTAGATGATACCTTTTTTGGTTTGAAATCTTGGTAATATTTCTTTTCCATTCACGTCAATTATTTGAAAATGCAAATGGGGAAATGCTGTATAACCGGTATTTCCGGAATAGGCAATTAGCTGACCTTTCTGCACGAGTTCGCCGACTTTTACCAGCACGCCATTTTGTTCCAGGTGCCAATATTGAGCAACACTTCCATCTTCATGTTTAATGATTATGTGATTGCCATCATTAAGGAATTCATCCTTCAGACCTCCTTTATTACTGTCACTTTTTGTTGCTATGACTATTCCGTTCCGGGAAGCGCAGACCTGAGAACCTTTTTTCATTTTAAAATCAAAGGAGAGCTCACCTTTATGGCTCATGTTGCTATTAGCGCCCTGGATAAATAAAAACCTGCTATCCTTTTTATAAGGAAGCCAATAAACGTAACTGGTATCATCTTTTATACGACCTGTTTTTAAATCTCTGATTTCCCTGTCATTGAGTTGGCAAAAAGAGATTAGAGATATCAGCATGAGAGAAATGGTAAACGGAAGTTTCATTTGATGTAGAGTTTTTAAGCTTTTTCTTTCTCAGGCGAGTCTCGACAAGTATATTTCTCGCTGATAAAAAATATTAGTTGGCTGGACTCGCCGTAGCGAGAGAAATCTCATATTCAACGACGAGTTCACCCTACGCACAAACCTACGCTGTGAGACTCGTCTGCAAAACGGTAGTCATTCTAGTTGTCCTTATTCTTGTTTCTTTTTTGTTGGTCTTTGTTTATTTTGTCAATAGTATTCATTGGAATAACAACTAATTGGTCGGTCAAGCAATTCCAAATATTTAAGTAATTTTTTGAGACAACGTTGTGTTGTTTCCACTTTGTAAATTTTTCGTATAACATTAATGTACAAATGTCTGTCGCAGTTATAAAGTCGCCAGTTTCTGGAAGATGGGAATGAATTGTTCCTTCAATCTCCTTACCTTCTTTGCCGTCATAATTAATAGGAATGATGTTTTGATGTAGCTGTTTCTTGTTGATTAAATTGTTTTCATTGTCAAAAGTGAGTAAATAGTCATTCCCAAAAATAACGACGCCGTTCTGTTGTGGTCCTGTCAAGACATAAACTTTCTTTTCGCCGCCATTAATTAATGGTATTAAATTCAGATTAGTGTTTTTATAGGTCTTAAATAAGGTGTCGGAGTTTATAGTAGCTAAGGCGGTTTTTCTAATTGAATAAAGATCTCCCTCACTTGAAGTAAATTCTCTTTCGGTTAAGTCTTTCTTTGCAGTTTTGGTACTGTATGTACTGTCAAAAGAAATTGTTCCGATCACTTTCGGTTTATCAGTTTTCGAGAAGAAAATACATTTTGCTATACCATTGTCAGAATATGAAAAATAACCACCAATGTTTGATCTGTCCTTATAACTTTCTAAAAAAAGATCAGTGCCATACCATGATGCCATTTCAGATTTATAAAGTCTCTTTCCCTCATCAACAATAGGGTTAGCTAGTTCAGTGGGGTTGTCTTGCCCAAAAACACTAATGCTAAAAAGTGTCATTAACACAATCGGTGCTCTCTTCATATTTGGGGTTTGTTTTATGGTTACTGCCAAACGTCAGGGCTTTGTGCAGGTATGGCTTTAAAATTCGGCCCGCCCACAACCACTGCCGATTGAAAATATTTTGCTAAAATTAAGAAACAAAGTTGCTTCTTTCCCAGGCGAGTCTCGGCAAGTATACTCTTACTGATAAAGCATGTTAGTTGGCCAGACTTGTCTTAGCGAGAGAAATCTCATATTAACGCCGAGTCCACCCTATGCACAAACCTACGCAGTGAGACTCGTCTCCGAAACATTTCATTTCTTATGGTTTTCTGCTTGGTTAATGTATTTGTTGGTCGTTACTTTGTGGATGAATGTCTATTCTGAATGTACTATCCGCTACATCAAAATGATATTCTGTTATATCCCAATTACCAGTCATGCTCCACGATATAATTTTTGCTTTTTTATACCCTCTTTTTTCTAAGTAGTCGCTTATCTCTTTTCCCAAATTTTCGCCTTCTTTGCCACCACCAGCAGCAATTTCTATTTTGATTGTTTTTGATGGGATACTATCTAATATTTTTTTCATTAAAGACAAATCAATGTGTCTTTGCCTTAAACCCTGATAGTTGTTTATTTGCTTTGATGAGTCAAAAAACGCATCTCCTTTAACCTCAACTTTTCTTTTGTCAACATTAGCGTCACGTCCAGCATTAATTTGGTCGCCCTTAATTTCTACATCCTTATTGTTTGTGGTATTTGATGATGCTGAATCAGAGTTTGTGTTAATTGTATTTTGATGAGTTTGAGTACTACTATCCTTTGAAAAGCATCCTTTGACATACACACCTGCGGCAACAAACAACAAGACAAGCCCTCCGACAATAAACTCTTGTCTTACTTTTCTTTTAAACTGTTTCTTTGGTAATGGCTTTTCCATGTTGTGTCAACCAGAATGATGCTATATAGCATTGCCGCTAACAATTAAATATACAGCACTCCTATGGGAAATACAAAGATTCTAAAATTGAATTTCAATACTTTAGTATTCTCTTTTCGTATTGTCAGTGCGGACAATGACACCTGAAGCTCCTGCTACTGACCTGGATCTTATACCCCTAACGGCAGGCCGGTCTTAAAATAAGTAACTGCCTATTATTTCTCAGGCGAGTCTCGGTCAGGATACTCTCGCTGATAAAACATATTAGTTGGCCGGATTCGTCGTAGCATGAGAAATATTTATATTCAATGACGAGTCCACCCTATGCACAAGCCTGCGCAGTGAGTCTCGTTTGAGAAACAATGAACAAGGTTTTGCGGTCAGTCGGAGATTTATGTTCGTCTCGCCTATTACCTGTCGTTTTTCGTCACTCGATTTTTGATTTGCGTAATAATTTTTTTGTCCTGTCATAACTACAGTTGTCGTTTCCAAATCTTTTTTGCCATTTAATATTTGTTATCTCAATTCTGGTTGCTACCGTTTTATCCCAATTTAGTTTGAAGCCTTCGCTTTCAAGTGTCGAGGCGACCTGCTTTCCGATTTCTAAAGCCTCTTTGTCGTCATTGTTGAAGTCGCCGAAACCAATATATAAGTATCCATCATCAATAACTCTTTCTATGTCTTGCCAATGGTAATAACAAAACCCTTTTGTATTAATCCCTTTCTTAAGCAAGTCCTCATGAATTTCTTTACTGTCACCTTCTCCATCTTGCTTGGTTATGCCAGCGTTGTGAAGTGCTATAATTTCTGACGAATTTAATCTGTCAAATGCTTGAACTAACTTGTCGAAGTCAGTAACCGCAGACCATATTGATTGTTCTTTTAAACGTTCAGCATATGCTTTGTCTATTTGATGTTTTGTCCAGTCTTGGTCAAAAGGGATTTCATACAGATAGTCTTCAATGTTTGTAATAATTTCTTCTTTATCGTAAAAGCCGCTTTTTATAGAAACTCTTATTTGCTCAATAATATCTTTTTTAGTTGTGTCGGTCATAACGTTTTGGGCTGTATCATTGATAGAAACTTTGGTATTTTCTCTATCATACGTTGAATTGTTACATGAGAAAATAAGAAGTGTCAAAGTGCTGATTGTTATAAAACGCATGAGGAATAAAATAGCAGATAACAGTTGTATTTCTGCTAAAATACACTACTTGTAAATCGCCAGCAATTTTTTCAACATATTCCTTTAATTACTTAATAAAAAATACGCTACTCTATTTGAGTAGCGCAAATACAATCCACGCAACTGTTTTTACAAGTTTTCTTCTCTGACTTCTTCACTTACGCAGTGAGACTCATGCCCATTAAAAAGTTGTTTTTACACTGTTCATATTGATGGCAGGCTATGGTTTTAAAAACCACGGCTTTGTCGTTTCATCAGTAGTGAAGAACTGAAAAAGCAGTTGAGCAACTTTTTGCCTTCCGGTTGTTCCGGGATGCGTACCATCGGATTGGTAATCTGAAGCAACCCAGGTAAGTCCATCACTTCTCGGAGTAGTTCCATTAGCCCACAACTCAGGCCCCCATGCAAGCCAGGCAGACTTTGGATTGCTGCCAGAAAAGGTTAGTGAGGCATCTCCATTAATTTGTGCTTCGATTAAACGCTTAACTGCCCAGCCAGTGTACCAGGCAAATGGTTCCGGGTTTAATTTACTGGTTGCATAACCAGCATAAATACGGTTGCTTAAATACACAAGTTTTAAATTTGTAAATTTTGTTTTCAATAGCTGCATTACTGATTTATATTTTTCTTTTAATGCATCGGGGTACGTGGCAAATGAAGTATCTGTCGGTTGCGCTTCCGCTTCTTTATACCAAATTACCTGTACCTGTGCAGCCGTTACACCCGCCGTCGTAAGCCTGTTTGATACAGTATTCCAATAAGAAGCTGTTGAATTATTTATTGCGTTGATGTCTTGTCCTCCTTCTGCGCCATCTATCAAAACCAGTTTTAGATTTTTACCAGCATAGGTTTGCATGATAGGAAGAAAAGCCTGTGTTTCCTGGGTAGTGTTAGACATGCCAATAGATATCCAAACAATTTTGCCGCTGGTTTCATCTATTGAACCCGCAGCATCCAGGGGTTTAATGCTTTGAGCAATAGCGATGCCTGCGGTATTATGTGATGATGGTCTTTGGTTTGAGCCATTAGGATAAAGCCCGCCCTGAAAGCCACGATAAGTCGCGGTGCCAAAGTCCATTAGCGATGTTGGCGTAGTGATTATGTTATTATTGCTATTTCCAACCGGAGCGCTGTGTTTTTTACAATGAATAAAAACAATAAAACTGAAGCTGGTTAAAATAGTTACAGCGATTTTTTTCATGGTCATCTGTTTTGGTGCCGGGTAGACATTTTTAAAACTTAAAGGTTTAAAAAAAATGTCAAAATAACCCGGAAATCTATTACTCAATAAAAAATGCGCTACTCTATTTGAGTAGCGCAAATACAATCCATGCAACGCTGAATTCTTACTAAAACCCTTTCTTCTCCGTCGTTTCATTTTTCTTCTCCGCGTTCTTCACATACTTTTCAAGCCAGGCAAACTGCTCATTCAGCATATGTAAAAGATTTTCTCTTCCGGCATAGCCATGACTTTCATACGGCAGGCTTACGTATTTTACCGTGCCACCATGTCCTTTAATAGCATTGAACATTCTTTCGCTCTGAATAGGAAAAGTGCCAGTATTATTATCAGCATCACCATGTATCAATAACAAAGGTGTTTTTATTTTATCCGCATAACTAAATGGGCTCATCGCATTATACAGTTCTGGCGCCTGCCAGTAAGTGCGATCTTCATTTTGAAAACCAAATGGTGTCAGCGAACGGTTATAAGCCCCGCTTCTGGCAATACCGGCTTTGAAAAGATTGGTATGTGCCAGTAAGTTCGCCGTCATAAATGCACCATAGCTATGTCCGCCTACAGCTACCCGGTTTTTATCACCCACACCCATCGAATCCAGTACGTTGATAGCAGCTTCTGCATTCATTTTTAACTGGTCAATAAAATTATCATTTGGTTTTTTATCCTTGTCCGTTGCTACGATCGGCATCTCTGCATTGTTGAGCACTGCATAGCCCTGCGTTACATAAAAGACCGGTGAACCCCAGTTGACCAGGGTGAATTTATGTTCACTACCACGTATCTGTGCCGCATCAGCCGCTGAATTATATTCGGCAGGATAAGCCCAGATAAATACCGGGAGCTTGCCATCTTTTTTTGCATCATATCCTTTGGGTAAATAAAGATCGCCGGTGAGATCAACGCCATCGGCTCTTTTATATTTTATCTTTTCTTTGGTTACACCTTCGAGTTGCGGATAGGGATTGGTAAAATGAGTTAACTGGCGATCAGCTATTTTTAATTTTAAATTTTTGATCCAGTAGTTTGGCATTTCCTTTTCGCTTTCTCTTCTTGTGAGCAGTTCCAGTTTATCAGCATCCATCACTTTTGACACTGCTTCAAAATACCCCTGCTGGCATCGCCATACAATAGTTGATTTTTTACTGTTGAGATCAAACACGGCGAGAAAAGGAAGGTCACCTTCCGGTGAACTGCCCACGGGATTATTCATTAAAATCTTATTGCCATTATCAATAGTTTTGATTACCTCCCTGTCATATTGATTTTTATCAGTAACAGGGAAACCGGGGTTGGAATAAGCATCGGTTGTATTGCGGCTGATCAGCATTTCAAAATTACCGGTAGAGGGATTGTAACGATCCACCTGTACGGTTTGCTTGCCTGTAAGTCCTTCTGTTACCAATGCCAGGTTTTTATCACCCCAGGTCGTATTGCGGTAACGCATTTTTGTTTTAAATAATTCTTTCGGTTGTTCCGTAAAAGGAGCAGCCTGTGCATACACGGCATCGCGGTATTCAGCTTTCTTTTTAATCATGCCGCTATCCAATGGCTGGCACCATACAAGTGTAGCAGCTTCGTCATCTCTCCATTCAAAACTGCGTGGTACCAGTTGCACATTGTCATTTCCTCCGGGTGCTGTTTCTGCAGAAGGAAGGTCAGCTACCTGTTTGATCACTTTTCCATTCATATCTGTGATCAGCACCGTAGTAGGGAAACCCTGTGCCGGCACGAGATAGGAAAAAGGTTTTTTCAGGGTACGAAGCAACATATATTTTTTATCAGGTGATACACTGACCTGGCTATAAATATTAGGTTGACCAATCTTCGTTTCAACACCGTTTACGTTTTTTACTAATTGTGCTGTGGTATAAAAAGAAAAAAGCTCTTCATCATACGGGCTTTTGATCATGTCCTGGAAAGTAGGCCGGGGAGAAGCTTTGCCATAATTTTCCTGCGTGGTAGGTCCTTTTGGTATTAATGATTTGGGAGGTGCTGCCGATGCAGGTTTTAACGTAGTGCGGTATAGCAGCGTTGTGTTATTATACCATTGATAGGACCCCATCAATGCATTCAAGGCGGTCTTGTTTATTTTGGTTGCTTTTTTTGTGGCAATGTCTAGCACATAGAGATCCACTTTGGAAGAGGTAGTATGTGTGAAAGCGATCTTTTTATAATCAGGGCTCCAACTGATGCTGCCTGCATAGAGGGGGGAAGGAAGTCCTTCTACCTTAAACTCTTTATCAGTAGCCATGTTCTTCAAATACAGGTTATTGATAAAATTCTGGCGACTGGAGGCATAGTTGGCAGGATTAATGCGCATACCGGCAATTTTCAACTCAGGGCGGGCCAGTTCTTCCACTGAAGGGTAGCTGCTGCTTTCGGTAAATAATATCCATTCTCCTTTATCATCAATGCTGATATTGGGAGTGGGTTTTGCCAGCAACATATCGGCAATGTCTTTAGGTGGTGTTTTGTAGGAAGCGTCGTCCTGTGCACTAACACTTAAATTGAACGACAGGAAAAAAACAAAAAGCAGGAATTTTTGGATGTGCATGTGGTAAAATTTTAAGTCGTTAAGGTAACAACAAATAGGATGGCGGCATCACCGCTGGTATAAAAATAAGCGAAAGCAGTCCCGGATGGTCTTTCGGGGAGGTTTGGAGTAATATTGTTCGTTGTGCAGTAGGCAAGGAAGCGGTGTTTTTTCCGTAAAACAGCAGGACGGGCAAAATAATTATTGCTTATAAATTATTCCATTCTTCATCACCAGTTTGATCTTTCTGATATTTTTTATGTCGATGGAAGGGTCGCCTTCTACTGCAATCATGTCCGCCAATAATCCTTTTTTGATCCTGCCGATCTTATGACCATAACCAAACACATCCGCATTGATAGAAGTCGCTGATCGTAGAACATCGGTTGGCGTCATTCCATATTCCACCATCATTTCCATTTCTCTTGCATTATCGCCATGTGCAAACACACCCACATCGCCGCCCATACAAATCGTAACGCCGGCTTTTAGTGCTGCAGCAAAACTTTTTTTCTTTTGAAGGATGCGATCAGGGTCTGGATCAATTCCTTTTCTCCATCCTTTATATTCTTCTATGGCATTGCTGGCTGCAATGGTAGGACATAGGGCCACTCCTTTTGCTTTCATGAGTTTAAATACTTCTTCGGTGCCATTGTCACCATGTTCAATGGTAGATATACCGGCATTGATAGCTCTTGTCATTCCCTCCGGCGTAACAGCATGTGCTACTGCTTTCCTTCCGCTACTGACTGTATTACCCACCAGCCATTGCAATTCCAGGTCGCTGAAAGTTGGTCTTGCTTCGCCATCCGGGCCATACCGGTAATCAGCATATACTTTAATAAGATCTGCGCCATGTCCTATTTGAGACCGGATCGCTTTGCTTAATTCTTCTAACCCGGCCACTTCTTCCGCACCCTGTGGTAATTCAACATCAGGTGATTCGGATTTTGGCCCATAAGTGCCTTTGGCAACAATGGCTCTTGTAGCAACAATCATCCTTGGCCCCGGGATGATACCTTTCTCAATTGCTTTTTTTAAGCCGGCATCATCATACATAGCTCCTTCAGTACCGAGATCTCTTACTGTAGTAAAGCCGGCCAACAATGTACTTTGCGCATGATTCACTGCCCTGGCTGTTCTTTCTGCTCTTGATTCTTTAAGCACCTGGTCATTCCATGGTGTTTCATTATAAGGATGAAGGAATAAATGGGAATGACCTTCGATAAGACCAGGCAATAGCGTATAACCTTTTAACTCTACCAGTTCAGTAATCGCCGGTAATTTAAAACGCATTTCCCCCACCTGGATGATGGTGTCGTTTTTAACCAGAACTACCCAACCCGTATGCATTGTCTCACCATCAAATACACGGTCGGGTTTTAATAAAATATATTTATCGGTTTGCTGTGCATGGCACAATGCAAACAGGAATAAGCAGAGGGATAAAAGAAAATATTTTCTCATCTTTTTGGGATTATAAGTACTACTATTTTCTGAAGAAAAGATAAAAACGGCGTTCACCCATTTTATCTGTGGCACTGGTGTTCTGACTATTGGGTATAAAGCACATCAGCAAATGCCGGTGTCTTTTTAAAAACGGAATTAGCAAAAGGGCAAAGGGGAATGATCTTCATAGCATGTGTTCTCGCATATTCTACACCCGTTTCCACCAGCAGGTAACCGATATTCTGACCTTTTAATTCTTCACTTACTTCCGTATGTTCAATGATCATCTTTTCAGGCGAAGGCTGCGTGTACACCATTTCGGCCAGGATATTCCCATCCTGTTCTATATAGAACATCCCTTTTCCGCCCACTTTTTTATGTTGTATCAGCATAAGAATTGATTAATCGGTTTCCAGCTTTCTGAAATATTGTTCAGTAAACAATGGATTAAGTTTGTTATAAAAACTGATCAGCAGTAATGCCTTTTTACGGATGCGGGGATAATTGTCAACCATCTTCCAGAAACCGTAAGAAGGACAAAATATATTCTGGGCAAAAGTATTTACATCATTTTCCATGCTTGATAAAGCGTACTGGGTTAGCATTCCCCGTTTGCAAAGAAAAGTGTCAAGATCCTGCGAAGAAGCGTTTTTCCGGATCGCACCTACGCCATCTTCCGGATCATTATAATTGAAATCTTTGCTGTTCGCAGTTTTCCATGACGTGGTATCTAACTGGCCCGGGTGATTGCGATAAAGTATGCTTGAAAATTCATGATGGAAAGTTTGTTCCAGGTATTTTTCAGTATACCCAAGATTGATGCCGTCATTGGTCAGGTACAGTGCATCGGTAGAATTGGTGCCACCATATCCTACATCGTAAAAACTCATTTTCCGTACCCAATAAATGGCCTTGAGATCATTGCTTAATAAGGAGGCCGGGTATTTGGCTAATGCTTTTATGGTAACTTTTTTGCTCCGGTTAATCTCAGCATTCGCAATCGACTCGCCTTTAGCGCTGATAGGAGCACCCTGCCATGATTCCGGAAATATAGTGGTGGAGTATGCAAAGGATGCTTTTACTCCACGGATCAATGTGTCTTTTTCCTGTCCTTTTGTAATACCTGGCAGGATTAAAAGATAAATTAGAAGAATGCCGTAACATTTCATTCGGTAAATCTAAAAAGAATTTGCGGATGTTGATTTTGCTTTTATATTTGTGCAAATGAAGCAACATAACAATATACAATGGTGGTGGCATTCAGCGCTAAAGGGGCGGTAATGTTATTACTATGTTTATTATAAACATTAGCAGAAGCCCCGGATTATTTCGGGGCTTTTTGTTTGTTTGAACCAGGATTTAAGATTTAAAAGATATGGGGAAAATAGAGATCACTACACATTGTAAACGCTTACTGGCCGATGTATATACACCAGTGGGCATCTACCTGCGGTTGCGGGACCGTTTCCGGGATACTATATTATTGGAAAGTACCGATCATCATGCGGCAGAGAACAGCTGGTCATTTATTGGTATCAATGCGATAGCGGGAATGGAGATCAGTTCTCCGGAAAGGATAGAATTTAAATTACCTGGCCAGAAAGTGGAAAGGGTCGAATTAAAGGATGTAAATGAAGTGCCCCGTTTGTTGTGGGAGTTCATGCAAAAATTTCATGCAAATAAATGCGAAACAAAGGAGGGAAAATTTGCGCAGGGGCTTTTTGGATATACTACTTATGATGCAGTTCAGTTTTTTGATACGATAAAACTGTCCGCAGCCCACAGTCAACAGTCCACTGCAATACCTTTAATGCGGTATAGACTTTATCAATATGTCATTGCTTTCAATCATTTCAAGGATGAATTATTTATTTGTGAGAATAAAGTGGCGGGTATTGAAAGCGAGCTGGTGCTGCTTGAGTCTTTGATACGGGGTAAAGATGTGCCGGTCTATCCTTTTGCAGTGAAAGAAGAAGAGACTTCCAATATGACAGGCGATGCGTATAAAGAAATGGTGACAAAAGGAATTGCAAGTTGCCACCGGGGAGATGTATTCCAGATTGTATTGAGCCGCAGATTTCAGCAATCGTTCAGTGGTGATGAGTTTAATGTATACAGGGCACTGCGCAGTATAAACCCTTCTCCATATTTATTCTTTTTTGATTATGGTGATTACAAACTGATGGGCTCATCTCCCGAAGCGCAGCTTATCATTCTAAATGGGAAAGCTGTAGTGCATCCTATAGCCGGTACATTCAAACGTACCGGTGATGATGAAACCGATCAGAAAGAAACCCAGCGTTTATTAAAAGATGCGAAAGAAAATGCAGAACATGTAATGCTGGTAGACCTGGCCCGTAATGATCTCAGCCGTTTATGTGACGATGTAACGGTAGCACATTATAAGCAGGTGCAGTATTATTCGCATGTCATTCACCTGGTCAGCGAAGTAACAGGTAAGGTGAGAGAAGGAAGCAATCCATTCGAGCTTGTTGCTAAAACATTTCCGGCCGGTACATTAAGTGGCGCTCCCAAATTTAAAGCGATGGAACTTATCAATAGTTACGAACCCACTGCCCGGAGTTATTATGGCGGCGCTATCGGATTCATAGGATTTGATGGCAGTTGTAACCAGGCCATCATGATCCGGACATTTTTGAGTAAGAACAATACACTTACTTACCAGGCGGGTGCCGGTGTGGTGGCAGCAAGTAATCCTGAAAGTGAATTGCAGGAAGTGAATAATAAACTTGGAGCATTAAAAAAAGCGATTGAGTTCGCAGAAAAAATAAAATAATTTTTACCAGGCTGCAGTGCTGATGGCATCGTCCCTTGCGTCGCACTCTTCAGCTGCATAACAATGACGAACTAATAAAATGAAAATACTAGTTTTCGATAATTACGATTCTTTTACTTACAACCTCGTTCACCTGGTAGAAAAGATCACACATACCAAAGTAGAAGTATATCGTAACGATCAGTTGCCATTAGAAAAAGTAAAGGAGTACGATAAAATTATTTTATCACCTGGTCCCGGTATTCCTGAAGAAGCAGGTCTGTTGTTACCGCTGATAAAAGAGTATGCTTCTTCCAAATCCATTTTAGGCGTTTGTTTAGGACACCAGGCTATTGGAGAAGCCTTTGGTGGTAAGCTGGTAAATCTTTCGACAGTGTATCATGGTGTAGCTACGCCAATACAAGTCGGGAGTTCAGAGTCAGGAGTCAGAAGTTTTTTATTCAGGAATTTACCTAATGTGTTGGAAGTTGGCCGTTATCATAGTTGGATCGTGAGTGATGATAATTTTCCGGATGAACTGGAAGTGACGGCCAGGGATGAGAATAATTACATCATGGCATTACAGCATAAAAAGTATGACGTGCAGGGTGTACAATTTCACCCGGAGAGTGTGCTGACACCGTTAGGAGAGGAGATTTTGAGAAATTGGTTGAGAGTATGATTTGATAGAAAACAAACTTCGTGTCTTTGTGTCCTGGTGTCTCTGTGTTTCAAAACTCTATCTCAAATTTTTAGAAACACAACGGTACAAAGACATGGCGACACGAAGGAAGAACCAGGGGTTTATCCAATGAGTTGGAAGTTGGCCGTTATCATAGTTGGGTCGTGAGTGATGATAATTTTCCGGATGAACTGGAAGTAACGGCAAGGGATGAGAACAATTACATCATGGCATTACAACATAAAAAGTATGATGTGCAGGGTGTACAATTTCACCCGGAGAGTGTACTGACACCGTTGGGAGAGGAGATTTTGAGAAATTGGTTGAGAATATGATTTGATAGAAAATAAACTCCGTGCCTTTGTGTCCTGGTGTCTCCGTGTTTCAAAACTCTATGTCAAATTTATTTAGAAACACAACGGCACAAAGACACGGCGCCACGAAGAAAGAATAAAAGAAGTATGAAAAAGATTTTACAATATTTATTTGAACACAAAACGCTGTCACGGGAACAGGCAAAAGAAGTGCTGGTCAATATCGGCAAGGGCATTTACAATGAACATGAAGTAACAGCCTTCATGACCGTATACCTGATGCGCAGCATTACGATTGAAGAATTGCAGGGTTTCCGGGATGCGTTATTGGAACTATGTGTGCCTGTTGATCTCGACGGGTATACCACTATTGATATCGTCGGCACCGGTGGTGATGGAAAGAATACATTCAATATTTCTACACTCAGTTGTTTTATTGTAGCAGGTGCCGGGCAAAAAGTAGCGAAGCATGGTAATTACGGCGCATCTTCAGTGAGTGGTGCATCCAATGTGATGGAACAATTAGGTTACAAATTCAAAAATGATAATGGGAAATTAAAAAAGGAAGTAGAAGAAGCTGGTATTTGTTTTTTACATGCGCCGCTATTTCATCCGGCATTGAAAGTAGTTGGACCTATAAGAAAGAATCTTGCCATGCGGACTTTTTTCAATATGCTCGGACCGATGGTGAACCCGGCTAATCCTGCTTTTCAACTGGTAGGTGTATTTAGCCTGGAGATGGCCCGTATCTACAATTATTTATTACAGCTAACGGAGAAATCATTTACCATCATTCATAGCCTTGATGGATATGACGAGATTTCATTGACCAATGATACCAAAGTGATCACCAATGAGGGAGAAAAGATCATGACGCCGGAACAACTGGGTAAACGGATGGTGGAGCCACATGATATTTATGGCGGCAGTTCTGTGGAAGAAGCAGCTAAAATTTTTACAAACATTCTGAAAGGCGATGGAACGTGGGCACAGAATGCAGTAGTGATAGCTAATGCAGCGATGGCGTTACATTGTACCGGCAAGTTTAAAAAATATGATGATGCCTATAAAGCTGCTGTAGAAAGCCTGGAAAGCGGAAAGGCAAACGAATCCTTACAGAAATTAATACAACTTCAATAACTATTGATCTTTAATAATGGATATTCTGGATACCATAGTAGCAGCCAAACGAAAAGAAATTGAAAAGTATAAACCGCTTAGTAGTATTGAACGGTTTAAAAAAGACGGTTTCTTTTGGGAAATAAAAAATCGTTCGCTGGTGCAAAGCCTCCTGGCGGAGGGAAGCACCGGCATCATTGCAGAGTTCAAAAGAAAAAGCCCGAGTAAAGGATGGTTTAAAACAAAAGACCTCGAAGTGGAACCGGTGATAAGACCATATAATGATCTCGGCGCTGCAGGAATTTCTGTACTAACCGATGAAGAGTTCTTTGGCGGTGACCTGGATGATTTAATACAGGCAAAGGTGATTACCGATGTGCCTATTCTGCGAAAAGATTTTATCGTTGACCCCTGGCAGATTGCAGAGGCCAAAGCTTTCGGGGCCGATGTTATATTATTGATTGCGGCTTGCTTGTCAGTAGAGGAAGTAAAGAAGTTAGCAGCTTATGCAAAGAGTATTGGATTAGAAGTATTGCTTGAAATACATAACGAAGAAGAACTGGCGCATATCTGTGATGAAGTAGATATGGTAGGCGTTAATAACCGCAACTTAAAAACCTTTGAAGTAAATATAAATACCTCGCTTGAGCTTATCAACAAGATGCCAACAGGCAAACCGGCTATTGCCGAGAGCGGTATCAGCGATGTGAATACAATTGTAACTTTAAGAAAAGCCGGTTTCAAAGGATTTTTGATCGGCGAAACGTTTATGAAGATGGCTGACCCCGGACTTGCTTTTGAACAATTTGTGATTGATCTGAAAGCTTTATGAGACCCGGTAATTATATCCAACGATTGCTTTTGCTATTTTATATAACCATAAAAGCAAAAGCAGATGAGAATTAAAGTATGCGGTATGACATTGCCCGAGCAGGTGAATGCCCTTGATGAAATGGGTGTTGACCTGGCAGGATTTATTTTCTATGAAAAATCGCCACGGTTTGTAAAAAGAAAAATCAGCCCTGCGGTGATGAAAAAAACGGGTGGCCGGATCGGTAAAGTGGGTGTATTTGTGAACATGGAGTACGATGACCTGATGAAAACAGTGGAAGAATACAGGCTCGATATGGTGCAATTGCATGGTGATGAATCGGAGCGGTTTTGTGAAAGGGTGAGTAATTATGTATCAGTGATCAAGGCATTTCGTCTGAGTGACAATGACCCGATAGAATGGATGGTGCGACCTTATCATGAAGGAAGTGATATGTATATGTTTGATACATTGGGTGCGGGATATGGCGGCACGGGTAAAAAGTTTGACTGGAATGTGCTCAAAGGAAAAGTGATCGATAAACTGTTTTTGCTGAGTGGTGGTATAGAGCCGGGTGATGAAGGAAGGTTGAAAGAGTTTGCTGCACTTCCTGAAGGAAAGAAATTGTTTGCCGTTGATATTAACAGCAAATTTGAAATGAGTGCCGGAATAAAAAATATGGAAAAGGTGAGAGAGTTTGTTACGAAGTTAAAAGCGGGTGCAAGAAATTCAAAAAAAGACGAAGACTGAAAAAATTTATTACAGCATGAATATTAAAGTGTGCGGTATCACCGAAATGAAACAACTACAGCAGTTGGATGGGTTGAATATCGACTTTGCAGGATTGATATTTTATAAAGAATCGCCACGATATATCGGCGATAAGATATCCAAAAA
>DASVOE010000054.1:0-18720 GCA_036383515.1 Chitinophagaceae bacterium | reverse complement strand
ATGGTAATTTCTTTACTGGATGATTTTACAAAATTTCGTAACACTTTTTTCGCCAGGTCTAAATCTATTTCTCTCCTGTTCAGCGAAGATTGTGCCAACAGTGATATCAATGCTCCTTCCAATTCCCTTACATTACTATTGATATTATAGGCGATATATTTCACTACTTCCTTAGGCATCTCCAGTCCGTCATTCTTCATTTTTCTTTCCAGGATATCAATGCGGGTATCATAATCCGGGATCTGGAGATCGGCACTGAGCCCCCAACGGAAACGGCTTAATAATCTTTCCTGCACACCTTCCAGGTCTTTAGGGGGTTTGTCAGAAGTTAAGATAAGCTGCTTACCGGATTGATGCAGGTGATTGAAAATGGCAAAGAATGCGTCCTGGGATTTTTCGGCTTTTGCAAAGAATTGTACATCGTCCAATATCAATACATCAATCAACTGGTAAAAATGTATAAAATCATTGATCGCATTATTGCGGCTATGATCCATAAACTGGTTGATAAACTTCTCAGAACTTACGTATAAAACTACCTTATTGGGATGTGTACGTTTTACCTCATTACCTATGGCCTGGCCAAGGTGAGTTTTACCTAATCCTACCCCTCCATAAATAACTAATGGATTAAAAGAGTTGGCGCCCGGCTTTTCAGCCACTGTTTTGCCGGCACGACGGGCTACCCTGTTACAGTCACCTTCTATAAATGCATCAAACGTGTAAATATGATTTAACTGCGGGTCAATCTGCATCTTTTTCAGACCCGGAATAACAAACGGATTTTTAACCGGATTATTTATGACAAGAGGAAAATCCATTTCATTATTTGAAAAAGTTTTAAAACCCTGGCCGCTTACATCCATCGTTACGGGCTTGTTCTTGCTATTGCCACTGTCCACCATGATGCGATATTCCAAACGTGCTTCTTTCCCTAATTCCCGCTTCAACGTCTTCGCTAATAAATTTACGTAATGTTCTTCGAGATATTCGAAAAAGAATTGGCTGGGAACCTGGATAACGAGAATATTATTTTTTAAGGAAACCGGGTTGATAGGTTCAAACCACGTTTTGTAATGCTGCCACTCAACAATGTCTTTGATGATCTTCAAACAACTGGTCCATACTTTTTCAGCATTTTTCTCCATCAGTCAACTTGCAGTTTATATATCGGGTTATTAAGTGTTGTTGAAAATTGTCCAGAAAATTCTTCACACAATGTCAATAAAAAAAGTTGGACAGGATGGCGAATATCTACATTTATCCGATAAAAAAAAATTTTTATTCCCCTGTTTTTTTGGTAACTGATATAGATTTAGAATTTGCCATTTTTTTGCCGGAAAATTTGGAAAATTCGAAATCTAACCTGCCTAAAATTATACCTGCCCATCCTACCTGGTTTATTATAACATCATTACCTTTTTTGTTTTTTAAAACTACCGGATCATCCAAAAAAGTATGGGTATGCCCGCCAATAATGAGGTCAATGTTTTCTGTTTCTTTTGCCAATACTTCATCGCTTACTTTATTACTTCCTTTATACTGATAACCGAGATGTGATAAACAAATGATCATATCACAATCTTTATCTCTTTTTAATTTTTCAGCTATTTCATTTGCTTTTTGAACAGGATCAAGATATTGAGTAGCACCTGCTAAATTATCAGGCACTAATCCCTTCATTTCTATACCCACTCCCAGCACTCCTATTTTTATTTTTCCTTTTTTGAAAATTTTATACGGTATTGTTTTATTTTCCATGGGTGTGCCGGTAAAATCATAATTACTTACCAGCATCGGAAATACAGCATGGGCTGTTAATTGTTTAGCCAGATTTTCAAGTCCTGCATCAAAATCATGATTGCCTATTGTACAGGCATCATATTGCATGGCAGACATGGCTTTTATTTCCGGTTCTCCTTTATAAAAATTAAAATATGGGGTACCCTGGAAAATATCACCGGCATCTAATAACAACACATGCTCTTCCTCCGACCTGATCTGTTGTATCAATTCAGCCCTTGCCGCTACCCCACCCAATCCCTGGTTGCGGCCACCATCCATAGGAAAAGGTTCCAGGCGGCTATGTACATCATTTGTATGAAGGATAGTAAGCTTTAACGGCGTAAAATACTCCGTTGCTTCTGCCAGAGAGGGCCCGGCTATAACAGCGCCTGCAGATAATGCAGCCTGTCGTATAAAATTTTTTCTATTGAGCATCGGTAACCCTGTTTTCTTCGTTAGCAGAAATATTTTTCCCCTGGCTTTTCAGCTTTGCGATATAATCAAATAAAGCATCCCGCATAAAGTAGCCTATATTGATCTGTGGGATAGACCTTAGCATGGCTGCATCATCACCTCCATTGGCGACGAAGTCTGAGTTAGCGATCGTATATACTGTTTCAGTATCTATAGGTTTGCCTCCAATCATTACATTCACGGCTTTCTTATCTTTTATTTGCATCGTCATTCCGGCTACAGGCCATCCGCCTTTTGCTGCAGTAAGATCGAGTAACTGTTGCAAAACGCTTCCTTTCATTTTCTGAAGCAATAATATATTATCAAACGGCATCAGCTCAAATACCTTTCCCCTGGTTACGTTGCCAGCAGGTAATTGCGTTAATCGTATGCCGCCATAGTTCATCAAAGCAACATCAACTGAAGTATTAAATTTTTCCCTCGCCATTAGTAAAAAAGCATCAACCATAAAGTTATCCAGGGTTCCTTCGGGGCTTTTTTTCTCCAATGATTTATCCGCAATGCCCACCACATCATTCATACTTTTATTGACACTATCACTATAGGGCTTTAATACAGCCTGCATACCTTCATCTTTTGAGATAGCAGCCGTAATGCGATAATCTTTGTATTGAACTGTTTGTGACTGGTAAGAGGTATGGCAGGAGGTTATGGCAAATAAGCAGCAGAAAAAAAGGGTAATGTGGTTCAACTTATACATGACAGAGCTATATATAGTAAGGTAATGAGTTTTTATATCACGGGCAATAGTAATATTAATAAATAAAAAAAAGTTGAAGGATATAAGGGTTTTTTTATTGCATCTTTGTACTCTTCAGGATAAAAACCTGACACTATGCAAAAAATAATTTCCCTTAAACTACTTCCTTCTGAGGCCGGTAACGAACAAATTGTAAAACAATATCTCGCAAAAGCAGAAGCTGTAACTCAGCATGCTGTCACCGGTTATAATATCTTAAAAAGCTCCATTGATGCCCGCGGCAGACAAACCTGGATCAATCTTTCTGTACAGGTTTTCATTAATGAGCCTTATCATACCCGAAACCTGCTATCCTTTCAGTTTAAAGAGGTGCACAAGGCAGAAAAGAAAGTCATCATTATTGGTGCAGGCCCTGCAGGATTGTTTGCGGCATTGAAATTATTGGAAGCCGGCATCAAACCCATTATTCTTGAAAGAGGGAAGGATGTAAGGGCAAGACGAAGAGACCTCGCAACATTAAATAAAGAAGGGGAAGTAAACCCTGAAAGTAATTATTGCTTCGGTGAAGGCGGGGCAGGCACTTATAGTGATGGTAAACTATATACCCGCAGCTCAAAGCGGGGCGATATAAACCGGGTATTGAACCTTTTTGTTCATTTTGGCGCTGAAGAAAAGATCCTTTATGAATCACATCCCCATATCGGCACTAATAAATTACCGCAAATTATAACTGCCATGCGGCAATATTTAATGGAATGTGGTGCTGAAGTATTGTTTGAAAAGAAAGTAACGGACTTCATAGTAAAAGATGGTGAAATAAAAGCTGTAAAAACATCTGATGGTAATTTATTCGATGCCAATGCATTCATTTTAGCTACCGGCCATTCGGCCCGTGATATATTTCAACTTTTGAATGATAAAAAGATATTGATTGAAGCTAAACCCTTTGCTTTAGGTGTAAGAGTAGAACATCCGCAAAGCTTGATCGACAGTTCGCAATACGGCATCAAGCCCTCTCCCGAAAAAGAAAGCTTAAGCAGGTCTCCATTTTTACCCCCTGCATCCTATAGTTTAGTGCAACAGGTAGATGGCAAAGGTGTGTTTTCCTTTTGTATGTGTCCCGGTGGTATTATTGCACCGGCAGCTACAAACCCCGGTGAAATTGTGGTAAATGGATGGAGCCCTTCGAAAAGGAATAATCCGTATGCGAATAGCGGCATTGTAGTGACGGTGGAACAAAAAGATGCTTTGAACTATTTTAATCAATCAACTGTAGTCAATGACCCCCTTCTACTAATGAAATTTCAGCAAGCCGTAGAACAAAAAGCTTTTATGGCAGGTGGGGGAAAATTAGTGGCACCGGCCCAGCGATTGATCGATTTCACTGAAAATAAAATAGCTGCGTCTCTTCCGGATTGTTCTTACCTGCCCGGTATTCATGCTACTTCTTTAAAAGACATATTACCCTCCTTTATACACCGAAGCCTGCAACACGCCTTTAAAGAATTTGGAAAAAAGATGAAAGGCTATTTCACCAATGAGGCTGTAGTGGTGGCTACCGAATCAAGAACCTCTTCCCCGGTTCGCATTCCAAGAGATGCGACAACATTGCAACATCCTCAATTAAAAAACTTTTATCCTTGTGGTGAAGGTGCTGGTTATGCCGGTGGCATTGTAAGTGCAGCGATGGATGGTGAACGGGTAGTACAGCAAATCATTGGGGTTTTAAAAAACAGTTGACCGCTCTTCCCTGCATTTTGCGCTTTCCGTTTTACAGTTGACCTAATTTATCTCTCCATTTGTCAGGTAAAGCTATTTTTGTTGTACAAAACCAATTTATGGCCCTCCTTGAATTACAACATCTCAAAAAATACTTCGCCACGCAAAAAGCAGTGGATGATATCAGTTTCAATATCGAAAAAGGAAACATCTTTGGTTTGCTTGGTCCCAACGGTGCCGGTAAAACAACGGTGATACGGATGATCACGGGTATCTTTTATCCCGATGAAGGAGAGATCATTTTTGATGGTAAAAAATTTAATCCTGAAAAGGATATACAGAATATAGGCTATATGCCGGAGGAAAGAGGTTTGTATAAAAAGATGAAGATCGGCGAACAAACCCTTTATTTAGCCCGGCTAAAAGGATTGAGCAGGGCCGATGCCATGGCCAAAATCAAAGTATGGTTTGCCCGGTTTGAAATGGATAGCTGGTGGAATAAAAAAGTGGAAGATCTCTCCAAAGGCATGTCGCAGAAATTGCAATTTGTGACGACCGTACTGCATGAACCCAAGCTCATTATCCTTGATGAACCTTTCAGCGGGTTGGACCCTGTGAACAGCAATCTTATTAAAGAAGAGATCAATAACCTGGCTAAAAACGGGTCTACAGTTATTTTTAGTACACACCGCATGGAGCAGGTAGAAGAGATCTGCAGCAATATCGTATTGGTAAATAAAGGGCAAAAGATACTCGATGGAACGGTAAAGAAAGTAAAACAGGATTTTAAAGAAAACCTTTTTAGTGTTGGAGCCGATATATTACCGGCTGCTAACAGCAATGCACCATTTGATATAGTGGGCAACAAAGAGCAGGAAATGATTGTACGTATAAAAGACGGGTATACACCCCCGGATGTACTGAAATATCTTTTACAGCAGGGAACAGCCATTCATTCTTTTAATGAGATACTTCCTTCGCTGAATGATATTTTTATTAAACTGGTAGAAGGCACTCCATTAGCCCGCCAGTTTCAAACCGTAAATGCCTGATTTTTATTTTAAACTCATCTTCACATGAACAAAATATTACTCATCATACAAAGAGAATATCTCACCCGGGTAAGAAAGAGAACATTTATTATCAGTACCATTCTGTTTCCCCTGCTTTACCTGGGACTTATTTTTGGAATTGGCTACCTGGGAGAAAAAGGTAAAACAAAACTGAATGTTGCGCTGGTAGATAACTCCGGGTATTTTGATAAAGGCAAGCTGGAGAGAGAAAACCAACGGGATAGTTCGTCTGTCGTGAGCCTGGTTTCCATTAGTGAAGATAGCCTGCGAAAAAACTATGATAACCTGGGATACAATGGCTTTATCGTTATACCGCAGCAGGTAGACTGGAAAACCGGGTTAAATGGTTTGGAATTACGATCTAAAAAAACCTTAGGCGCATCGGCCACAAACCCTGTTCAGAATAAGTTGAATAATATTTGGAATGAGATAAAGACTGAAAAATTAGGCATCAGCGACTCATCAAAAAAAATTCTTAATACCAGTAAAATAAATGTAAGACCCAAAAACATCATAGATGAATCGGCTGATTCTGAAATTGCAGGTGGAATAGGTTATGTGGCGGGGTTTCTTATCTATTTTATATTACTGGTGTATGGTTCGCAGGTGATGATGGGAGTAATGGAAGAAAAAACCAATCGCATAGCTGAAGTGATCGTGTCCTCCGTAAAGCCGTTTCAACTGATGCTGGGGAAGATAATTGGTATTAGCCTGGTAGCCTTAACCCAGTTCCTTCTCTGGATTGTCTTTATATTTATTGTATACAACATTACACGAGCTTCCGGTAGTGGTGATGCAGTAAGTGGCGTAGTAGGTGGCGTTCAAAAGGTTTTCACCAGTATCAATATCTCGTTTATCCTTTTTTGTTTTGTATTCTACTTCATTGGTGGTTTCTTTTTTTACGCCTCGTTATATGCAGCTATTGGCAGTGCGGTGAATGAAGATATGCGGGAAGCCCAGTCACTTAGTTTCCCGGTTACTCTTTTAGTAATTTTCTCGATCGCACTGATGTCCATAGCCATGAATGATCCTACTGGTCCAATAGCTGTTTGGGCTAGCATTATTCCTTTCAGTTCTCCGATTGTTATGATGGCGAGGATACCCTTTGGTGTACCCGGCACCGTGCCGTGGTGGCAGTTAGGTTTATCGATGGCTTTATTGATTGGCGGATTTATATTCTCCGTTTGGCTAAGCGGAAAAATTTATCGCACCGGCATTCTTATGTATGGCAAAAAACCAACCTGGAAGGAAATGATGAAATGGGCTTTCCGTAAAAGCTGACCTGTTTTCCGATATATTATTATAAGGCATCCCTGATCCGGGTGCCTTTTTTTGTTAAATATTTCTTTATTGAAAAAAGAATGTTTCGTAATACGAAATCAATCGTATATTTGGTACGAAGAATTTCGTTACAATACTATTTAACTTTAAAACCGAAAGTATGAAACCAGGAACCTTTGCAAGCAGACGCTTATGGTTGCCAGTACTGGCCATTGGAATAATCGTTGCCCTTGCCTCATGGGATTTTAAACAAACACCTGTTGGTTACCAGCAACAAGATCACAGTCCAACCGACACGACCCCTAAAAAGAAAAAGACGGTTACAGAAAAAAAAGTAAGAGACCTTGATGATGTGATTGATGAACTGGACGCTATAGATATACAGAAAGAAATGGAAAAAGCCCAACTGGGAATGGCAAAAGCATTAAAAGAAATTGATGACGAAAAAATACGAATGACTGTAGAAAAAGCAATAAGAGAAGTTGATTTTTCAAAGATCAAACTTGATATTGAAAAAGCGATGAAAGATATTGATATGCAAAAAATACAAACAGAGGTGCAGGAGTCACTCGCTAAAGTAGACTGGAATAAAATGAAATTGGAATTGGAAGAGGCAAAGAAGATAGACTTCACCAAAATGGAACAGGAGATGAAGAACATGAAAGAAGAATTAAGTAAAATCAGGCCGCAGTTAGAAAAGGAACTGGCCAATGTGAAAGTGGATATGGAAAAAGCAAAAGGAGAGATTGAAAAAGCAAAGGCTGAAATGAAAGAATACAAAGAATTTGTAGATGGTTTGGATAAAGACGGACTGATCAATAAAAAAGGAAACTATACTATTAAACACGCTGATGCAGAACTCACCGTAAACGGGAAGAAAGTATCAACGGAGGTTTATTCAAAATACCGTTCCTTCCTGGAAAAACATAAAAAATTCAGCATCGAAAAAACAGATGATGATTTTGATATTGATATGGATTGATTTTATTCTTGCCGTAAACTAAGCCATGAAAAGCGCAGTCCCGCCATCCTGAGTATATCGAAGGGGCGGGATTGCTTCTTTATTGAATGCCTGTATTAACAGTTATAAAACAAAACAGGGATGTGAAAAAGTCACATCCCTGTTTATTATAGCTATTTACGGGTATTAAAAATCGGAGAAATGAAAGGGCGAAGGCATCAGGTCGTAATTGGTGCTTTCAATCATCTCAATATTCAACTGAAAAGCCTCATCCGTTTTTACAACCACTTTTTCTTTTGTTACTTTTTTGAATCCTGATTTTTCAAAAACGAATTTATAGGTACCGGGCTTCAGTTCATCAAAGGCAAAAGCACCTGCCTCATCGGTCAACACCATCTTTTCTTTTTTTGAAACGAGGTAAGCGGTAACAGTTACATCCTTCAATGCTTTTTTTGACTCAGAATGAGTAACAGTGCCATTGAGATCATCTTTTTTACCTTTTACATTTCCGGGATCACCTGGTTCATCACCGCTGGCTTTGGCAGCAACAAAACCTAACAGGCATATAGCAAGTAGAATCGCCTTTGGTTTCATATAAAATGGTTTAAATGGTTGTCAGCATTCATCACATTGCTCCCGAACACAATTATAAAATTAAAGGATTTTAACCGGATTGGCCAAGCCTTCCTCAAACTCCTTCCACACTTTTTTTACTATCTCTCCTGCCGGTAAAATACTATTAACTAAAGAACTTACCTGTCCAATTTCCAATTCACCTTCCTCCAGGTTTCCTTCAAACATTCCTTTTTTCGCTCTTGCTCTTCCCAGTAACATTTTTAATTCTTCAACGGTTGCTCCTCTCCATTCCGCTTCCTGCACCTGCTGATAGAATTTATTTTTAATAAGTCGAACGGGTGTCAACTGTTTCATCGTTAACACTGTATCGCCTTCCGAAGTATTGATTACTGCTTTCTTAAATTCAATATTAGAAGAGGCTTCTTCACTTGCTACAAAGCGACTGCCCATCTGCACACCTTCAGCTCCCATCACCATCGCTGCCAGCATTTGACGGCCGGTCGCTATTCCCCCAGCTGCTATCACTGGAATTTTAACCGCTTCTGTCACGGCAGGAATTAATACCATTGATGTGGTTTCTTCTCTCCCATTATGCCCTCCGGCTTCAAAGCCTTCAGCTACCACAGCATCACATCCTGCATCTTCCGCTTTCTTTGCAAATTTTGAAGAACTGATTACATGAACAACAGTGATACCGTTTTCTTTTAAGACGTTTGTCCATGTTTTCGGGTTACCGGCAGAAGTAAAAACGATTTTCACACCCTGCTTAATGATCACTTCTATATGTTTGTCAATATCCGGATAAAGTAAGGGTACGTTAATTGCAAAGGGACGGGTTGTAGCCAGTTTACATTTTTCAATGTGTTCTTTTAAGACACCAGGATACATAGATCCGCTGCCTATAATACCCAGGCCCCCGGCATTGCTTACTGCACTGGCAAGCCGCCACCCGCTGGCCCAGATCATACCGGCCTGAATGATGGGATATTCGATCTTAAATAATTCAGTAATACGATTGGAAAATTTAGTCATGAGTCAGGAGTCGTTAGTCAGGCATAAAGATAATTCATGACTATTGATCAAGTATTCACAACTATCCCAGGTCAATACTTGTATTATCCCCGATATTCAGCGTTCGTGTTTCTCCTTTAAGGTCCGTATCGCTTCCGATGATAGACGCTTCCAGTACAATATCAAAAAGATTGGAGAACGATCCGATAATAGAATTTTTGATGATAGAAGAATCAATGATGGTATTCTCACCGATAGCCACATTAGGACCAATGATAGAGTTTTTGATATTACAACCGGCGCCAATACTGACCGGTTGAACGATCACCGTATTTTCAAAATTGTGTTCTTTTTGAATGGAAGGTCCAAATTTCCTCAGCAGGATGGCATTTGATTCCAGCATGGTCTCTTTTTTACCACAGTCAAACCAGCTGTCCACTTTAAATGATTTGAATTCAGCACCCAGGTTGATCATGCAGTCCAGTGCATCCGTCAGGCTATACTCACCATGACTACGCAGCCCCTGCCGGATATTATTTTCCAGGCATTGAAACATTTGTTCTGTTTCCTTTATCTTATAAATACCCACCATGGCCATATTGGATTTGGGTATCTGCGGTTTTTCCACCACATGATCGATCAGTCCGCCTTCCTCAATCTCGGCCACACCAAATTCCCGGGGATCATCCACTTTTCTTACCCCGATCATCGAGTAAGGGCTATTCACCACTTCTTTTACATCATACTCACAAATGGTATCGCCCAACACTACATATACCTCGTCGTTATCAACCAGGTTACGGGTTAGTTTTATTGCATGCCCTACTCCCTGCCGGTCCACCTGGTGCACATAATGGGCTTTCAGATCAGGATATTTATTCTTTACATGATCCTGGATCTTATCACCCAGGTATCCCACAATAAAGATGAATTCGTTGATGCCGGCTTCCCGCAACTGGTCGATGATGATACTGAGTACCGTTTTCCCGGCCAGGGGGATCAGCGCTTTGGGTTGCGTATAACTATGAGGGCGCAGCTTGGTGCCTGCTCCTGCTACTGGTATGATTGCTTTCATTGAACCTAAATCGCCTTTTGGTGTAGACTTTTATATAAACTAAAAAGCCAACGAAAGTAAGGTTTTTGAAATAAACAAAAACTTTAGCTCTGGCAGCTGTCACATTCGTTGCTAACTTACTTTTGCAGCGGTAATTTTTTTTGGTGCCGGCAGCAATGCTGTCCTGAGCTTTTCGAAGGAATCACTGTCTGCTGCACCTGCCCCGACGAGTCGCATAGCGACGGAACCCGGGGTTGTACCCGATAGCTATCGGGTCTTCATTGTTCGATAATTCTATTCAACTAAACTTACATGCAAAGAGACACTGTCATCTTCGACCTTATCAACAAAGAACTGGATCGCCAGCGCAACGGAATTGAGCTCATCGCTTCTGAAAACTTTACTTCGCTGCAGGTGATGCAGGCCATGGGCACTGTTCCAACAAATAAATATGCAGAAGGATATCCCGGCAAGCGATATTATGGCGGTTGTGAAGTGGTCGACGAAATTGAAACATTAGCCATTGAAAGACTTAAAAAAATATTCAACGCCAGTTGGGCCAATGTGCAGCCGCATAGTGGCGCACAAGCTAATGCTGCGGTTTTTTTAGCCTGTCTAAAACCCGGTGATAAAGTATTAGGACTTGATCTTAGCATGGGTGGACACCTCACCCATGGCAGCCCGGCTAACTTCAGCGGCAAAAATTTCCAGGCGCTCTTTTATGGTGTAAAAAAAGAAACAGGACTGGTTGATTATGATCAGCTCGAAGAAGTAGCGCTGAAAGAAAAACCTAAAATGATCATTTGTGGCGCTTCTGCCTACAGTCGTGATTGGGATTATAAACGCATTCGTGAAGTAGCCGATAAGATCGGTGCTGTGATCATGGCAGATATTGCGCACCCCGCCGGTTTGATCGCTACTGGTTTATTGAATGATCCTTTCGATCATTGTCACATCATCACTTCTACTACCCATAAAACATTGCGTGGACCAAGAGGTGGTATCATTATGTTGCGTCATGATTTTGAAAACAGCTGGGGAATTAAAGACCCTAAGGGTAATACAAGAACGATGAGCCAATTGCTTGACCTGGCTGTATTTCCCGGCACACAAGGTGGACCATTGGAACATGTGATCGCCGCAAAGGCCATTGCTTTTGCAGAAATTCTTTCAGAAGATTTTAAAGCGTATGGTCAGCAGGTGATCAGCAATGCGCAGGCCATGGCTAAAGCTTTGGTAGCCCGCGGGTATAATCTTATCAGCGATGGCACCGATAATCACTTAATGCTGATTGACCTCCGAAACAAAAACCTGACAGGTAAAAAAGCACAGGAGACATTGGATAAAGCCCATATTACACTGAATAAGAATGCAGTGCCGTTTGATGATAAATCGCCATTTGTAACTTCCGGAATACGGGTAGGTGTGCCGGCGATCACAACAAGAGGTATGAAAGAAGCCGATATGGAAACAGTGGTGTCGATGATCGACAAAGTGCTGATGAATATTGATGATGAAAATACAATTGCCGCAGTAAAAAAGGATGTTCATATATTCATGAAGCAATTCCCTTTATATCCTGAGCTGGGTTAAAAGAAAAAAGTTTTACTTCGAAAAAATATTGTCCATGATCCAACGACAACAAACACTCTGGTTGCTATTAGCATCGGTTGGTGCCTTCTTAACCTTTCAGTTCCCTTTTTTAACCGGCACGAAGATCATTACTGCACAAACGCAACCTGTGGTTGAAGAATTAGATGCAGGCAGCACCCTATTTCTTTTACTGCTCACAGTTGTCTCTCTCATCCTGTCAACAGTAACCATCTTTCTTTTCAAAGACAGGAAAATGCAACTTAAACTTAGCCTTACAGGAATTGTTTTGTCTGTAATCATCCTGGTATTATATATACTGGAAATGCAGAAGTTTGAAAAGACAACACTGGCTTTGTATTGCATCCTTCCGCTGTTGGTGGTAGTAGGTTATATCATGGCATTCCGCGGCATCCGGCATGATGAAAAATTGGTAAAATCATTGGATAAACTCCGGTAATGTAATTTGCCAAAATCACAAGTTTTATTCCCCGGTATACCAGGCAAAGTTTAGGAGATAAACTTTGCCGTATGACTTTCCTTAGCTTTTTTAATGCCTTCCGGTTTTCCTGCATACACAAGATTACCACCGGCATCACCTGCCTCCGGGCCAAGATCAATTAACCAGTCGGCACTCCGGATCACATCCATATTATGTTCGATCACGATAATGGAATGTCCCTGTTCTATCAATGCATTAAAGGATGTGAGCAGTTTTTTTATATCATGAAAATGAAGACCCGTGGTGGGCTCATCAAAAATGAATAGCACTTTGTTCGTGGCTCTTCCTTTACCAAGAAAGGAAGCCAGCTTCACCCGCTGCGCTTCGCCACCTGACAAGGTATCGGAAGACTGACCCAGTTTTACATAACCCAATCCCACATCACTCAGTGGCTGTATGGCTTTGGATAAATTCTTTTCTTCATAAAAAAAGTCAATGGCTTCATCCACGCTCAACTCCAGTATATCAAAAATACTTTTGTCCTTATATTTCACTTCCAGCACTTCTTCTTTGAATTTTTTGCCCCCGCATGATTCGCAGGTCAGGTGTACATCGGCAAGAAATTGCATCTCCACCACCTGTTCGCCTTCACCTTTGCAGGTATCGCATCTTCCTCCATCCACATTAAAAGAAAAATGTTTGGGCAGAAATCCCCGCATCTTACTTAACGGTTGCCGTGCAAATAATTCTCTTATCTCGTCATAAGCCTTAATGTAGGTAACAGGATTGCTGCGGGATGATTTACCGATCGGGTTTTGATCCACCATTTCTATTTGTGCGATACTTTCGATATCTCCGGTGATCGTTTTATGAAAACCGATCTTGTCACCAAACTCTCCTTTTATCTTTCGCAGTGCGGGAGATAAGATTTGTTTTACCAGCGTTGTTTTGCCGCTGCCGCTTACACCGCTTACCACACACAATACATTCAACGGAAATTCAACCGTAATATTTTTAAGATTGTTGTGTCTTGCTCCTTCTACTTTAATAGAACGATTCCATTTACGAACAGAAGCAGGTGGTTCTATCTTCAATTCGCCATTCAGGTATTTGCCGGTAAGACTTTGGTGATTGGATACGATCTCATCATAATCACCTTCTGCTATTACTTCACCACCCAGGTGCGAAGCTAGCGGACCCATATCAATGATATGATCAGCTTCCCGCATCATCATTTCATCATGCTCCACCACCACCACTGTATTACCAAGATCCCTTAATTCTTTTAATACTTTAATAAGGTTTGCAGTGTCTCTTGAATGCAGACCGATAGAAGGCTCATCGAGTATATATAAGGAGTTGGTAAGATTACTTCCTAAACTACGGGTAAGTTGTATCCGCTGGCTTTCACCGCCACTTAATGAATTAGCCAAACGGCTTAAGGTTAAATAACCCAACCCTACTTTGATCAGTGTATCAAGCCGGTTATGCAATTCAATAAGAATTCTTTTCCCTACTTCTTTATCATGAGCACTTAGTTTTTCATTCAATGCATCGAACCAAACTTTCAGGTCTTTTACTGGCAGGGCACTCAGTTCGCCAATATGTATTCCATTTACTTTTACATACAAGGCTTCTTTTCGCAAGCGGTATCCTTTACAATCCGGGCAATCGGTTCTGCCCCGGTAGCGACTCAGCAGCACCCGGTATTGCACTTTATACAACTGCGATTCCACATCTTTGAAAAAAGGGTGGATGCCTATTCCATCAATACCTTCCCATAAAGTTTCATATTGTTTGGTGGTAAGGTCAGCAATGGGTTTATGTACCGGGAAGTTTGATTTCTTCGCTACTTTAATAAACTGTTGTCTCCACCAATCGAGCTTTTCACCTTTCCAGGGTGCAACCGCTCCATCATAAACACTCAACCTCCTGTCCGGAATGACGAGATCGCTATCGATACCTAATACCTGGCTGAATCCTTCGCAGGTGGGACAGGCACCAAAGGGGTTATTGAAAGAAAAGAGATTGGGAACAGGTTCTTCAAATTGAATATCGTCCAGTTCAAAGCGATTGTTGAAATGAAGCAATGAATGGTGAGCAGTGAGTGGTGAATCGGATGAACTCTTCGATTTTTTTGAAGTGGACTGTTGACTATCGACTATCGACTGTTTTTCTCCCTGCACTTCTATATATACATCACCTTCTCCCTCATAAAAAGCTGTCCCGATAGAGTCAGCCAGCCGGTGCTGATCATCTTCATCAAATTCTTTTACCACGATCCTGTCAACCAATATATGAGTGATCTTTTTTGATTTTAATTCTTTATCCGTCAGCTCCAACAATTCTTCAATCCTGTGAACGACTCCTGGTTCACGACTCACGGCCGACGACTCACGACTATAAACTCTCGAAAACCCTTTCTGTACCAGGATATTCAGTTCTTCTTTTATATCCCTGTTTTTATGTTGTTTAAATTGCGCCAGTATAAAGACCTTATCACCTTCATTTAGTGCTGTTATAGCTTTTAGCACATCGGTCACATCATCCTTCTTTACTTCTTTTCCTGAAACGTGTGAAATGGTTTTGCCAATCCGCGCAAACAAAAGCCGGAGATAATCATATATCTCGGTCATACTGCCCACTGTGCTGCGGGGAGTGCGGGTAATCACTTTTTGTTCGATTGCGATGGCCGGGCAAAGACCTTTTATATAGTCAACGTCCGGTTTATTCATCCGGTTGAGAAACTGCCGGGCATAAGCGCTAAGACTTTCGGCATAGCGCCGCTGCCCTTCGGCATATAAGGTATCGATAGTGAGTGATGATTTGCCGGAACCGGACACACCGGTGACGACAATCAGTTTATTCCGGGGAATTACGACATCAATATTCTTAAGATTGTGAACTCTTGCACCTTTTATGGAGATGTTTTCTGCGGAATTTACGGTCTTTGTTATAACGGGATTCTTCCCTTTTATTGTCTTTTCCATTAATATAAGTGTGAAGGTAAACCCTTTCTGGGCTTAATGTTCAGCCGCAATCCTTAACATTTCCTTGGCATATAAAAATACACATGCGGTGGATAAATGTTTGGGATTGTCGTGAAATAAATTATTTTTATTGTACAATATCCAAAAAAATGAATAACCTAAAATTTATCCCGCCTATCGCCTATACTTCTACTTTTTGTTTTTAACCGATTTTCTGTCCTTTAACCAATATCTATGAATATCTGCCAGCCCACTGTGCTTGCGGAGCAACCTAAACCTGTAGGAGTTATGAAAGCTTATACCAAAAAAACCGACCATGAACTGATCCGTCTGTTTACAGATGGCAATTTAGATGCATTGGAGTGCCTCGTGCTTCGTCACAAGGATAAACTCTATACATCCATTTTATTCCTCGTCAAAGACAAATACCTGGCCGAAGACATCTTCCAGGATGTTTTTATCCGGATTATTGACACCATGCGCAGTGGACGCTATACCGAGGAAGGAAAATTTCTTCCCTGGGCTATGCGGATTGCACACAATTTATGTGTAGATCATTTTCGCAAAGTAAAACGTACTCCAACCATCCGCAATGGCGAGGACAAAGACATTTTCGAAGTACTTAATTTTTCGGAAGACAGTGCTGAAACTGTAATGATGAAGCGGCAGAGTCATGATCGTGTTCGTGAAATGCTGCAGCGTTTGCCCGAAGATCAGCGGGAAGTGATCATCCTGCGTCATTATGCAGATATGAGTTTTAAAGAAATTGCAGCAGCAACAGATTGCAGCATTAACACAGCCCTGGGCCGGATGCGGTATGGTTTGATTAATTTGCGCAAGCTGATGATACAAAAACAAATTGCGTTATAGTAAATTTTTGTCATTCTGTATCTCCACCCGGGGATGAAGAATTCGAAATAAAAGAATTTTTTAGGTTTGCTTGCCTTATTCCGGAAGGCTGGTACAGAATGACACCAAATTAAAAAACCTCCTGCTACTTAATTGTTGCGGGAGGTTTTTTTTATATACTATTATCGGTTATTTATTGTTCTTCTTCTTATAAGTATCAATGCCACATTGTAGCCATTCAATAAATTTATCCGCATCAGGAGTATAGAATTTTGTTTTTGTCAATGCCTTTTCATCAGGGCTGATGATAGCGTATTGCGGTTGTGAAGTAGCTCCAAAATTTTCCGTTTGAAAAGTGGCCCATTTATCCCCCACCGTAATGATGGATTTTTCGCTCCCGGATGAGGTAGTAACAACAGTTTGTTCAGCGAGTGGTAATTTTCTTCTTTCATCTACATAAAGTGATACAACAATAAATTCTTTACGCATCAGGCTATCTACGATCTTATTGGGCCATACTTTTTCTTCCATTCTGCGACAATTCACACAAGCCCAGCCAGTGAAATCGATCAACACAGGTTTGTTTTCTTTTTTCGCTAAAGCAAGTGCGCCCTTATAATCGTTATGAATAGGTTCAAAAATAGTGGCGTTACCTTTTTCATTGGAGTAAAGACTGTAGGAGCCTCGGGGAGGTGGAAATCCGCTGATCAATTTGAGATCAGCCCATTTTGTATTGGTAAGTCCTGGTAACAGGTAAATGGTAATGGATGCAAAAAGTGTAATAAAGGCAAAACGGGTAAAAGAAAATTTCTTTACTGGTGAACTATGTGCAATACGGATCTTTCCCAGCAGGTAAAGCACGGTTAACAACCCGATCACAATCCATAATCCAATAAATACTTCTCTTTTTAATAATCCCCATTGCTTTACAAGATCTGCATTGGAAAAAAACTTAACGGCTAATGCCAGCTCTACAAATCCCAATACCACTTTTACATCTGTCATCCAGCCACCTGATTTGGGTAAGGAGTGCAGCCAGTTGGGAAACATAGCGAATAATGCAAAGGGTAAACCCAATGCTAATCCAAATCCTGCGGCGCCGGCAGTCAAAGGCCAGGCACCTTCCACCGCCACATTGGTAAGTAATGTTCCTAATATAGGTCCAGTGCAGGAGAAAGAAACAATAGCTAAAGTGCCGGCCATAAAAAATATGCCGGCCACATTACCGATACCTGATTTTGAATCTGCTTTATTGGCTAAGCCGGCCGGTAAACCAATTTCAAATAATCCAAAAAAGGAAAGAGCAAAGACAACAAAAATGGCGAAGAAGACCAGGTTCAATCCAACGTTGGTTGAAATGTTATTGAAAATTTCAGGACTGATTGTTTTACTGGCAATATGAAAAGGCACCGTGATCAATACATAAATAAGGAAAATAAAAAAACCATAGAGAACTGCATTCACAATTCCTTTTTTCCTGTCCTGTGATTTTTTGGTAAAGAAAGTAACGGTAACAGGTATCATAGGAAATACACAGGGGGTCAGCAAGGCGATCAACCCACCTAATATGCCTAGCAGGAAAATGGTGACAATGCTTTTGTTCTTTGTACCATCATCCCCACAGTTACTTACCGGGTTATTGATATCAATAGAAGAAATTTTTATGCTATCTCCGGCATCAACACCGCCTTCCAATGCAAGGACAAACGGAAAAACTGTGGATGGATAAAACTCATCGTTTTTCCCATAGGTATAAAAAAGAGTTCCCTGTAGTTTTGATGGCACTGTCCCAGGAATATTGATAGTTGCTTTCCATTCCGTATTACCTTCGAAAATGTTGATAGGGGTGCCTTTAAATATGGGACTGGTGATCTGTTTCGGTGCTGATGATAAAATAAAATCTCCTTCCTGTACAATACTGGAATCAGGAAATTTTAATTCCGTTGTTTTTATGTCCAATAAAACCTGGTTGGGAGCATAAAGTTGCCAGCCATTGGTGGCTGGCACCGTAAAACTAAGCTCATACTTTCCTTCTCCTATCTTTTTAGCAACTACTTTCCAGCCGGTGATAGCTGTTGAATCCTGCGCAAAAGAAAAAATGGAGAGAAATACAGTGAAAGAAAATATACTAACCCATTTTAGCTTACTGAACATAAACAAGAGGTGGTTTAAAAACAAACGAGTTCCTGTAATAAGAACTCGTAGTATGATTCAA
>DASVOE010000053.1:0-2766 GCA_036383515.1 Chitinophagaceae bacterium | reverse complement strand
AGCGCTTAGCGATAAAAAAAATTTCATTCCTGGAGTTTTAGTACTTCAAAATCAGTTGTAAAAAATAAAGCTTTTCAGGATTTAACCACTTGCTGAAACTGCAGGGCTGGATAAAGATGAACAAGTGGTAAAAATAGAGATTAATTCCGGTAATGCAAGAGAAAAGTCCCTGGTTTAGCGCCTGTATTCAGCCAGCGACTCATAACTCATAGTTATATATTATCTCATTTAAAATTCTTTGCCGGATCTTTTACCTGTTCCCCGGCATTGTATTGCGTGGAGTGTCCTTTAGGGATAGACAGATTTTTCCATGCTATATTTTTTACTTCTTTAGCGATATAAATGATTTGTCCAACATGATAAGGATAATGAGCCAGTTGCCTGTTGATGGCATCAATCACTGAAAGCGGCTCCTTGCGGATATATATGGTGCGTAGCAGATCATCTTCCTGCAAAGGCTCTATTGCAGTAAATAAGCAAGTCCATCCTTTTTCCCATAATTCAATCACCTGTTGTTTATTGTAGGCATGCATTTCAAACTCCTCATCCCGCTGCCGCCATTCTTTTTCTCCATCTTCGGTAAGAAAATTGGTCCAGCGGCTCAGCATATTCCCTGTCAGGTGCTGAACGATTATAGCGATGCTGTTGCATTCTTCATTGGGCCGGTAATGAAATTGTTCATCGTTTAATTGTTCAAAAGTTTTGTCGCCAAGATCTTTACAATATTTCAACCGGCGGATAGCTGTTTGTAAAAATTCTTTTCCAATTGAATTCATAAAACAATTGTTTAAGATGAAAGGTTTTAATGCTAACTCAATTCCCGTAACCTGTAATTATTCTCACCATCCCTCCGCCGCATCATCTCCCCGGTTATCCGCCACTGCTTCAAACTTTCCATCCGCCAGTACTTTGATCACTTCTGTTCTGCCAATGCCACCCCGTTCGCTGATGGTATATCCCATTTTTATAAGCCCTTCTTTTATTGTTGAAGGAAAATTTCTTTCTATAGAAACTTCATCCGGCAGCCACTGGTGATGAAATTTTGGTTTATTCACAGCATCGTCGGTGCTTAATCCGAATTCAATAATATTCACTAAGGTTTGAAATACAGAAGTAGGTATGGTAGTGCCACCGGGTGTTCCTACTACTAAGAATGTTTTATTATCTTTTAAAACGATGGTCGGTGTCATGGAGCTTAGCATTCTTTTTCCCGGTACGATGGAATTGGCTTCACCGCCGATGGCTCCATACATATTCGGTACGCCAGGCTTGATACTGAAATCATCCATTTCATCATTCAGGAAAAAACCAGCGCCCCCTACTACTGTTTTGCTGCCATACGAATTATTGAGCGTAGTGGTGACGGAAACAGCATTACCTTCTTTATCAATCACACTCAGGTGTGTAGTTTCTTCGCTTTCATATAAAGCAGCATTACCGTGATTGGTCTCATTACTTTTCCCTGCTTTGGCGGGATCATAATCTTTCATCCTGTCCTGCAGGTATTTTTCTGAGGTGAGTTCTTTTACCGGCACCTTATAAAAATCAGCATCACCCATATATTCACCCCTGTCTGCAAAAGCTCTTCTTTCTACTTCTGTCATCAGTTGCACTGCCTGCAGCGATTGAAAACCCATTGCAGCTATATTTCTTTTCTCGATCATTTTCATCATCTGATGCAATAGTAAGCCACCACTGCTTGGCATTGGCATACCAACAACAGAATATCCTTTATAATCGAATACATGTGGTTTCCTGCTGATCGCTTTGTAATTTTTCAGATCATCCGGTGTAATGATGCCGTTGCCTCTTTTCATTTCTTCTACGATCAGCCGGGCTGTCTCGCCTTCATAAAATCCAGCAGCATTTTTTTGCTGTATACGTTCTAATGTACGGGCAAGGTCCGACTGTATCAATGTATCACCTTCTTTCCATGCAATATCTTTTACAAACACGGGCATTACCGTGTTGAATTTTTTCAGCTGATCCTGCAGGCTATTTAATGAACTGGCTTCTTTTCTGCTGATCACAAAACCTTTTTTAGCAAGTTCGATTGCCGGCTGTATTAATGTTGAAAAAGGAAGTTTAGCATATTGATGTGCTGCAAATAAACCGGCTACTGTACCCGGCACGCCACTGGCAAGATGACCATCCTGGCTTTTATCAGTTCTTGCTGTTCCATCCGGATCTACATACATATCACGACCCGCTTTACCAGGCGCCATTTCCCGGTAATCCAGGGCGATACAATTTCCGTCTTTCAATCTTGCAACAGTAAATCCACCTCCACCCAGGTTGCCTGCATTAGGATATACCACAGCCAAGGCTAGTTGCGTTGCAATGGCGGCATCCATGGCGTTGCCACCCATTTTTAATATTTCGACACCTACCTGGCTGGCCAGGGGATGTGCTGAAACAACAGCCCCGTTTTCAGCTACTGTTCTTTTTTGAATTGAATATGGATAAGGGTTTACTCCTGTTGACAGAGAAGAATTATTTTTTGTGCTCTTACATGCAACGATCATCAGCGACAGTAAAAGCAGCATTTTTATTTTAAATAGCATCTGTGTTGTATTCATAGCAGCAAGATAACTAAATCTGGAAAATTGATGACGGGTGTTCAATCTCAATCTAAAATAGTTAACTTAGTAATCATCAATCTTATTCTGCAAATTCATATTATCTATACGCTTCACTAAAACCAATGTTATGAGAAATAATCTGTCAAACCTGTTCAGAGCATGTTGTTTGTTTATCCCCTTATTA
>DASVOE010000052.1:0-17870 GCA_036383515.1 Chitinophagaceae bacterium | reverse complement strand
TACTACCAGGAATGAGCTCATCATGAGAGAATATGGGCGTCATGTGCAGAAGATGATTGAGCATGTTATGACTATTGAAGAACCTGAACGGCGTCAACGCAATGCCCATGCTGTAATTGAATTAATGGGGTTTTTGAATCCGCACTTAAAAAATGTGGAAGATTTCCGTCATAAACTCTGGGATCATCTTTTCCTGATCGCTGATTTTAAATTAGATGTCAGATCTCCTTACCCTATTCCGACGAGGGAAACGCTTAAAGCCAAACCCGACCCGCTTCCTTATCCCAAACGTCATCCCAAGTATTCTCATTTGGGTAAAAACCTGGAAGTAATTATCAAAAAAGCGCTGAGTGAAGAAAATCCTGATAAACGACTTGGATTTGCCAATGCTATCGCTTATTACATGAAGCTTGCCTATAATAACTGGCACAAAGAACAGGTGCATGATGATGCTATACAAAGCGAACTTAACATCATCACCGAAGGCCAGCTGACTTTTACTAATACACCTTTTGTAAAAGCATTTCGCCCCCAACAGGAAAACCGTGACCGTGGTGGTGGTTATGGCAAACAAAGAGGAAAGTTTCAGCAAAGAGGTGGTAGTAATGGTGGCGGTGGTGGCCGCAGAAACGATCGCAATGATCCCCGTGGTGGTGGCGGTGGTAATTTCAAGAAGAAGAGATACTAAAATTCATTTACTACTTAATTATATGGTTGACCAGTATGCCTGGTCAACCATTTTTTATTACAGCCATCATTTTCATTTAAGTTTACTTTGCAAAAGAGTTGGATTGATAACTATTTAATTAATTAACCTGCATGCATTCGTTCGAAGTAAGTGGCGGTAAAAAATTGCAAGGGGAGATCATTCCTCAGGGAGCCAAAAATGAAGCTTTACAAATTATCAGCGCTGTATTACTGACCCCGGAGAAAATGACGATCAGCAATATTCCCGATATACTTGATGTCAACCTATTGATCGAATTGCTGGCCGAAATGAATGTAAAGATCGAAAGGCCATCCAGGGATACCTGCATCTTCCAGGCAGATGCTGTGAACATTGATTACCTGCATAGCGAAACATATAAAAAGAAAAGTGGTAAACTAAGAGGCTCTGTAATGTTTGCCGGACCTATGCTTTCCCGTTTTAGAAAAGCATTTATACCAAAACCCGGCGGTGATAAAATAGGAAGGAGAAGACTTGATACACATATCATCGGGTTTGAAAAACTCGGCGCTTCTTTTAATTATCATGCGGAAGATGGGTTTTTTCACCTGGACGCACCCCATCTAAAAGGAACTGATTTATTATTGGATGAGCCTTCCGTTACCGGCACTGCTAATATTGTTATGGCTGCAGCAATGGCCAAAGGGGTAACAACCATTTATAATGCGGCTTGCGAACCCTATATCCAGCAATTATGTAAAATGATAAACCGCATGGGTGGAAAGATCAGTGGTATTGGCAGTAACATGCTTACCATTGAAGGGGTTAGTTATCTCGGCGGCACAGAGCATCGCATGCTACCTGATATGATCGAAGTAGGATCTTTTATCGGACTTGCAGCGATGACACAAAGTGATATAACGATTAAAAATGCAGGTATTGAACACCTTGGTATCATTCCTGAAAAATTTCAGCAGTTGGGTATTAAGATGAATTTTAAAGGGGATGATATTCATATCCCTTCACAGGATAGTTATGAGATCCAGACTTTTTTGGATGGCTCCGTGCTTACCATTTATGATCATCCCTGGCCAGGTTTTACACCTGACCTGCTGAGTATTGTGCTGGTAACCGCTATACAGGCCAAAGGTTCTGTTCTCATTCATCAGAAAATGTTTGAAAGCCGGCTGTTCTTTGTAGATAAACTGATTGATATGGGAGCAAGAATTGTATTGTGTGATCCACACCGTGCTGTAGTCATCGGGTTAGAAAGAGAGCAACCGCTGCGGGGCATTACTATGAGCAGCCCGGATATAAGAGCCGGTGTTTCCTTATTAATAGCTGCGCTTAGTGCCGAAGGAAAAAGCACTATCCAAAACATTGAACAGATAGACCGGGGTTATCAAAACATTGATGGAAGGTTGAAAGCACTGGGCGCCGATATTACACGGATTTTTTAAAATATATGGATAAAATATTTTTCAACTCACAGGAAGCACATCGTCTTGTAATCTTTAATTAATAAGAGGAAATAAGTGCAATTTCTTTTTCTTTGCACATGGCATCCCCGAACAAACTCATCATAATTGCCGCCCCATCAGGATCCGGTAAAACATCTGTTACCCGGCACCTGCTAAAAACACTTCCGGATAAACTAGCTTTCTCGATTTCTGCTGCTACACGGCCGCCAAGGAATTACGAAAAAAATAAAGTTGATTATTACTTTATTTCTCCTGATGAATTTCAACATAAGATCCGTGATGATGAATTTGTAGAATGGGAAATGGTATATGAGGGGAAATTTTATGGTACGCTGAAATCAGAACTGGAACGTATCTGGCATCTTGGCAAAACGCCATTACTGGATGTGGACGTTAAAGGGGGCATCCATGTGCAACAACAATTTCTCCAAACCTCTCTTTCCCTTTTTATTGAACCTCCTTCTATTGATGAATTAAAACGACGTCTTGCTGCAAGAGGAACCGAAACCCCCGAAACCTTACAGGCCAGGATCGACAAAGCCTCGTATGAACTTTCTTTCAAGCATCATTTTGACCGTATCATCCTGAACGACAAATTGGAGAATGCCTTTGCAGAAGCTGAAAAGGTAGTCCGGGAGTTTCTTGAGCTTTAGGAATCAGATACCGAATCCGGCTGTTCTTCTTGCTTCTTAATTCTTTATTCTCCTGTTTACCTGTTCAACGTTCCTTGTTTATCTTTACGCCATGATCAGGTGGAATGAAATTGTATTCTTTGTACTCACATTGTTACTGATCGGTTTTTTTGCCGGCATTGAAATGGCCTTTTATAGCGCTAACCGCTTAAATATTGAATTAAAGAAAAAACAAGGTGGGACCAGCGGGCAGTTATTGTCCAGGTTTGTAGAAACACCAGCCAATTTTCTCGGCACCACATTAATTGGTTTCAACATATTTCTTGTCTTTTTCAGTTTGCAGATCAGTAATGTAATGGGCCCGGCATGGAAATACCTTCACATAGGTTATGATTCTGTTCATATTCTTGTAGAAATAGCCATTGCCACTTTTGTTGTTCTCATTTTTGCAGAGCTCATTCCCCGTGCCATCTTCCGGGCAAGAAGCAATACAATGCTCACCCGGCTGGCTTATGTCATTGATTTTTTTTACCAGATGTTTGCACCACTTGCAGAAGGACTGATCAAACTGGCAGAATGGATGCTGAAGTATATCCTGAATGTAAGGGTGGATAAAGAAAAAGAATCCTTTAAACGAAGCGATCTTAAAAATTTATTTCAGCAAAATATAAACGAAGAAAAACAGGAACGCAATACACAACTGCTGGAAAATGCACAGGAGTTACCAAAAATAAAGATCCGCCAATGCCTGGTACCCCGCAAAGAAATCATCGGTATTGATATGCATTCATCCATTGAACAGGTAAAACAAAAATTCATAGAAACAAAGCTCAGTAAGCTGGTGGTGTTTGATAATAATATTGACCATATCACCGGTTATATACACCAGTTGGATCTTTTTAAACGACCGGCCCAGTTACAGTCTGTACTTCATCCTATACCGGCTGTGCCGGAGAGCATGAGTGCTGCAGACCTGATCAGTAAACTGACCAGGGAAAGAAAAAGTATTGCCTGGGTGGTGGATGAGTTTGGCGGTACAGCCGGCATCATCACCATGGAAGATGTGTTGGAAGAATTGTTTGGTGAAATAGAAGATGAATATGATACCGAAGAGTTTGTTGAAAAGCAGATCGCTGAAAACGAATATATTTTTTCCGGGCGTCTTGAACTGGATTACCTCGAAAATAAATATGGCTTTGAATTCCCGGGGCATAATACAGAGACCTTATCCGGTTTTATCATCAATTACCATGAGACAATACCGGCACAAAAAGAAAGGATTATCGTAGATGATTTTGAATTTGATGTCATCAGCGTGAGTGATACCCGGATAGAAATGGTGAAAATGAAAAAATTGAAATAGTATGGAAATACCAGGCTATTATAAAATATATAAATACTTCTCAAACGTTAAGAAACAAATTCCCACTCCCTAATACTCCGCCTCCACCTATCTTTGCCCCACTTTATTAAAAAGCACTCATGGCCCTATTGGATTTTTTAAACAAACGGAAGAAAGCTGGCGACGAGTCAGCAGAAATGTCTTTCATTGATCACCTTGAAGAGTTGAGATGGCATGTGATCCGCTCGGTGGTAGCCGTCCTGATCGGGTCCATTGTTGTATTTATTTATGCCCACGAAGTTGTTGATAATATCATCTTTGCTCCTGCCGATAAAGATTTTATTACTTATAAATGGTTGTGCAATTTAAGTCACTGGATAGGTATGGGAGATACCATTTGCCTGCCTGGTGTAGATGCAAAGTTCCAGAGTAATACAATGACAGGACAATTCATTTCCACCTTTACGATCGCTTTTATCGGAGGTTTCATTGTTGCTTTTCCGTATGTGTTCTGGGAATTCTGGAAATTTGTCAGGCCAGCCCTTTCCGATAAAGAAACGAAAAAAACCAGGGGCGTTATTTTTTGGGTATCTCTACTGTTTTTTGCCGGTGTTTTATTCGGCTATTATGTACTGGCCCCCTTCATGGTAAATTTTTATTTCACCTATACATTAAGTGATAAAATAGTTAACTTTCCTAATTTTTCTGACTACATTGAAAACCTGGTTTATACCACGGTGGGTATTGGTGTTTTATTCCAGATGCCATTATTGGTAATGGTGTTGGCAAGAGTAGGCATCGTAACAGGAAAATTTTTACGAAAATACCGTCGTCATGCTTTTGTTATCATATTGATCGCTGCGGCTATTATCACACCCTCTACTGACCCGTTCAGTCTTACCATCGTTACCATCCCTTTGTATCTTCTTTTTGAAGCCAGTATCATAGTGGCCTCCCGGATCAACCGCCGGCAGGAAAAAGAAACAAATGAATGGAGTTAAAGAAAGTTACTTGTTACGGGTTATGAGTTGTTTAACTTTGAAGTATCATTACGATAACTCATATCTCTTCATTCATAACTACTCTATATGCATTCTCCATTTGATTTAAAAAAGCCCGTTGCGCTTGGTAGTGATCATGCTGGTTTCGATATTAAAGAAGACCTGATATCTTACCTGGAAGCAAAAGGAATTACGTATAAAGATTTTGGAACACATACAACCGACTCGGTGGATTATCCTGACTATGCTCATCCCGTTGCCGAGGCAGTAGAAAGTGGTGATTATGCATTTGGCATTTTAGTGTGCGGCACAGCCAATGGTGTTGCTATTACAGCTAATAAACACAAGGGTATCCGGGCAGCTTTATGCTGGGGTGAGGAGATCGCAAAATTGGTAAGAGAACACAATGATGCCAATATCATTTGTATTCCCGGCAGGTTTGTAAGAAATGGCGACGCTGAAAAAATGTTGCAGGTTTTTATGACCACTGATTTTGAAGGAGGTCGTCACCAGCGACGGGTAGAGAAAATGGCTTGCGCCTAAACCATTACTAACTTATTTTCTCCCTTCCACAAGTGGAAGGGTTTTATTTTTACAGCTTACAGCGAAGCGATCATACACAACAATAAATAATCATCATGAGAAAACTAGTTATCTGCTTATTGCTTATTAGCCCGTCAGTATTGACAGCACAAAAGAAAGATAAGAATGCTGAAAAAATGGCCACGACCATTACGCCTGATGATCTTAAAAAACATTTATACATTGTTGCTTCCAAAGAAATGGAAGGCAGGGAAACGGCTACACCCGGTCAGAAAAAAGCGGCTGCCTATATTGAAAACCAGTTTCAAACATTGGGACTGAAACCTGGCAATAATGGAAGTTATCAACTGCAGTATCCTGTTTACCAGGATTCATTATTATATGCTGCCATTGAAGTAAATGGAAAATCATTTGAGCTAGATAAAGATTTCAGCCTGAATGTAGGCCAAAGCAATACATCAACGTATCGTTTTGGTGAAATCGTATTTGTCGGCAATGGGCTTGTTGATTCTACCCATGATGATTATAAAGGGCTGGATGTGCGGGGCAAAGCGGTATTAATGCTGGCCGGGCAACCACAACAGGGACAGGTGCGCCGGGGTTTGGGAAACCAGTTTACAAGAATTGATGCAGCACAAAAAAATGGTGCAGTTGCTGTATTGATAATAGGAAACAATTTTCCTGCAATGATGAAAACAAATCCGAAAGGAAATATGTATGTGAATGCCTTTCAAAAAACCGTTCGTCCCAACCAGTTCTCGGTATCAGAAAAAATAGCACAGGCGATTATGGGCGATGATTTTGCAAAAGTAAAAGAGGGAACCATTCAACCTAAAACTTATACCACAGAACTTGCTTTAAGCTTCAATAAAACAACAACCAATTTACAAAGCAGTAATGTGATTGGTGTGCTGGAAGGCACTGATCTCAAAGAAGAATATGTTTTTATTACAGCTCATTATGATCATTTAGGAAAAAGAGATACGGTTATTTATTATGGAGCTGATGATGATGGCTCGGGTACTGTAAGTGTATTGGAAATAGCAGAAGCTTTTGTAAAAGCGAAGCAGGCTGGCAAGGGACCCAGAAGGTCTATGGTGTTTATGACCGTAAGTGGTGAGGAAAAAGGATTGTGGGGCTCAGCTTATTATGGTAATCATCCCTTATTTCCGTTGGATAAAACAACGGTTGACCTCAATATTGATATGATTGGCCGGAGTGATACAAGTCGCAAACAGGGCGATTCAACGAACTATGTATATGTAGTGGGTGATGATAAATTAAGTACTGACCTGAAAACGATCAGTGAAGCCGTGAATAAAAAGTATTTAAAAATGGAACTGGATTACAAATACAATGACCCCAAAGATCCCAACCGCATCTATTTCCGCAGCGATCATTACAATTTTGCGCAAAAAGGTGTGCCTATCATTTTTTATTATGATGGCATGCTGGGTGCCGATTATCACCGCCCTACAGATACACCTGATAAAATCAATTATGTGCTGATGGCAAAAAGAGCACAGCTTGTTTTTTATACTGCATGGGAAATGGCGAATCGTAATGATATGCTGAAGCGGGACATTCCCCTGGAAACGCCCAGAGGATTTTAACTCCGGAATATTAATAATACATTCCCCTTATTTATATTCTGCAAAGTATTACATACTTTGTTTTCAAATAATCTTTTATGACACCTGAAACAAATGATACCAATCCGCCTGAGCAGGATGTGATAGCCAATTATGCCAATGACCTGAAGCAATTTGAAATAGAGGGATACGAAAGAGCGGTAAAAAAAGCAAGAACAGCTTTATTTATAGCAGCTGGCCTTATCTTTTTAAGTGAAATGATTGGAATGTACAGACTATATAATGATTTTGATCCGCTGATATTCGGTATAGCTCTTATTGAAGCCGGAATATTTGTTGGTCTTGCCTTATGGACTAAAACAAAACCTTACACTGCAGTTCTCACCGGGTTAATTGTATTTATCGGTTTTATAATACTGTCTGTTATTGTAAATGGGATGACTGAAGGGGGTGTGGGAGTAGGTAAAGCAATCTTTAGTGGTATCATCTTTAAAGTAATCATATTGGTGAACCTGATATCACCTTTGAAAGATGCAAAAGCATTGCAGGAAACAAAAAAAGAACAGTTTTAAATCTCGAATACCGAACAGGAAATAAAGAATGCCGAACTATAAGAACGACATTCTTTATTCTTTGTTTATTTGTTCTGTATCCGCTATCACCAACCCAGCACCCATGCAAAGATCAATGGCGCTACGATCGTTGCATCACTCTCTACAATGAATTTTGGCGTTTTGATATCTAATTTACCCCAGGTAATTTTTTCGTTAGGTACCGCACCTGAATAGGAACCATAGGAAGTAGTGGAGTCACTGATCTGGCAGAAATAACTCCAGAAAGGCACATCATGCCATTCGAGGTCCTGGTACATCATCGGTACTACGCAAATAGGAAAATCACCGGCTATGCCTCCACCGATCTGGAAGAAACCAACTCCTTTACCTGCAGAATTATTCCGGTACCAATCAGTCAGCCATACCATATATTCAATACCACTTTTAACCAGGTCGGCTTTTAGTTCACCTTTTATAACATAGCTGGCAAAAATATTTCCGGTGGTACTATCTTCCCAACCCGGCACCACGATCGGTATATTTTTTTCTGCTGCTGCTACTATCCAGCTATCTTTTGGATCTATTTCATAGTATTGCTCGAGATCGCCGCTCAATACCGTTTTATATAAAAATTCATGTGGAAAATAACGTTCACCCTTTGCTGCGGCATCTTTCCATTGTTGCACAAGGTGCTTTTGTAAACGACGAAAGGCTTCTTCTTCCGGGATACAGGTATCCGTTACACGGTTGTAATGATTTTCCAGCAAATCCCATTCTTCCTGTGGAGTAAGGTCACGGTAATTTGGAATTCTTTTGTAATGAGAATGAGCCACAAGGTTCATTACATCTTCTTCAAGGTTGGCGCCGGTGCAACTAATGATATCTACTTTTCCCTGCCGTATCATTTCCGCAAATGAAATACCTAACTCACCAGTACTCATGGCGCCGGCCAGCGTTACCATCATTTTACCTCCTTCCAATAAGTGTGTTTCATAACCTTTGGCTGCATCCAGCAAAGCGGCTGCATTGAAATGGCGATAATGGTGCTCGATAAATTGTGAAACGGGTCCTTTATTCATTTTTCTACAATTAAAGACCGCCTTCAGATCACAAAACCGTGAGACATTGCGGTAAGAGTCGCAAAATTACATGTTTCAATAAAACAAAAGCCCCATCATCCTTACGGAGACAGGGCTTTCTCATGTACACTTTGTCTTTTATTTATTCTGCTTTTCAAGGTTTTCCAATGTGCCATCTGAATACAGGGAAGCACTTGCTTTTTTGTTTTTATATTCCATGGTCACTTTATATCGTGTGCCATTAACATTAGTTACTTCGGTAATGTCGATGACAGTAGCGTTCTCAAAACGTTTCTCAAAAGAAGTGATTACCGACAGGGGCAATTGGTTGTAAAAGATATTACGGACAGAGCCCAGCAATTCTCCCTCCCCGTTAAATAAAGCAATAGCGCTGGTACCTCCTAACACAAAAGAAACTTTTGAGTAGTTGCCTTCGGTGCTCCACTTTACCATTTCTGCTCCGGCAAATTCTTTTTTAAAAACTTCCTGTGCTTTGGAATTGTTTACAGGATCAATGTTGGCTAAAGCAGCAACTCCCATAGTGAGAGTGATGACTGCTGATAAAATAATTTTCTTCATGATTTCAAGGTTTAATAGTTAATAATGCTTTTATGCAAACAAATATATTTTCAGACAAACCGGCTTCCAAGTGAATAAGGATTAGTGGACAGGGTTGTTAACAACAATAACAACTGCTAACATTTTTAACCAGGTGCTCTTTATATAACAAAACCCCGGCGTCCTTCGACTTCGCTCTGGACCCAGGGCTTGTTTTTTACCACACACCAAAACTATTGTCTATGCTTTTTTAGCTTTTTTATAAACGCTCCAATTATCCGATGCAGTTGCTTTCATAATGATCACTGAGTCGGCATTTTCAAGGGTGATATAATAACCCGTGCTATCGCTTTTTGTGACTTCAAACAGATCACTGATCCAGTAATCAGTATATGATTTTTTCAGGCTTGTCTGCAGATGCATGGGCAGATCAAGTGAAGTGATATAGCGGGTGAGGCCTAATAGCTCTCCTTCAAAACTGTAATATGCCTGCACATGCTGATCATTGAATGTAAATACGGCTTTGTAATAATTATCACCAGCAGACCAGTTTACTTCTTTTGCTGAGGTAAACTCAGTTTGAAAAGCATTCAATACTTTGGCGCTTACTTTTTCTTCATCACGGGCAAAAGCACTAAGTGTACTTATGGTTATCGCCAGCAGCAGGATTATTCTTTTCATTTGTTCAATTTTTAATTGGTTAAGGTTTTTATTTTTCTGATTAGTATGACGCCACAAATGTATTCTCAGTTACACCCCACCACAAGTGAAATGTGATTAATGGGAGTCGTTGTTAAACTCCGTTAACAGGAGTAAATAATAGTGAACCGCACATCATAGCTATCTAACCGTTTGTACCTGAAAAGCATTCTCCGTCCACATCGTTTTTGGTAATACCAGATAGTATTTAGACATTTGGCTAAATATATAATGAGTGAATTGCGTTTATGAATACCATTTTTAAAGCCCTTAATGATGCGACCCGGCGGGAAATACTTGAGATGTTGCATGAAAATGATATGACCGCCGGCGAAATAGCGGAACGGTTTCATATTTCGTGGCCCAGTGTATCACATCATCTTGATCTGCTGAAGCAGGCCAAACTGGTGACTGCCCAAAAAGATGGTCAGTATATTTATTATTCACTCAATACAACGGTCATGGATGAGATGCTTAAATGGCTGATGCAATTAAAAACTAAAAAAAAATAAGTATGAATACTTTTATTAAATACATGATCTGGCCGATCCTGGTTGGCCCTGCCATTTACCTGGCTATTGTATGGAATAAATTGCCCCGGCAAGTACCTCTTCACTATAACTTTCAGGGAGAAGTGGACCGGTATGGAAGTAAAACAGAATTACTCGGTGCATTAGCGGTACTTATCGGAGTCAATATTGGCTTATATTTTTTGTTGACGAATATTAATCGTGTTGATCCTAAAAAGAAATACACGGAAGAAAATATTTCTCGCATGAAAAAGCTGGCCTTTGCAATAAGTATTTTTATGACAGCAACGGCCTGCTTTATCATTTATACCAGTGAGCACGCCGTGGAAAAATTAAATTTCAAAATAATTGTTGCGGCGGTAGGAGTACTTTTTGTAATACTGGGTAATTATATGTACACTATCAAGCCTAACTATTTTGCAGGTATTCGTTTGCCCTGGACACTGGAAAATGAATATAACTGGAAACAAACCCATATGCTCGCCGGAAAACTCTGGTTTGCCGGTGGGTTATTGATCACATTCAATGCATTCCTGCTGCCAGATAGCGCTGTATTTATTATAATGATAGTGATCATTGTCATTCTCACTATTATTCCCATTGTTTATTCTTACCGGTTATATAAAAAACAAAACGCCACAGGCTCCCATTAATTACCAATACAAAAAATTCTGTTCAGTAACTTTAGTGCTTGAATTACCTGGCCCACGCATATCTTTCTTTTAATGATCCGGAGATCCTGGTGGGTAATCTTGTCAGCGATTTTGTAAAGGGAAAAAAGAAGTTTGATTACCCTGCCCGCATTCAACAAGGCATCGCACTACACCGGTCCATTGATACATTTACAGATAATCATCCTGCAACTAAAGAAGCCAAAGAGGTATTTCGCCCGGATTATCGTTTATATAGCGGGGCATTTGTTGATGTGGTATTTGATCATTTCCTGGCAACGGATGAGAATGAATTTTCAGAACAAACCTTACAAGCATTTTCAAAAAAAACATACGCTGCCCTTGATAATTATAAGGACTGGTTTCCCGAAAAATTTGCAGGAATGTTTCCTTATATGAAAAGACAGGACTGGCTGTTCAATTATCGCACAAAATGGGGAATAGGAAAAAGCCTGGGAGGCGTGGTTCACCGGGCGGCCTATCTTACCGAAAGTGATACTGCTTTTCATTTATTTGAAACCCACTACCAACGCTTAGGGGATTGCTATCGTCAATTCTGGACAGCGCTCAAATCATTTGCACAGGTGCAATATGAAATATTGAAGTAGGTGCACCCGGATTGATAAAAAGCAATGACTCCAATACCCAAATCAATTATTTTTGCAAATACCTGTTTTTTCTATGAAAAAAATTATCCCGTTTATCGTTCTCTTCCAGTTTTGTTTTTTTGCCGTGCTGGCACAGCAGGGCAGCAATATGCCTGCTCTTGACAAATCACCCGCTGATATCTCCTATTATCCATTCAATTATCCTGTATTAAAAATACAGGATAAAATCACTGAACCATTAGTGGCAAGGGTCATCTACAGTCGTCCCAAAAAAGAAGGCCGTACTATTTTTGGTGGATTGGTTGAGTATGGAAAACTATGGCGGATGGGTGCTAATGAAGCCACTGAGATAGAATTCTTCAAACACGTTAAAATAAATGGGAAAAAGATCAGCAAGGGACGCTATACGCTTTATGGAATCGTAAATGAAAATATGTGGACTCTTATTGTTAACAAAGAAACGGATACATGGGGTTCCTTTAAATATGATTCAAAGAAAGATGTGATCCGTATTGATGTTCCCGTTCAGAAGTTAACCGAACCACAGGAGTCATTGGTTATGTTTTTTGAAAAGTCAACGACAGGTATTAATCTTGTAATAGCCTGGGATATGGTAAAAGTAGCCCTGCCTGTCAATTTCTAATACATGTTATTTATGAAAAAAGTAGGTTGGTTAGTTGGATTAATCCTTGTCTGTTTTTCTTTTTCCTGTTCACACACGAAAAAAGAGGAGCCCTCTACAAAAGTAATTTCTACAAAAGATTCTTCGCCGGTATCTACGCAGGAGCCAGTCACCAATCCCTATGCCGCTGTAGATGTATCGCCGATGGATATGAGTTATTTCCCGGTAGATTATCCCAAATTAAAGATGTCACACACTACCACTATCCCGCCATTGGCAAGAGTGGTTTACAGTCGTCCGCATTTGCAGGGAAGAAAACTCTTTCATGGCGTTTTAAAATATGGTGAGCCCTGGAGATTAGGTGCCAATGAAGCTACCGAACTTCAATTGTATAAAAGTGCTGTTATTCAAAACAAAAAAATACCGGCTGGCCGTTACATACTTTATTGCATTCCTATTGAAAACACATGGACCATCGTCATTAATTCAAATATTGACAGCTGGGGATTAACGCAGGACTCCACAAAGGATATTGCCCGGTTTGAAGTGCCGGTAAAAACAACATCCGCACGGCTTGAGTTTTTTACCATGATCTTCGAAAAAACCGAAACCGGCGCTGATCTGCTGATGGCCTGGGATAATATTGAAACAAGATTGCCGTTTACTTTTTGAGTAATTACTACATCCTCATTCCTATTTCAGTTACCTGTATGCAATGCTGATATTAATTCAGATATTTACGCTATGTGTGGCATTGCCGGTATTATACAAACGGATCCCTCTCAATACAGTAAAGAGCATTTGAAAAAAATGACTGATGCTCTTGCTCATCGTGGGCCGGACGGTGAAGCATGCTGGGCCAATAATAGCAACAACGCATTATTAGGCCACCGCCGTCTTTCCATTATTGACCTGAGTGAGGCTGCTGCACAACCGATGCATTATATGGATCGCTATTCCATTGTCCATAATGGCGAGATCTATAATTATATTGAACTAAGAAAAGAACTGGAGAAAGAAGGTTACTCCTTCCGTACACAATCAGATACTGAAGTGATTCTTGCTGCTTATGATCATTGGGATGATGAATGCGTAGAGCATTTCGATGGCATGTTTGCCTTTGCAATCTGGGACGAGAAGGAAAAAGAATTATTCGCCGCCAGGGACCGCTTTGGAGAAAAGCCTTTTTTTTATTGCTACGATGGTACCAATTTTCTTTTTGCTTCTGAAATGAAAGCATTATGGAGTGTAGGAATATCCCGCCAGCCTAATCGGCAAATGCTTTTTAATTTCATTACCATTGGATATGTTGACAACCCTGCCCGGCCTGAAGAAACATTTTATACCAACATTTTTAAACTGCCTCCCGCATCAAGGCTTTATTATTCAATAAAGGATAAAGAACTGTACATTGAAAAATTCTGGGATATCGACATGAATAACCGGAATAAAAAAATAACTGATAAAGAAGCTATCGAACAATTTGATCACTTGTTCCGCACTTCAATCAGCAGAAGATTGAGAAGTGATGTTGCCATCGGCACATCGCTAAGCGGAGGTCTTGATAGCTCTTCCATAGTTGCCTGGGCAAATGAATTACAACCGATGGGGCAAGCCCCCGACCATCAACAAAATGCATTCTCGGCAATATTCCCTGGTTTTGAAAAAGATGAATCATCCTTTATAAATAAGGTTACTGATAAATTTCACCTGCACTCGTCTACAGTTCTTATTAATGCAGATGATCTTATAAATGACTGGGAAAAAATTTGCTATCACCAGGAAGAACCTTTTGGATCCGCCAGCATCTACATGCAATACAAGGTTTTTGAACTGGCTAAACAACATAACGTAACGGTTTTATTGGATGGACAGGGCGCTGATGAAACGCTGGCCGGTTATCATAAATACTATAAATGGTACTGGCAGGAACTTTTTACGAAAAGAAAACTGGTAAGCAGTGGTGAATTGAAAGCAGCCAGGAAATTGGGTATAGAAGAAGATTTTGGAGTGAAGAACATCATCGCCTCTCTTTTCCCTGACCTCGCTTCTGTGATACTCGAACGACAATATTTAATAAAAGCTCTGCGGCAGGATGATCTCACAAAGGATTTTGTAAAAATGCAAAGCAAGGAAGCATATTATAGCACCCCGGCACATTTCAATTTGAACGGTGCCTTGTATTTCAATTGCTGCCTGCATGGTCTTGAGGAATTACTCCGTTATGCAGACAGGAATTCAATGGCAAACGGTCGTGAAGTTCGTTTGCCTTTTTTAAGTCATGAGCTGGTGGAGTTTATTTTTTCTTTGCCATCACATTTTAAAATAAGACAAGGATGGACCAAATGGCTGTTGCGATCAGCGATGCAGGATAAACTTCCTGCTGCAATAACATGGCGAAAAGATAAAGTAGGTTTTGAACCGCCGCAGCAGCAATGGATGCAACATTCAAAATTGCAGGAAGCGATACAGGAAGCCAAAAGTAAAATGGTGAAAGAGAAAATACTGAAACCCGCAGTACTTGATAAACCAGTTGTGCCTCTTAGCAGCCACGCCGCCGATAACTATGACTGGCGCTATCTTGCTGCCGCTCCTTTTATAGGATAAAAAAAATCGTCTCGCCAAAAGGCAAGACGATTGATCACGGACGCTTAATCTGCTGCAAATTTTTATTGCGCCACATCGGCTCTTTTAAACTTATCGGTTTGCTGAAGGTTGGCATAAGGGTCTGACTTTATAGTATACCAGTTCTTTTCATCTTTCAGCGATATATGATAGGAGACATCAGTATCAGATGACACTTCAGTAACACCAAAAATTTCTTTACCAGCATATTTTTTCTTCAGGCGTGCAAGAATATTTGGAGGAAGGTTTCTTTCACCATAATATCTTACTGTTTCCAGCAGGTTGCCGTCATTATCATACATAGCCCTAACCTGGATCTCGCTTAATTTGAAGTTGGCCTGGTAGCTGCTGTTATCCAATTCTTTCCAGGTTACATTCTCTGCATCAGTAAAAGTTTGTTTAAATGCCTTCAGCACTTTTTCATTTATTTCCGGAGGCGTTGCGGCAGTAGCTGAGAGGCCGATCAGCATTACAGCCAGGTAAATTAATTTTTTCATGATTATACTTTTTGGTTAATGATCAATAACAAACCAAAGCTACAGGCAGTGATACCTTAAGACAAGCGAATCTCTATTATTGGTAAATGAACCTTGTGTTACCGTAGTATATACAGAATCATAAAATAGATCGAAGCCATTAAAACAGCTTTTGAAAAATAGCTTTTATTGCATCAACCATGATTAAACTATTGGACAAAGACGTTGTTTATTATTGTTAAATAAACTTAACAGCGGATGAGTGGTAATATAGCCAACAGGTCGTTTGGCTGATATTCCACATCTTTGCAGCCACAATGATTAAATTATGAAGATCGCTACTAAACTTATTCATGCCGGCGCTGAGCCAGATCCTTCAACAGGGGCTATCATGACTCCTATTTACCAAACCTCCACGTATGTGCAGGCGGCTCCCGGAAAAAATAAAGGTTTTGAGTATGCCCGTTCGCAAAACCCTACCCGCAAAGCGCTGGAAGAAGCGTTTGCTATTATTGAAAACGGGAAATTCGGGCTGGCCTTCAGCAGTGGTGTGGCAGCTACAGATGCCGTAATAAAACTCTTAAGTTCCGGAGATGAAGTAATCTGTGCCAATGATATGTATGGCGGCACTTACCGTTTATTCACTAAAGTTTTTGAAAAGTTTGGTATCAGCTTCAGGTATGTTGATACTACCAATACCGCAAATATACAGGCGGCTATTTCTGATAAGACCAAATTGGTATGGCTTGAAACACCCACCAACCCTTTGATGAATATCACAGATATTGCTGCAGTGGCAGCCATTACTAAACCAAAAAAAATAGTATTGGCTGTTGATAACACTTTTGCATCTCCTTATTTGCAAAATCCACTTGATCTCGGCGCTGATATTGTGATGCACTCCGTTACCAAATATCTCGGTGGTCACAGTGATGTGATACAGGGTTCGTTGATGATGAATGATGCTGATCTCAGGGAAAAATTATATTTCATTCAAAAAAGCTCGGGTGCTGTTCCCGGCCCGATGGATTGTTTCTTAGTATTAAGAGGCATCAAAACATTACATGTAAGAATGAAACAACATTGTGAGAATGGTAAGATCATTGCACATTGGTTACGCAATAATTCTAAAGTGGCGAAGGTTTTTTGGCCGGGTTTTGAAGATCATCCCGGGTATGCCACTGCAAAAAAACAGATGCGGGATTTTGGAGGCATGTTAAGTTTTACACTGAAAGATGATAGCAATGAAAATGCAATGAGGGTGCTGTCTTCAACAAAACTGTTTGCTTTAGCAGAAAGTTTGGGTGGCGTAGAATCGCTGATCAATCACCCGGCATCCATGACGCATGCCTCCATTCCAAGAGAAGAAAGAATTAAAAACGGGTTAACTGATTCGCTGATTCGTTTAAGTGTAGGTATTGAGGATGCAGAAGATCTTATTGAAGACCTGGACAAGGCAATTGGCTAATTAATTTGTGGGGCGATTATTCCCCGATAAATAGTTTGCAGCTTATAAAGTGCTGTGAGAAAATCATCGCAGCTTTTTAATAACGTCTTTCATGCTGGCATAAAATTAGGTATAGCAATAGTATTAAAAGAACGATTCAAAAATTTAAACCCTACTATTATGCTTTATCTTATTGCAGTCATATTAATAATAGGCTGGTTACTTGGATTCTTTGTCTTTTCTGCGGGCAGCATCATACATGTATTGCTGGTAATTGCAATTATAGCAATTTTGCTACGTATTATACAGGGAAGAAATCCTGTATAGTACCTGCAAGTAATGACAACTGATATTTCCTTACGGGAGTTTTTAACTACAAAGGTTGATCTCTATAATCAACCTTCTTTTATTGCCCATGACCCTGTAAGTATCCCCCATCTCTTCACTAAAAAACAGGATATAGAAGTTGCCGGGTTCTTTGCGGCAAGTTTTGCCTGGGGCAACAGAACTACCATCATTCAAAAATCAAAAGAACTGATGGAGCTGATGGAAGTGCAGCCTTACCAGTTTTGCCTGGATGCTGGTGATGAAGAATTAAAACGTCTTCTTCACTTTAAGCATCGCACCTTTAATGCTACAGACCTTCTCTATTTTGTTGAATTTTTTAAATACCATTATAATCGGCATGAATCACTGGAAACAGCTTTTACCATGCACGGAAAAACAATTGAAGAAATGCTGAC
>DASVOE010000051.1:0-18832 GCA_036383515.1 Chitinophagaceae bacterium | reverse complement strand
ATTAACTCCTGCCTTTGTACTTTTGCCGCCAGTCCTTTCCGAGCCTTTAACAAAAAAGCAACAATGACGCCAGTTCGCAAGATCATCAACGACCCTGTCTATGGTTTTATTACAATTGATCACCCGTTGATACTGCAAATCGTATCGCATCCTTACTACCAGCGGTTGCGTAATATTCACCAGATGGCATTTGCGCATTTAGTGTATCCTGGTGCTATGCATTCAAGGTTGCATCATTCACTCGGCGCCTATCACCTTATGTGTACAGCATTAAATGAATTAAAGAGCAAAGGTATCGCTATCACTGCTGAAGAAGAACTCGGCGCCAAGATCGCCATCCTTTTACATGATATTGGTCATGGACCATATTCCCATGCATTGGAGCATGAACTGATCGAAGGAGTAAATCATGAAACGATATCACTGCTGATCATTCAACAACTCAATGAAGAATTGAATGGCCAGTTGCAAACAGCGCTTGCTATTTTTACCAATAATCATCAGAAACCTTTTTTATATCAGCTCGTATCCGGACAATTGGACACTGACAGGATGGATTACCTGAACCGGGATAGTTTTTTTACCGGCGTGGCCGAAGGTGTGATTGGCTATGACCGTATCATTAAAATGCTGATGGTAAAAGATGGTGAGCTGATGGTAGAAGAAAAAGCAATCTATTCCATTGAAAAATTTTTAGTAAGCCGGCGGTTAATGTACTGGCAGGTATACCTGCATAAAACAGTGCTCGGTGCCGAAATGATGCTGGTAAAGATCGTCCGCAGAGCTAAAGAGCTGATCCGGAAAGGAGAAACACTGACTGCGGCAACAGTACCTCTTGACTTTTTTCTGAACCATGCAGCTAATGCTTCAATAAAAGATAATCTTTCAATTTTTTGCAGTCTTGATGATTATGATGTGATGGCAACAATCAAAAACTGGTGCCGGCACCAGGATATAATATTAGCTACGCTTTGCCGTTCTTTAACAGACCGTAAATTGTTCAAAGTAAAACTGCAGGCTGACCCTTTTGACAATACGCTTATTGAAGAAAAGAAAAAAGAAATCGTTGACAGACTTGGTATAAGCAACGATGAAGCTGATTATTTTGTCTTTACCGGCGAGGCCAGCAATACTACGTATAACCCTGGTGATGAAAGCATCAATATTTTATTTAAGGATGGAACGATAAAAGATATTTCAAAAGTGGACAATGCGCTGATACAACACAATCTCAGCAGCACTATTAAAAAATATTACATTTGTTACCTGAGAAGTTAAGAGTTCATGATAGGATACACAACACAAATCCATGAACAATCACCTGTGAACGATGAACATAAAAAAAATTCATGACCTTTCCAGCCGCACAAATAGCATTGCTTGTAAATGGGAAAATTGAAGGAGATCCTGATCTCGGCGTTGACTCATTTGGCAAAATAGAAGAAGCCATAGAAGGACAACTTACCTTCTTATCAAATCCGAAGTACGAGGAATTTTTATACAGTACAGGGGCTTCCGTGGTTCTCATCAATGACAATTTTGAATTAAAACAACCCGTAAAGGCAACACTGATCCGGGTAACAGATGCTTACACCGCTTTTGCTACGCTCTTGAGTAAGTACCAGGAGATCATACAACAGCAACTAACAGGCATTCAGCAGCCAAGTTATATTGCAACAACAGCTTCGTATGGGGAGAATGTTTTTATCGGGGCTTTTGCCTACATAGGTGAAAATGTAAAAATTGGCAACCACACAAAAATTTTTCCCAACGTTTTTATCGGTGATAATACTATTATCGGTGATCATTGTGTGATAGACCCAGGTGTAAAAATTTACCAGGATACCAAAATTGGGAATCATGTAAATATCCTGGCGGGCACTGTTATCGGCAGTGATGGTTTTGGTTTTGCACCCCAGCCAGATGGAACTTTTATAAAGATCCCACAGTTGGGTAATGTAATTATCGAAGATAATGTGGACATCGGCGCCAATGCAACAATAGACAGGGCCACGATAGGCTCTACCCTGATAAGATCAGGTGCTAAGCTGGATAATCTTATCCAGGTGGGACACAATGCGGAGATCGGGCACAGCACAGTAATAGCCGCACAGGCAGGAGTAAGTGGCAGCACAAAAATCGGGAACAGTGTCAGAATTGGTGGCCAGGCTGGTATTGTAGGTCATATTCAATTAGGTGATGGCGCTAAAGTAAATGCACAGAGTGGTGTCAGCAAATCTATAGAACCGGGTAAAACGGTTACCGGTTCACCAGCATACGATTATACTTCGGCCTTACGTAGCCAGGCTATAACCCGCAAGCTTCCCCAATTGGAAAGAAGAGTAAAAGAACTTGAAGCTCTCATCAAACAATTATTGGAAGAGAAGGTATAATATCCTCCGGTTATGAGAATCTTTATTGTCTTCTTTTTTCTCCTGTTTTTTTTATCCTGTAATCCCGAAAAAAGAATCACCCGCCGTATCATTCGCCATGATAAAAAATTGGATGACGTAGCTTCTTACTTTCTCAGCCGTTATACTAAAGAAACAATTTTGAATAATGCCGAGATCGAGGATCCCGGAATTGCCCGTTTCTTGCGACATAAAATGGGTACTCCTTTTGTCCATATCGTGTATGATACAGCGAGATATTTTATAGATGCTGATAGCGTTATTATGTTCACCCGTTCAGGTTTTCCTGTATTTGGTTATGAGCATGATGTAATCATAGATTTTAAACAAATACCCCGGGATGGATTTTCCAGTCCTTTTAAAGTGGTAAAAAAAATCACTGACCGTAAGTTTTACGGTAAGGCACCGATGCCTGTTTTTTGAGTATTAAAAGATGAAATGGAAAAACGGTCTGAAATTATAATGCAAACAAAAAAATGGATCGTTGATGTAGTGATTGGCTGCAACTTCTGTCCGTTTGCGGCCCGGGAAATAAAACGGGATACAATATATTATGAAGTAACCTCAACGAAAACACTGGATGAAAGTATAAAGTTGTTTTTAAACGAATGCCGGCGCCTTGATATTGACAACACGATAGAAACCAGCTTCCTGATTTTTTCGGATTCATTTCAAAACTTTGACGAATATCTTTACCTGGTTGCGCAGGCCGAAAAAGTAATAAAACAAAAGGGTTATGAGGGCATTTACCAGGTAGCCAGTTTTCATCCCCTGTATTGTTTTGCCGGCTCACCTGCCAATGATGCGGCTAACTATACCAATCGTTCTCCTTATCCCATGTTACATTTATTAAGAGAGGAAAAAATAGAACAGGCCCTGGAAAAATATCCGGACCCGGAACGAATACCCGATCGCAATATCAGGTTTGCCCGTGAAAAAGGTGAAGCATATATGAAAATGCTGAGAGATGCCTGCTTATAATTTTCATTCAGCTTTAGGTAGTGAGCCCGGGTAAAGCATGATGGTTAGAATAAAAAATCTTCTTCCTTCCTGTATTGCTTCATCTGCCGTCATCGTTGTCAGGCTCATAAATTTATTATCGTTGCAATTCAGGCAGGCTAGCACAACACCTTCCTGCTTAAAATTAATACCTCCCGGTGCCGATGGGATCACCATCCCGGAATACGGTGATTTACCGCTATAAAAAGTAAAATCAGTTCCATGAAAACGTCTTAATTCTGTAAGCGATAACCCGGCGTGGATCTTACTTTTCAGCATCCAATTATTCTCACCCACGATCTGATCATAATTCATGGCGCCCTGCACCATCAATTGCCCGCCAAAAATAATATACTGCAGATGGCAATCATTCGTTTGATCATCCCAGAGAAATACAGCTTGCCGGGGTGTGTTGGGAAATAAAACAGAACAACGATTGAACTCCTTTTCTGAAAAAAAATAGATATCCTTTTTTACATTGTTCTTTCCGAAGGTATACACGAGGTTTTCATGAGAAGTAAAAGCCAGGAGGTCTTCGCCGTACATAATATCTTTTATACCCGGTAAATTTATTCTTTGAACTTTTACGGAATATAATGTGTCCCCATTATCTTCCTGTATGCTGGCATGGGCAGTGAGATTTTCTTTTTGAAAAAACCAGGTGGTTGTAGTTGTATCCGTTTCTTCAGCGCAAACGAAACCAGCCCTTTTTAATTGATCTTTCATTTCAACAAATTCACGGGATGAATTCGTTTCATACATAGCACCCGATGTAATAGCAGATGCAAATTTTGAAAAGCTTCGCTGTATACTGTCGTAATCTTTTTGTTTTTTCTTTTTGTATTGATACGCCTGGAAAACTGTATCCAAAAGCTTATTTGAACTAACCAGTGAAAATCCTTTTTGAGAAATAAAATTATCAGCCTTTGACGAAGTTAGCGACACTGCAGTAACCATGTTATTGACCGACAAAACCTGGGCTTTCACCAGGGATGTACTCAATAAAATAAAAAGTGTAAAAAATCTGTTCATACGCATTTTGCTAACCTGCTTCCACAAATATTATTTATAAAATCGTCACCATTTATTGTAAAGCAAACAAAGAGAATGCCATTACCCATTTATAAAACAGATAGGATATGTAGAAGTTATATGGTTTTAGCAGAAGGAAGAGTAGATCAGATGGACGCTAACACAACAAATGTAGAATAATTGTTACAACTATTTTTCGGAAGAGGGAAAAATATGCTCGAAAAAAGAGATCCGAAAATTTATAATGATAACATTATGCCTGTTTACTTAACTACAGGCTATCCATTATCTTTACCCTTATGACAATAAGCGGTTTCACTTTTGTTCGCAATGCAGTTAAATACGATTACCCGGTGCTGGAATCCATACGGTCTATTTTACCTGTTGTAGATGAATTTATTGTGAGTGTAGGCAATAGTGATGATGGAACATTGCAACTGATCGAAACCATCAATTCTCCTAAAATAAAAATAGTTCATTCCGTATGGGATGAATCGCTGCTGGAAGGTGGAAAAGTGCTGGCGGTAGAAACAGATAAAGCCTTGGCCCATGTAAGCCCTTCTGCTGACTGGGCTTTTTATTTGCAGGCAGATGAAGTAGTACATGAAAAAGACCTTGATAAAATTGTAAGAACAGCCGAATACTATAATGCCGATAAACAGGTAGAAGGTTTGTTATTTAGCTATGTTCATTTTTACGGCACTTATGATTATGTAGGTGATTCCCGTCGCTGGTATGGACATGAGATACGAATGATCCGCAATAACGGCAACGTTGTTTCTTATCGTGATGCACAGGGTTTTCGTAACCGGCAAAACAAAAAATTGCGTGTCAAAAAAATTGATGCAGCAATATATCATTATGGCTGGGTGCGTCATCCGCACAAACAATTGGAAAAGCTGAGTAACTTTTATGCATTGTGGGGCGAGGGCAACTATGTAACGCCGCAGTTGTCGGAAGAAGAGCAGTTTGATTTTTTTAAAGATGCGGATTCACTGGTTGTTTTTAAAGGCACACATCCGGCCGTGATGCAAAAAAGAATAGCTGAAAAAAATTGGCAGGCTGATTTTGATGTGAATAAAAAACGTTTTTCTTTTAAGGATCATCTTCTTTACCGCATTGAAAAATGGACCGGCAAACGTTTATTTGACTACCAGAATTATAAAATAATTTAGAAAATAGTATTGATCCATAGTTAATAGTTGATAGAAATAGAGGCGCCGATTTTAATCCATCAGCATTCAAAAAAACTGAGTTCCATAGGAAACCATTAACTAAAAGCTATGATCAATTAACTACCGACTATCTTCTTATATTTGTCGATATGAATCCTCTTACAGAAACAAAAATTGCGACTACTGAAACCTCACCCAGTTTCAACCCTGATAAACAGCATACAATAGGAGCTGCTGTTCGCATTTCTGGCACTGGCTTGCATACCGGCATCATGGCCGATCTTACTCTGAAGCCTGCTATTTCCGGGTTTGGTTTCCAGTTTCAGCGTATTGATCTTCCCAACCAACCTATTATTAAAGCCGATTGCGACCTGGTAACTGATGTGAGCCGCGGCACTACGCTGGAAGCAAATGGAGCTAAAGTGAGTACGGTAGAACATGTGCTGGCTGCATTAGTAGGAATGGGCATTGATAATTGCCTTATTGAGATCAATGGACCCGAAATGCCTATTATGGATGGCAGTTCACAGCCCTTTGTAGAATTAATAGAAGAAGCGGGCGTGATAGAACAGGATGCTGCCAAAATATGGTACAGTATAGATGAAAATATCTTTCATTCGGATGAAGCGAAAAGAGTGGAAATGGTAGCCATGCCTTCAATGGAATACAATATCACTACACTGATCGATTTTAACTCACCGGTTTTAGGTACCCAGCATGCGGGATTGAAACATATCGCCGATTTCAAAGCTGAGATAGCACCCTGTCGTACTTTTTGTTTTTTACATGAGTTGGAAACGCTGATCGAACACAACCTGATCAAAGGCGGTGACGTGAATAATGCTATTGTTATTGTTGACAAACCTGTCGATGATAAAGAAATGGAACGGTTGAAAAAGATCTTTAATAAAGATAAAATCGAAGTGAAGAGTGAAGGCTACCTGAATAATCTTGAATTACGTTTTCCCAATGAACCGGCCCGGCATAAATTATTGGATGTGGTAGGTGATCTTGCACTGGTTGGTTACCCCATTAAAGCAAAGATTATTGCCAACCGTCCCGGGCACAGGAGCAATGTAGAGTTTGCCAAAAAGATCAAACAGTATATAAAAAAGAATAAACATACTAAAGGCGTACCTGTATACAATCCCAATCAGCCGCCCGTATATGACCAGCAATTCATAGAAAAGAAATTACCGCATCGATTTCCGTTTGCACTCGTAGATAAGATCATTGAATTGAGCGATAACCATATCGTTGGAATAAAGAATGTAACCTTCAACGAATGGTTTTTCCAGGGCCATTTCCCCGGCAATCCTGTAATGCCCGGTGTATTACAAATTGAAGCACTGGCACAATGCGGGGGCATACTGGCCATCAACCTGAGTGGCGATGGACAATACGATACTTACTTCTTAAAGATCGATAATTGCAAGTTTAAGAACATCGTTAGGCCCGGTGATACACTGATCCTGAAAATGGAATTGTCTACCCCGATCCGCCGGGGTATTTGTGAAATGAAAGGAACAACTTATGTGGGCAATAAAGTATGTGCCGAAGCAGACCTTGTGGCTCAAATTGTAAGGAGATAATGGAGATTATCTGCTAATGATTTACTTATAAAAAAGCTTGACTACGTTTAGTCTGAAATGCCCGGTTCACCGGGCATTTTCGTTTATCCGTAACCCTCAAAAAACAGCATAAAAAAGGGGCCTGAAATGCCGGATTGCTGGGTCTGTTTCCGTACATTTGTGAGTTCTATTTTATTCATTCCTAAAGACAGGATTTTACCATAATTATGACCACAGAAGCTAAAGAAAAAGCCGCCGCTATTTCTGCCGGGTATAGTGCAGATAGCATACAGGTATTGGAAGGATTGGAAGCTGTTCGTAAACGTCCGGCGATGTATATCGGCGATATCGGCGTGAAAGGATTACATCACCTGGTTTATGAAGTAGTAGATAATTCTATTGATGAAGCGCTGGCAGGTTATTGCAAAAATATCCTGGTAACTATTTATGAAGACAACTCTATTTCGGTAGAAGATGATGGCCGTGGTATTCCTACTTCTATGCACACCAAAGAAAAACGTTCTGCATTAGAGGTGGTGATGACTGTATTGCATGCCGGTGGCAAGTTCGACAAAGGTTCATATAAAGTATCAGGAGGCTTACATGGTGTAGGGGTAAGTTGTGTTAACGCATTAAGTTCTGATCTGCATGTAACCGTTAACCGGGATGGAAAAAGATTTGAGCAGCAATATAAAATCGGGGTGCCTCAATACCCGGTTCGGGAAACCGGTCTTAGCGAAACTACCGGTACTAAAGTTCATTTTTGGCCGGACGCCAGTATTTTTATTACTACCGTTTATAACCGCGATATCCTCGAAAGCCGCCTGCGTGAGTTATCTTATCTCAACCGCAGAATTAAAATCAACCTGACTGATCTTCGTGAGCTGGATGATGATAATAAAGCTTACAGTAAAGATTTTTATAGCGAAGGTGGTATTGTTGAATTTGTAGAGATGCTTGATAAAAGTGCAGGCCGCAATGCCCTGATCCCAAAAGTGCTTTTTGTAGAAGGCCATGATGAAGCCACCAATGTAGCCGTAGAGGTGGCATTGAACTATAACGACTCCTTTAACGAACACATTTATTCTTACGTCAATAATATCAATACGATCGAAGGCGGCACTCACGTGGCTGGTTTTCGTCGTGCACTGACAAGGGTTTTTAAAAATTATGGCGATAAAAATGGGTTGTTCGAAAAAGCAAAAGTTGAAATTGAAGGGGATGATTTCCGTGAAGGGTTGAGCTCTATCATTTCTGTAAAAGTTCCGGAGCCACAGTTTGAAGGACAGACAAAAACAAAACTAGGCAACAGCGAAGTGAGTGGTGTGGTAGATAGCACTGTTTCAAAAGTGCTGAATGCTTACCTCGAAGAAAATCCGAGGGATGCCAAGAACATCATCAATAAAGTAATATTAGCAGCACAGGCAAGAGCCGCTGCCAGGAAAGCAAGAGAGTTAGTACAACGTAAATCAGTATTAACAGGTGGCGGGCTTCCGGGCAAACTGGCCGACTGTTCGGACAGAGATCCTGAACGTTGTGAACTGTTTTTGGTTGAAGGTGATTCCGCCGGCGGTACAGCCAAACAGGGTCGTGACAGAAGTTTCCAGGCTATTCTTCCATTGAGAGGTAAAATATTGAACGTAGAAAAAGCAATGGAACATAAGATCTACGATAATGAAGAGATCAGGAATATGTTTACAGCGTTGGGTGTAAAGATCGGAACGGTAGAAGACCCCAAAGCTTTAGATATTATTAAACTCCGTTACCATAAGCTGATCATCATGACCGATGCCGATGTGGATGGTTCGCATATTGCCACGTTGATCCTGACGTTTATTTTCCGCTATATGAAGGCCCTGGTAGAACAAGGGTATGTTTATATTGCTCAACCCCCTCTTTACCTCGTGAAAAAAGGAAAAGAGCAATCTTATGCCTGGAATGAAGAGCAACGAAAAATATGGGTAGAGAAATTAGGTGGCGGCAAAGAAGATTCTGTAAATGTGCAGCGATACAAAGGTTTGGGTGAGATGAATGCCGACCAGCTCTGGGATACTACGATGAATCCGGCGACCCGCACACTGAAACAGGTGACCATTGAAAGCGCTGCTGAAGCCGACCGTATTTTCAGCATGCTGATGGGTGATGAGGTGGCTCCGCGAAGAGAATTCATTGAGAGTCATGCTAAGTATGCTAAACTGGATATCTAAGCCTAATACTCTCAAAATAAAAGACTTAGTCCTGCCCCGGTGGGGCTTTTTTATGCCTGTTTAAAAAAATTAAGGCCTAAACCCCCTCAGAATCCTTAATTTCAGGCATTACTAACTCAAAAACTATTGACCATGTCTGATGTAAAAATCACCGCTTACAACGTAAAAACAAAAGAAAAGGGAGTTGAGATGTTTGATGCTGTTATTACTAAAACAGCAAAAGGCGCTTACATGGCCCAGGGAAATGATGGAAAAGGTAATAAGCTCACCACATTAATGGGTGAAGAAAAAGCAATGGCAGCCATTAAAGCTGGTATAGCCAAGCAAGGCTGGTAAACCTGATTAAACGCAAATTATCATACACCGTCCCGACTTTTCATCGGGACGGTTTTTTATTGCTCCTGGTTTAGTTCTTAACTATTTTGAATGCCTGCCGTTTGTTACCGGTTACAGTTTCTATAAGGTATAGCCCTGAAGCAAAAACTCGTGATCCAAGATCTATATTCAGTTTTTGTAAAAACCCATTTGAAACAATAGAGGTCTGGTAAACAACTTTACCGGCGGCATCATATACTTTCACCGTCATTTTTCCTCCGTTTTCCAATTGGTAAAGCAGGTTAAACAATCCCGTTGACGGATTAGGAAAAACCTGCCAGTTTAGCTCTTCAGTGAAAATAACCGGCTTCGCTTCTGTGTATCGAAAACTTCCGTCAATACCCACAATCTTCAGGCGGTAATACCGCACACCTGTTTTGTTATTCTCCAGGTCGGTAAAATTATAGCGTTGTTCCAACGGTGAATTGCCCAGGCTATTCACCTCTCCTATTTTCACAAAAATATTTTGACTAAAATCGTTATTGCCTTTTGCAACTTCTATTTCGTAACGATTAATGTTTAGCTCAGTACTTGTTTTCCATTCCACAAACACATCTTTATTGTTGGCGGTTTTAGTTGCCGTAAAGCTTAGCAATTCGGCTGAAGGATAATTATAAGGTCCGGCATTCAACCAGAACTCTGAGAAATCTTTCACTTTAAATTCTGCATAATAGCCCTTATCAAAAGGAACTTTTACTGCTTTTGCCGCATTGATGAATGACCACGACATCCCCTTATTATTCATAAAATCTCCGTCCTCAATTACATCAACCGAATCACTGTATTTGGAAACGCCCAGCTCATAAGCCATCGCAGGTTTGGTACAGCTACTGCAGCCAGTAGCTGCAAGCAAGGCTTCTGTTTCTGCATCTAAAAAGTAAAACCTGACGGTGGCTGAATCGGTGAGGGAAGTAGTAGCCGGCTTAATGGTGATATTACGATTATGATAATACTGACCATTATAATTACGGACAGACCCGGTATGAATATAAGCCTGCACATCTATAGCCCCCATTGATTGATTAGCAGGTTTAACGGATGCTACCAGTTTACCTGAAGCAATAAAATCTACCCAATTAGATCCTCCATTGATCGTTTGCGTGACTGGTGATCCCATTGTTGCTCCGGTATAGATGCCGTATGTGTTGTCATAAATATGAATGTCATCAATTGCAACACCATCCCGGTTAAGTGCAGCATCGGATGTAACAACAAACCGAAATCGCAATTGAGTTAATTGGTTAACCGGAATAGGTATAACAGACAAAGGAATAGTAGCTACATGCCAGCGGGTATAGTTTTGTATACTCCATAAGTTATTTCCAAAATAGGTTTTATTATACCAGTTCGTTCCCTGGCCACTCGCTCCTAATCTTGCCCATGTTTTTCCATCTTTTGAATATTCAACATAAGCGCCGTCACACAACTGGCTGCCACAATCTTCCAGGTCAAGTGCTATACTAAAACTTAATGTGGGTGATGCCAGGGTGGAGATATCAAAACAAGGAGAATATAAATAAGATGTTTCCATGTCATTATAATTTCCGCTAAGCCTTGTTTTCCATGCCTTGCTGCCACTGGCAGCTCTTTTAATATAATAGGATGAAGGCGTGCCATATTCCCATGAATTATTTTGACCGGCACTATACCAGTAGCCATTACTCGCTTCAAAGTTTTGTAAATAGGGAGTTGAATTGGTTATATTAATGACAGGAGTATTATTAATGATAACCCGGGCAGTATCATTCACCCTGTAAGTATCTGTGGAGTAATCCACCACAGCTTCTATCAGATGTTGTCCGAAAGCAGACAGGTTTGCCGCAGCCGTAAAAGTATATGATACGGTACCATTAGCAGGAATGGAAGGTACTAGCTCGGCTAGATTTAACCAGGCGCCTCCATCAACCCTGAAACGAACCGGCACATTTGTAACAATTGCATTACTACTGTTCCTTATGCTAATCTTTACAGGCGTATTAGCTGTTAATCCACAACTTGAAAAAGCTGGCGTATCAATGCTTAACATCTGCATGTCATCAATCACCTTGTACAACCGTATATCATCGAATGTATAACCGGCACCTCCATAATTATCTACTGCCTGTTGGGTTCCAAATTGTCCCCAACGAACCTGGAAACTGGTAGAGAATGTTTGTGACGGAGAAGCATTAAATAATAGATCCCCCAGTTCAATGCTCGGCGTTTTTTTGAAGGACGCATCTACAGCATTTTGATTTGCATATAAATCATACGCTACTACCCAATTTGAATTATCATTTCCCCTGACCCATACTTTATTGGCTGGGTTAGATACTTGTCCATGATTTTTATATGCAAAGTCAAGCCGGATATCGTCGGTTGCAGCATTAAACGTTGCCAGGTTAAACGTGCCCGTTAGTGAATCAATAGTTCCGGCATTAGTAATGCTGGCATCTAACGTAATAGCCCTGTTACCAGAATTAGAAATGCCTGAATTCACAAATGTTCTTATTCTTCCTAATGCGTTGCTATTTACAAAATCGTACCTGTCCAGATCCTGCAGGCCTATTTGAGAAGAAGTATACGTTTGAACAGCTGCTGCATCAAAATTGTCAACAAAGGGCGTTAGCAACCCGGTTATGGGAGGATTATTCAGTTGCTTATAAATATTTATCACCTTGTTATTGGATAAAACAGGATCTCCTGCCAGGGTGATTGTTACTTCCAGATTATAAATACCGGCAGCAGACATATTTATAGTTTCAGGAAAAGTATAAAGCAGCGTGCCGCCACCCGCAATAGCAGGGTTGGTTATAGTATGAATGACCGGTGTTCCGTTATTCAATATATAGCTTACCGTCACATCGCCCGTAGTTGGAACGTCATCAAGATTTTTAATTCTTACTATTACCTGTTCATTACTTCCCAATGAGGAAGAAGTAAGTAATCTGCCGGAACGCAGTGGTGATACGATCGAATCTATTTTTATATCATTATTTGAAATATTACCAGCACAGGTACCGCTATTGGGTTTCCTGGAAACAGCGATTCCTCTTCTCCCGGGACTGTTACTGGCGCCGATCAAGGGTCTTACACTTGCCCAATAAGTAGAATCTTTCGACAAACCGCTGAATGTATAACTAAACGTAGAATTAGATACGGTAGCAACTGTTACCATTTCATCACCCTGCAACATCATTATTTCGTAAGCAGTGGCTCCGGCAACAGTAGTCCAGTCAATCGAAAGATAACCTTCACATTGTATGGGAGAGAGGCTAACATTGATTGTATCACTAATTGTAAAGGGAAGACTTGTGCTTGAAAGACCTGTACCATTTCGGGTAATGCGAACCTGTGCCTGGTCCGTAGTAACCTGCGGTATAATAAACCATTGATCCGGATCGGGAGCCGTATAAAAATATTCCCGCTTACCAGCTTCAATATTATTTTTCAACACAGTCCAGCTATCCGCAGCATTAATTCTATACTCCAATGTAAATGTATTTTTCGGGTCGCCGTATGAATCCCAGCGCACAATCATATTTTCTCCCTGCAAATAGGATTCGCCTCCTATTGGTGAAACCAGCCGGGTTTCAAGGGGTACAAAATCATACGCTATAAAATATTCCTGGGAAGAACTCTGTGTAATACTGGTGGGTTTGATCCGTATCGTATAATTCCCGGCTGCAGGATTTTTAATAACAACCTGTTCAATATTATTTATGTGATCCACTCCATTCACTGCCGGGTTTTTGATATTCGTATAAGTTGTATCGAGCACCAGCGGTAATATGGTAACTGACGATGGAGATACTACTTCCAGGTCAAGATCGTTTACCAGCGTTTGAGCAGCAAGCACAGAAGCGGCCGGGTCATTCCAATATAACATCACTTTTAATTCAGCCACACCTGCCGGCACCGTTATAGTATGCGTTTGTGCCGACCCGGTTGGAATAGATGATTGTATATAATGATTATCCTCGAGCATAGTAACAGCCCGCCAAAAATTAGCTACTCCAAAACCATGTGTATAATCCGGACCGGGTTGACCCCAATCATCCCCACTATTACAAACCAACGCTTTTATTAATCCATTTTTTGGATTTAAGCCGGGCGGATGAAGCAATTTATATTTTTCATAGAGTAATGCAATTCCCCCGGAAATAGCAGGACTAGCCATGCTTGTTCCGGTGTTTTCTCCGTATAAAGAAGCAGTAGGTGCAGTTGATTCAATAAAAGATCCAACGGCTACAATTTCTGGTTTTATCCTGCCATCTCTTACCGGGCCACGGCTTGATTGGCGAAATATATAACCCAGGGGCGTTGCATTGCCTACGCAAATAATGTTTTTTGCAGACTGGTAACCTCCAAGAACTGTTCTGAAACTATCGGGGAAAGGTGCACACTTGAGTAAACCACTATTACCCGCAGCAAATACGCTTTGCAGATTGGGAAGATTCTGTGCCTGTTGATCCAGTATTCTTGAATATAAATCATACACACCAAAAGAAGCACATTCAGCAGTATTGTTGCCATAAGAATTATTAGTAATTACCATTCCATAATCTGTGACATAGGCAGGAGCATTAAAAAAAATTCCTGAAAAAATTTGAGACACTATGGTAGATTTTGGCGCAAACCCTGTACGTAGTTCATCTTTTATACCTGCTCCTCCGGCAATACCGGTAACATGCGTGCCATGAAAACTATAGTTTCCTGCAGCACGGCTGATAAGTCTTTTTGTAAAATCCACATGCAATTGCGGGTCTGCATCATCTCCAACTCCAATTACAATGCCCTGGCCTTTTAAATTTTTTCCTCCCTTACTGATGGGAGCGCTAAGAATAGAAGACCGAACGCCATCTCTCCCCCAATTTGTCCAGAAGGGGCTTAATGGTTTATCTTCTGCAGGCGCTACCTGCACATATTCAATAAAAGGCAGTGCTGCCAATTCATTTAACCGGTTTATTGCAACACGTAATCCCAACACACGGTAACTGCTTAAGTTAACATCATTGATATCAAAATTTCTATTCCTTAGCTCACTGATCATTGTTTCCAATGAAAAAGTTTTAGGAAAACTGATCCATACATCAATTGTTCCTGCCACCTTCATCGCATACGCAGGAAAATTGCCGTTTGCCAGGGCCGGCTGCATTTTTTGTTGCGGTGTTAATTCAACAATGGCTCTCGCATTTGTTTGCAGCAATAGATTTGTATTCAGCGTGCCGGTAACACTGGCTGTATATGCGTTGCCGGGAATATACTCCAACAATTCAATACCCGCCTGTTGCAATTGTTTCTTTTCTGCTTCACCAGGAATTTTTTCAAACTGAATTATTATAAACGATTTGCCATTTGAAGTAATGGTTCTCTGACCAATAGCATTTAGTTTTTCCGCAGTAATATTTTTTTCAGGAATGAAGGATCCGTTTTGCAGTTGCAGGCGATACTGTACGTCGTTTTGTGCAAGAGTGGAGATACTTAATAGCAGCAATACTGTTATCAGTGGGATTGGATGGAATTTCATAGTGACTGTAATGATTTCTAAAAATACTATAAATAACCGGAAAAAGCCAACATCAGCGGGGCTTTAATCCATTGCCAGGTTGGCTGCTACTGTAGTTTTGAGAGAAGGAAAACAATGCCTGTGCAATCCCGATAAGAAGCGGTGTGTTTCTTCCATGTTCTTCATTGGGTCAGCTACCAGCAAGAATAATTTACCAACCTGTTTGAGTTTAGCTTTATTCGTTCCTGTTTGCAGGTATTGTAATATGTTTTGAAAAATGGCGGATTCAAAATAGGGCGAGTCATGACGATTGATAAAATAACAGCGCAGTATGTTATCTTTTAAACTCATTTTTTCAAACCCAAGGTCTACGGCCAGTTTCCGGCAGCGAACGGTGGTGAACAATGCGTTCACCTGTTCAGGAACAGGACCAAAGCGATCAGCAAGTTCCTGTTTCATTTCATTAAGCTCTTCTTCTGTTTCGGAATTATCCAATCGCTGGTAAAGCGATAAACGTTCAGTAATGCTTTCTACATAATCATCCGGTATCAATATCTCCTGGTCTGTATCAATCGTGCAGTCCTGTACAAAATCATCCTGCCGGGCAATCTCTTCTTTAAAGAGTTCTTTGAAATCAGTTCGTTTTAATTCCCGTATTGCTTCATCCAGGATTTTCTGGTACGTTTCAAAACCAATGTCAGCCATAAACCCACTCTGTTCACCTCCTAATAAATTTCCTGCGCCACGTATATCCAGGTCTCTCATTGCTATCTGGAACCCACTACCCAGGTCGCTGTGTTGTTCCAGTGTCTGCAATCTTTTTCTTGAATCTGCCGGTAATATACTCATGGGCGGCGCCAGCAAATAACAGAATGCTTTTTTATTACTGCGACCTACCCTTCCCCGCAATTGATGCAAGTCGCTCAATCCAAACTGGTGAGCATTATTAACGATGATGGTATTTACGTTCGCAATATCAACGCCGCTCTCTACAATGTTGGTACATACCAGCACATCATATCTTCTTTCAATAAAGTCAAGGATTTTTTCTTCGAGTTGATGTCCTTCCATTTGCCCATGTGCAAAACCAATACTAAGATCAGGACAAAGACCCTGTATGATGCCCGCCATTTCTGCAAGACCGCTGATCCGGTTATAAATAAAGAAGACCTGTCCTCCTCTTTCGGTTTCAAAATAAATGGAATCACGGATCACATCTTCATTATACACCTGCACTTCTGTTTGAATCGGTTGCCGGTTGGGAGGTGGTGTATTAATAATACTCAGATCTCTTGCACCCATCAACGAAAACTGGAGTGTCCGGGGGATAGGTGTTGCTGTTAAGGTTAAACAATCAACACTGGTGCGCAGTGTTTTTATTTTTTCTTTATGCCCCACTCCAAACTTTTGTTCTTCATCCACTACCAGCAGGCCGAGGTCTTTGAATTTTACTTCTTTACCTAGTATACCATGCGTACCAATCAGTATATCTATTTTTCCTTCTTCCAGTTTTTTCAGCGTTTCCTTTTTTTCCTTAGCTGATTTGAAACGATTGATATAATCCACGGTGACTGGAAAATCCTTTAACCGGTCGCTGAATGTTTTATAATGCTGAAAAGCAAGAATTGTTGTTGGTACCAGCACCGCAGCCTGTTTTCCATCTACACAGGTTTTGAAGGCAGCTCTTATAGCCACTTCCGTTTTGCCAAACCCTACATCACCACATACCAACCGGTCCATTGGTGAGGGCGACTCCATATCTTTTTTTACATCGGCCGATGCTTTGCTCTGGTCTGGTGTATCCTCATAAATAAAAGAGGCTTCCAGTTCCGTCTGCATATAGTTATCCGGTGAGTGAGAAAATCCATGCTGGGCCTTACGCTTTGCATACAATTTTATCAGGTCAAATGCGATCTCTTTTACCTTCGCTTTTGTTTTTTCTTTCAACCGGTTCCATACATCGCTGCCCAGTTTATTTATTTTCGGCACACTGCCTTCCTTACCGGTAAACTTGGTTATTTTATGCAGCGAGTTGATGTTGACATATAGAATGTCGCTGTCTTTATAAATGATGCGGACAGCTTCCTGCAATCTTCCGTTCGATTCTAATTTTTGCAAACCGCTGAACACACCTACTCCATGATCGATATGGGTGACAAAATCGCCGGGTTGTAGTTCCCGGAGTGTTCGCAGTGTTAAGGCCTTATTCTTATTATAGGCCTGTTTGACTTTGTATTTATGATAGCGTTGAAAAACCTGGTGATCAGTATAACAAACGATTTTCAGGTCTTCATCAATAAATCCTTCATGAATAGAAATAGCAATAGGATTAAAAACAATACCTGCTTTCAGGTCATCAAAAATGGTTTGAAGTCTTTCTAACTGCTTAGGGTTTTCAGCAAACAGGTATAAACTGAATCCTTTGGCTTCCCAGTTTTTCAGATCTTTTATCAGCAATTCAAACTGGCGGTTAAAAGCTGGTTGTTCTTTGGTTTTAAATTCAATTTCAACAGACTGACCCGGAGCTGTTGAACGATGACCAAATTCAACCAAATGTTTTGCTATAGTTTTTTCTTCAAAATCAGTGGAGGTAATAAAGTCTGCTGCACTCACTTGTTTTTTTATAAACTTATCATCCTCTTCTTCTGCTCTGTTCTTTGATGATTGCTTATTACCCGTTGTCGCCTGTTCTTTTAATTCTTCCTGCAGCTGCAAAAATGATTGCAGGTCGTCATCACAATCGGCCAGCCTTTCTTTACACAGTTCATAATCCTGTAGCCAGACAATAGTATTGGCAGGTAAAAAATCAAATAACGAAACCCTTTCGGCGGTTTCAAACTGTGTATCTACATTAGGAATGATGCTTACCTGTAATAATTTTCTTTCACTCAATTGTGTTTCGGGATCGACAATACGGATCGAATCAACATCATTGCCAAATAGTTCTATCCGGTACGGCTTATCATTTCCAAATGAATAGATATCAAGAATGCCACCCCGTATGGCAAACTGCCCCGGTTCATACACAAAGTCTGTTCTTTCAAAACCATAATCGGCCAGCTTCAGTAATAAATCACCTGTGTCTAATGCATCGCCTGTTTTGATATGAATAATGTTGGCAGAAAGCCGGGAAGAGATCACTACTTTTTCAAATAATGCTTCGGGATAAGTAACCAGTACTTTTTTGGCCGCTTGCCGGTCTCCTCCAAAAGGAGAAGCAGCCGCTATTTTAGTTAGTGCTTCCGTCCTCAATATCACATGCGATGAATTCAGCAGCTTATAATTTTTCCTGTTCTTAAAAGAAGAAGGAAAATAAAAAACATCTAACGCACCTGTCAGGTTTTCCAGCGAATTATGAAAATAAGCGGCTTCCTCTGCATCGTTTAATACGATGAGATGATTGAGCTGTGAACAGGAAGGGTGTAAAAAAGCGGCCGATACAACAAATTGTGATGAGCTTCCCTGAAGGTTTTTGATGTAGATTTTTTGGGGTTGGGACAAGGTGAGCCTGTCCGCCAATTGAAAAAGGCGGGGGTTGTTCTGATACTGATCCAGCAAAGCCTGTACACTCATG
>DASVOE010000050.1:0-17875 GCA_036383515.1 Chitinophagaceae bacterium | reverse complement strand
AGTTTGAAAGTAGTAGGGAAAAAGATCCTTGTAGCAAATGGCAAAGGCTTTTCAAGTCTCGCCAATCCTAAAATGAGCCAACCAGTTTTTAAGAATGATGATGTTGGAATGCATGTAGGGCCGGATAAAAAACTAAGGGTTCAATACATCGGTAGCCTGTTTAAAGGCACACTTTCCATTATAGAAACTCCCGATAATAATAAATTAATGGAATACTCCAGGAAGGTCTATCAGAATATGCCACTGGATAAACACAAAGCAGCTACGTTAAAGATCCCGTCAGACAATCCTGTTCCAACGACACCGGGCAAGCGATCTCCTATAAAATATGTTTTCTATGTAATTAAAGAGAACAGAACTTACGACCAGGTTTTCGGTGATATTGCGAAAGGCAATGGAGATACTTCATTATGCATTTTTCCTGAAAAAATAACTCCTAATCAACATGCTCTTGCCAATGAATTTGTATTGCTCGACAATTTTTATGTGGATGCAGAAGTAAGTGCGGACGGACATAACTGGAGCATGGCTGCTTATGCAACAGATTTTGTAGAAAAGATCTGGCCTACACAATACGGAAAAAGAGGAGAAACGGAATTCGTTGGTGCACGCAAAATTGCTCACCCCAAAGATGGCTATATATGGGACTATTGTAATCGTGCAGGAATAAGTTACCGTACGTATGGAGAGTTTGTTTCCGGAGCAAAAAAGACTACTCCCAATGAGGCTTATTTGACCTCCCTGGCGGGACATTTTTGTCCTGACTTTATACCGTTTGATCAGGACATCAGGGACTTTGAGCGGTTTGAGGCATGGAAAAGAGATTTTGATTCATTACTGACCATCAACCAGGTGCCTCAATTTAATACACTACGGATGGGCGAAGACCATACAAGCGGACAAAAACTGGGAGCTTTTACTCCAATTGCCGCGGTGGCAAGCAATGACCTGGCGGTTGGGTTATTGATAGAACATATCAGCAAAAGCCCGATCTGGAAAGAATCAGCCATCTTTATACTGGAAGACGACGCCCAGAACGGACCGGATCATGTAGACGCTCATCGCTCAACTGCATTGGTCATTAGCCCTTATACCAAAAGAAGGGAAGTGGTAAGTACCATGTATTCAACTTCGGGCATGCTAAGGACAATGGAGTTAATCTTGGGGCTTCCCCCGATGAGCCAATATGATGCAGCTGCCCTGCCCATGTATGATTGTTTTATGACCGTCCCTGATACTTCCTCTTTCACTCATCTTGCTCCCGGTACAGATATTTTTAAGAAGAATATGGTTGGCAACAAAAGCTCGGAGAAATCGAAGAAATTTAATTTGCGTAAAGAAGATTCCGTGCCAGATGATTTACTCAATGAAGTTATCTGGAAATCAGTAAAAGGAGAGAATGCAAAAGTTCCGGCGCCAAGAAGAAGTGCTTTTGTGAAATTAAGGGAAGGAGATAAGGATGATGATTAGCTGCAGCTACACCTGCCTCGACGGACGTTTGGCTAGTTTGCCCGGTATTCAATTGTAAGAGTGTTTGATTATTTTATGATCGTTACAAAATGTGTAGCATCTAACGCATATTTCTTGTATAAGCATCAAACATTCCCGGTTCTAAATATCCAGTCAAGTGCACGGTTATAGGTTGACAGCTATTCGAATGTTTTCCAAAAGAAAATCGAAAGTGTGTCTGCTTCCATAGAACCTCTTCGCCATACAATTTGACACACTCAGATTACCCATTCTTCAACCTGTCAAAATGTGGAGCTAATAAGATGTTAAGCGGGTAAACCTGATTCAAGAACTCCTTACTTTGGTTCAATAAATTGTCTGAAACCTCTACAGGTAAAAGTTCTGGTTATTATCAGGACTTTTTATGTTTTATACTGTTTACATATTAAGAAATGGGAATCAAAAAGGAAAAGTAAAAGTATAGACGACTGATCTGGTAGTGGGTATATATTTAAGATCATTCTTATCTCAACGAATCTTATAGTCAGTATAATCTTTTTATGACATATTGTAAGTATTCAAATTCCATCATTCACGGGATTACAAAAAATGAATAGCGTATTTTTGCTGGCCATGCAAACAAAACTTATCCAATTCAGCCTTATCATTCCTATTAATAATCGCCAGCGGGAATTTAATTTCCGGAAACGAACAGCAACCCTTTATGATGGTAACACCACAGATGAACGGGGAGATCGTTTCTATTTTACGCTGGAAAAAGAAACCGGTCAATGGCAATTCGGTGATGACTCATTAGCTCCCTGGTTAAAAAATAATATGCTGCCAATCGTTGCAGCTATCGAACAGGTCGGATTATGAAGGGACAATAAACCCGGTCATCCAACGGTTCAATCATAAAATCATACTGTTCGTTAAGTCAAAATGACAATCCACTAAGTTGGTCTATACAGCAATGGGATAAACTCGTTTCTTTATGATATAATAATCAAATACAGTGACCATTAACGGCCCGGGTTTCTACCAGGGCTTCTTTTTTGTTAAGCGACGCCTGCCATAAAAATTTTACCTTTAGTGAACCAATCAGCATTCTTGTTGTAATTATTTTATCTGAATTGTATCGTATGGGAGTCTGGAGTCAAATAGCAGAATACCTCTACCTGAAAAAGAAAGATCCGAACAGACCAAAAAGTAAATGGATCGGGTATATGCATGGAATCAACCGGCTTAGCCTGCTGATCTTTTTACTTTGCCTGATCATTTTGGCTATAAAATTATTGCGATAAAAACCGGGTGATCGAGAAGGCTGCTTTGGCAGAAGCATTACCACCCTGGCTCAGTAAATTTTTCAGCGCTATATAATCTGCTTTTATTGCGGCGATCTTTTTTTCATTGGTCAGCAGCTCCTGTAATTCTTTTTTCAGGTTATCAACAGTCATCTCCTGTTGTATCAGTTCTGTCACTACTAATTTATCCATGATAAGATTGACCAACGAAATATATTTTACATTCACCAGCCGCCTGCCAATTTCATAGGATAAAAAAGATCCCTTATAACAAACTACTTCCGGCACACCAAATAAAGCAGTTTCCAAAGTTGCCGTGCCCGATGTAACCAATGCGGCTTTGGCCTGCATCAATAAAGAATAGGTTTGATCAGAAACGTAAGAAACGTTGGAATAATCTTTCAGCAGCTCATTATAAAACGCATCTTCCACTCCCGGTGCTTTGGCCACAATAAACTGGTGATCTAAAAATGATTTACTCACTTCCAGCATCACAGGCAGTTTCTTTAATATTTCCTGTTTGCGGCTTCCGGGTAATACTGCGACAATAGTTTTATCGGAAAGGCGTTGATTATTGACTATTGATTGCTGCCTGTTGATCACTTCCACCAGCGGATGTCCTACATACTCCACTTCCCAATTCCATTTATCCTTAAAGAAGTCTTTTTCAAAAGGTAGGATGACCAGCATTTTGTCAATGCACTCTTTCATCAGCTTCACCCGGTTTTCTTTCCATGCCCATACCTGCGGCGATATATAATAAATAACTTTTAATCCCTGTTGTTTGGCCCATTTCGCAATGCGAAGATTAAAGCCGGGATAGTCAATTAAGATAAGTGCATCAGGTTTGTACTGTAAAATATCTTCTTTACAGAAAGCAAGATTTCGAAAGATAGTACGAAGATTCATCAGTACTTCGGTGAAGCCCATGAAAGCCAATTCCCGATAATGTTTTACCAGCTCAGCGCCGGCCTCTTTCATTTTATCACCACCCCAGCAGCGGACAGCAATAGTGGCATCTATCTTTTTTAATTCTTTGATAAGGTTGCTGCCATGCAAGTCTCCGGAAGCTTCGCCGGCGATGATATAATACTTCATAGCACCACCGGTATTAACGGTGACGTAAATCCGATAGCGAAACCTGGATAGTGCTTCATAACCCGGATCATAATCAAAGAATTTTCAGCAATAAAATGGCAATGCCATAAATGAGTGTGATCACAAATATTCCTTTGGCTGTATTATCCTTGTGTGTGTTTATATACAAGGTAAACAAAACCACGTTGGCCAGGAGCGATAAGGAGCCGATGGACGTAATAAGCCGGTTGGTATTTATAAAAAGATCAAGAAATTCTCCAAAGGTCAGTGTTCTGAAATCGTCTTTTACCAAATAAACGATTACTAGCCCCAATACGGGTCCGATCAGTCCGAGAATAAGTCCGAGTTTCAAATTGTCTTTTTTGAGGATCATGGCTGCCATTGTTTTTCTAGTTGGGTCTTAAGAACGTAATTGGTGAGATCAAATTGCACGGGCACCACACTTACATAATTATGATCGAGGGCCCATACATCGGTATCTTTTCCTTTATCAAAGTTGACAAACTTGCCCGTAAGCCAGTAATACCTGTGTCCGTTAGGGTCAGTTCGTTCAATAAAATCTTCTTCATATTTGGCATAAGCCTGGCGGCAGATCTTTATTCCTTTCAGAAGCTCGGCCGGCAACGAAGGAATATTTACATTGAGTACGGTATGTTTATCCAGCTTAGTGGCCATCATCTTTTCTACAACTATTCTTGCATACTTTCTTGCTCCCGAAAAATCCGCTTCAATATTATAATCCAGTAATGAAAAGCCTACGGAAGGAATACTTTCTATCGCCGCTTCTACGGCTGCTGACATCGTTCCTGAATAAATAACATTGATACTATGATTAGCGCCATGATTAATTCCACTCAGGCAGAGATCTGGTTTACGATGTAATACTTTATCTACTGCAAGCTTTACACAATCCACAGGAGTACCGGTACAGGCATATGCTTCAATGTCTTCAAATGAATTGACCTTATGTAAACGCAAGGGTTGCCCGATAGTAATAGCATGACCCATCCCTGATTGTGGTTTATCTGGTGCTACCACAATAATTTTTCCCAGGTCTTTGACAGCTTCTACCAGGTTCCTAATGCCCGGGGCAGTTACACCATCGTCATTGGTAATAAGTATTACAGGCCGCTGGTCTGCTTTTACTTTTGCAGTGGATTTCTTTGCGGTTTTTTTTGAAGCAGTCTTTTGGCGGGAAGAGGAAGTAAGGTTTTTCTTTGTCATACTATCGCAAAAATGTTTGTTTTTTCCCGCTTGACCAAAAGGCTGGTGCAAGAAAATATTTTGTACATCTAATTTAATTAGTATTTTGCAGCTAACTAAATTAGTTTACAATGGCTGTATCCAATCAAAACCTGAAATATCTCCGTAAGCTGAGAGGCTGGACACAGGAAGAATTTGCGCAGAAACTACGCATCAAACGTTCCCTGTTAGGAGCCTATGAAGAAGAAAGAGCAGAACCAAGAATTGACGTACTTGAAGTAGTGTGTGATATCTTCAAACTTACCCTGGATGAGATCCTTCGTAAGGATCTTAGTGATAATAAGAGTAATTATATGGCTAAAAGAAGAGCCATGAAGCTGGCGATGGGACGGCCTGATATTCCATTTGTGCCTGTGAAAGCAGCAGCCGGTTACCTCGCCGGGTATGCTGATCCTGAATTTGTAGATGAGTTAAATACATTTACGCTGCCCATGTTAGCAGGTGGTAACTATCGTGCCTTTGAGATCATTGGTGATTCCATGTTACCAACGCCCAGTGGTTCTGTAATTGTAGGCGAAAAGATAGAAAAAATGGATGATTTGAAAAATGATACAGCCTGTATCGTTGTTTCCCGGAACGAAGGAATTGTATTTAAAAGAGTGCAGAAAGATGGTCGTGCAAAAAACAAGATCACGTTGGTAAGTGATAACCCGGTTTATCACCCTTATACAGTAAATACAGAAGATGTGCTTGAAATGTGGCAGGCACAGATGGTTATTGCAAAAGCCAATGCACAGCAACGCTGGGATATGGGTCAGTTGGCCAATATTGTTTCTGATCTGCAGGAGCAGGTTACTTCATTAAAGAAAAGAATGAATTAGAGCTGATTAGAGAATACACTTAGTAAAATATATTTTTAGAGGCAGCCATAGTGCCTTGGTTTCTGTCTGTTATATTTGTCCCTACGAAGAAACTATGCTGCTGAGAAGTTATATCTGTTTCCCACTTTTGCTGTTTTGTGGCAGTTTGTTATCCCAGGTTAAAACACTGCAAGCGGTAAAGATCAACCAGGCTCCTCAAATTGACGGCAACCTGGATGATGTGGCATGGAACAATGTTCCAGGTATTACTGATTTTATTCAAAACTTTCCTTCGGTTGGACAACCGGCTACTCAAAAAACGGTTGTAAAAATTGTTTACGATAACACGGCTATTTACATCGGTGCTTATTTGTATGATGATCCTTTACTGATCCGTAAACAGATAACGGCCAGGGATGAAGAACAATATAAAGATCTCGACTACTTTTCTGTTTTTTTTGATACCTATAATGATCACCAAAATGGATTTCAATTTTTAGTCACATCTTCTAATGTGCAGACAGATACAAAGCTGGGTTCAAATTTTACAGGATCGGGAGGTGAGTATGGTGACAGAACATGGGATGCGGTATGGGATAGCAAAACTTCCATGAAAAAAGATGGCTGGGTGATTGAAATGCGAATACCCTATATCTCTTTGCGATTTGCAAAAAAAGATGTTCAGGATTGGGGGCTTCAATTGCTCCGGTTTGTGCGGCGTAATAATGAAACCTCCTTCTGGAATCCCGTTGATCCCAACATAAATGGTTTTGTAAACCAGTTTGGTGCCTTTACAAATCTTAAGAACATTAAACCACCTTTACGTCTTAGTTTTTCACCCTATATCTCTACGGGTTACCGGCAATCGCCACAGGCAAATGGCACCAATGAAAAAGATTGGCTGGGTAGTGGCGGTATAGATGTAAAATATGGTATCAATGAAAGTTTTACACTGGATGCAACAGTGATACCCGATTTTGGCCAGGTCATCTCTGATAATAATATCAACAATCTCACTCCCTACGAAATAAGATTTAATGAGAACCGTCCTTTCTTTACAGAAGGAACAGAGATATTCAATAAGTCGGGTTTATTTTATTCACGCAGGGTGGGAGCTATGCCGGCAAAATATAGTGCAGTAAGAAATTTCGTGGCGGGCAACCCGGATTGGGTGATCCATAAAAATCCCTCCATTACCCGTTTATATAATGCCACCAAATTTTCGGGCAGAACAGAAAGCAAATTAGGTATCGGTATTTTCAATGCCGTAACGGTGCCGGCCCGGGCAAAAATTCATAATACTATTTCCGGTAAAGACTCTGTTATTGAAACGGAACCATTGGCCAATTACAATATTGTAGTGCTTGACCAGGCATTAAAAGGACGTTCGTTTATCACGTTTACCAATACCAACGTTTTAAGAAATGGTTCTTCAAGAGATGCCAATGTATCTGCATTGGATTTTAGTTTCTACGACAAATCCAATACTTATCTTGTAAAAGGCACAGGACGTTATAGCAAAATATTTACCGCCAATTCCTATGATGGATATAACAGCACCCTGCGTTTTGCCAAAGTAAGTGGTTACTGGCAATATTTTGTACAGGGCAATGTAGAATCAGCCAGGTATGATCCTAACGACCTGGGTTTTCTGCCTGCACCAAATGAAGTGGTGATCTCAAATAATATCAGCTACAAGCAATTTAAGCCGACAAAGGATTTTATAAACTATAGCTATAGTATTGGTACCCGGTATAACCAGTTATATAAACCCGGCGCTTACAGCGATTTTTTGGTAAATGCTACCGCTTTCTGGTATTTAAAAAATTTCTGGGACATCACCCTAACGACGGGTTACTGGCACGATCAGCATGATTATTTTGTGCTGGGTAATCCTGCTACTTACCAGCGATATGTAAAAAGACCTGCTTATGGTTTTGTAAACCTGGAGGGAAGTACTGATAGCCGAAAAAAACTTTTTTTCAATTATGAACTGCTGGTAGCAGACTTCTACCAGCCAAAGAACAAAGATTATCATATAGCAAACGCTGGACTGCGGTATCGCTTTGGTAATAAATTTACACTCGATCTTTCTTACCGCCATGAAGGGGAAACGGATTATATTATTTCTGCGGGGAGGGAAATGAATGGCGAACCTATCGTGGCCTTTGTCAACTTTACTGATGTAACAACGATCCTTTCCGGTATTTATAATTTTACTCCCCGTATCAATCTTACACTCAGGGCAAGACATTACCTGAGCCGTGTTGATTTTAAACGCTTCGCCAATGTAGATGCAAAAGGCAATACTATTCCAAAAGCAGGCAGCACTACCTACGATAATGTCAACATTTTTAACGTCGATGCTTTTTTAACCTGGGATTTTCGTTTGGGCAGTCGCCTGGTGCTGGGCTATAAAAATTGGCTGGGTGATGATGAAGTAGTAACGATCTATAATGCAAAGAATAGTTACTTCCGCAACCTCGGGAAGATATTTGATCTCCGGCATGGCAATGAGGTTACCGTCCGCTTTATCTATTTTCTCGATTATAACCAACTGCGTAAAAAACGCTAATTCATCTTTACGATCTGTTCATTCACGATCGCAAAAACATTTTCTTCTTCTTTGGGATCGATGCGGTAGGTGCCGGTAAAGCGACTGAACGCCGGTAACACACAATAACTCTTTGTAAAATAAAAACAAGGAAACCGTAATGACTGACGACCTGCACCATGAATGCTGATGCCCGGGTGTATATGACCCGTAAATGAATACAACGAATCATGCAATGTATGAGAGTGGCAATCTGCCTGGTCATGGCAAAACAAAAAAGATCCGAGCTGAAATGTTTTTTGATGCACGATGATATTCGCCTCCTCATACCATTTATCAAGCAATATATCATGATTACCTTTTACCAGGTGCAGTTCGACAGATGAAAGATCATGTCGCCATTTTTTAAATAGCTCCAGTTCCTGGTTTATATGACTATGAAAAAGATCACCGGCAATGATCAGCTGGCGGGGATTGAAATACTGGATCAATGATACCAATCGTTGCAGGTCTTCTTTGTACACGGTCTGGGGAACAGCGATTCCGGATTTTCTGAAATGGCCTGTTTTACCAAAATGAAGATCGCTTACAATAATTGCCGCCTCGGTTTCCCAATAAATACAACGATGGGGTGAAAGCCATAATTGTTGCCCGCCGATTGAATACTTTGTCATATCACGAAGGGCAAAAATATTCTTTTACCACATTGAATGCTTTGATTTTTGTTAACAGTAGTATGCTACAAAAGGATTCTTTAATGATGTATCACAAACTTTTCTGGTTGTTCCGTGCTTTCGTTACCTGCCAGGTAATAGATACCATTTTTTAATTCTTTTACTGGCACTTCGTTAATACCTTTTTTCAGGGATAGGTTCCTTACCAGTTGCCCGGCATTATTGTATAATTTCAACAGGCCCGCTTGTCTCACCTGTATAGTGAGTATATCATCTACCGGGTTTTTAATAACAACAACAGATTTTATATAATTAACCTTTGAAGCTACCGTAGCAGAATAGGTAAAGCGTCCGTTGATGTCAACAATTTTTAACCGGTAATAATTCATTCCCGGTTGCGCTGAAATATCCCTGATTGAATAGTTGGTTAAGACATTCGCATTTCCCTGTGCAGCCACTGTTTCAATCGAAACAAATGAATTATTATCCGTACTTCTTTCTATATCAAAATGATCATGATCGATCTCAGTGGTTGTTGTCCATTTTAGAAGCACACTGCTTTTCTGCACACTGGCTGTAAATGCAGTTAATGTTACAGGCAGTGCAAATTGACGCAATGATGCGGATGTGCCGCAAAAAGTATATGTTCCGGTTCGGTTCGGCGCACTTGCAGTAGCGCCAAAGATTCTGAAATAATATTTATGACCGATCGTGAGACCTGTAAGATTTAATGTTTCTACCGCATTATTGCCACCCACATCCACACATCCTATATCGGTAAGACCGGGACAAGCTGATCCCGAAAAAGCCTGTATGGCTGCATCAAACGAAGCACTTGGATTGATAACGATAGTAGCAGTAGTGGCATTGGTATAGAAGTAATACCATATATCAGAACCTGCCGTTCCGGTAATTGATACAGGTGCAGGGGCACAGGCATCCATAGCGGTGGTGGGTTCGCAGGCCACCTGGTTGTTATGAGAGATACCTGAACTGGGACAATTATTTAACCAGCCCTGGTTAAATCCGACAGCGGTTGCAAAAGTTAATCCGCCACCGGGACATAACTGTGCATATAAATTAAAAGAAGATAAAAAGAAGACTGTTACGATAAGGTAAATGAACTTCATAGTTAAGTTGTTTAGGTAGTGCAGGATGAGTGTTCATTTAAAAATAAGCTGAAACCCTTATTTTATTTTGTAAACTTTTTCACATATAAAAAAATAGTAAGACTATTTTTCCAGTTGCTGCTGCATACGACGCACCCGGTCTTCCAATTTTTCGGAAGAAAGATCTTCCCGCATGCTATCTACTTTTATCGGGAAACAGAACGGCGTTAATTGTGAAGGAAACGTAAGTATGATCTGCGATTGCTGTATCCGGTGCAGCATATCCCGTAACCTTGTTTCTTCCATTTGCTGTGCCAGCACTTCCTGGTAAGCCTGTCGTAATAAAAGATTATGGGGCTCATATTCGCTGAACACGTTAAAGAGAAGGGAGGCGGAGGCCTGCAGGTGTCTTGCTTTTTTTTGTTCACCCGGGTATCCCTGGAATACCAAACCTCCAATAACAGCGACATCCCGGAATTTTCTTCTTGCCATTTCCGTGCTGTTGACACTGCGTTGTATATCATTCAGCAGGTCATCGGGTGAAAACAATTCATATACATTACTGTCGTCAACCGGGATGGGCTGATCGCTCAGTAATTCAAACCCATAATCATTCATCGCAAATGAAAAGGTGATTGGTGTGATACGACTGATGCGATACGCTAATATTGCTGCCATGGCTTCATGCACCAGTCTTCCTTCAAACGGATAAACAAAAAGGTGAAAACCATCTTTGGTTTCAATATGCTCGATCAGTAATTCATTTTTCTTTGGAACATGAGAAAGTTGTTGCTGCAAGTCAAATAGAGGTTTCAAAATATCAAGCTCTGCTATTGACTGCCGACTATTGACTGTCGACTGATCCATCGTTTCCCTCAGCTTCTTTCCCAAATTTGCACTCAGCGACATTCGTCCGCCCTGCCAGCTGGGAACGATGGATTTTTTTTTGTTACTCTTTCTTACCAGCGCCGTCATTTCTTTTATCATCACAAATTCAAGGATCCTTCCTGCCAGGGTAAAACTGTCACCGGATTCCAGTCTTGATATAAAGCCTTCTTCTATCACGCCGATATAGCCACCGCTGAAAAATTTTACTTTCATCATGGAATCGCTGACAATAGTGCCAATGTACAGCCGGTGGCGCATAGCGATCTTACGGCTATTAATTTTATACACTCCATTTTCTATCTCCACTTTTTTATAATCATCATATTGCTGCAATGCATTGCCACCGGCTGTAATAAAATGCAGCAACTGTTCCCATTCCTCCTTTGTCATTTCACGATAACAGTAAGTGCTTTTTATTTCTTTAAATACTTCATCGGGTATAAAACCATCTGATATAGCCAGTGTATTTAAATACTGGATCAGTACATCAAAGCATAACAGCATGGGCTCCCTGCTTTCAATAAGTTTTTCTGCTATTGCTGATTTTAAGGCCGCTGCTTCCATCAATTCCAATGAATGTGTAGGCAGGAAATATATTTTACTGATCGCATCAGGGCTGTGACCACTTCTGCCAGCTCTTTGTAAAAACCGGGCTACTCCTTTGGGTGAGCCTACCTGTATCACCGTTTCCACCGGGCGAAAATCAACACCAAGATCGAGTGATGCCGTGCACACCACTGCTTTTAAATTGCCGCTGTGTAAATTGTCCTCTACCCAATTGCGTAATTCCATATCAATGGATCCATGATGTAATGCAATGGAACCAGCGAGTTCAGGTGCAATGTCCAGTAGTTTCTGGTACCACATTTCACTCATGCCTCTTGTATTGATGAAGATGAGGGTGGTTTTACTTTGCGCAATGATCGGCAACACTTTTTCTGCGAGCTTAATACCGAGATGACCAGCCCAGGGATATTTTTCTATTTCATCAGGAAATATGGATTCGATCTCTATCGCTTTATCCATATTGGCTTTTATCGTTACACCCGGTTTTTGTAAACAGGATAGCAGCACGTCTTTCGCTTCGTCCAGGTTGCCCACGGTTGCAGAGATACCCCATAGGGAGAGTCGGAAGTCAGGAGCCAGGAGTCGTGAGTCGTGAGTTGGTAGTCCATTGCAAGATGCTAATGATTCAGAACTCAGAACTACCGACTCACGACTACCGACTATTCTTGATATCGCCAGTTCCACCTGCACACCTCTTTTACTTCCCAGTAATTCATGCCATTCGTCCACGGCAATAATTTTTAAAGAAGAAAAAATGGCTGCATATCCTTTTTGTGCTAATAATAAATGCAAACTCTCCGGGGTGATGATCAGCACCTCGGGCATTTGTCTTTTTTGTTTGTCTCTTTCATTTAATGTTGTATCACCATTACGGATACCAACTTTCCAGCTCATGCCTAATTCGAAAAAAACTTCTTCCATGGCACGGCCAATATCTTTAGCCAATGCTCTTAATGGTGTGATCCATAATAATTGCAAACCATTTTTTGTTTTGGTTTGATAGGAATCCGGATGATGATTGATGAAATCAATAACAGCGCCGAGAAAAACGGAATAGGTTTTACCACAACCCGTAGGTGCATTGACCAATCCACTTTCGTTATTGATGATGTGTTGCCAGGTTTCTTCCTGGAAGAGGAACGGATGACGATGCTGCGAAGCCAGCCAATCTTTTATTATTGCATACCCTTTTGTTCCCTTCAATTTCATTTGCCATATCTCCCCTGCATTGACCTTGCCGGCTTTTATCTTTTCGCCAGCTATTTATGCGGTGAAGCATAAAGCTACGCCGGATAAATTAGTATGCAGCGTTACTTAGCTGGTAAATATTTCTGTGCTTCCACGATCATGGATTTGAAATAATTGCTGTCGGCATCTTTCTCCATTTTACCGATCGTGGCAATACAGGCCGGAAAATTTTTAGCGTCGAAATAATTCACCGCCAGGTTTTTTAATAGTATGGGATATTGTGGAGTGATCTTTAATCCCTGCTGGTAGGCTTCAATGGCTTTATCAAATTGTCCCATGTCTGTATAGATCGTTCCCATGATATTGTATACTCTTGAGCTGTTAGGATGATATTGCCTGGCTATTTTAATTTCAGCCAGCGCTTTATCCATTTCTTTCAGCTGACGATAGGCTTCACTGCTGCGTACCTGTAAAGATGTGCCCACATCAGGACCGAGTGTGATCAGGTTGCTTTTCCCGGCTTCCACTTCATCCAGCACTTCCTGGTATTGGTGATTTGCTTCGGCCTGCCTGGCTTTGCTCATATGCGTTTCAAAATTATATTTTGCATAGCCCAGGTAGAGATTGAATAAAAGAATAGCAACCGCTGTATAGATCCATCCTTTTTTTAGAATGATCTTTTTGCTGACCACATTATTTTTTGCATGCAGTCCTAAAATAATTCCGGCCATAATGCTGATGTATACGGTATGCTCCATTCGTTGCATGGGGAAGCTGAACATGGCATCAGTAGCCAGTGTTGCCAAACCAGACAGCATCAGTATCGCCAGTATGCGTTGTTCTTCGTTCGCAGGTTTTAGTATGGTATACAATGCGACCACAGCGATCAGCAGCCACATACCAAAATAAAGAATAGCACCCGGTATTCCTGTTTCCGCCGCCACATGCAGATACACATTGTGCGGTTGATCAGGAGCATATTCGCCTTTGGCCCAGACCAAACCTTCGGTGCCATAGCCCGCCACAGCGATCCGCCAGTTACCCGGCCCTGCACCCATTATGGGTTTGTCTTTAATCATCTTCATCGTCTTCGCCCATATCTTCAATCGCTCATTAGAGTTGTATACACTTTCATCACCGGTGGAATCGGTTTTTACAAGACTCTTTGCTCTTTGTTGTACGGATTGTTTTAATTCTCCTTCACTATCTCCCGACATAATTAAAAAGATCAGCAGAGCACTACAGGCTAATCCCGTAGTAGTTGCGAACAACCATTTTTTTCTGTTGGTGGGAGAGAAGATCATCACCAGCAATAAGGAACCGATAATAATAGCCATCGCTGCTAACCAGGCTGAACGGGTTTGTGAAAGAAGAAGAGAAAACACAAGCAACGCCAGCGCAGCGCTTGCAAGCCATTTCCATACACGGCTGGCTTTATACAAAACAAATAAAACAAAAGGCAGCAGTAAAGCCTGTGCCGATCCAAACAGGTTGCGGTTGGCCATCAAACCGTAGGGTTTTGCGTTGGCGCCGGGTATTTTAGTAAAACCTATTTCATAAAACTGGAGGATGCCTACCAGTGCATGAAACATGGCTACGAAGACAATAGCCTTACACAATTTTAGTAAAGCTGTTTCTTCCTGCACCGTGGTAATCCATACGATGATGATAAGAATGATCAATAAACAATAGCGGGCAATCTCGTAATAACCTTCGCGGTAATTAATGGCGCCCCACATGGCCACTATACTCCATGCGACAAACCCGATGGCTGTTGCCAGCACAGCTTTATTCAACAGGGGAAATTGAATAGCGGTCACCTGTTTTTTAATGATAAAAAAATAAAGAACAAAAAGTAAAGCAAAGGCGCTGAGAAAAATATAACGTACCGGGATAACGGGATCCATCGTTTTGTCAGAAAACAAAATGGGCAGCACGGCTACCAGCACGATAAGCCATGGGATCATGTAGGCAACAGCAGGTGCAGCGGCCATCTTTTTTTTACCAGCTATCGGAGTAACCACTGTAGCTGCTTCCTGCAACTTTCGCTTCTTCTTTTTTGACATGGGGTGCTTCGGTTTGGATGGAAAACATAGTTAGGATATTTTTTCGGGAAAAGCAAAGAGAATCGGAAGTCAGGAGTTATGAATAATAACCTGGAGTAACTGGGGCATATTGTACTTATCTATTATACTTCATGCAAGCTTTCAGGAAGATGTTGGGTAGGCCTATGTAAATGATACCTCGTCCAACGCCTCCCAGTAAAATACTCAAACTGATCAAACAATAAGTTCCAGTTGGATTCAACAGATAAGGTCATTCTAAAAGAAAGGATGGCCTTATTTTATTGCATGATGCTGTCAAAAATTAAAACTGGCTACAGAGGTGCGCAGAAAAACAGAGAGATAAGTAAGTTGCTATTTTCTCTGGGCAACCTTACATTACCAGTTCACGGATTTAATAACTCCATTTTGCCATTTTAAAAAGTAGATACGTTTATTCTCAAAATAATCGAGAGTCATGGTCTGGCTGTTGAGCACAGGTTGAATATCAAAGTCGGTAAAAACTTTGTGTTGCTTATTGCTGAGGTTAGAAGCAAGATCCTTACCATATTGCATTAAAAGCTGGGCATACTTCCAGGTTACTTCATAACCACGATATACCATATCGGTAGGCCGGGCATACATCACCGTATTAAAATGGTTGATGATAGACTGGCTTGGCTTATCTGTTTTGGCATTATAAAAAGGGGTGCCGTAAATAATTTCGAGGTCTTTGTATTCCGGTTTATTAAAATCACGGATAGCATCCCAGGTTGGCATGCCCATTACAATTGCAGGATATTTCTTGTTCAGGGAGGCCAGTTGTTGTGACAGGCGTCTACCAAAATTTTCATTCATGCTGCCCGCAATGCAAATGGTCTGGCGGTTGCTGTCTAAATAAGGACGCAACTGGTTTACCGTAAAACTATCTGGCAGATCAACATATTTTATTTTCAACGGAACAGAAACGGTGTTTTTCCCAAAATCTGTGAAGATCGTTTTGATTATATCTTCCATCTGTCCTTTTTTGCGAAATACAACAATAGGATCAATGGCAAAATATTTTTGCGTATAGCGATAAAGGGCTTCACACTGTGTTTTCAATGTAGAATTAAGGATCACATAAAACGGATTGCCTTTTACACCTGCATCGTTAGGAAGATTAACATTGATAACAGGAATGTTTTTTTTCAACCCTGCTTCGGCAAAATAACGGACTTCGTTATTGCTGCAATGAACAATGATGAGTTCAACACTATCTAATGCCGGGTTATTCAATTGCTCTTCTATCGACAGGGAGACTGATTTTGTATCATAGATAAATACTTCCAGCGATTTACTTTCTTTCTTTAATGAATCGAGTGCTAACTGTACGCCTTCATAAAACTCGAGACCGGGATTGATGAATTCAGGCAGTGCATTGCTGGCATAGCGATAATTGTCCATGGAGTCGAAAGCCGAATCAAGATAGAGCGGAGCGAAGATGGCGATCTTATGTTTGGGCAGGGGATTATTTTGTGCCTGCACACTACTTAATGAACAAAGAAAAACAAACACTACTGGTAAAGAAAATTTCATCTGATATGATTTAACTGGTTTCCCGAGGGAAATTTCAACTTATGTATTAACCATAAACAAAAAACTATAAACTATAAACCATTTTATTCCCACTCAATCGTAGCCGGTGGCTTGCTACTGATATCATATACTACCCGGTTGATACCTCTTACGTTATTGATGATCTCGTTCGATATGTCCGCCAGGAAACTATAGGGCAAATGCGCCCAGTCTGCCGTCATTCCATCAACGCTTGTTACTGCTCTCAATGCCACCGTAAATTCATAGGTTCTTTCATCTCCCATCACCCCCACACTTTTTACCGGAAGCAAGATAGCGCCGGCCTGCCATACCGTTGCATAAAGGTTGTTATCTTTCAATCCCTTTATATACAAGTGATCTGCCTCTTGCAACAACCGTACCTTTTCTTCGGTAATATCTCCCAGTATCCGTATGGCCAAACCCGGGCCGGGAAAAGGATGACGATCTATCATAATAGAAGGAATGCCTAATTCACGACCCACTTTCCTCACTTCATCTTTAAATAAATAACGGAGCGGTTCTACCAGCTCCAGGTGAAGATGATCGGGCAGGCCACCCACGTTATGATGCGATTTGATGGTAACAGAAGGGCCATGCACCGAAATGCTTTCAATAACATCGGGATAAATAGTTCCCTGGCCAAGCAAGCCGATACCTTCAATATGTTTGGCTTCTTCCTGGAATACTTCAATAAATAAACGACCGATGGTCTTTCGTTTTTCTTCGGGATCTGATTTGCCTGCAAGGTCTTTATAAAAAATCGCTTTGGCATCAACACCTTTTACATTCAACCCGAGTTGGGCATAGGTAGTCAATACCGTTTCAAATTCATTTTTGCGCAGTACACCATTGTCTACAAAAATGCCAAAGAGACGATCACCGATAGCTCTATGAATTAAGGTAGCTGCTACTGTAGAATCAACACCGCCACTCAATGCCATGATCACTTTGCGATCACCGATTTGTTTCTTTAATGCTTCAACAGTATCAGTGATAAAATGAGCTGGTGTCCAGTCCTGTGCACAGCCACAAATGTTCACTAAAAAGTTGTGGAGTATTTTTTTCCCTTCTGTAGAATGATAAACCTCGGGATGAAATTGTACACCATAGAGAGGAAAGTTGTGAGTGAGCCGGGAGTCGGGAGTCGGAAGTCCGGAGTCAGTATGTATACCGTTAGATGATTTTTTAAAGGCAGCGACGGGAATACTGTCGGTGGTGGCGAGCAGTTCAAATCCTTGTGGCAATTCTTTGATGGTATCACTATGACTCATCCATACCTGGCTCGAATCAGAAATGTTTTTTAATAATACATCTTCTTTTGATTGTTGCAGGATGGCCCG
>DASVOE010000049.1:0-1508 GCA_036383515.1 Chitinophagaceae bacterium | reverse complement strand
TTTACTTCATTAATTACTCATTCACAATCCATCAGTTCTTATGATGGAAAACTGGAATTAGGTATTGGCCTTGGGCCATCCTTCTTTTTAGGTGATCTTGGGGGTAATCGCGGAACAGGTAAGACGTTCGTTAAAGACGTCAACTTTCCTTTTACCAAATTAATGAAAGGACTTTATGCTAACTATTATCCAGCCGAATGGTTTGGGTTCAGAGTCGCCGTTAATTTTGGGCAATTAGAAGCGAATGACAGTATCATCAAAACGGATGGTAAAAATGAGTTAGACCGTAAAGAAAGAAACTTACATTTCAAATCGTCATTATTCGAAGCATATGGAGCTCTTGAAATATACCCCACTGTTTTCTTTGAAAACTATGATGGTTTATTTCATAAGTTAAGGCCGTATGGTGTAATCGGTTTTGGTATGTTCCATTTTAATCCAAAAGCACAATATATAGAAGCCAATGGTAGTCGTACCTGGGTAGAGTTGCAGCCATTGAGGCTGGAGGGTCAGGGAATGGCTGAATATCCAGACCGTAAACCTTACTCGCTGTGGAGTAAAGAAATTCCAATGGGATTTGGATTTAAGTATTTTATCAAAGAAAATACATATATCGGTCTTGAGATATTGCACCGCAAAACCTTTACTGATTATGTTGATGATGTAAGTACAAAATATATTAACCCGGCGTTATTCAGTACTTATCTCGATCCGCAGCAGGCAACATGGGCAAGGCAACTGATGTACAGAGAAAAATTTTATAACCCTGCCGTCAATCGTCCTTATATTAATCAACAGCGGGGCGATCCCAAAGAAAATGACGCTTACTTTTCCGGTATGCTCAGGCTGGGCTGGAGAATAGATGGAGCTAACTCTCCTAACGGCAGAGCTAAACGACAATTGAGATGTCCAGTGTTTTATTAATAAAAACACCTAACTCTATAAAATCCGAACCAACATGAAACAAAATTTACTCCAGCGCACCCATGCATTGATCGCTTTAGGTATGAGTGCAGGCATGTTAATAGGCCTGCCATCCCATTCAACAGAACGCAAACGTCCTGTTGAAGAAAAGCCAGTCAATAAAAGCAAAGCAAAATCGACTTATTCCCGCAACAACGCTTCTGTAAAGATCTATCCTGACCTGATAAAACGGAACATGCACGTTATTGCAAAAGATAATCAAGGTAAAGAGATCGACTTCTATGTTTTTGATCTGCAGGGAACATTAATACAGAATTTTAAAATGAAAGAAAAGGATCACCAGAAGATCATTGGCCTTGCCAGGGGCAAATACATTTATCGTGTTTTTGCCGGCGACCTGGAAACTGCCAGTGGTGAATTTGAAATTCGATAACTATTAGATCTTTTTATAAACGCTGTTCCGATAAGCGGCAGAGGGCTTAATAAAATCTGATACCCTGGTTGACAAACCTGATCCGTTCTCTATTGGTACTCTCATTTGTAGTATAAATTTTATTAAACACCCTTTGCCACGCTTATTGGAC
>DASVOE010000048.1:0-26713 GCA_036383515.1 Chitinophagaceae bacterium | reverse complement strand
CCGGTGATGGTTTTTTGTGCCAACAACGATCCCGCAAATAGCAGGAACGCTGTTAGTGTCAATAACAGTTTTCTCATGTGCATGTAGTTTTTAAATATAGAAAATGTAAACAGTACTTTGGTTGAAAGTACTGTTTACAATAATAGCCTCAATAATAAATTGGCGTTGAGTCTTCGCCTTTAACCTTTATCAGCCCTGAAATCTGATGACAATTCTTTGAAATACATTGCTGCACTAAAATAAGGAAATCCAATTATTTTTTAGATTTTTCTCCCATACTTATCAGTAATGCGGGCAATAGCACAAGATTGGTGATGGTGGCTGTTACGAGTGTGAGGGAGGTAAGCCATCCCAGGGCTTGGGTGCCACCAAAACCGCTGAAACAAAAGATAATGAATCCAGCAATCAGTACCAGGGATGTGTAGATAATGCTGATGCCCGTACTGTGTATCGTTTCAATAACCGTTGTTTTCATATCATAGTTATGACGGTGGAGTTCCTGTTTATAATTCACGAGGAAGCGGATAGTGACATCAATGGCGATTCCTAATGCTACACTAAACACCAGTACGGTAGAGGGTTTAATAGCAATGCCTGTCCAGCCCATGACCCCGGCAGTTATTACCAGTGGGATTATATTAGGAATTAATGAACAAACCAATATTCTGAACGACCGGAACAGGTACAGCATACATAAGGCTATCAGTAGGAATGCCCAGCCAATACTTTCTTTTAATCCATTGATGATATAACTGCTTCCTTCGAGAAAGGTGACACTGGTGCCGGTCAATTCTACCCTGTATTTATCTGTCGGAAAGATTTGCTCTGCACGTTGCTGAATAGTATCGAGAATAAACGGAAGCCTTACGCTTCCTACATCAGCCATTGATACGCTGATACGGGTTTCCTGTTTGGCGGTGTCCATAAATGTTGCCACCAGCCGGGTAAATTCATTGACACTTCCGCTATCTTTTTTCATTTTCAAATAATCGCCCAACCAAAACATATCATTAGAAGTGGGCATACTGTAACTGGTACTATCAGACTCAAAATAAGATTGCTTTACAAACTTTAATCCTTCGGTAATACTCAGAGGCCGGGCAATATCCTGCAACGATCCTATAAACTTTGATAGTGAATCTATTTTTTCAAAAACAGGAAAAGCCTTTGGTCCGGCCAGCCCGTTTTTCTTTTTGGTATCCACCACAATTTCAAGTGGCATCACTCCTTTAAAGTTTTTCTCAAAGAATTTCAGATCTGTGTAGATCTTATCTGTTTTGGGAAGATCATCTACGATATAGCCCACGCTTTTTAATCGGCCAATACCTATCACGGATACAATAAGGATAAGTAGGGTCATAACATAGATCAACCGGCGGTGATTGAGCGACCAGCGTTCCAACCTGTCAAGCCAGCGTTTCAGTCTTGCATTATCAAGGTATTTAGTGTGTCTTGCTTTGGGAGACGGTAATAAACTTAAAACGGAAGGGATGAGTATAAGTGAAATCACAAATAGTATCATAATATTGATACCGGCTACAACTCCAAACTCTTTTAATACCTGGCTTCTTGTCAATGCGAACACGGCGAACCCAATGGCTGCAGCAAGATTACAGAACAACGTCACGATCCCCATCCGGCTAACCATGGTTACTAATGCCTGGCGTTTATCAACTGTTTCGCTATAAGTGGTGTGAAACTTGTTCAGAAAATAAATACAATTTGGAATACCTATCACCACAAGTAGTGGTGGAATCAATGCAGTAAGCAGTGTGATCTTATAACCCAGTAAATACATAATACCCAGGCTCCACATCACTCCCATGATAACAACGGCCAGCGATAAAAGCATGGAACTGACAGAGCGAAAGAATAATAATAATATCAATGCAGACAGGACAACGGATGCAATAAGAAACCAGCGCATTTCATTGACGATCCGTGTAGAAAGATCTGTCCGGATAAGTGGTAAACCACTCAGGTGCATGTCGATATTATTATTTGTTCCGAATTTTTCTGCCAGCAATCTTATATTTTCAACAACGCCATTCCTGTTTTTTGTATTCAGTATTGCTTTGTTGATACGAACTCCCATCAGCCAGGCATGTGTATCAGGATTGTAAAGCAGGTGCTGGTAAAAAGGAAGGTTTAGAAAGACAGCAGCACTGCTATCGATCTCTGCCTGCGTCATTATTTTATCAGGAAAGATAGGCGCCGCCTTCAGTTTTTCAGTAGCTGAATCTTTTAAAAGGGTAACCGCCGAAGGTATGGATATGATGTCCTCAACACCATTTACTTTTTTCAGATCCTTTTGTAACGCAGCGTAATCATTAAACAATTTTTCTTCAAACAATTTCTCCGTTTGTATGCCTATCACCAGAAGATTGCCATCCTCGCCAAACTTTTTTCTGAATTCCTGGTAAGCTTTGTATTTAGGGTTGTCAGTAGGGATGGCCCTTGAAAAATCATAACTGATCTGCATCTTGCTGGCCCAGTATCCCATAATAGCAGAGGATAAAGCCAGGATGAATAAGAGAGGAAAGCGGTATTTCAGGATAAATTGTCCGAGACGAAGCCACATATTATTCAAATTGATAAACTACTAATAATAAAAATCAGTAACCTTTTACGATTTAAAGCAGCAAAGAAAGGCAAAAAAAGGCAACTGCCGGGAACATGCACGGAAACTGACATGCCCTTTTTTAAGGCAACTGTTACAACATACCCGCCATGTTCAAAAAGATACCCGATTGTGATACTTTTGAACAGTGAGACGTTTAAGCTTTGTACTGTTTTTTTTATATGTCAGTTCTGCAATGGCTCAGCTACCCATCCCACCCCTGGGAATGTGGCGGGAACACCTGCCTTATAATAGTGCTATTGATGTCACAGCAGGTGATAATAAAGTGTATTGTGCTACTCCCTATAGTTTGTTTGTGGTTGATGAAACCAATAACTCTGTTGAACGGTTAAGCCGGGTTACCGGGCTGAACGAAACAGGAGTAAACACTATAAAATATGATGAAACCAGCAACAAATTATTTATAGCCTACAGCAACAGCAATATCGATATCATTTATCGCAATGATATTTACAATGTACCGGATATAAAAAGAGACAATGTGATTGGCGATAAAAGCATTTATAATATTTATCCGCTTAATAAAAACTACTATCTCTCTACGGGTCTTGGTGTAATTGTTATTGATGGTGAGAAATACGAGGTCAAAGATTCCTGGTTTATTGGTAATAATGGTAACCCTGTAAAAGTAAATGGGTTTACCAGCGACGCCAGTTTTTATTATGCTGCTACGGAAGAGGGGTTAAAAAAAGCGGCCATCAACACCCCCAATCTCGCCAATTATAATAACTGGCAACTCCTGGGTGGGGCCAATGGGCTATCGCCGGGAGCCTGTAAAAACGTATTTACGATTGCGGGTAAAGTGATAGTGGCAAAAAATGATTCCTTATTTGTACAGAATGGAAACAACTGGTCCTTGTTCTATGCCGATGGATGGCCAATGATCAGCAGTAACTATACAGGAAATAAAATACAGCTCTGCCAGCAATTGAATAATGCCGGAAGAGTAGTGATATTAAATGCGGATGGAACTGTTTTCAAAATAATAGCACAGCTTGCGCCCATTTCATTTCCCCGTAAAGCCATTCTGCTTAATAACGATTCCTGGGTGGCCGACCAGTTTGGTGGTTTGTCTCATCACACCTCATCATCATATACAGTATATAAACCCAATTCACCGGAAGCTACTGCCAGTGGCGAAATGATAGTTTATAATAATGTCTTTTATGCTACTGCAGGAGAAGTGAATGATTCCTGGAACTATCAATTCAATGGTAACGGTATTTTCCAATTCAAAGAAGGAAGCTGGATCAATATCAACCGTTTTCGTTACCCGCAGTTAGATACATTGCTTGATTTTATAACCATTGCTATTGATAAAAGGGATGAAACAGTCTGGGCGGGCTCTTATGGTGGTGGATTGCTGCATATAAAGCCCGGACCCACGTTTGAAATTTTTAAACAAAATGTAGTAGAACCTGCTATTGGCGATCCGGGTAGTTACCGGGTTTCGGGATTGGCTTTTGATACGGAGAACAATTTATGGGTATCAAATTATGGATCATCACAACCAGTAAAGGTTCGCAAAGCAGACGGCAACTGGAAAAATTTTTCACTTCCCTTTTCAATTAATGAAAATGCCGCAGCGCAGGTTGTTGTGGATGATAATAATTATAAATGGATCGTTTCGCCAAAAGGGAATGGATTGATCTGTTTTGATCATGGCGCTTCAATTGATAATATCGGTGATGATCGCTGGAAATTATTTCGTGGGGGTGCGGGTAATGGCAACCTCCCTAATAGTGAAGTGTTATGTATTGCGAAGGATAAAAACGGGTTCATCTGGATAGGAACAACAGATGGTATAGGAGTGATTCAGTGTCCGCAGGAAATATTTACTGCAAATAGCTGTGAAGCGAGTTTGCCCATCGTTCAGCAGGGAAGTGCGGCCAACTATCTATTTAAAGGGGAAGAAGTGAGAAGCATTGCAGTAGATGGAGCCGACAGGAAATGGGTCGCTACCAAAACTGGTGTGTGGCTGATCAGTGCAACAGGAGAAAAAATAATCTATCAATTTACAGAAACAAACAGCCCCCTGCTCAGCAGCGACGTGAAAAAAATAACGATCGATGGGAAAACCGGTGAAGTATATTTTGCTACATTAAAAGGCATCTGTTCGTTTCGTAGCACTGCCACAGAAGGAACTGAAACGAATTCATCCGTGCTGGTTTTTCCTAACCCTGTGCCACCGGGCTATACCGGCAACATAGGTATACGTGGATTGGTCAATAATGCCATTGTAAAAATAACAGAGCTGGATGGAAGACTCGTGTTTGAAACAAGAGCGTTAGGTGGCCAGGCCGTTTGGGATGGCAAGGATTACAAAGGAAGAAAAAGAACAAGCGGTGTATATCTTGTTTTAATAAGCGATGATGATAAAACGCAGAAAGCTGCTGCGAAAATTATTTTTTTAAGTAAATAACTGTGCCTGATAAAATTCATAAAACAAAAGGCATTGTACTGAGAGCCGTGAAATATGGAGAAACAAGCCTGATTGTTACCATATTTACTGAGTTGTTTGGCGTGCAATCTTATTTAATAAATGGGGTGAGGGCTTCCACAAAAAAAGGAACAGGTAAGGCCGGCCTTTTTCAACCTACAGCCATACTGAACCTGGTGGTATATCACAATGAATTAAAACACCTGAACCGGATCAAAGAATTTAGTTGGGCTTATTTATACAATCATATACTATCTGATGTAAGAAAAAATGCTGTCGCCCTGTTCATGATAGAATTATTGACAAAATGTTTGAAACAACCCGAATCCAACCCGGATCTTTTTCATTTTGCTGAAGATGCATTTGTTCACCTGGATGAAAGCAGTGATGCAGTGATGGCCAACTTTCCTTTGTTCTTTGCCCTGCACCTGCCGGTTTTTTTAGGCTCCAGGATTGATGATAATTATTCGGCTAAGAATTCTTTCCTGGACTTGCGGGAAGGGAGTTTCACTTCGGTTCAACCTGAACATCCACATTTTTTAGCCGACAGGCAGGCTTTTGTTACTTCGCAATTATTGAAAGTGCAACAACCGGAAGAGCTGGAAGACATAAAACTCAATCATGAATTCAGGCGGAATCTTTTAGTTGCTTTTGAGCAATTTTATGCTTTGCATATCCAGGATTTTGGGACGATGAAAACTTTGCCGGTACTGAGGGAGATATTGAGCTAAATATTAAACGTAACTGTTAACGGAATGTGATCGCTGTGTTTAGCCCATTTTTTATGTACTCCTATTTCTACATTGACTATTTTTTCTACAAAATCTGTTGAAGCAAAGCAATAGTCAATATGATATGCCTTGTCAGGGTGCCGGTACATATAAAGCGTATTGTGTTTTTCCTTTCCCTGTTCCTGGTTAAAAAATTTGTGATAGGTGCTGTAAATTCTTTTACTTTCTAATATAGCAACAACTGTTGAATGATTTCCTTCACGTCTCAGCTTGTCCCAAATGCTGTTGCTATTGAAATCTCCAGCTAAAATTATTTTCTGATCACTCAGCAGGCCTTCATAGTAATTTAATGCTTTCCAGATTTGACCGATATATTGATAGCCTTTATCTGCCGGGTTATTCGCCCAAATAGCAAAAAGAATGAAATCGATTTTTCCTCCTGTCACCTTAAGAGGTACTATATTTCTAAAATCGGGTTGATAACTATCATGTAATTGAAATTTATAATCGCTATAGGAAAATATACCCAGCCCTTTATTCAGATTCTTACCAGACCAAATAATATTAGTAGGTAACAACGTTCCTGGTTTAAATTTTAATCTATCAGGATGTTCACATTCAGGAACAATAACAATATCAGGTTGCAGAGCAATTATAAAACTGGCTTTATTTCTAAAAGCCATATTACAATTCCACGTAGTAATTTTTAGGTTTATATTATTCTTTTTGATTTTTCTAATTTTGAATCTATTAAAATTACACCTGGTTTTTTTCCTTTCTCAAAACTTCCTACCAGCTTATCAACTTGCAGGGCTTTGGCTCCATTGCTGGTAGCCCATTGCAAAAGTGTTTCAACCGTAATATGCGGAAAATGATGCTGTATCGTTTTTATTTCTTCCAATATGTTCAACTGGTGATTGGATGCAAGACTATCAGTACCTAATACAATGTGACAATTCTCGTTTATCAATAAATCAACGGGTGGCACTCGATCGCTGATATACTTATTGGCATTGGGACATAAACACCATGCCAGCATTAGCCCGCTATTTTTAGCAACTTGTATATCGGTTACAGTGGTATGAACATTATGAACAAGGATCACTGATTGATTGGGTAAGAACTTCGGCAAATAAGTTTGCAGGCTGCTTTTCCCAGATGGGTTGAAAAAAGAAATATCCATTTTCATTTTTTCATAGAGTGAAAGAAACCCTCCTGTTGCTGCACGAAATAACTCATCCTCATCAGCCGTTTCCTGGTTATGAATGGTAAGTAAATGATTGCCGGGAAAATGAACGATCTTTTCCCACAACTCATCGGATACAGAGTAAGCAGCATGTGGCACGATAGAATTTGATTCAACCGGAATGGAATAAAGTTGAGCATAAGCAGCAAAATAACCAACGCTGCGCTCAAACCTTTCTTTCACCACCTGCGGATTAAAGCCACTTGCTTCTATAAAATTATGATACCAGATCCTTCCTTTTAATTTCTGCTGTATCGTTAGTGCATTATTACAAATATCGCCTATGGCCACAATGCCATTGGCCAGCATTTCATCTTCGGCTTTTTCAATGGCTTGTAATATTTCATTTTCTGCAAAATGCCGTTGTGTTATTACCTGCCAAACGAAATCGGCCAGGCCTGTTCGTTCCGGTATCAACCCTTTCATGTGAGATAGTTCCAGATGGCAATGACAATTGATAAAACCGGGAGTGAGGATACCTTTGAATTGTTGTACTTCATCACCGGCGTCTTCAGGACTGACTATATCCAATATGACTCCCTCGTCTGAAGTAATTAAAACATGCTGGTCATCCTGCAGGCGATAACCGTCAAACAATTGTTCTGCCCTGAATTTTAGTAAAGCCATGCCTGTATTTCTTTTAACTTTGCTGCCCTTGTTGCAGATACCAGACCCTTCGACAAGCTCAGCGCCCAATAGGATTATTACAGCTGAAGACCCGATGACTATCGGGTGCGATGCAACGGAAGTTGAACAGCATTACTTCTGCCGGGCCATAAAAATAAAGTATTACTATGTTAGACAGGCTTGAAGCTATAAAAGCAAGATTTGATCAGTTGGGAGTAGCCCTTACCAACCCGGAGATTGTGGGCAACAATAAAAAATTTGCTGAGACGAGCAAAGAATATCGCAGTCTTGAAAAGATCGTTACAGCCTATAATGATTATCGCAAGATATTAGATGATATTGAATTTTATAAAGAAGCGTTGAATGGCGAGGATGAAGAAATGAGAGAGCTGGCAAAAATGGAAGCGCCGGTTATGGAAGAAAAGAAAACGCAGATCGAAGCTTATATCCGGCAATTGCTGATACCCAAAGATCCGCAGGATGAAAAAAATGCTATTCTTGAGATCCGTGCCGGAACAGGAGGCGATGAGGCCAGTTTATTTGCAGGTAACCTGTTGAGGATGTATATCCGTTATTGCGAAAGACGTGGATGGAAAACAGCCATACTCAGCGAAAATGAAGGAGCTGTTGGCGGGTATAAGGAAGTACAACTGGAGGTGACAGGGGAGGATGTGTATGGGATTTTAAAATTTGAAAGCGGCGTACACCGGGTGCAACGAGTGCCGGATACCGAAGCTTCAGGAAGAGTGCATACCTCCGCAGCCACGGTAGCCGTAATGCCCGAGGCAGAAGAGGTGGATTTTGAATTGAATCCAGCGGACGTAAAAATGGAAACGGCAAGAAGTGGTGGTGCCGGAGGTCAGAATGTAAACAAGGTAGAAACAAAAGTGATGCTGACACATATACCTACGGGTACCGTGATCGTATGTCAGACCGAACGTTCTCAATTAGGTAACCGTGAAAAAGCTATGCAAATGCTGCGGACTAAATTATATGAGGAACAAGTGAGGAAACAAGAGGAAGAAATTTCCCGTCATAGAAAAAGCCTGGTAAGTACCGGCGACCGGAGCGCCAAGATTCGCACCTATAATTTTCCTCAAGGCCGTGTCACTGATCACCGCATCGGACTTACCCTTTATAACCTGGACGATGTGTTGAATGGAAATATCCAGGAGCTGATTGATGCCTTACAATTTGCAGAGAATTCTGAAAAACTGACCCGGCAAAATTAAGAGCGAATAAAAAGTTCTTATTATTCAATAGACCTACCTTTAGTTTCTTAAACCTAAACTTATGTTTGATCAATTAATCAACCTCGTTAAAAAACACGCAGGAGATGCCATCATAAGCAACCCCTCTATTCCAAATGAAAAAAATGACGAAGCTATCCAGGATGCATCTGGTTCTATCATGGGTGGTTTGCAAGGTTTATTATCGCAGGGCGGAATGAATGATGTTTTAAAAATGTTTACGGGTCAGAAGAGCACTACTGCAGTCAGTCAGCAAATCTCGGGAGGGTTTATCCAAAATCTCATGGATAAATTCGGACTAAATCAGCAACAAGCCGGGAATGTGGCGAATAAAGTTGTTCCGAACGTCTTAGATGATATGGTTAAAAAAACAAACGATCCTAACGATAATAGTTTTGATATCCAAGGGATCTTTAATAACCTGAGTGGCGGACAAACTTCCGGCTTTAATATGCAGGCTTTGCTGGATAAAGTGAAAGGGGGAAAATTAGACCTTGATGGGGATGGCGATACAGATCTGCAAGACCTGATGTCTTTAGTAAAAGGAAATAAGACAGGAGGATTAATGGATAAGGTGAAAGGGTTATTTGGCGGATAAGCGGTTGATTTTGAAATTAATTTTAATAGAGGCCATTGTGCCGCTATTTTTTACCATTTAATTTCCTTGCTTATAAAATATTTTGGTCTGATTTATGTATAACCAATCATGATTAGGTCTTATTGGTTTAATCAGTTCTTTGTCAGAATGCTGTCAGTTGAAGTTTTAGTAGAAACGTTTATAGCACTTCATACTATAAATTTTACGAAGAGCAATTACGAACAGGTTTTTAGGGAGAAATACTTAAGAGATGACCTTTAAACTTTCATTAACAGCATACATCATACTAATGGCAGTAAATTTGCGTTATAGAATAGAACAAGAAAAAACATTAATCTCATTATAAAAGCAGTCAATTTTCTCATAAGCAGTTAGTTTTGGTTGCGACCCCTGTTTCCACAGGGGTCTATTTTTTTATATACCTGTTCCAGCTATATAGTAACCCGATTACACAACCTACTGCATCAGCAATAATATCCCCGGTATCAAATGATCTGTTCTTGACGAAGTATAATTGTACAAACTCCATCATGATTCCATAAGAAAGCCAGATCATAGCTAAAGCAAGAAATACTTTTTTAAGTTTTAGTGGTTCGCTGTGAATTTTTAGCACCCCCCAGCACCAAAGAAAGACCATGATACTGAATAGGCCTATATGCACCCATTTATCAAACCATATTTTGTTTAGCCAATCTTCTTTAGGAAAGGCGCTTCCCGGAAGAGTAAAAAGAATTGTTGAAATAATAAACCAGCTGATTGCCGGAATAAAATTGGGTTTGATTTGTTTCAAGCCTTTATTTTCTGCAATGATAAGAGAAGTTTTTGCCTGTGCAGCATAAAAAAATTAAGGGCCCCAAAAGAGGCCCTTGTTTAACCAACTATAGAACCAAAACTACTATAGCAAATAGTATCAGTTCTAATTACGTAATCAAATAAATTTTAGATTGTTGATCAATCGGGCAAGCTTATACCTTACAAGCTTGTTTTGCCCATTGTTTGTAATTGCTCAAGCGTAGGTCCGCCTTTATTACCTTTACTCTCAATGGTAATCGCAAAAGCGTCTGCTTTCGTGGCATTTTCCATTTTTAAAATGATCTTGCCGTCATCACCTACATCAAAGAGCCCTAAGCTGGTTGGCAGCAAGCTACCGCCCTGTCCGTTTATGAGTGCCCAGAGCTGGTACTGCTTATCGGAAGCAAGTTTAGGCATGTTCTTGGCAACCAGGTAAACGTTAGAAGAGGTAGAATCCCAATAGACAGAAGCTGATGACTTGGGCGCCTTTTCTGTCCCCTTTAGATTAATAACTGCTACATTCGGATCGCTCACCATTTCCAATTTTTTCAACCGATCATCCAAAGTGGTTTGTTCTTGTTTTGACTTCGCTAACTGCGATTTAAGGTCTTCATTTTTGCCGTAGAAATTATACGCAAAATAAGCGCTGGCTAATAAAAGAATAACGGAGGCAGCAGCCACCCATTTCATCGGTGAAGAACCGTTGTTGATTTTTGAAGATTCCATAGATATGTTGTGGGTTTGGTTAAAAAGGGATTGTTGCCGGATAGCGTTCATCACTTTTTCTTTTACTCCGGCAGCAGGAAGAATGATCTGGCCAAGCAGTTGCTGTTCCAATGTAATTTCAAAATTAGTACGAGCTTCTACTAACCTGGGAAATTCCCGGCAAAATTTTTCAAACTCAGTTTTTTCTTCGGCAGAAGCAAACCCAAGCACATAGCTTTCCACCGCTCCACTTAATATGTATTCCTTAATATTCACTTTTGGTCGATCAATATTCTTAAATGTGTTAACGCACTTCGGATTCTTGTCTTTACCGTACCCAACGGTATGTTAAGCGATTTAGCTATCTCTTCGTGAGTGAAACCCTGGAAGTAAGAAAGATCGATCAACACTTTTTGCTCATCTTTTAATTTATTTACGAGTTTTCTTAATCCATAATCGTCGGTTACCAGTCTTACTGAATGGTTCATAGTATTGGGGTCGTCTGGTAAAGAGTGGTTTTTTAAACCATCCTGGTAAGCCCTCGATCTCACCTTATCTATAGCGGCATTCCTGGATATGTTTAGCATCCACGTAAATAATCTCCCCCTTACTGCATCGTAGGTATTTATTTTTCGCCAGATGTTTACAAAAACTTCCTGTAATACATCGGTTGCCATTTGTTTATCCGGAACTATCTGGTTGATGATGCCTAATAAGGCGGCAGCATAATTATCATATAAATAGCTGAAGGCCTGTTCATCCTGCTGTTGCAGTAAGGCAACGAGTTCAGCTTCGCTGTATGTCAGTTTGAGATTCAATGGTTGGTTAAGATACCTAAAAAAGTGGACGTAAGAAATTCGGCCACTATATTATACGAGAAGAATTGTGTAAAAGATTTAACCCACCAGTGTTTCATAACCTGCCGAATCAAGTAATGATTCTATATCAGCAGGATTGTCTACTGTCATTTTGATCATCCACCCTTCACCGTAGGGATCAGTATTAACTAATTCAGGTGCATTAGCTAAAGCAGGGTTGAGTTCAGTGATAGTGCCACTTGCCGGCAGGAATAAATCTGAAACGGTCTTTACTGCCTCTACCGTTCCGAAGACGGCTCCTGTTTCAAGGGCTTTACCGATCGTTTCTACTTCTACATACACAATATCACCTAATTCCCTTTGAGCAAAATCGGTAATTCCGATGGTTGCTACATTACCGTCGAGGCTTATCCATTCATGATCTTTAGTATAACGGAGATTAGATGGAAAATTCATAGTGAAGTATTTAGAGTTGCAAATATGAGCAAAACAGCTGAGAATGAGCAAATCGTCTAATTTTTTTTCGCAGTTCACCGGAAATATCATGCCGTTCATGACCATAATTCCACCATTTATCGGCAACTGGTTTTACAATTATATGACACGAGGGTATCTTTGAGTTCCTTATCTAAAACCAAGGACATGTATATGAGAAAGTTTATCGCTTCGTTTATTATCTTTTTACTTTTTACTGTTGCTGCAAAAGCCCAAAAAATTTCGGGTATTGTAAAAGACCAGCAGGGTAAAGGGTTAGAGAAATCTACCGTATCATTATTAAGAGCCAAAGATTCTTCTGTAGTAAAGTTGGCTGTTACCGGTAGTGATGGTCAGTTTTCATTATCAGCTAATCCAGGTAGCTACCTGGTCAATGTTTCCCATGTTGGGTACAGCCCATTTTATTCAAAACGATTTGAAGTAGCAGGAACGGAAATAGACCTGCAGAGCTTACAGATGATAAAAGCAGATGCTAATCTTTCTGGTGTTACTGTTACTGCAAAAAAGCCGCTGGTGGAAGTAAGAGCGGATAAAATGATTGTTAACGTAGAGGGCACGATTAATTCTGTGGGTAATGATGCCCTTGAGTTATTGCGCAAATCTCCCGGTGTAACGATTGATAAAGACGATAATGTAAGTTTATCCGGAAAGAATGGTGTGCAAATTTATATTGATGGCAAGCCATCGCCACTATCTGGCGCAGATCTCACGGCTTACCTGAAAAATCTTCAGTCATCCCAGGTTGAATCTATAGAAATTATTACCAACCCTTCAGCAAAATATGATGCTGCCGGTAATGCCGGTATCATCAATATCCGACTCAAGAAAAATAAATCATTTGGTACCAACGGTTCTGTCAATGCTGGCTATGCAGTGGGTGTTTATCCAAAGTATAATGGTGGCCTGTCACTAAATAACAGGGGAAAGAAGGTGAATATTTTTGGTAATTATAATTTCAATAAAGGAAAGAACGATAACCTTTTTAAATTATACAGGGAGCAACTCGATACTATCTTTAATCAGCGGAATAATATGACCTTTAAAAACACCAGTCATGGTTTTAAAGTCGGAGTAGACTATTATGTCAACAGCAAACATACTCTAGGTATTTTGGTCAATGGTAATATTGCAGACAATGAATTTTCAACCAATAGCAAAACACCTATTTCTTATAAACCAACAGGTGTTGTTGATAGAGTATTAACTGCTAATAACAAAAGCGTATCAGACAGGAATAATGTCAACTTCAATTTAAACTACCGGTTTGCCGACACAGCAGGGCATGAATTGAATGTAGATGCAGATTATGGCATCTATAGAATTAAAAGCGACCAGTACCAGCCCAACATCTATTATAACCCTTCGATGACTACCGAGCTGAGCCGGAGTATCTATAATTTTATTTCGCCTACAGATATTGATATCTATACGTTGAAAACAGATTACGAACAGAAATTTAAAGGAGGCAAATTAGGGCTGGGTTTTAAAACCTCTTTTGTTAATACGGATAATAATTTCGGACGTTATAATGTATCAGGCAATACAAAACAATTGGATGTGGCTAGAAGTAACCAGTTTAATTACGAAGAGAATATTAATGCGGTTTATCTCAATTATAATAAGCCTTTCAAAGGATTTATGGTACAGGCTGGTTTAAGAGTAGAGAATACCAACAACACCGGCGACTCTTATAGCTTAAATAGCAACGGGTCAGTAAACTACTCGAATAAACAATCCATAAAGCGCAATTATACTAACCTGTTTCCCAGCGCATCGTTTACATTCAATAAAAACCCGATGAAGCAGTGGAGCTTTTCTTATAGCCGCCGTATTGATCGCCCCGCTTACCAGGACCTGAATCCTTTTGAATTTAAACTGGATGAATACACTTTCCAGAAAGGAAATACAGAACTGAGACCTCAGTATACCAATAGTTTCGCTGTTACTAATATCTATAAGTTTAAATTGACAACTACCGTTAACTATAGTCATGTTAGTGATGTGTTTACTCAACTGGTGGATACAGCAGAAAAATCTAAATCATTTATTACCAAGAAAAATCTTGCTACCCAGGATATTGTAAGCTTAAATATCAGCTACCCATTCATGTATAAAAACTATACAGCCTTTGTTAACCTGAATACTTTTTACTCTATGTATAAGGCAAACTTTGGTGGTGGTAACAGGAATATAAGCCTCGATGTATTTTCTTACAATGTTTTCATGCAACACAGTTTGAAGTTAGGGAAGAAGAAAAACTGGACAACAGAAGTAAGCGGTTTCTACAATGCACCTACTATCTGGCAGGGAACGTTTGAAAGCAAAGCTATTTGGGCTATTGACGGTGGAATACAAAAAACTATCTTCAAAGGAAAGGGCAACCTCAAAGCTTCGGTTAGCGATATATTTAGAACGCTTAAATGGAGTGGCACCAGCAATTTTGCAGGACAATACCTCCGGGCCAGCGGTAATTTTGAAAGCCGGCAGTTTAAGTTAAACCTGACGTATCGGTTTGGAAGAAACGAAGTGAAAGCAGCCCGTCAGCGAAAATTGGCTTCCGAAGAGGAAAGCAAACGTACACAGGGTGGTGGCCAGGGAATAGGACAATAAATGAAAATTCAACATAAAAAAGTGAGGGCTCAATTGGTTTGAGCCCTCACTTTTTTTATTAACCAGGGTCAGCGAAGTCTTTTTCGCTTTATCAATTTTGCTTTTATGATACGAATATCTTGTAAAGGCCGGTCCCTGTCTGCCCCATTACTTGTTGCTACTGCAGCAATTTTATCCAACACATCCCATCCTTTCAGCAAGTCTCCAAATACAGTATAGTTCTGATCAAGCTGAGGGATGCCACCGATACGTTTATAAACTTCCCGCTGAGCCAGAGGTATTTTTCTTCCCTGCAGGCGGAATGTTTCCATTGAATCTAATCCTGCATCGGTAAAAATTTTTCCCTGCGTAATATAGAACTGGCTGCCGCTGCTGGCTTTTTCAGGATTATTATCTCTTGCAGCAGCTATCACTCCTTTTTTATGAAACAATGTTGTTCTAAACTCAGCAGGAACCCGGTAACCAGGGCCACCACTACCCAAAGGTTTCCCCGTCGCTGCATTTTTACTTACAGGGTCACCACCCTGGATCATAAAATTTTGGATCACCCGGTGAAATAATAAGCTGTCATAGAAACCTGTTTTCACCAGGCGAAGAAAATTATCCCTGTGCAAAGGAGTAGAATCAGAAAGACGAACTACCATATCACCATAATCGGTTTGCAATAACACATCTCTTTTACGGTCTTTCTTTTTAAGGGTCGAATCTTTTTGGGCAAACAGGAAGAAGGCTGGCAATAAAAAACCAGCGAGCAGAAAAATTTTTTTCATCAACATCATTTAAATGGGGATCGGTAATTAAAAATTATGTGTTTCAAAATAAAGCAAAACATGGTCTTTTAAAAAATTTTCCTGTTCAAAAGCATTCATATCCGGCATCGGCTTTAGTTGCCTGAAATGAGGCCATCCATCTTCATCCACACTTTCCATTTCATAATAGCCGCTTGGCATCAGTAAATTACAAACAGCCACATGCATCATATCCTGCTTTTGTTCCTTCGTTATTTTTTCTTTCATCATACCGGTTTCCTGCAGGCCTATCAGGAAAAGAATAGCTTCCATATCCGGCTTCTTGTTAAATCGCTCTACCAGTTTTGCTTCCAGGTCCCACCAGCGTTGCTGCAAATCATCTTTTGTAAACATCCCGCAAAGATAATAGTTACCGGTTAGGGGGTTATGAGTTATGGGTGCATAATAGTTCAACCTTATCTTTGCCCAAATTCGGAAAAATGTTGCAGCTACAGGTATTACGCCAGGATCCACAAGGAGTAAAAGAAAGATTGGCCAAAAAGTATTTTGCCGAACCTGAATTGATTGACTTTATATTATCCCTGGATGATCAGCGGAAAAAATTGCAGGTAGAATTTGAAAATAACCAGGCACAGCTCAACAGCACTTCTAAAGAGATTGGAGCATTGATGGCAAAAGGTCAAAAGGAAGAAGCTGAAACCAGGAAGCAGGAAGTAGCAACATTAAAATCAACATTACAACCCATTTCAGAAAACCTTGCAGCGATTGAAAAGGAACTGCAGAATGAACTGGTAAAACTTCCTAATCTTCCTTCTGATAAAGTGCCACCCGGTAAAACACCAGCGGAAAATGTAACGATTAAAGAAGGTGGAACAAAACCACAATTACCTGCCGGATCTGTTCCGCATTGGGATCTTATCAAAAAATATGACATTGTTGATTTTGAAACAGGAGCCAAAATTACCGGTAGCGGCTTTCCGTTATTCAAAGGCAAAGGAGCCAAATTGCAACGGGCACTGATACAATATTTTTTGGATTTCAATACAGCCGCAGGCTATACTGAATATCTTCCGCCTTTTATGGTAAATGAAGCGACAGCCTATGGCACGGGCCAGTTGCCGGATAAAGAAGGACAGATGTATTATATGCCCGCTGATAATTTTTACATGATCCCTACTGCTGAAGTACCTGTTACAAATATTTACCGCGATGAAATTGTAAAAGATACCGACCTGCCTATTAAGATGACTGCTTACTCACCCTGTTTCAGAAGAGAAGCCGGAAGTTTTGGTAAAGATGTAAGAGGACTTAACAGGGTTCACCAGTTTGATAAGGTAGAGATCGTGCAGTTGGTGCATCCCGGTAAAAGTTATGAAGTGCACCAGGAAATGGTAGACCATATCGAGAAATTATTACAGGCGTTGGAATTGCCTTACCGCATTTTAAATTTATGTGGTGGTGATATGAGTTTTACTTCCGCCCTTACGTATGATTTTGAAGTGTACAGTGCTGCCCAGGAACGCTGGCTGGAAGTAAGTTCTGTTTCTAATTTTGAAGCCTACCAAACCAACCGGATGAAGATCCGCTTCAAGGATGAAAAAGGAAAACCTCAATTAGTGCATTCGCTTAATGGAAGCTCACTGGCACTGCCCCGGATTGTAGCCTGCCTGCTCGAGAATAATCAAACGACTGATGGAATAAAACTTCCCAAAGTGTTACATTCTTATTTCGGTGCAGAAAGCATATAAAACCTTTGTTCATATAAAGGCACATGAATTATTCCTTTAATTGAACCTTCGTGCTTTTTTTTATTCAAAGGAATATATGAGATCAGCAATTATTATTATAGGGTTCACGATTGTATTGATAGCTTGTCAAAAAAAATCGTTGCCTGTCATCTCCGAACGAACTATCGAACCTGCAACTCCTCCATCAGCAACCGTTAATGCTATTCCCAATCCCGTAGCGGGTCGTATCGTTTTCAACAAGTTGTCACGGCTTACCGGAAACAACTATTTATTCAGGTAAAAGATGGGGTACTATTCTTGAATTAATGGCGCCGAAAGCCCGGCTCAGCAAAAATGAAAAGCAGGATGTGATGGCGTATGTAACTGCGAATGCGAAAAAATAATCACACTTCTTCTTTGGTTGCACTCATGTTGCTGAGACCAGGGTTACTAAATAACTTAACAGCCGGATGATAACCCCTGCATAGATCAGGGGCTACCACACTTCCATTCTGTAACCATAAAAGCCCTGAATAAACCAACATAAATAATTAATGGTGAAAGGTATTTGAAGACTTTTAGCGTCATATTGTTGCTTTCAATATCCGGAACTAAAAATAAGCTTAGTTTTTTTGCGTTTAATGGGCAACTGTTTTAAACCTCCTATATTCATAATAGTCTGAAAATAAAATTTATAGCCTGATGCCAGTATCTAACCAGCTAAAAAATCAGCACCTCTTGTGGAGGGCCGGTTTTGGTCCAGCCGTTGAACAGTTTGCTGATCTTTCAAAGTATACTCCCAAACAATTTTATAAAGCACTGGTAAAAGCTTCGGAAAAGAAGCCCGAATACATAGATGTAGCAGATGATTATCTCAAAGGCCTTGTAATGGGAATTGAAGAAGTGGGCAGGCAACAAAAAAAAGAATTAGATCCTGATGAGCGGAAAATGATTCAACAAAAGAACAGGCAGGGAGTCCGTAATCTCAATATATACTGGATTCATGAGATGGTTAATACTTCTTCACAGCTCAGGGAAAAACTAGCTTTTTTCTGGCATGGTCATTTTGCCTGTCGCAACCTGAATGTGTTTTATCAACAGGGTTTATTGGATGTTATCCGGAGAAATGCATTGGGGAATTTCAAAACCTTATTGAAAGAAGTTTCTAAATCAGCAGCCATGCTGAATTTTTTAAATAACCAGCAAAACAAGAAGGATCATCCCAATGAAAACTTTGCACGGGAGGTGATGGAACTATTTACACTCGGCCGCGGACATTATACAGAAAATGACATCAAAGATGCAGCAAGGGCATTTACCGGTTGGAGCGCTAATCTTCAGGGAGAATTTGTATTCCGGAAATTTCAGCATGATGCCGGCACTAAAACAGTGCTCGGAAAAACCGGGAACTTTGAAGGTGGTGATGTACTGGATATTTTACTGGAAGAAAAACAAACAGCCCGGTATATTTCACAAAAGATGTATAAGTTTTTTGTAAATGAAAAAGTGGATGCTGAAAAAGTGGAATGGCTGGCTGACCGGTTTTATAAAAGCGATTATGATATTGGTAAACTGGTGGAAGATATTTTTACCAGCGACTGGTTTTATGAAGAAAAGAATATCGGTACTCAAATAAAATCGCCGGTAGAATTATTAGTAGGTATTCAACGAACCTTGCCGATGAAATTAGAGAATGAAGAAGCGTTGATGATCCTGCAACGTGTATTAGGACAATTATTATTTTATCCTCCTAATGTAGCGGGTTGGCCCGGTGGTAAAAGCTGGATCGACAGTTCATCCCTGATGATGCGGATGCGGATACCCAAACTCATCAATGATGTGGATGAAATGAATGTAAAGCCAAAGGACGATGATGATACTATGATGGGTAAAAAAGATGAGGATACGTTGAAGCCAGGTAAGAAGCAAGGCGGACAGCAAGCTGCGGGTGTTTATGCCGGCATGGGCCGTCAGCAGATCAATGCCAATGTAGACTGGAATTTATATGTAAAGAATTTTGAGAGCATAGAAAGAGAGAAATTACTAACAACAATGACCAATATATTATTGCAAACACGGTCAGCCGTGGGAGACGATCTTATAAAAAAATATTCAGATGAAAGTGGCCGGGAGAATTTCATTAAAACTGCTACGCTGCAGATCATGTCTACACCGGAATATCAATTATATTAACACCCGTTCAACGCTTACATTATGTTATTTAAACGTAAAGAATTTATCCAGGTTGGTTCCTTAGCTACAGCAGCCATGATGCTGCCTAAATTTCTGAAAACTTTTGAAGCACAGCAGATGGTGCCACTTGGCAACAAAGTAGTAGTAATATTACAACTGAGTGGTGGTAATGATGGATTGAACACCGTCATTCCTGTAAGAAATGACCTGTATTATAAAGCAAGACCCAAATTAGGAATTGTAAAGGACAAAGCCTTATCGCTGACAGATGAAGTGGGCTTGCATCCTGCCTTAACAGCTTTTAAAGAGTTATATGATGATGGCAGTCTTTCCATTTTAAATAATGTAGGCTATCCCAATCCCGATCGTTCACACTTCCGCAGCATGGATATCTGGCATACGGCCAGCCAGAGCACTGAGTACTGGAGTAATGGCTGGGTGGGTCGTTATCTCGATGCACAATGTAATGGTTGTGATAAACCAACACAGGCGATCGAACTGGATGATGTGCTGAGCCTTGCTTTAAAAGGAGAGCATATAAAAGGTATAGCAGTAAAAGATCCAAGACGTTTATACGGAACCGCTAATGAAAAATTCTTCCGAGATGTGATGAAGAATCATAAAGATGAAACAGGGGAGCAGCCGGTAGATTATTTATACAAAACAATGGCGGAAACCCTTTCTTCGGCTGATTATATTTTTCAGCAAAGCAAAATGCATCCGACCAATGCAGAATATCCCAAAACGGAACTGGGTAATAGTCTCAAAACAATTGCTTCACTGATCTACTCCGAGATCAATACGAAAGTGTATTATGTATCGCTGGGAAGTTTTGATACACATATTAACCAGGATGCACAACAGAACCGTTTATTCACCGAGATGAACGATGCGGTAAAAGCTTTTGTAAAAGACCTGAAACAGCAACAGCGGTTTGAAGATGTGATGCTATTCACTTTTTCTGAGTTTGGAAGAAGGGTGCAGCAGAATGCAAGCAATGGAACCGATCATGGCACGGCTAACAATATGTTTCTTGTTAGTGGAGGTTTAAAACAGAAAGGTGTGTTGAATCCATTACCCGACTTAAGTGATCTGAATGAAGGCGACCTGAAGTATAATGTCGACTTTAAAAATGTGTATGCTACGGTGCTGAATAAATGGTTGAAGGCAGATGATGCAAAAATATTAAGCAAGCAATACGATTACCTGAACTTTATTTAAGAACTAAGAATCCGTACCCTGAAATGTAAATGCCCCTGCAATTGCAGAGGCATTTTTTTATGATGATTTATAAAGATTTCTTTTTACCTATTGCGATACGGTATAATACAAATCCCATAAATGCAAAGAAGGCAACGCCCAGCCATTTGTATCCTTCTATTCCTAAAAAACCGGGCGAGGATAATTTATGTTCTGCATTTACTTTACCAAGCTTGGAATTCACACTATCAATAGAAGAGAGAATGGCAACCAGTACTCCCGCCAATGCGCCACCTGCTACAAGTCCTGTTGCAAATAGATTTCCTTTTCCCAGGTCTTCTTCTTCAGGAGCTACCTGGATGTTTTTCTTTTTCTGCCTCCATTCAACAATGCCTCTTATTGCTCCCCCAATAAAGATGGGAAGTGTTGTTGATAAGGGCAGGTATATACCAATTGCAAAACTCAATGCTTTGATGCCACAAAGCTCCATCACGATAGCGATAAATACACCTACCAATACAAACTGCCAATCCAGGTTGAAGGAAAGGATACCTTTTATTAATGTGGCCATCAATGTTCCTTGCGGTGCAGGATACAGATCCGTTCCGATGGCATGTTCAATTCCCTGTGCGGCCATTGCAGCAGTGGGTTGATCCAATATTTTTATGGTAGCGCCAATAGCCAATGATGAAACAATTGCACCTACGAATAAAGCGATCTGCTGATACTTGGGTGTGGCTCCTACTAAATAACCCGTTTTTAAATCCTGTGAAGTAGCTCCGGCATTAGCAGCTGCAATACAGATCATACCACCCACTACTAACGCCATAGGTTCATACACATGACCTGTCCATTTCACAGCAATAAAAATCAGGCAGGTTCCCATTAATGTGGCAATGGTCATACCGCTGATAGGGCTATTAGATGAACCAATCAAACCAACAATTCGTGAAGCAACAGTTACAAAGAAGGCTCCGAAGATAATTACCAGTAAGCCCAGTAATAATTTACTTCCGATATTTGTTCCGGGGATCAGGGTATTGGGTAATAAGGCGATCACCAGCAATAACATTAAGCTGCCGATACCTACAACTTTGATGGAAAGATCTCTTTCAGTTCTGGGACCCTGCACATAGGTAGCAGCGCTTCCTTTTTTTAATGAACCTACACTTCCCTTAAAGGATGATATAATGGTAGGTATTGTTTTTATTAATGTAATGAAACCACCTGCAGCTACAGCGCCGGCACCAATTTGCCTGATATAAGCACGGTAAATGGCCGATGACCAGTCTCCAAAATTGTGAGTGACAGGATCCCATGATCCTGCATTGCCGGGACCTTGCTTGGCAAGATCAGTGATATAACCAAGTTTGTGAAGTTGAGCAGCAATTACATCAGCGCTGATCAATGATGATAAAAGAGGTATCAGTACAAACCAGCTCAATATACCACCGGCTACTAATACACCGCCTATTTTGGGTCCGATAATATAACCTACGCCAAGATATTCAGGAGTGATCTCACCACTTACTCTTGCTGATGGAAATATTTTGTTTGTTTGCCGGGTAAAAAATGCCGGTACTTCCGCAATTACATGAAATATTTTTTGAAGCATAGCATAACCAAATGCAAATCCCAATCCCATGAAAGCTGTTTTGGCGAAATCACCACCCTTTTCACCGGCTTTTAAAACAGAGGCGCAAGCTGTTCCTTCCGGGTAAGGTAATGTGGCATGCTCCTGCACGATCAATGAACGCCGCAGGGGTATCATCATTAATGTTCCCAATATGCCACCAAAGATGGCAAGTATAAGTATGGTGAAATAGTTGAAATAATTAGCGGTATTGGGATCACTCAAAAATAAAAAACCGGGTAAAGTAAATACAACACCTGCAGCTATACTTTCACCGGCCGATCCTGTTGTTTGTATAATATTATTTTCAAGAATAGTAGTTTTTAAAAATCTTCTGCCCAGCGTAATAGCTATCACAGCAATGGGAATTGATGCAGAAACAGTCAGCCCTGCTTTCAATGCCAGGTATACGGTAGAAGCACCGAAAATAATTCCAAAAAGAGCCCCGGTAATAATAGACTTGATGGTGAGTTCTGCCATCACTGTTTCAGCCGGTACAAAAGGTTTGAACTTGGTTTGTTCTGACATAGCAGGTTGGTTTAGTAAATGGAAGATAAGAAAAAAGCTATGAGCTGCGGGCCCATAGCTTTGAGACTTTTATTTAAAATAGGTTTCTTGTTAATAGCGAATAGCTCCAGCCTTTCTCAATTTACCCCTTTTTCCCGCATCACTTTATTCAGCCATTTTAATAAAATAAATAAAAAAACAGCAGCGGCACCAAGTAAAATAAAATTCAGCCAGAAATAGCTTGCCTTGTCATCATACTCATCCCATTTGCTGGCAAGAATACCGCTTAATTTATTACCAATAGAAGTAGAAAGAAACCAACCTCCCATCATTAAAGATGTTATACGCACAGGACTTAATTTGGAAACCAATGATAATCCCATCGGGCTTAAGAATAACTCACCAATCGTGATCACACCATAACTGCCGATCAACCACCATACACTTACCTTTTCGGTGCCATTATTACCCGCTTTCACGGCAGCTACCATTACTAATACAGACAATGCTGATATTAATAATCCAAATGCGATCTTGGTGGGAGTGGAAGGTTCTTTACCTTTTCTACGAAGCCAGGTGAATAGAGCCACGATCAACGGTGTTAATACAATTACCCAGAAAGGGTTGATGGATTGACTCAGGCTGGGAGCCCACACTTTTACTTTTTCTCCTTCTGCCGGTATAGCCGATGCTTCTATGTTTTTAAAATAAGATGGATAGTCTAACACTTTCACTTCTTTGCCTTCTACTTTTATTTTTCTGAATTGCTCATCTGTTTTAGTGACTGAATCCAGTTTGTAAGTAACCGACTCCGTTTGCTTTAATCCTGTCAATACATTTTCTGTTGACCCCGTTACATGTCTTTCTGTATAACGGCTGGCCCAGGTATTGAGAGCAGAACCATTTTGTTTAAAAATGGCCCAGAATAAAATGACTACCGCAAAGATGGATAACATGGCTCCCATGGCCGGACGTTCCTGCTTATTACTTCGTACTAATAAAACTGCATAAAAAGCAAGAACTGGAATACACGCAAATATGAAAGCATCGGTAGAATTGGAATCAAAAATATAACCGTCTTTGCCTTTAATAAACCACCCGATAGCGCCAAAGATCAGTGCTGGTAAGATGACCAATGCCAATATCTTTCCCAGCGGCATATCGCCCGGTTGCAATGGTTTTCGGGTATCAAATTCTTTATAGTGCCGGGTGCCTGCAATAAAAGTGATGACACCGATTAACATACCCACTCCTGCTGCTGCAAAAGCAGCACCCCAACCAATCGTTGTGTATAAAGCGGCGCCAAAAAAATTACAGATGAAGGCGCCAATATTAATACCCATGTAAAAGATGTTATAGCCTTCATCTTTTTGTTTCATGTACTGGGGTGTGGAATATACATTGCCCAGCAGGGTAGAGATATTTGGTTTGAAAAAACCATTACCCACAATTACCAGTGTCATGGCTACATACAGCATGGTGATGTTGTGAATACCCATCAGGCAGTAACCGGCGGCCATCAATAAACCACCAAGGATAATGGAGCGGCGATAGCCGAGATAGCGATCAGCGATGAGGCCCCCGAGAAAAGGAGTAAAGAATACAAGGGCGATAAAAGTGCCATACAAACTGGCAGAATCTTTTTCATCCATATTAAAACCTTTCGCTGCATCTTTCAGGTAGAAAGTAAAAATGCCAATCATCAGGTAATAGCCGAAGCGTTCCCACATTTCAGAAAAAAATAAGAACGGCAATGCTTTCGGATGTTTCTTCCACATAGCTAAATCGTTTAATGAGGAAAGATAGGAAAAGGAAAGGGAGAGCAAATAAAAAAAGGCGACCGCAAGATCGCCTTTTGATGAATGGACAAAAATATTTATACAACAGAGCCTGTTTTATCTTTTACCACCTGGTTCAGTGATTTAATACGACTAAAGATTAATATACCACCAAGTATTGCAGCTATGGTAATGATACCAAAGAAAAGTTTTTTGTCAGGAATCTTATCCCAGAAACTGGCCATTACACCTGCTACTTTTCCACCCAATGAAGTGGAGAGGAACCAGCCGCCCATCATCAATGCAGTTAAACGTGGCGGCGCCAGTTTGGAAACTAATGACAAGCCGATAGGACTTAAACATATTTCACTAATGGTGAAAACAAAATACGTAAGCACCAGCCAGACACCGGAAGTTTTATATAAATAAATGCTGGGGACAGACATTACGGCGAAAACCATTACCAGTGCACTTAGCCCGGAAATGATCAATGCATATCCAAACTTACTCATGGTTGACGGCTCCCTGTTTCTTTTTCTCAGGAAAACAAACAGCCCGATAAGTATAGGTGTAAGCAAAACAATAAAGAACGGGTTGATGGATTGATAAAGTTCTGCATTCATCAATTTTAATTCCTGGCCCGGTGCCGGCCATTTTTCCTTTGGAAGGTTATTTAAATACGGGTCATATCCCTGCACTTTTATGGGATTACCAGCACTATCATTTACTACCCGCAGGTATTGATCTACCTGCGCAACTTCTCTTGGCGCAGCTGTTATTCGCTGCACCATATCTACTTTACTGGCCGGTCCTTCCAGCACTGAAGATATCTGTCTGTCTGTATGAGTTTCTGCCCAAATGGTAAGCCCCGTTGAGTTTTGATTATAAATCGTCCAGAAGATTATAGATACAGTGAAAATGAATAATAAGGCACCAATACCTTTTTTATCTTCTGCATTCCCTTTTCTCCATAGGTTCACATAAAAAAATATAACAGGAACACAGGCAAAAATGAAAGCGTCGTTTGAATCAGAATTAAATAAATTTCCTGGAATCACCCATCCAACAATACCGAAAATGATCATCGGCAAAAACACGGACCCAAATATTTTTGAAATAGGCATATCTCCCGGCTGCATGGGTCTTTTTACATCAGCATCTTTTACATGTTTCAGTTGTAGTGCAAGCCAAATAAGACCAATGATAAGACCTATACCTGCTGCGGAAAATGCATACCCCCACCCATAATTATTACGGAGATAGGCCGCAACAAAATTGCATACCAATGCTCCGATATTGATACCCATATAAAAGATATTATATGCATTATCTTTTAAAGGTCTTAATTCCTCTTTATTATACATATTGCCCAATAGGGTAGAAATATTGGGCTTAAAAAAACCATTACCAACAATGATGAGACCCAGCGAAACATACATAGCTGTATCTCCCGGTATCGCTAACCCGAGATAACCTGCCGCCATTAATGAACCGCCAATAAAAATAGATTTGATATAACCAAGATACCTGTCAGCAATAAGCCCGCCTATGAATGGGGTTAAATAAACTAACGCAATAAAAGTACCTACCACATCTGCCCCCATCCCTCTCGAAAATTCTTTTCCTCCTGTTGTAGTATCGGTCAAATACAAAAATAAAATCCCTACCATTAAATAGTAACCAAACCGTTCCCACATTTCAGTAAAAAATAATACCATCAGGCCCTTTGGGTGTTTGACAGCTTTTGCAGGTTGATTCATACAATTGTTTTAAGTTAATAAATCAGCGTCTCAATCGTTAGCAGCAACCAAAATACAGAAAAATTGACCACCCAATAATTTTTCAGTTTATCTTTAACAACCATACCGGTTATTAGCAGCATTATTAAAATCCAACCATAGATCATCGAACCATGCGAATTCTCTTATTAGGCTCTGGCGGCAGGGAACATGCCCTCGCCTGGAAACTCAATC